>JAQYAY010000020.1 GCA_029338735.1 Lachnospiraceae bacterium | reverse complement strand
CTGAACTCTTCTGTATCTTCTTGTGGATCCTGCTGCCAGCCTGCATTGACTCAAGCGTATCGCGGACTTCCATCCCCTCTGTGATGTCCCCGCTTCGCAGGATAAACTCTGCCAGGCGTCTGACTGAAATTCTGATCTGTGACTTCTCTGTACTCATATCTACAGATTATACCACAATTACAGATTGGAGAAATCCAATATTATTGCATAAAATCGAACAGATTTTTTCGAAAAAGTGTTTGACAAATGTCTGTTCACATGATATACTTCATTTATCGAACAGATATTCCAAATGTCTGTTGTGAACAGATTTTTAGAACAGGAATCGAACAAGGAGAATTATTATGAAAAACAATAGAAAGAGCAATTACACGACCAGACACACATATCGTACTGCAGCCAGAAGGCAGCAGCTTCACTACAGGCGGGCACTATCAGCTGCCATGATACTGACAGCCATCATGGCAATTGTATTCTCAATCGGTGCTCTATCTACCAGAGCCGCCTCTTCTGTCATCAAGAAGAAGCATTACGAGAGCGTTCTCCTGCAGAATGGTGATACACTTACCACTCTCTCATCAGAGTACAGAGACGACGAAGAGCAGACATATGACGAATTCGTGTCAGATGTCTGCTCTGCAAATGATCTTTCAGATCCTGATACCATCCATGAGGGATGCTATCTTCTCATACCTGTATATAAAGTCAGTAAGTGATTTTATATCGGCTTTATTATTGATTTGTAGCCTTATCGATCTGTTCAGCAATGCTGTCTGTCAGCTCATTGCCTGACAGATCAGAGTCAGCTTTTTCCAGCTTTTTATATCTGTCATATCCGGTGATATCTGCTTTTCCTGATACCACTGCTATAATTCCGGCATCATTCAGTGCTGCCAGAACAGGCACTGTCGCATCCTTCTCAGACAGAAGCAGTACATGCTTGCCGTTACCAAGGAGTTTCTTTTCGACCTTCTGCGCATCACTATCACTCAGATTCTCTTTAGCATCGGCAAGTGCAAAGGCTGCAGCTGTCTGTCCTAGTAGCTGTCCCCTGATCTCAGGTGTCACATCACCATCAAGGACTGACTTCGAATCAAGTACCTTTTCAACTACACCACAGGCACTGGTCATATATGATATCCTGTCAATCAGGATCATTTCACCCAGTGTCTTGTGTTTATCAAATTCATCTACGACTATTTTCTCAGTGAATGCGACTATGACTCTTGCAATCTCATTCTTCTTAAGAGTCTCAGCCGGCTTATGTTCACCTGTATTGACATCTACCTTATAGAGGATATCCGTCACGAGTCCCGGGATCTGACGGGTTCCTAGCTTGACGAAGAAGTTTTTTCCCTTAGTGAGGTCTTCATCATCCATCCACAGCATTGATACTTCTACCCTGTCTGACAGAGGCAGCTTCGTACCTTTTGCAATTACAGATCCTCTTGACACATCGATCTCTCTGTCAAGGGTCAGCGTCACAGGTGCTCCGATGGATGCACTGTCACTCTCTTTAGCAGCCTTCAGGATTCCCTTTACGTTGGCTTTCTCAAGGCTTGGATATACAGTTATCTCATCGCCTACAGATACCTTACCAGCTTCTATCTGTCCCTCGAATCCACGGAACGTATGATCAGGACGGCAGACACGCTGAACCGGCATATAGAAGCCCTCTTCATTCTCACCATGATCTATCTGGACATTCTCGAGATAGTCAAGGAGTACAGGTCCATCATACCATGGCATCTTGTCCGATTTCTTCGTGACATTATCACCCTCAGTAGCAGATACCGGTATTGCGATCACATGGGCGAGTCCCAGCTCATCACTGAGTTCCACAAGCGACTGCTTTATCTCATTGAATCTGTCCTCGCTATAGTCGACCAGATCCATCTTGTTGACAGCGAAGACAAAGTATCTGATACCCATCAGCTTTGCAATACGGCTGTGTCTTCTTGTCTGTACGAGTACTCCCTGAGATGCATCTACGAGGATTACAGCCAGGTCTGCAAATGAAGCACCTACAGCCATATTCCTGGTGTACTCCTCATGTCCCGGAGTATCAGCCACAATGAAGCTTCTCTTGTCAGTAGTGAAGTATCTGTATGCTACATCAATAGTGATTCCCTGTTCTCTTTCCTCTGTGAGTCCATCCAGGAGAAGTGAGTAGTCTATCTTGCCACCTCTGCTTCCGACCTTGGAGTCGAGCTCGAGCGCTTTTTCCTGGTCCGCATAGAGGAGCTTGGAATCATACAGTATATGTCCTATCAGAGTAGACTTTCCATCGTCTACCGAACCACAGGTTATAAATTTTAGTAAGTCATTCATAGTATTTTAGCCTTCCTGGTGTGCATATTGACAACTGAATATCTGTACGCTTTAGAAGTATCCCTCCTTCTTCCTGCGTTCCATGCTTCCTACTCCTTCATGATCAATCACACGGCTTGTACGCTCGGACTCTACTGCACCGAGAGTCTCTTCAATGATCTCATCAAGAGTGGTAGCATCAGATTCGAAGCCGCCTGTAAGTGGATAGCATCCCAGTGTTCTGAATCTTATCTTCTTCATCATTGGCTTCTCACCAGGCTTCAGACGCATCCTGTCATCATCAACCATGATGAGATTACCGTCTCTCTCCACACATGGTCTGACGGCAGCGAAATACAGAGGTACAATATCTATATTCTCTCGCTTGATGTACTGCCAGATGTCCTTCTCTGTCCAGTTAGAAAGAGGGAATACCCTGATACTTTCACCTTTATGAATCATTGTATTGTAGAGCTTCCACATCTCTGGTCTCTGGTTCTTCGGATCCCATGCCTGAGCTGCATTTCTGAATGAAAGTATCCTTTCCTTCGCTCTTGACTGCTCCTCATCACGTCTGCCGCCTCCAAAGGCCGCTGTGAATCCATATTTGGTCAGAGCCTGCTTCAGAGCCTGGGTCTTCATAATATCTGTGTATGAGGCACCGTTATCAAAAGGATTGATACCCTTCCTGCGGCCCTCTTCGTTTGTATAGACCAGCATATTGAGACCATACTTCTTCGCAGTCTCATCACGGAACTTTATCATTTCCTTGAACTTCCATGTTGTGTCTATATGAAGAAATGGAAATGGAGGTTTCTCCGGATAGAAAGCTTTGAGAGCCAGATGCAGCATTACTGATGAATCCTTTCCGATTGAGTACAGCATTACCGGTTTCTCGCACTCAGCTGCAACTTCCCTGATTATGTAGATGGCTTCTGCCTCCAGTGAATCAAGATGTGATGTTTCGCTCATTATTAAGCTCCTTTCGCTTAAATATTGTTATCCCATATTTCCTATCGGGTTACTATGTTATACCACTATATATCAATTTTGTCAATATCAGTATAGACTAATATTTATTGGACTGTGTCCTGTCAGTATTCACAAACAGGCGCTGTCCTTCAGGCGATTCAAATATCCAGTGAAGTACATTTCCCACTGGTTTTACTATCATTGTGGTACCGTCTCCGCCAATATCTGCCCCCAGATACATGCTTATAGCGTTGAGCGGACAGACTTTGATGCATGCAGCACAGCCCCAGCAGTCCCTGACATCACGTATATATGCTTTATTGTTCTCTTTCATTGCAAAGAGATTACCAGGACATTCCTCGACGCATTTTCTGCATCCTATACATTTTTTCTCGTTGATTTTTACGCTCATTCTGTCCTCCCTTCATTAATCTCCAGTTTCAGATGATGCAGAATTATCAGCTGTCTGTTCAGGTCTTATCTCACGATATCTGATCTTTATCTCTCCATCCTTATAGATGGAATTTACAAACCTGTTTCCAAACTTCTCATTCTTGTCAGGATGATCAGAATTGGAATTGAATACCGGCCAGCGTGTCTCCTTACGAGCCTTTAAATGGGCTATGAGTACCCTGCACACCAGCAGTCGTTCTCTTAGCTCATAGATCTTCATCAGTTCATAATCATTTGAAGCCTTAAGCGTATCAGACAGATGCATTACTGTCTGTATCTTCCTGTCTGCCAGATCAAGACCTGCCTCATTGAATCTGTAGTATGTTGATATACCGCCTGCATACTGATCCATTATCTTCTGCATTGTCTCTTCGAGATCATCCGTTGAATAACCTATGCCCTCGTTCTCATAGAACCTGTCATACTGTTTTACTATTGCAGCTACATCGTCATCGAAGTTTCTCGGATGAGGCATGCGGTTCTTTGTATTTGCAATCATGAAGTCCAGTATTCCCTCTGCCGCGATCTCACCTTCTGCGAGCGCTCCTGTGACATACTTCTGTGGAGCTCCTCCGGCTATATCACCTGCAGCATACAGAGCCTTTATTGTTGTGCTTCTGTCTTTTTTCACCCAGTAGCCGCTTGCAGTATGTCCACCTACGACGTATGGTTCACTGCCTTCAATCTCGACATTCTCCTCAGACGGGAACTTCCCTGACATCCATTTCAGAGTCTGCTGTGGAGCCATATTCAGATATGCCTTTATCAGATCATCATCTGTTTCTGATGAAATACCCTCAGTTTTCAGATAGCAAGGGCCATTACCCTTCATATTCTCTGCTACTGATGCATATACTCGTTCAGATGTAGTATTACCGTACCTGCTCTGATATTCTTCGCCCTTTGCATTGAGCTGTGGCGCCCCGATTCCTGAGGCTATGGTTCCGGTAGGTGCTATTGTATCCTTACATCTGAGAGCCACAAATCTCATCTCAAATGTAGTCATCTCTGCACCGGCTCTTATGCCCATCGCAAGGCCTGCCCCGGTATTGAACGGAGGATACCACATCTTATGTCTTGAGAATCCCGGATTGTTCGGTCGATACATTCCAGCGGCTCCACCTGTGGCTATGAGAGTTGCCTCTGCATATATCTCGACAGCTTCCTTTGTATTCACCACGAAGCCTACAGCACCATATACGCGATTGTCCCTGATGATGAAGTCTGTAATATTTACATGATTTATAACCTGTACAAGCGGGCATTCTTCTACCTGCTTTGCAAGAATCGGCTTAATATTTTCACCATTTATCTTGACGTTTCTCCATCCTCTGGTGGCATAACGCCCCATTTTGTCCTTCAGAATCGGCAGACCGGCTTTTTCCAGCTTCCATGTCACATTATTGAATCTCTCACTTATTGACAGGAGCAGGTCTTCTCTGGCTATTCCATCAGCATCCTTCACCGCATAATCTACATAGTCCTGCGGAGTATGTCCTTTTGATATATATGCATTAAGGGCATTGACACCACTTGAGAGACATCCGCTCCTTACTATATTGGCTTTTTCGGCAATAATTACGCGTAGACCGCTCTCCTTTAGTCTTATTGCAGCAGCACAGCCAGCTGTTCCTCCGCCGACGATCAGGACATCGGTCGTGTATACTTTCACTTTCATACATATACCTTTCTTTTAATAGTGTATGATTTTAATATCACATACTGCAGTCTTCAGATGACTACAGAATCATCATATAGTGCTTCATTTTTCAGATGATATACTTTATTCTCTGTGGTCACGAAGATCTGATAGATGAAGATATGCACCTTTTCACCTGCTTCTACCTGACCCGCTTCAAGCGGCCTGTTGACCGTAAGCAGTGAGCCTTTGACCCAGACCTTGATCTCCATGTGACTGCCACGGAAAAGGATGGAATCTACGACACCCTCTTCCGATGAGTTCGGAAACTGCTCTACTTCACCGGCTCTTGTCAGGTGCAGGAATTCAGGGCGGATCACCGCAGTGCATGCTCCATGTATATCCTCGAAATGACTGAATATATGATAGTCTGGAATCACTGTAGCATTGCCCACAAACGATGCTGTAAATGCGGTATCCGGATGCTGGTATATTTCCACAGGTGTGCCACTCTGCTCGACTCTTCCATAATCCAGTATGATGATCTGATCAGCAACCTCTATAGCCTCATCCTGATCATGCGTCACGAAGATACTGGTGATACCGAGCTTCTCGATCATCTCCTTGAGCCAGGTACGAAGTTCCACTCTGACCTTCGCATCAATGGCCGCAAAAGGCTCATCCAGAAGGAGCAGCTTCGGTCTTGGCGCAATGGCTCTCGCAAATGCTACCCTCTGCCTCTGTCCTCCTGACAGCTGTGACGGAAAACGTCTCTCCATTCCACGAAGACCTACAAGCTCAATAAGCTCATTGACTCTTCTGCTGATCTTGTCTTTCGGCATCTTCTGCACTGACAGTCCGAATGCTATATTATCCTCAACTGTCATATATGAGAACAGCGCATAGTTCTGGAATACAAATCCGATTCCACGTTTGCTTGCGGGGATATCATTGACTACAGTTCCATCAATTGTTATAGTCCCGCTGTCAGGAGATTCCAGTCCTGCTATCATTCGAAGGATTGTAGTCTTACCGCTTCCAGATGGTCCCAGAAGTCCTGTGAGCTTCCCTTTTTCAATGGAGAAGGAGACATGATCAGAAGCCTTGTAGTCTCCAAATCTTTTATTTACATCATCAAGAGTCACATACATTTTCTTGGCCTTTCCATTTAGTTGATGTCTGATAGGTTTCATACCCGGTCAGTCTCATATCAGTCTGTAACTTCCTGTATTTTCTGAATCTTCTTTTTGCTGATATACTGCAATACCAGTCTCAGTATCAGCAATGCAATTGACAGAATTACCAGTACCGAAGAAACAGCAAATGCTTCTGTCGTATTGAACTCATTAAACAGCATCTCTACATGAAGAGGAAGGGTGTTCGTGAGTCCTCTCAGATGTCCGCTGATGACGGACACTGCTCCGAATTCTCCCATTGCTCGCGATGCTGACAGAATCATGCCATAGATAAATGGCCACTTGATCGATGGAAAGGTGATCCTGGTAAAAATAGTCCATCCACTCGCTCCCATCATGGCAGCAGCCTCTTCCTCTTCTGTCCCTCTTGCTTCAAGCACAGGAACGATCTCACGGAATACCATTGGCAGAGTCACAAACACTGTCACGATGATGATTCCAGGAACAGCGAAAATCACGTCAATTCCTATTTTATTAAGGATCGGATAGATGAGGCCCTGTCTTCCGAACAGAAGAAGGAAGATCATACCACAGATGACAGGGGATATTGTAACAGGAATATCTATAATACTCTTTATGATCTTCTTGCCAGGGAATGAATATCTCGTCACTGCCCACGCTGCTATGAGTCCGAATACCGATGTACATATCACTGATGCTATCGTAGCTCTTAATGTAAGCAACAGAGCTTTCAGCGTGTACTTGTCTGTAATCGAAGCTATATAGTATTTCAGTCCTTTCGCAAAAGAACCTGCCACTACCATTCCAAGCGGCATGATCACCATAATAAAAAGGAACACGGCAGCTATAATGATCAGAACCCATTTCAGAACTGTGCTTTCATTCTTATTCTGTCTTTCCATTATGACACCCCTCCTTTTATCCTGATATTATGTGATGCTACGATATTTGATATCATAAGAATCAGGAATGAAATGATCAGCATCACGAACGCAATAGCGCTGGCCTCGCTGTAGCTGAATTCCTGCAGTTTGCTCATTATTATGAGAGGTAGAATTTCTGTCTTGAAGGGCATATTGCCTGCTATGAAGACTACGCTGCCATACTCACCGAGACATCTGCCAAATGCCAGGGCAGCACCAGAAAATACCGCTGGCGCAATTTCAGGGAATATCACCTTACTGAAAGTTCTGAACCTTGATGCTCCCATTGATGAAGCAGCCTCTTCTATTGATGGATCGATATTCTGAAGTACTGGCTGGACAGAACGGACTACATATGGAATGCTGACAAATGTAAGTGCTATTACAATACCGAATCTCGAATATGCAACAGGAATTCCGAAATGATGGAAGAATCGTCCCAGCACACCGTTTTCACGATACAGCGCTGTAAGCGAGATACCAGCCACAGCTGTAGGAAGTGCAAATGGAATCTCGATCAGGCCATCCATCAGCTTCTTGCCAGGGAATTCATATCTCACAATTACAAAAGCGATGATAATTCCCATAACTGTATTGATAAGTGTAGCTATTAATGCTGTTGAAATGCTGATCCAGAAGCTTGTAAGAACCCTCTTCGTAAAGATGACCTCGAAGAACTCTCCCGGAGACAGCTTGAGAGTGTATATCACAATATAAGACAGAGGCAGAATGACGAGAAGCCCCAGTATTGCTACCGTGATTCCAAAAGTCAGTCTTAAGCCCGGTATGATTTTTTTAGAACTGATGCTTTCCATTTATACTTTTAACTCTTTTCTTTTCCCAGAATAATTAAAGGACAAATCAGTATATACTACAGAATCAATTGTCATTCGTATATCTTATCGAAGATACCTCCATCAGCAAAATACTTCTTTGTCACCTTGTCCCATCCTCCGAAATCATCTATTGTAACCATTGTGAAATCCGTAGGGAACTGATCGGAATATTTTTCGAGAACCTTTTTGTCTGACGGGCGGTAATAATTTTTAGCACATATCTCCTGCGCTTTCTCATCGTAGAGATCCTTAAGATATGCTTCGGCCACTTTCTTCGTTCCATGACTCTTCACCACGGAATCCACAAGGCTGACAGGTGTCTCTGCTTTGATACTGACAGATGGATAAATGAGTTCATAATCACTGCCATCATTCTTCAGAGTCAGATATGCTTCATTCTCCCAGCAGACAAGTACGTCGCCCTGACCGTTCTCTGTAAATGAAGTGGTCGATGCACGGGCTCCTGAATCAAGCACCGATACATTCCTGTATAACATTCTCATGAAATCCTCTGCCTCTGATTCATCATTATCATATTTCATTAAGGCATATGCATATGCAGCCAGATAATTCCATCGGGCGCCTCCTGAAGTCTTGGGATTGGGTGTCACAACTGATATATCTGATCTCACGAGATCATCCCAGTCCTTTATGTGCTTTGGATTGCCTTTGCGAACCAGGAGAACTATTGTAGAATAGTAAGGACAGCTGTTATCCGGCAGACGGCTCTGCCAGTCAGAGGCGATGAGTCCGCTCCTTGCCACAGAATTCGTATCCGCTGCCAGTGCAAGAGTGACTACATCAGCCTTGAGTCCGTTTGCAACCTCAAGAGCCTGCTTCCCGCTGCCACCATGTGACTGTATCACTTCTACGCTCTGTCCGGTCTGCTTCTTCCATTTCTTCGTGAAATAGCTGTTGTATGCTTCATAGAGCTCTCTGGTCGGGTCATAGGAGACATTTATCAGTGTCACCTTTTTGGACACGATATTGCCGTCTGCATCCCTGTTCAGTCCACAGCCAGTGATCAGAACAGTAAGCAGCATTAAAAATGATAAAACAGTAAGTAATCTCTTTTTCATTATTCCTTTTAATCCTATAGAATAACTATGTTTAATATTGAATAATCTATCACTTTAACGTGTTAATGTCAACTATTTATGGATATAAATTATTACTGATTAACAAGAATTTTTATAGCGAGATAATTTAGAACAAATTTTTCGAAAAAATGTTTGAAATCTTATGTTCGATATGATATAATTTGGATAGAAATTAAGCAGCTAAACAGTCGTAAACGAAGACAATTACGGAGGTATTTTATTTATGAGTTACGGGAAGATCACTAAGAAGCAGCAGGAGATTCTTGATTTCATCAAGAGCGAAATCCTCAACAAGGGATATCCACCATCAGTCCGCGAGATCTGTGAAGCCGTAGATCTGAAGTCTACTTCATCAGTATTCTCACATCTGAATACCCTTGAGAAGAACGGATATATCAGACGAGATCCTACGAAGCCTCGTGCAATTGAGATCCTCGATGACAATTTCAATCTCACCCGTCGTGAGGTGACGAATATTCCAGTCATTGGCAATGTAGCAGCAGGACAGCCGCTTCTTGCAGTTCAGAATATTGAGGCATATTTCCCGATCCCAGCAGAGTACGTCCCGAACAAGGAGAGCTTCATGCTCCGTGTGAAGGGTGAATCAATGATCAATGCCGGCATTCTCGATGGAGATACTATCATGGTAGCCAGATGCAATACTGCTGAGAATGGTGATATGGTCGTTGCTCTCGTAGATGATTCAGCTACTGTGAAGACCTTCTACAAGGAGAAGGATCACATCCGTCTGCAGCCAGAGAATGACAATATGGATCCGATCATAGTTCCTGATTGCCAGATTTTAGGAAAAGTTTTTGGAGTACTCCGTCTGTTCACAAACGGACGTCACTAATAAGAGCGGTGCTTTTGACCCGCACCGCTCATACGCCCCCAGAGAGCCGTGAAGTGTTCACGGTTCTCTTTTTTATCTATTACTCTATAAAAAGACAGGTCTCTTACCTGCCCAAGGATAAAGAAACCTGTCTCTACTATATAGTCCTGAATTATTTCAACTCCGATTATCCGAAATCATAATTCAATTTTCTTACCGTCCTTCCAGATCCTCTCCAGATCATAGAAGGCTCTGTCCTCTCTCGTGAAGAGATGCACTATCACATCACCATAGTCAAGAAGAATCCAGGTTGAGCCTCTCTTACCCTCTACATTCTTCGGACCTAGAGAATAATCCTTATACAGTCTCTCCTCGACCTCATCCTTCATTGCATCCAGCTGATTGATATTAGTGGCGCTTGCCACTACAAAGTAATCAGCTACGACACTCACTCCTGAGATATCGAGAATATCGATATCCTCTCCCTTCTTATCCTCAAGCACCGCCTTGACGGTTTTCACAATTTCTAAAGTCTTATCCATAAAATATTCTGATCGCCTTTCTGCTGCTTTCGCATCTCACGCCTATCCACTAACCCCTATATCCTGACACTCTTATAATACTCATACGTCCTGTATGTCGTCTCATCAATATCCTTACCGGCCTCCTTGAGATATTCAATCGTATCAGAAAGAATCATTTCAATAGCCAGATGAAAATCCTTAAAAGCTGCCTGACGTATCTCTGTAAGCCTCTTCGCCTTATCCCGGTTCGGCTCAATATAGTCTGCTGTAAAAATGATCTCATCAAGGAGACTCATTCCAGGCATACCGGTAGTATGTACTGTAATTGCATGAAGAATATCCTGATCTTCTATTCCATACTCATGCTGGGCCAGGTATGCACCTGCCTTGGCATGCAGGAGCTGCGGGCTCCTGCACTCTGCTTCGGTGATATCTATCTTTCTCTTTTCACAGAATGCAAGCAGCTCATCTGGTGACATATACTTAGCACAGTCATGCAGAAGTCCTGCCATAAAAGCTACATCCATCGGATACCCATGCGCCATGGCAAGCGATGCAGCTGTGTACGCCACACCAATAGTATGTACATACCTTGAAGGCTTGAGCTTTTTTTCGAGCTTCTTTGAAATATCAGCCTTTATCTTTGGAAAATTACTTGACTCAATATCCATTTTAGGTGACAATTCTATCCCTCCATTAGAATATAATCTGTGTTCCTCGATATATGACAGTACACTCTTCGGGAGCATGTATGACAGCTTCTCTCTGTTACCAGGCAGATCATACCGGATCATATTCCGGATCTCTGTTGATGATATATCCATGTATTCAGTGTCAAGAAGCGCTGTCTGAGCCCCATATCTCTGTCGAAGGTCTTCACAGACAGTCTTTATATCCCTGTTCTCTTCTTCATGGCGCACTGCAACAGCGAGAATCACGGCCTGTGCTATAAGCTCCGGATGAACCCAGGTAGGAAACATATCCAGAGAATCCTCACCAATTATGAAATACAGCTCATCAGCAGGATGTTCTTTCCTGATCTGCGACAGGGTGATGTAACTATAGCTGCGGCCATCAGTCCGGAGTTCCCTGGCAATGACCTTCATATATGAAATGCCATGGATCGCAGTCTCGCACATTTCTATTCTCTGATATCTCGTGACCTCATCATCCTGATCCTTGTGAGGAGGTATACCGTCCGGCATGATCCACACTTCATCAAGTCCCAGCTGTCTGTAGGCCTCTGCAGCTATATACAGATGGCCATTATGTATAGGATTAAATGTCCCTCCGAGAATTCCGATCTTACTCATTTCGGCAGCTCGATCACAGGCTTCTTTGCCGGCCTGTACAGCACAATTTTTCTTCCGATGACTCTGATAACAGTAGACTTAGTCCTGCCAGCAAGGGTATCAGCGACATTTGCAGGCGTGTCCATGCAGTTCTTCAGCACTGAAACCTTGATCAGCTCTCTTTTCTCAAGAGCCTCATCAATTGCATCTACAATTTCAGGTGTGACTTCGCTTTTTCCGACCTGAAAAATAGGCTGCATTTTCGCAGCCATTCCTGCCAGATAGGCCCTCTGTTTGTTCTTTAACTCAAAACTCATAACTCGTAACTCTCAACTCACTTATAATATTCGAATTCAAGGTCGTAGACCTTTACAGTGTCTCCATCCTGGATGCCCATCTCCTCGAGCCTCTTCAGAATGCCCTGCTCTTTAAGGAATTTCTGAAAGAATGCAAATCCCTTCTCAGAATCCAGATTTGTGAATCCAAGCATCTTCTCGACCTTCGGACCAGTGACCTCATATTCACCATCTTTATTTATTTCAACAGTGAAGCTGTCATCTTCTTTGAAAAATTCATCTGGATTGAAATTCGACTGATATACTATCTTCTCATCCTTGTATTCATCAAGCTTCTTAATTACCTGGCCAAGCATTTCATTGACACCGGCGCCTGTGACAGCCGATATGAGAAATGTCTTTCTGTGAAAGGTATCCTCGACCTTCTGTCTGATCTCAAAAGTATCATCCGGTCTCGTATCAGCCTTGTTCAGAGCGATTATTATAGGCTTGTCAAGAAGTGCCTGATTGTAGGCAGCCATCTCGAGATTAATCGCCTTGATATCCTCAATCGGATCTGGTCTCTCAACTCCGGAGATATCAACCATGTGAATCAGCACCTTGCATCTCTCGATATGACGCAGGAACTCAAGTCCGAGACCTACACCCTCTGATGCACCTTCGATGATTCCCGGAATATCAGCCATTACAAAGCTTCCGCCGCCAGGCATATCAACGACTCCCAGAATAGGATTGAGTGTCGTAAACGGGTAGTCCGCTATTTCAGGCTTTGCATTTGACAGCCTGGAAAGAAGGGTTGATTTTCCGGCATTTGGATATCCGACAAGACCAACATCTGCCAGGAGCTTCAGCTCAAGGATCACTTCAAGGCTCTTTGCCTCTCCACCCGGCTTGGCATACTTTGGAGCCTGCATCGTAGATGTAGCAAAATGCATATTGCCAAGGCCGCCCTTGCCACCTTTCAGGACAACGACACGCTTGTTGTCACCACTCATATCACAGATGACCTGACCGGTCTCAGCTTCCTTAATGACAGTGCCCTCAGGAACCTTCAGGACCAGATCCTGTCCATCCCTGCCATGGCACTTTTTCTTGCCACCTTCTTCACCACTAGTGGCTGCAAATTTTCTTCTCTGACGATAGTCTGACAGATTATTCAGCTGATCAGAAACTTCGAAAATGATGTCTCCGCCTCTTCCGCCATCTCCTCCATCAGGTCCGCCAGCCGGCACGAACTTCTCACGTCTGAAGCTCACATGCCCGTTGCCGCCTTTTCCTGACTGGATGATTATTCTTGCACGATCTGCAAACATAACGCACCTTTCTGAAAAAATAAAAGCCTGATCTCACTATAACAGCAGGATCAGGCCAAAAGTCTCTTAAAAAAATTACTCGGCTACAGGATAAACGCTTGCAACCTTCTTGTCTCTGCCCTTACGCTCGAAACGAAGAACTCCGTCAACTGTAGCGAAGAGAGTATCATCTCCACCCTTCATTACGTTGGTTCCCGGATGGATCCTTGTTCCACGCTGTCTGTAAAGGATATTGCCAGCTTTGACGAACTGTCCGTCAGCTCTCTTGGCTCCTAATCTCTTTGACTCAGAATCACGACCGTTCTTGGTTGATCCCATTCCTTTTTTATGAGCGAAAAACTGAAGATTTAACTCTAACATCTTTATTCCTCCTTAAACTCTATGGAAAGATATTTCTTCCCGTACTGGCTCTCAATCTGTCTGAGCCCTAAAACCATTGAATCCATAAGGACCTTTGCCTTGTCCTCAGTTCCTTCCGGAAATACAGCTGTCAGATAACCTCCGTCTTCCTTCGTAGTCACTGAGACTAAGGTAGGCGTCAGCATATCTATGCTGTTTACCGTATTAATAATGAGAACTGAAGCGGCTGCACATACGATATCCTTGCCGTATGCATCAAAACCGGCATGTCCCTGTGATTCAAAGCCCTTGTAACTTCCGTTACCGGACCTGATTATCTTTACCTGTACCATCAGGCATTGATCTTCTCGATCTTGACCTCTGTGTATGACTGACGATGACCGTTCTTCTTGTGATAGCCTGTCTTTGGCTTGTACTTGTAGACGATTACCTTCTTGGCTCTTGCTTCCTTTACTACTGAAGCATCAACTGAAGCACCGCTTACTGTAGGATCTCCGACCTTTACATCATCTCCGCCAACGAGAAGAACCTGATCAAATGTGACCTTGTCTCCCTCAGCCTTGCCGAGCTTCTCAACTCTGATAACGTCTCCTTCGGAAACCTTGTACTGCTTTCCACCTGTTGCGATTATTGCGTACATTATTACCTCCTGTACTGAAACTATATAATATGTTCCCTCCGCCAGCTCTGGTGCTGTCCACTGGACAGACTTCACCTACCTCACTGGGCGTCAACGCTAGATATACTATCATAATTAAGATGACCTGTCAAGGTCTGATTGACCGATGGATAAAGTTTTTCTCTGGTCATCTCCAGCAGTCCGAGTTTTGTGAAATCTTCCACAGAGACACGGGCATAATCTTTCTCGGCATATGTCCTCATAAGAGAGCATATGGCAGTCTGTTCATCGCTATTGTGCATTTTCATGAAATCAATGACTATGATGCCGGACAGATTCCGCAGACTGATCTCTTCCATTATAGCTGCTGCAGCCTCTTTATTGACAGTGAATGGCTGGCTTTTCCTGGCTTTCGCACTATTGACATCGATCACTGTCAGAGCCTCTGTCTGTTCGATCACAATATTTCCACCTGATTTCAGCCATACAGTCTTCTTCAGCAGATTGTCAGTAACAGTCCTTATCCTGTATAGATCAGGGAGCGACAGAGCATCATCCGTATACAGCTCGCCGTACTCTCCCAGCCTGTCACATACAGCCTCATCGCTGGTCATGATCTTCGTTATCCTCAGATGATTCCTTGCTATCGGAAAGGCAAGAAGCAGTCTGTTCAGCAGATCATCATCTTTCCAGACAATAGCAGGTCCTGTGTGATTGGCTCCATCCTTAAAGATCCCATCCAGCTCAAGTGCAGCCTCCTCTACTTTTTTCTGAAGATCATGAGCTCCAAGCTCAGCTGATGCAGTTCTTATGAGAAGTGATTTATCACCGCTCTGTATCTCTGAAAACTCCTGCTTTTTGTCTGCAGGCAGCTTTTTTGAAAAACTCACATCTCTTCCCGGCTTTACCAGTACAAAATACGGATTTCTGATCTGAATAGAAAGCTTTCCCTCAGGCTCCTTGGACTTTATGGCATCCTTTTCTATCTGAACGAGAATGAGATCACCTACAGAAAAATTTTTCTTGAAGCTCTGCTTTTTCACATAAAATGGGTTCCGGCAGTCCTTATCGCGTACGAAGACATGTCCATCCGGAATAGTCAGAAAGACTCCGACATTCTGAATTCTTTTCTCAATACGGGCAACATAGACATTTCCTGCAATAGTCTCTGCCGACGCATCATAATACCTGATATATAACAGCTTCCTGTCACTCTCCCTGAAACAGGCAAGAACCATATAATCCCTGCCATTCAGCTCGTAGTGGTCATATACCAGAAAACATTCTGTTTCTTTCATAGCATCTCCTGTAGTAAATCATGCATCTTTTTTCTCAAGTGAGATCAGCTCTCCGTACACATCCTCACCATACATATCGAGTCTGTGAACCCCTATTGTAAAGTAATCTTCCTTCCCCTCAGGATTAAACACTGCATTCATCAGCAGTTCCGGCTTCAGATTGTCCGAGCTCGCCGCACACACCTTCATGTATACGGCTGGATCATTATCAGACAGCAGGAAACCATTATATTCCCAGTCAGGCAGATAATGCTCTCTCTTATCAGCCGGAAACCGGTCCAGAACGTCTATTTCATAAACAAGCGGCAGCAGATCAACCTGTCTCTCTCTTTTCTTTGTCTTCTTTGTCACAACAAGTGAGTCGGCATTCTTTATCTTTTCGTCTATCTGGCCTTTTATAAAATCATAGTCCGTATCCATGTCAGGATTTTTCTCCTTGAAAAAAATAAGATACGACGCTGCTTTGAGTTCAGCCATGGCCTTCTTCGTATCATGTCTCTCAGTAACAGAAATGATCTCCACGCCTTCTGCCATCTGTGCATTCAGCCTGGTCTGAATTTCATCGCATGGTACGTCTTCTTCCAGAGAAAAATCCATGTATTCGCCCTCGCTCGTGATTCCTACCCCGAGCGGTGAAGCAAATGACATGACCGGATGCGGCGAAAATCCCTTTGAAAAAGAGATTGGAAGACCGCTTCTTCTCAATGCTTTCTGGAAATATCTCAGCAGGTCCAGATGACCGACATATTTAATTGGTCCGTATTTACTAAATCTAACGCGTATATCCATATTATCTCATGCATACTCCGGTCCTGTACTGAGCACAGCCACATCCGGAACATTTCTCACGGCAGTTCGGTGTCACTACCTGATCACCGACTGCACGCTTCCATTCATTCTCAAGGAAACGTCTGCTGATTCCTGTATCAATAAAATCCCACGGCAGGACTTCTGAGAGATCACGTTCTCTCATAGTGTAGAAATCAGGATCCACATCACAGGCCCTGAATGCCTCATCCCACATCTCAGGCTTGAAATACTCATTCCATGCGTCAAAAAAACAGCCATGATCGTATGCGTATTCTATCACATCAGCTACTTTTCTGTCTCCCCTGGCAAAGATTCCCTCGAGCACCGTGGTCTTCGCCTCATGCCATTGATATGACAGGCATTTGTGATTCGGCTCATCCTTCATCCTGTGATTGACTACCTTTGCACGACGCAGGTATTCGTCAGGAGTGTACATGGTCGCCCACTGAAGCGGCGTAAATGGCTTCGGTACGAAGAATGATGTCGATATGGTGATCTGGCATCTGCCACCTCTTGTAGACTTGTCTGAGAGCGTATCGTAATAGAGATGTGCAATGTCCTGAGCCAGATCAGGGATCGCCTCCATGTCCTCCTCCGTCTCAGTCGGGAGTCCCAGCATGAAGTATAGCTTTACCTTTTTCCAGCCTCCGATAAAGGCATCTCTGGCACCGTTCATTATATCATCAGCTGTCAGCCCTTTATTGATGACGTCTCTCATCCTCTGGCTGCCAGCCTCAGGAGCAAAGGTGAGTGAACTCTTCTTTACATCCTGCACCTTGCTCATCACATCCAGAGAAAATGCATCAATACGAAGTGATGGCAGTGTGATATTTATCTTTCTCTTCTCGCATTCACTGATCAGGAAATCTATGAATTCCGGCAGCTGTTCATAATCGCTGGTAGAAAGAGAACTCAGAGAGATCTCATCATATCCGGTATTTTCAAGCATTTCAATGGCATACTTCTTCAGGACTTCAATGGATTTCTGTCTGCATGGACGGTAAACCATTCCTGCCTGACAGAATCTGCAGCCTCTGATGCAGCCACGCATTACCTCAAGGACAACCCTGTCCTGAGTCGCACGGACATAAGGGATGATAGGCTTCGAAGGATACGGCGCATTGTCCATATCAGTATCCACCTGTCTTTTTATTACAGCTGGGACATCATCATATAATGGATAAAACTTCTGAATTGTACCATCATCGTTATATTCCACATCATATAACGATGGCACATAAATACCAGGTATCTGTGCAGCTTTCCTCAAAAAACTCTTTCTGGAATAGGTTCCATTTTTCTTCATTGAAATACAGAGATCAAAAAGAGTATTATATTCATTTTCACCTTCACCTATATAGAACAGATCGAAAAACGGTGCTATAGGTTCCGGATTGTAGGCACAAGGACCACCACCAATCACAATAGGATCGTCATCGCTTCTGTCCGTAGAACGAAAAGGAATTCCTGAAAGATCAAGAACCTGAAGGATATTCGTATAGCACATCTCATACTGGAGCGTGATCCCCAGAAAATCAAATTCATGCACAGGGTCCTGTGATTCAAGCGCAAAGAGCGGAATATTTTTTTCCTTCATGATCGCATGGAGATCCGGCCATGGTGAATATACTCTCTCACACCATACGTCGCTCCTGCGGTTGAACATCTCATAGAGGATCTGAATTCCCAGATGACTCATCCCGATCTCATAAACGTCAGGAAAACAAAAGGCAAATCGCAGGTCAACCTGCGACTTGTCTTTCATGGTAGAATTTATTTCATTTCCGATATACCTGCCAGGCTCCTCAATGCTCATAAGCACATCATCAGTCAGCATCAGCTTTCTATAACTCATAATTCACAACTCGAAACTCATAACTCATCTCTGAGACAACTCCCTCGTGATCTCTTCCCACGTAATGCCCTTGTCGATCATCAGGAACATCAGATGGTAGATCAGATCGGTGATCTCATGGATTGCCTCGGTATCTCCGGTATTCTTGCCAGCTATGATCACTTCAGCAGCCTCTTCACCTATCTTCTGGAGGACTTCATCTATGCCGCCCTTAAAGAGCTGCTTCGCATAAGTCTCACCTTTCGATTCTTTCTGTTCCTTTATGAGATTATAGGTATTTTCAAAAATACGAAGCGGGCTCCGCTCAATATACTCTTTCTTTATGATCTCATTGAAAAAGCATGACGGCGCCCCGGTGTGGCAGGCAATCCCGCCAACCTGACTGATCTTGGCAAGTATTGTATCATAATCGCAGTCAGCCGTAAGGCTCTTTACATACTGGATATGGCCGCTCGTGAGTCCCTTGGTCCAGAGTTCCTGTCTCGATCTGCTCCAGTATGTCATCTTGCCGAGGCGGATCGTCGTATTGAATGCCTCTTCATTCATGTAGGCAAGCATATATACCTGACCGGTCTGATAGTCCTGAGCAATCACAGGTACGAGTCCGTCACTATTCACCTTGAGATCAGACCACTGCAGCTTCGGATTGAAATTGTCCATGACTATGCCTCTGTCCGAGATATCAGACTTCAGCTGCATGATATCTGTATCATCATCGTCAATGAACCTACCATACAGACCTCTGATTGACTCTGACTTCAGTATATCAGTGATCTTGTCAAGGTCATATTCATCCTGCTTCAGGATATACGGGATATCAGTGATATTTTCAAGTCCGCTGACAAGATCCGGATTCATGAGAACCAGCTCATGCACACAGTTCTTGATGAAATCCCTTGTCTTGAATGCAAAGTTGACCGTATCCACAGATACCAGAATTTTTTCCTTTCCGAAACGCCTGGCAGCCTTCTGTACCAGGTCTATTGTCTCAGGCTTGCCGCCATTGAGTGCCACCTCTGTACATCCGGCAAAGAAGAAAAGCTTGATATCATCCTCACGCTTGATATTCCCGGCACCCACGGTCTTGATATCGATATTCCTGTTGACATTCCTGATGGCAACCAGATTCGTCATATGCTCTGACTCATCATTTGACAGATCTACAAGAAAAATTTTATCAACTCCGCTGTCATTGTATGACTTTGCAAGTTCTACTAGATCCTGCGAATCAGACGTATCATTCTTGGATTTTACGGCCCTTCCATTTTTTATATATATAGTTGCAATAATACTCTTGTGTTCCATTACAGACTCCCTTTTGTAGACAGCACTCCCTTTATCCTGTCATCCTTACTGACTGCTTCCTTAAGAGCTCTGCCGAATGCCTTGAAAGTGGCCTCGATCACATGGTGTGAATTCTCACCGTGCAGCTCATCAATATGAAGTGTCATCATAGACGAGTATGAAATGGCATAGAAAAAACCCTTTACCATCTCCGTATCGAAATCACCTAGGCGGTCATTTTTAAACTCCTCATTAAAGACAAGGTAAGGACGCCCGCTCAGATCTATCACACAGCGGATCAGTGACTCATCCATAGGAAGAAGTGAAGAACCGAAGCGCACAATACCGGCCTTGTCTGCGAGTGCTTCCTTGATCGCAGTACCAAGCGCAATTCCACAGTCTTCTATCGTATGATGACAGTCGACTTCGAGATCACCCTTACACTTAAGCGTCAGGTCAAAAAAGCCGTGTCTTGCAAAGCCTGAAAGCATATGATCAAAAAAGCCGATTCCGGTATCTATCTCATATTTTCCTGTCCCATCGAGATCAATAGTGACCTCGATGTCAGTCTCTTTAGTTTTTCTCTTTATGGTAGCAGTTCTGCTCATAATATCTCCAGTCATCGCTAACGCCCGACTTCGTCTCTGTGCTTTCGGCGTCAAAACGAACCCTTATTGAGTTCGCATGTGCTGTAAGCTTTTCGCACTCAGCGAAATCCTCGATATCCTCAGCTATTTCCTTAAGTGCCTCTCTTGAGTATGATATCACACTTGACTTCTTGATGAAATCATCTACGCACAAAGCTGAGAAAAACTTTGCTGTACCATTTGTAGGAAGCACATGGTTCGGTCCTGCAAAATAATCTCCGAGAGGCTCTGATGACCAGGTACCAAGGAAAATAGCTCCGGCATTCCTGATCTTTGTCATATCAAGGAAAGGATCAGCAGTCACGATCTCAAGATGCTCTGATGCTATCTGATTGACTGCCGCAATTGCATCCTCCTTGCTGTCAGCAACGAAGAGGTGTCCGTAGTTATCAAGTGACTTTCTGATGATCTCCTCACGTGACAGCTTTGGCAGATAACCCTCGATCTCTTTTCCTACATCTTCTGCGAGCTTCTGGCTCGTTGTAATAAGAATGGCAGATGCCATCTCATCATGCTCTGCCTGTGAAAGAAGATCTGCAGCCACGTAGTGAGCATTTGCAGTCTCATCCGCAAGTACAAGTATCTCTGAAGGTCCTGCGATAGAATCAATGCTTACGTATCCGAATACAGCCTTCTTTGCAAGGGCTACATAGATATTTCCAGGTCCTACGATCTTGTCAACCTTCGGTAGGGACTCAGTACCAAATGCCATTGCAGCTATAGCCTGTGCACCACCAACCTTGTAGATCTCATCAGCACCGGCTTCATTGGCAGCAACAAGAGTTGACGGATAAACCTTTCCATCAGGTCCTGGAGGAGTGCACATCACGATTCTTGGAACACCAGCAACCTTTGCAGGAACTATATTCATAAGAACCGATGATGGATAAACAGCCTTGCCACCCGGCACATAAACTCCGGCGATAGCAATCGGAGTCACCTTCTGTCCGAGGAAGATGCCCTTCTCGTCAGTCGTAAACCAGCTGTTCTGCTTCTGCTTCTCATGAAAAGCTCTTATATTCTTAAGAGACTTCCTGATGACAGTCAGAAGCTTATCATCAACCTTAGAATAAGCTTCGTCAATCTCCTCTTTGTTTACACGTATATTCTGAGGATTCAGGTCGACCTTATCGAACTTCTTCTCAAGCTCGAAAACAGCCTTGTCACCATTCTCCCTTACATTGCCAATGATCTCATTGACGCTGGCTTCATACTTGCCATAGCTTATAGGACTTCTCTTCAGCAGCTTCGTAAGCAGAGTCTTGATGTTTTCTTCGTTAAGTTTCTCGATTTTCATTTTTTTCCTTTCTTCAATAAGGAGTTGTTGATAAATCCTTGGTTTACTGAAGGATGTGACATTACAGGAGTTGCGAGAGGTAATAGCGTGACGCCGGTGCTTAGCGGCTGTCTTTTAGCCGCTTATGCACCGCTGCGTCTAAGCATTAGCGAGAGCGTGCCTCGAGCAACTACCTGTAAATGGCACATCCGTAAATGGCACATCCGTAAATCACTGTCTTACCAGAGCCTGTAATTTATCAACTATCTCTGTAATTCTTGCATTCTTCATCTTCATCGAGACCTGATTGACAACAACTCTCGCCGAAAGCGGAACAACCTCTTCAAGAACCACAAGTCCATTCTCTCTGAGTGTCGATCCAGTCTCTACTATATCACAAATGACCTCAGATAGTCCAACAATCGGAGCCAGTTCTATAGATCCATTCAGCTTGATGATCTCAACTGTCTGATGCTTCTGATTGTAGAAATAATTTTTCGCAATGCGTGGATACTTCGTGGCTACCCTGATGAAGTGTGAAGAGTCAAGCAGCTTCCTTGCCTCTTCAGGTCCTGCAATGCACATCCTGCACTTTCCAAATCCGAGATCAAGAACCTCGTAGATATTCCTGTTCTCTTCAAGAATTGTATCCTCTCCGACAATTCCTATATCTGCCGAACCGTATTCCACATATGTCGGCACATCAGGTCCCTTGGACAGAAAGTATCTGATGTTCTCCTTTTCATTTGTGAAAATAAGCTTCCTCGTGTCAGGGTCATGGATCTCTTCGACGCCCAGACCAATATTATCAAAGAGGGCCATAGCCTTCTTTGCCAGACGGCCTTTTCCAAGAGCGACCGTTATCATTTCATCATTAGAGCTCATCTTTCGCCTCCGATCTCCATAATTGTATATGCTGCGTACCTGATACAGAGCTTGTCATGATGATCTCTGTCATTGTATGAATGAAGCAGTACCCTGTTGCCGGCCTTTCTGAGTGAATCGGCCTTCTTGATAGCTTCCTTGACATTATCCTTCGGATACAGAAGAAGAATCTTCGCATTCTCAACCGGCAGCTCGATTTTCTGTCTGTCGATTGCAAGCATCAGCTCATTTATAAGTATTGCAAATCCAATAGCCGGTCTGTCTGCTCCGAAGTGTCCCAGGAGATTATCATACCGGCCACCAGTCACTATAGGCTTGCCGCTCCCGAATGTATATCCTGCGAAAATAATTCCTGTATAATACTTGAGGCTTCTCACAAGTCCCAGATCGAAGCTTACATAGTCTTCAACACCGTATGCGCTTAAGAGCTCGTTCATCTCATACAGATGAGAAAGTGCTCCATATATCTTCGGATATGCCTTTGCCATCTCAAGTGAATCCTTCCACTCGTCAGGATTCATGAAAATCTTGGACAGGAGTCCGAACAGAGAAATCAGATCCTTGTCAATATTCTTATGTGAAAGGTATTCTGAGAGTCCGAAGAAATTTTTATTCGACACAAAGTCATGCACATCATTCTCTTCTTCATCAGAGAATCCTGCTGCCTCTATGAGTCCATTGAAGATATCTGCATGTCCTATGCTGATCTGGAAATCCTTGAGTCCGCATGACAGGAAACCATTTACGATGATGGAAATGATCTCAGCATCTGATTCAATCGAAGAATCCCCGATCAGCTCAGCACCGACCTGAGTCTGCTCACTCATCTCGCCGCGGAGGGAGTGATGATTCTGGAACACCTTGCCCTCATAGCAGAGCCTGATTGTCTCCTTTGTATCCGAAAAGTATCTCGCCGTGACTCTAGCAATCGACGGTGTGAAATCCGGTCTCAATGCAAGTGTATTCCCATCCCTGTCAAAGAAACGGAACAGATCTCTCTCAGAAGTAGAGCCAAGTGATTCGCTGTAAGTATCGAGGAACTCAAACATTGGAGTCTCTATCTGGTCATATCCATATGAAAATAAGAGAGACGTCAGTGCCTTCTTCACATAGTTTTTCTTCTGGCACTCATCACCAAGTATGTCTCTCACGCCCTCTGGCGTATGCAGCAGACTGTTCATCTTTATCTCCTTTACTACGTTATTGCTTTACCATAGTAACGTATTAGTATGCTGATGTCAACCTCTTTTTCCCAGATCCTTATTGATCATGTCAAGATATGGCAGAAAATAGCCGTTTGAAGAACTGAAGAAAAACTCATCATCAAGCTCCTCAATCCTCACACTCTTGCGGCCTCCGCTCCTGCCGCGGTTCCAGAAATGAAGTGCTTCTTCAAACCGCATATAATAATATTTCTCACGATGGCTGAAATATATCAGGAAAAAGGATATCCCATCCTGCTTCTCGAAATCCTCCATGAATGTCATCTGATGCTCATGGATATTGTGCATTGGAAATGAATCAACGTTGCACTCCTTTGCATCGAAGCAGACAGGGATTCCCTGTACAGCACCAATATAATCAATGGTACTTTTCTTATCAAAATAGGCAAGGGTGATATGTCTGGTAGCCTTGTCGATATCTATCGGTGTGATAGGTGTCGGTATCTTCTGGATCAGAGCCAGGCCGTCCTGCCTCAGCACATCATTTGTATGATTGACACATTCCTCTAATGAGGAACCACGGAGTCCCCGTGAATTAAAGGTGGGCATTTATAAACCTCGTAAAATCATCAGGAAGAGGATCTGTGATAGTCCCGATTTCTGGAATATCAACCGAATACGCATGCAGATACATAGTCCCCTTACCTCTTCCATACTTTGCATCTCCTGCAACCGGATGATTAATGGCAGCCAGCTGGGCCCTGATCTGATGCTTTCTTCCAGTATGAAGTATCACGGTAAGAAGTGTATATCCATTGAGCTGCGTTTCAGGAATAAATTCTGTGATGATCCTCCTGCTTCCGGCGACTTCATTATCATATATTTCCACCTGATTGCCTGGGATTTCTTTCAGATACGCTGTAACAGTCTTATGTTCCTCGAAACGGCCGACACAGATGCACTTATAGGTCTTTACGACCTTTCTGGTACGAATCTCTTCAGTAAGAGTCCTTACCCCCTGGTAAGTCTTTCCGGCAAGAACAAGTCCGCTTGTATTGCGGTCCAGTCTGTTCACAATCGAAGGAGTAAAATCAGATGGCAATTCATTCTTCTTAGCAAGATAAGAGAGAATACGTGCGTTCACACAGTCACCGCCGGCCCTGTCAGACTGTGACAGCAGCCCTGCAGGCTTATGTACAGCTATTATATCTTTATCTTCATAAATGACTCTGACTGGAAGCGCATTATGGATTACCGGACTACCTTTTTTTGAAAACTTCTCATATGTCTCATCAGAGAAAAATATCTTAATCTCATCTCCTGCATCAAGAAGCTCATTACCCGATGCTTTTTTCCCGTTCAGTACTATATTTTTCTTGCGGAGCATCTTGTAAATAAATCCCATGGATGCATTCGGAAGAAGCCGTGAGAGATACTTATTCAGACGTTCTTTTGAAAAACTTTCATCAACTGTTATCTGCTTCATTCCATCATTTCCCGGTAATCATATATCATGAAATCACTGAGTTCTATTTTCTGTTCGATATATGCACTAGAATAATCATCATCAAAGGCTGCAACAGTCATGCCTGCAGATCTCGCAGCTATGAGTCCTGCAGTGAGATCCTCGAATACCATACAGTCATGAGGCTTTACTCCGAGACGGCTGGCAGCGGTCAGATAACCCTCAGGATCAGGCTTGCCATGTGCCACGTCTTCAGATGTCACAACTGTTCCAAAATATGACTGTAATCCATTTGATCTGAGTGCAGCCATACACAGAACTCTCGAATTGCTCGTCACGAGACCAGCCTTTATATCTCTTTTCTTCAGATAATCAAGAAATTCCTTTGCTCCCGGCTGCAGATGTACATCCTCTTCGTAGTGATGAAGCGCCATATTGTTCCAGATATCTATGAGTTCATCCTCTGTATCCGGCAGATGGAAACGGGTCTTGAAATATACTGCGTCCTCTGCCATTGACAGTCCGTCCACATCATCGCTCAGACCATCAGGCACTTCAAAACCCCTATCATTAAGAAAGTCCTTGTCAATCTGCGGCCACATCCACATGGAATCCACAAGGGTGCCGTCGAGATCAAAAAGGACTGCTTTAATATTTTCTGAAATTTTCATGCTTATTTATTTTCTTCTGAGCTGTCAGCAGATTCCTGCGGCTGCGCAGCACGAGCATTCTGTGGCTGAGCGGTCTGGGCTGCCTCTTCTTCCGGATTCAGTGACTTGGCGATCTGCTCACGATTCACATTGACTGTATCAAGATAACCCTTCATGGTATTCAGATAATTGCCGATTCTGGTCTGGGTCATATTGATCGTATCAGAAAGGACATCACCTATACTCTTCATCAGATCATCCGAATACTTCAGTGAAGAAAGTCTGATATTGTTGGCATCCTCTGTAGCCCTCGTCAGGATCTCATCAGCATTCTTCTGGGCAATTCCGACAACCTCATTAGCCTTGACATATGCCTGCTGCATGATCTCGTTCTCGCTCATCATCTGATTAGACTTGGCCTTGGCCTCAGCTACTATAGCATCTGCCTGCTTGTGTGCCTCATCAAGGATAGCGTTCTGATTCTTGAGCACCCTCTGGTACTGCTTGATCTCAACAGGGGTCCTGCTCCTGAGCTCTTCTAGAAGACTCTCCAGCTGGTCCTTGTCAACCGTTATCTTGCTGCTTGAAAAAACAACCGGCTTGCACTCTTCAACGAAATCTTCAATGCTGTCAATTATATTCTCGATCTCACTAGCCATAGTCAGCTCTCCTTATTGTACTTTGCAAGTACCTTCGGCACTATTTCCTTCGGTACAAATTTTTCAATGTCAGCACCATACGATGCAAACTCTTTTACTATTGTAGACGAAAGATAAGAATATTTCAATGATGTAGTCAGAAAAACCGTATCTATTTCCGGGTTCTCCACCCTGTTCGTCTGTGCGATCTGAAGCTCATATTCAAAGTCAGTAACTGCCCTGAGCCCTCTGATCACGACTGTTGCGCCCACTTCTGTGGCATAGTCTACAGTGAGTCCGTCAAAAGAATCAGCCTCTACATTTGGCAGATCCTTTGTGACTTCTTTTATCATTGCAACTCTTTCATCGACTGTGAATAGTGATTTCTTAGCACTGTTATTGAGTACTGCAACGATCAGCCTGTCAAACATGGCCGCAGAGCGCTTTATTATATCAAGATGTCCGAGTGTAACAGGGTCAAAACTCCCCGGATATATAGCTATTCTCATTTTTTCTCCAGAAAGACATGTTCATTGGTCTTGTACTGCTTGACTCTGACTACTGTAAAAGGTGTCTCATCCACAAATGACAGATCCCTGTCCTTTGACATCTCCATTATGATAATACCATCATCAGCCAGCAGATCATTGTCAGCTATGCTCTTAAGTACCTCTCCTTCATTGTGAAGTGAATATGGAGGATCCATGAAAATGATATCATACGGTCCTTCATTTCTGGTCTGGAAAAGAGCCGATGGAATCTGTCTCTGGATAAAAGTAGCCTTGTCTGTAAACTTTGTCTTCGTGAGATTGGCTCTGATACATCCAGCGCACTGCTTGTCATTGTCGATAAGCACTGCATGCCTTGCCCCGCGGCTCAGAGCCTCAATTCCCATCTGTCCGCTGCCGGCAAACAGATCCAGGAATCTGCTTCCCGGAACTCTCATCTGAATGATATTGAAAAGAGTCTCTTTGATCCTGTCCTGTGTAGGACGGGTATCCTCTCCCTCAGGTGTCATAAGCGGTATGCTTCTGGCAGTTCCTGCTATAACTCTCATATATTCTCCTTATTTTATCACAAGTGCCAGCCCGAGCCTGCATGCTTCTATCGCAGCCTTGCGACGCACTCTGTTTCTGTCTCCTGAAAAAATATACTTTCTCGTCACTGTCCTGTCCTTATATGATGCACCCACATATACAAGCCCCACTGGCTGGATATCACTTCCGCCGCCTGGCCCTGCAATGCCAGTGACAGATAATGCGAGATCTGCTCCACTGGCTCTTCTTGCTCCTTCTGCCATCTCCGCAGCCACTTCATGACTGTACACAGTATGTGCAGATATTGTCCCAGGCTTCACGCCAAGCAATTCTTCCTTAGCCTCATCCGAATAGGTGACATACGCCTCTTTCATGCAGTCACTCATACCCGGTGTATCCGCCAGATATGACGCAATCATACCGGCAGTTGCTGATTCAGCAGTAGTCACAGTAATTTTTTTCTTAATGAGAAGTGAAGCGAGTGCATCAGCGGTAAGCATTATTTCTGCTCCTTCAGTACGTTCCTGTTCTTAACAAGATAGTCGATCAGTGATACAACTGTGAGGATCACTGCAATATACATGAGCAGTGTCTCAAGCACCTCAAAGAACAGTGCAAATGGTGCCACCCTGATCTTCAGGATCATCACTATGACCATTGACATCTGGAACACAGTCTTGAACTTGCCCCAGTAGCTGGCAGCTATTACAACTCCATTGTCAGCTGCAATCAGTCTGAATCCACTGATGATAAATTCCCTTGCGATGATCACGATCAGGAACCATGCCGGCAGCTGCCCGAAACTCATGAGGCAGATCATGGCCGTACATACTAATAGCTTGTCAGCCAGCGGATCCATGAACTTGCCATAGTCGGTGATCAGATTGTACTTGCGGGCGATCTTGCCATCGAGCATATCTGTGAGACTTGCTGCACAGAAGATGATGCAGGCAATGATACGGGTCAAATAGTTCTCACTTCCTCCAGCGAGGAAAACAACTGCAAATACCGGTACAAGGAACATCCTAAGTGTTGTCAGTTTATTCGGCAGATTCATCTTCATCTATAATCTCTCCAATCAGATCATAATCCTTTGTCTTTGTGATACGGGCTCTCACCAGATCACCACTCATCCTCTGGTAATCCCTGTCCATAAACACATATCCGTCCACATCAGGCGCATCCCTGTATGTCCGTCCTATATATACCCTGTCCTTCGGGATCTCTCCTTCAATGAAGACCTCGAACTCTTTGCCAACGAGCTCTTCATTCTTTTCAAAGGTGATCTCCTGCTGGACTCTCATTATCTCATCATACCAGAGCTGCTTCGTGACCTCAGGCACCTGATCCGGCATATCGTAGGCAACAGTATCCTTTTCTCTCGAATAAGGAAAAGCACCGAGCCTGTCGAATTTCATCTCTTTGATGAAGCTCACCTGATCCTGATGCATCTCCTCTGTCTCTCCAGGGAATCCACAGATAAGTGTGGTTCTGAGGCATATATCAGGCATTGCCTTCCTGAGCCTGCCTATGACATCTATGATATCAGCCCTTGAAGTGCGTCTTCCCATTCTGCCAAGAATATAGTCATTGGAATGCTGGATTGGCATATCAATATAATGGCAGACCTTCGGATTTCTGGCCATCTCCTCGATCAGATCATCATCTATCTCTTCAGGATATGCATAAAGAATCCTGATCCATGCCAGACCTTTTATCTCTGATAGCTTCCTGAGGAGCTCAGGAAGGCACTTCTTCCCATAGATATCTGTACCATACAGAGTCGTCTCCTGGGCCACGAGAATTATCTCTCTTACACCATAAGCTACAAGGTCCGTAGCTTCAGCAACGAGCTTCTCCATAGGGAATGATCTGTAATGGCCTCTGAGCTTCGGGATGATGCAGTATGAACAGTTCTTATCACAGCCTTCTGCAATCTTGAGATATGCAAAATGTCCGCCAGTAGTAAGAATACGTCCATGATCCTCCGGAGTACGGGAGATATCATCTTCTGTCTCCACATGCTCCTCACCTGCGAGGACTCTGTCAAGTACTTCCTTCACCTCATCGTATGAGCTGGCTCCTACGACTCCGTCAACCTCCGGGATCTCTACTCCGATATCCTTTGCATATCTTGTTGCGAGACATCCGGTGACGATAAGAGCCTTGAGATTGCCTGTCTTTTTGAGCTCAGCCATATCAAGGATAGTATTGACACTCTCCTGGGCCGCATCCTCAATGAAACAGCAGGTATTGACTATAATCACATCTGCTTCTTCTTCATCCTCGGTGATCTGATATCCATCAGCATGAAGCAGAGACAGCATATGCTCAGCATCTACGAGATTCTTGTCGCAGCCTAGTGAAACAAAAAACAGCTTTTTCATTCGTTATCTTCCGGATCTTCAGTATCTGAAGATTCATTGCCATCTACATCCTCAAAATCATCTTCATCAGATGTGTCTTCTGCATCCGGCTCATCTGCTTCTTCTGCATCGAGCTGTTTTTTTGATTCCTCAGCCTTCTGTGCAGCTTCTCTCTGACGCTGCTCAAGGATCTCCTTGAGTTCTGCCTCTTCAGCAGCCTTCTGTGCAGCCTCTTCATCTGTGAGGATCTGCAGTTCTCCCGTATAGAGCTCTCTTACTGCTACAGAAAGTGGCTTTTCCTTAGGCTTCGTATCAATAAGAGGTGCTTTTCCATCGATCAGCTGTCTGGCTCTCTTGGCGGTAGCACAAACGATAGAATAACGGCTGTTTACAACTGGCTCTTCACCTACGTCTGTTCCCTCATTTACTACCTTCATCAGTTCCACATAGGATGGATGTATCATTTATTTTCTCCTTTCGAAAAAGCTTTTAATTCTTCCTGTAATTCTGCTATTGTGCCGTCATTATATTTAGTGGCATAGTGTGCACTCTGAATGATCTCATGCACTCTCTCCACGCTGTCGTCGATTCTGTCATTGATCACGAGATAATCGTACTGTGGCATCAGCTGGGCCTCATGAGCTGAAATCGCAAGTCTCTGGGCGACAACCTCGCTCGTCTCAGTACCTCTCCCGACCAGACGGTTCTTAAGCTCTGTAGCTGAAGGCGGTGTCACGAACAGAAGCAGTGCGTCAGGGAATATCTTCTTTACCTGAAGAGCACCCTTCACCTCGATCTCAAGGATCACATCCTTGCCTTCATCTATGAGCTGCTGTACATATGCCCTCGGAGTCCCGTATGAATTGCCGTTGAAGGTTGCATGCTCAAGGAATGCGTCTTCTTCAACCATTTTGTCAAATTCCTCACGGGTCTTGAAAAAATATTCTCTCCCGTCCTCTTCACCCTGTCTCTTGTCACGGGTTGTTGCGGAAATTGAAAGATTATACTTTCCCGGATACTTATTCAGCAGGTGCTTCATTATGGTTCCCTTGCCTGCTCCGGAAAAACCTGAAAGTACTATTACAAGTCCCTTTTCTTCTGCCATGTCTATTCCTCGTCTGTGGTCTCACTATGCATTCTGCCTGCTATTGTCTCCGGATTGAAAGCCGAGAGAATGACCCTGCCGTTCTCAGCCACGATCACACCCTTTGTCTTCCTTCCCTGACTTGCATCTACAAGAGTGCCTTCTTCCTTCGCCTTCTGTACCAGCCTTCTGACCGGTGCGGAATCCGGAGAAACTATGCAGAGAATCTTATCAGAGCTGACCAGATTCCCATAGCCTATATTGATAAACTGCATAAAAGCCTCCTGTCAGAACACAATCTAATGTATTATAAATCTTATGCTGTTATTTGTCAAAAAGTTCTGAGTTCTTAGTTTAAAGTTCCCAGCCCGTAACCTAAGACTCATGGCTTATAGCTTTCTGACTCCTGTAATCTGCGGATGCACAGTCATAGAGTAATTCGTGTGATAAATCACAAATCCGGGAGCCCCGCCTGTCACTTTCCGCAGTTCCTTCTTCTTGACATAATCGACATCAGTCTTGTCATTGTCCCTGCCTTTGGAATAATAGGCTGCTATCTGGGCCGCTATCTCATAGTCCTTATCGGGCAGTTCTTTTCCATTTGTCTTTACGACTACATGTGACCCCGGTATCTTCCTGGCATGGAACCACCAGTCATCGGAATCTGCCACTTTGAAGGTCACATACTCGTTCTGGTAATTATTTTTTCCTACAAAAATGTCGAAGCCATCGTCTGTCACAAAATGAAGCGGTTTTGCTTTAAGTGCCTTTTCCTTTTTGCCATGAGAATTCTTATGCAAAAAGCCTGCTGCTATCAGCTCTTTCCTGATATCAGACAGATCGCCCTCATCCTCTGCCATGTCAAGAGATGTAAGGACTGAGTCCAGCTGGTCAATATTCTTCTGTGTCTCTTCTATCTGGACAGATACTGCTTCCTTTGTTCGCTTGAGCTTGTCATAGCGTTTGAAGTAATTCTGGGCACACTCCATGGCTGTTTTCTCAGGATCAAGAGGAATCGTAAGCGGCTCATTCGTATAATAATTTGTCACTTCGATCGACTTTGCACCCTCAGGAGCAGAATATCCATAGGTATGCAGCAGTTCTCCATACACACGGTATTTGTCCATTTTCTCAGTGCTCTTCAGCTGTTTTTCCTGCAGATTCAGCTTTTTTGATTCACGCTCGAGCAGGTTCTTCACATTTTTCCTCAGATCTGCCGAGCGCTGTTTCATATTGGAATATGTATTCTTCGAAGCATAGAATGTATAGAGCATTTCACTGACGCTTGACAGTTCTTTTTTCTCGGAGTCTGCATATGCAAGAAGCGGCCAGGCTGAGAATTCAAGTGGCTTTTTCGTCACCGGATCCGAATAAATGACTGGTTCATCCGGTTTATTTTCTATTGTGTCAAGAAGGCGTGTAAATGCCCGGTACAGATTCTCCTTATCATCTGTTGTAAGTGCAGCTGTAGATACAGCAGGATCCACATCTGCCTCAAGGCAGAGCTCATTTGATGTCACATAAGAAAAACCCACCACTCCTGAGCTTATAGCCTTTGCGGTCTCATGCGGTCTGCGCAGTATATCTTCTTTGAACATCGTCTCCGATATCTCAAACGGATTGTATTTATCCTTCTGTGCCGGAATGAAATAATCCCTGCCCGGAAGGACCTCACGCACACTAGAGGTATTGGCACCTATCCTCTTTATCGAATCTATTATCTTATTATTGTCATCTGTAAAAATGATATTGGAATACTTGCCCATTATCTCAATGTACAGGTACTTGATGGCCTCATCTCCGAGCTCATCGAGATGACGTATACGAAGTCTGATGACTCTTTCGAGTCCTGGCTGGGTCACTTCTTCTATGATGCCGCTCCCTATGTACTTGCGGAGCAGCATCAGAAATCCCGGAGCCTTGAGAGGTGATACCTCATTCTCCTGAGTCAGATAAATAAGAGGAAGTGAAGCATTCGCATTCATTAACAGCAGATACTTGTTCCCATTGCTCTTTACAGTTATAATGAGCTCCTCAGGCTGCGGCTGGGCAATCTTTGTGATCCTGCCACCCTTCAGAGCCGTATTCAGTTCACGTGCAAGCGCATGCACGGTAATTCCATCGAATGACATTGTATTTCTCCTTTGTAATGGTGTCAGAGGTTAGGAGCCAGGGGTTAGGGGTTATGGATCAGAGATTGCTGTATGTCCTGTCCGATAATTCCTGCACATGATTACAGAGCTCCGGATATTTTGACAGAGATGGATCTTCTTTCATGATCTGATCAACACTCTGTGATGCACAGTGCAGGATTTCAGAATCGCTGTAGATATCAGCCAGCCGGAAGGCTATGTCGCCTGACTGACGCACTCCGAATGTATCTCCCGGGCCACGCATTTTAAGATCCGCATTAGCCAGATAAAATCCATCATTTGACTGCTGAAGCAGCTGAAGCCTCTTTGAAGGCTCCTTCGCCCCACTAGTGTCCACGAAAATGCAGTAGCCCTGCGCATCTCCTCTACCTACTCGCCCGCGAAGCTGATGCAGCTGTGCAAGGCCGAATTTCTGTGCATCCTCTATCATGATGACAGTTGCATCAGGTACATCAACTCCTACCTCTATTACGGTAGTCGATACGATTAGAGAAGTTTTTCCTGATGAAAAATCATCCATTGCTTTTTCTTTCTCATCGGCTGGCATTGGCCCGAACAGTTTCCCGATAGTGATATCTGACGGAAATGCTTTTCTTATCTTTTCATAATATTCTTCTACGTTCTCTCCCTCTGCATTCTCACTTGGCTCCACAAGAGGGCAGATGATGATTCCCTGATGTCCGGCCCTGATTTCTTTTATAAAAAGAGAATATGCATTTTTACGCATTGCTGGAGTGATCACAGCATTCTTAAGCGGCTTTCTGACCGAAGGCTTCTCAGTGATCGTTGAGATATTAAGTCCCTGATAGAGGATCAGTGCAAGGGTCCTCGGGATCGGGGTCGCACTCATGACTATTGAAAAGACATCGTCACCCTTTGATGACAGGGCATCTCTCTGCTTCACGCCAAATCTGTGCTGCTCATCAGTGATCACGAGTCCCAGGTTCTGAAATTCAACCTTTTCCTGAAACAGCGCATGAGTCCCAATCACAAACATCGGCTCTCCGGAAGCTATCTCTTCAAGGGTTGCAGTTCTTGCCTTCCCCTTGACATGTCCTGTCAGAAGCACACAAGGTATATCAAGTCCAAGAGATTCAACCAACTTCCGGAACTTCTCATAATGCTGTCTGGCAAGCACTTCCGTAGGAGCCATAATCGCTGACACATATCCATTCATCTCCATAACAGCCATTGCAATAAATGCCACGATTGTCTTGCCGCTTCCTACATCTCCCTGTATCAGCCGCTGAGTAATGTAGCTGCCATTGAAATCAGACAGCACATCTCCTAAAGCCTTCTCCTGCCCTTTTGTCAGGCTGTATGGAAGAGACTTCCTGATCTGATCTGCAACAGAAGTATCGAATGTTCCCAGTGTATTTGGTATCTGTGCTTCTTTCTCAGCAAGCCTCCGCTGTGACAGCATGAAGAAAAAAAACTCATCGAATTTCAGTCTCTTCTGTGCTGCAACCAGAAGCTCATCACTATCCGGAAAATGTATATTTCTGAAGGCTGTATCTATATCACAGAGACTGTACTGATCAATGATATCAGATGGCAGATATTCACTTATCTGTATCTCAGCCAGTACATTTTTTACAGCCTTTTCTATCATCTTATCAGTCAGGCCGAATACCTTCGGGTATACCGGCAGCTTCTTGCCGACTATTTTCTCATAATCTCTTACTGAAAAAATCTGTGGCTGCACGATCTCGGGAATCTTTGACTTATAAGAAATCTTCCCATAGAAAACATATCTGAGTCCGGGATTGATCATCCTCTTCAGAAAGCGGTTATTGAACCAGACAAACTGTACAGGTGTCCCATAAATGGACGCGTGTCCTATGCTCATGAGTCTGCCATTCACATATCTCTCATCTATTTTTCTGACAGGGACACAGAGTGCCACATTCACTCCATCATCTGCATCCAGTACTTCCGAAACAGGCGGATAGCTCTTGTATGAAGATGGATAATATGTCAGCAGATCATAGACTAAAAAGACGCCCGCCCTCCTGAACGGGGCGGCCGTCTTTATTCCGATTCCCTTTATGACTGTGATATCATCACTTAGTTTCATCACTCAACACTTACGATATAGTAATATACGTTCTGTCCACCATTCTGGACATCGACCTCAAGTGAAGGATATTCCTTTTTGATCCTGTTCTGGATTTCTTCTGTCTCACCAGCATTCGAATCAGCACCTGTATAGATGGTAAGGAGTGATGAATCCTCTGTCACCATCTCCCCAAGCATCTCCATAAATGCCTCTCGGATTGAAGGATTTACAGCCCTGATGCCATCATCAGTGAGCCCCATATAGTCACCGGCCTTGATGGCTCTTCCATCAATTGAAGTGTCACGGATAGAGTATGTGATCTCACCGGTCTTCACATTGGCAAGCTCTTCCTTCATTCTCTCTTCATTCTCTTCCACTGACTGATCAGGAATGAAATTCACAAGAGCTGTGATTCCCTGCGGAATAGTCTTTGCAGGAAGCACTATTGCCTTCTTATCCTTCAGCAGTTCAGCTGCCTGACTGGCGGCAAGTACTATATTTTTATTATTAGGAAGAATAAATACATTCTTCGCATTTACCTTCTCTGCGGCCTTCAGGATATCATCGGTAGACGGATTCATCGTCTGTCCGCCCTTTATGACTACATCTGCGCCAAGCTCTTTGAAGATGCTGTCAAGTCCCTCTCCACAGGATACTGCTACAAAACCGATTTCCTTTTCAGGCTCTGCCGGCGCAGGTGCTTCTTCGGCCTTTTCAGCAGAGGCTGCATCAGTCTTTCCATCAAGCTTTACATTTGTGATTTTAATGCTGTAGGCGTCACCTATCTTTACAGCATGATTCAGTGCCTTGCCTGGAGCATTGGTAAGAAGTGAGATATCCATCTTCTTGCTGTCTGCCGTCAGCTTTACCTCAGTTCCTATTCCATTGAGGTAAGCAGCGAGATCAGAATCCACTCCTGCTGCAAAGCTCTCAAATGCCCGGAGCGAGAAAGAAACACTATACTCGTACTTTACTTCTTCCTCTTCAGCTATCTTTTCTTCATCAGGTGTTTCTGCAGCGATTGTGATATCTATATTCTTGCCAGACAGATAGTCAAATCCGCCTTTCAGGACTTCGAGAAGTCCTGAACCACCTGAATCTACTACTCCTGCTTCCTTCAGTACCGGAAGGAGATCAGGCGTAGACTCAAGAGCTGCTGTTGCGGCATCTACAATCTTCTGTCCGATCTCTAGCAGGTCATCTGTCTGTCCGGCAGCTTCTGTTGCCGCATCGCTTGCAGCCTTGGCAACTGTAAGGATTGTTCCTTCCTTTGGCTGCATGACCGCTCTGTATGCTGTCTGAGTAGCCTTTTCAAATCCTTCTGCAAGAGTCTTTGCATCTATAGTATCTACGGTCTTGATGACCTTCGTGAATCCTCTGAAGAGCTGTGACAGGATAACTCCTGAATTACCTCTTGCTCCACGGAGTGATCCTGAAGAGATAGCCTTGGACAAGGTCTTCATATCAGGATCCTTGATCGCTGAAACAGCCTGGGCAGCTGACATGATCGTAGCTGTCATATTCGTACCGGTATCACCATCTGGTACTGGGAATACGTTCAGCTCATTGATATGATCTTTCTGATTTTCAAGATAACGGGCGCCAGCAAGGAAGGTCTTTGACAGCTGGGCTGCATCTATTGAATTAATAGCCAATGTATCCTCCTTAGTCTATGACGCGAACGCCCTCGATATAAATATTTATCTTGTCTACAGAGATTCCTGTGAATTCCTCTACCTTGTACCTGACTGTCTCCCGAAGATTGGCAGCTACTGCTGCGATAGAAACCCCATAGCTGATAATGCAGTGGAAATCAAGTGAAATACTTCCATCCTCGTTGTAATGAACCTGGATGCCATGTCCTAAATACTCCTTCTTCAGGAGCTTCACGAGACCATCCTTCATATTGACCGCTGCCATTCCCACAATACCAAAGCACTCGACTGCAACGGCGCCTGCGTAGGTGGCAATAACGTCGGTATCGATAATGATCTTTCCGAGATCATTCTCCATCTGACCCTGTGCCTGCATAAATTCCTCCTAACTGATTCAAAACAAATATACTTTATTATATCGTAATTTCTGAAAAATTCAACATAAAAAAGTACTTGCATTTTGTTTAACGATTTGGTAAAATACAATAGTTGTGTCGCGAAGACGACACTTTTATAAAGCAGATTATTCGATAAGGAGGTGCTAAGAAATGGCAAAGTGTGCTATCTGTGGCAAAGGCGCTCACTTCGGAAACAATGTGAGCCATTCTCATAGAAGATCGAACCGAATCTGGAAATCAAACGTAAAGTCTGTTAAATGTATCGTAAACGGTGCTCCTAAGAGATTATACGTCTGCACTTCCTGTCTTCGTTCCGGTGCTGTTGAGAGAGCCTGATGAGTTGTGAGTTAAAAGTTATGAGTTAAGAGTTAAGAGCTTTTAACACAATCATTTCTTAATCCAACAATTAAAAATAAAGGAGATGCTAGAAATAGTCATCTCCTTTTTTATTGCAAACTTACTTTAAATTGCAACTCATAACTCGTAACTCACAACTCTCAACTCTCACTTGCTTTTTGTACTCTCTCCTCTATTTCTTCTTTTGCGGCTTCTCTGGCTTCTTTATCTTCTTCTTTATTTGATGCTTTATTACTCATTTTTCCTCTGATCATATCGACAAAATCAGGGACGAGATCGAGCAGCTTGTCCATTCCTGTCCTGGTTCCGATATCCATGAGCCTCACAGAATCGCCCTTTATCACGAGCACTGACTGCGGACGTGCCTTCACGCCTACTCCGCCGGCACTGTTAGAATTCTTCTCACCATTGAATGCCCCGCTTATCATACCAAATGACAGATCAATTATAGGGATGATCGTTGTCTCGCCGACCTGAACCGGATCGCCTATTACCTGCTTTGTGGAAAAATTCTTGTCGAGTCCTTCAAACAGGGAACTCACTGTATTATTGAACGTATCTCTTGTCATGATCATTCTCCTTTTGTCACCACAATCTTTATTACATAGTATAACAGAATACAGATAAAAATAGAACCACTGATTTTCAGATGTCCCCTGACGAAAGGATCATCACTCATCAGATCCACATCTACATGTGTCTTCTTCCCGTACATGAATGGAAGGGATGCTATACCGCCATAGATGAGTGCAGATGAGTCCGGCTCTCCTGTTGAAAAAGAAATATCGCAGTTACTTACATGAATTCTGCATCTCTTAAGGAAAGCAAAAATACTCTTTATAATGACTCCAAGCCTTTTTTTCACAAAGTTCTTAAGTCCGCCCTTCTTTTTTCCTTTTTCCTTTGTCCCATCCCCTGTATCCTTTTTTTTCTTTTTATCCTTCTGCTCTTCATCACCCTTTTTCTTCCTGCCTGTTTTAAAAAAATAAAACAGCCGGAGTGAAAACTTCTCATCCAGAGAAGTGTCAAACCGCAGACTGATAAATCTCAGCGGATCATGGAGCACTACCCTGAATGATTTCTCATCAAAATCGCCTCTGGCATAGAAGGCAATCGGGATAAAAAGGAAGTAGGCCAGCAGAGCTATGATAATAAAAACTATTGTAAGTATTATCCAAAGTATCATCGCAAATACGTCTCAAACAAACTACGTGCCAGTGGTGCAGCATGTGAAGAACCTGCACCTGCTCCTTCCATTATAACAGCTACAGCGATTTTTTTCTCGCCTTTTTTTGCAAATCCGACAAACCATGAATGGGCTTCGTTCTTGTTGGACGAAAACTCTGCTGTACCTGTCTTTCCATATGCAGTATAGGCAGAAGAATTCACGACTCTTCCAGTACCATCCGTCACCACATATCTCATGAGACGGCGAAGCGTCCTGGCTTCGCTTGCGGTACAGAGTCTCTGTTCAGAATCTATATGATTTCTCACGAGGCTTCCACCGTCATTTTCTATATGATCAACTAGGAAAGGTGTCTTCATGATTCCGTCATTGCAGACTGCCTCACAGATGAGTGCCATATGAAGAGGCGTCACCAGAGTATTGCCCTGACCGATGGATGTCTGCATGACCATTGCGTCGTTGTCTGAACTCTTCAGCGTGAACTGACTCTTATTCACATTGGAAAAATCAGCAGGAATTCTCTTATTGAAATAGAACTCATTAGCAGTGTTCTTCAGTGCGCCTTTCGGGAGTGACAGTCCGACCTGTGAAAAAGCGACATTGCATGAATTGCCAAATGCCTGCCTGAATGTCTGCCTGCCATGTACTTCACCACCATAGCAGTGAATAGTATATCCGTCCTGAGTATATGAACCATTGCAGTCAAATGTATCAGTCAGCTTGCCGCCATTCTTCAGATACGACAGCGCTGTGATTATCTTAAAGGTAGACCCTGGCGGATATAGACCCTGCGTCGCACGGTTCAGAAGTGCCGAATCCTCACTTGATGACAGGCTTTTCCAGTTGGCATCAACTGTATTCGGATCAAAATCCGGCTTTGAAACCATTGCCAGAATGCCTCCTGTCTCACAGTCAATCGCAACTGCTGCACCTCTATAGCTTCCCATTCCATTGTATGCCACATCCTGCAGCTTCGTATCAAGAGATGTCACCAAATTGTCGCCGGGATTCTTCTGATCCCTCAGATCGTTCATTACCCTCTCAAGGATAAATGCATGCGATCTCAGCATATAGAAGCTCTTGTCTGACTCTATGCCACTCATTCCATTTGAATTGAATCCGACCACATGGGCATATTCTCTTCCCTTCGGATATTCACGGACTTCCTTGCCATTGCTGGTCACAGTTCTTGCAAGGACCGTACCATCAGCCGCCTTTATCTCTCCACGTACCACAAGCTTCTCGAAACCCTTCACACGAGGGTTGGCGGGATTATTTATAAAATCCTCGCTTTTAAAAGCCATGAAGTAAATGAAATATGCAATCAGACACAGAAATAGTGCCAGAAAAACATATGTAATAACACTCGCCTCAACATTCAACGAATGATGCTTTTTATTCTTCTGTTCAGGCTCTTCTGTCCTGTCTTGTATATCTCGTCTCTGTCTCATAAGTTTCTTCCTTTTCTCCCCTGTACTGATATAGTCCTTCAACCATTGCAAACATTAGCATTGTGGCCATCAGCGAGCTTCCTCCGTAGCTGATCAGAGGAAGTGTGACACCAGTCGACGGAATGAACTTCGTGACTCCGCCAAGGGTAGTAAAGGCCTGTGAGGCATAAAGTGCCCCGAGTCCTATAGCTATTATCTTATAGAATCTGTTCTTTATGGTGAGAGCTATATTGAAAAACATCATGAAATTCGCAATACAGATAAAGATCAGGCACAGGGCAAACAGTCCTCCAAGCTCTTCTGATATTGCAGAAAATATAAAGTCCGTAGTAACCACAGGAATCCTCTTCGGCATCCCCTGATACAGTCCTGTACCGAACCACCCACCTGAGCCAATGGCAAAGAGCGACTGGCTGATCTGATATCCTGCCCCGTCAACAACTGCGATAGGATCCTTCCATGCTATGACTCTTGTCCTCACATGGGCAAAGGCAAAATAACCGATAAAGGCCGCTATTGCAAAAAGTCCTGCTCCGCCCAGCAGATATACCGGCTTCTGTGTTGCCGCATATATCATGACAAGCATTGTAAGGAAAAAGATCATTGCATTCCCCAGGTCTCTTGAATATGCAAGGATAAGGATCAGGATACAGCACAGAATAACTGTTGTAAATACCTGTTTTCTCGACACATCCTTGTAAAGCATGCATGCAATGAAAAGGACCATCAGAATCTTTACAAATTCAGATGGCTGAATTGCAAGGCCACCTACACTTATATTGATCTTTGCTCCGTAGGTAGTGCCACCTGCTACTGCAACAATTCCAAGCAGCAGAATACCCGCCACTATATAAAACAGCTTCAGTCCCTTGATCAGCCTTACATTGCCAAGGAAAAGCGGAATAAAGCACGTGATAATAAGAGCGATACATGCAAAGAGCAGCTGTTTCAGGGCCTTGGCCTGATCCAGACGGGTCAGCATGATAAATCCGATTGACAGAAGCATGCACATGTTGTTCACTACTGCCTTGCTCGCACTCTCATATATCTTGTTGTAGATGATAGTCGCAATCACTGTAAAAATGATCTCTGCCAGCATCATGATGAATATCTTCGGCTCCTCGGTGTTCAGGAACAGGAGCAGATTACCATTGATCAGGAACAGATAAATCATTGCCTTCTGCCTGCTGTACAGCTTTGTAGAATCTTCTCCGCGTCGTTCAACCCGAAGCGCTGCAAAGCAGTCATAGGTAAAAATTGCGAATATGATGATAAAGGTCAGTCTTGAGACCTCTGTGATCAGATGAATCACTATGACACTCCTCTGTGAAAATGTCCACGGGTCACATGGCAACTGACGTCATCCGCCCCATTCTCACTGATATTTCTTTTAAAAGTATTCAGAACCTCTGATACTTCATCTGCATTCTCTATCGTAAAGTCAAACCGCCACCCGGCAAATCCCATATCACTAATCTGTCCTGTAAAAGGAAGAAGCGATGTCGGCAGACTGTTGTATACCACATTGGTACAGCTGCTGCAGAGATTCATGACAGGGAAGTCAGCCTTTCTCTCGTCCTTCAAGTATAGCACTTCTCTGCGCTTATCGCATCCCACACTGTTCTTATGAGAGCAGTTGGCCATATACATGACAGGTGTCCTGCCATAGACACAGATAAACGAACTGCTATTATCCAGATGAGCCAGTTCCTTCTCATTCAGTTCTACTGATGCAGAAATATATTCTGCTCCAAAAGATAAAAGCTCTGCCCTGCTTCTGTCTGACCACGAATATAGCCTGTAGTCATAGATACAAGGAATGGATGGATATTTCTCATGCACATATTCTATCTCATCATATGATGAAATGATAAAGCCGTCAAAAATCATCTCATCGATCTCAGGCATCCTGTCGCTTCTAAAAATTTCCGGAAGACACAGATATTTATTCTGATCAATCTGCTTCAGGGCATCCACATCCATAAGGGAATACAGATCATAGTCAATTCCTATGATGTCATTTGCAGAGAGCTGTCCAGCTACGGTTCTTAACTGCTCCTGCGTCATGCATGTCACAAGCATAGGCTGTCCCGTTATCATATCATGCTTATTGGATCTGAATGGTTCAAACGGAAGCGGCTCGTCTCTTAAAACCGTAATTCCACCCAGGAAACTCTGTACAGCTTCACGTCTCAGGCTCTTCACAAGACTCATAGGGATAAAAGAATCAGCGTCAGCATCGACTGACACATCTGTGATTTCAATTCTTTCATCACCGGTCTTTACTATTTTATCCTTTACTTCAGAAGCGACATCCCTGGGCTTTTTTGCTTTTTCTACTACAGGGCCCTGTGCCGTTGTCTCTTTCTCTCCATCAGAAATTGTAATAGACAGCTTCTCTCCGACCCTTGCCGTAAAGTGCGCGGCTGCCCTTACCTTATTTTCAGATGTCAGTATTGATGTCGGACCATCAGATGAAAAAGATGAATCGACCAAGCTTATCATATCAGATCCATTATGTCTGCGCAGATATCCATCTGTACTTCCGCCACGGGTGCCGGCACCAAGAACAGCACTCTTTAGTGACCCGGGATCATATGTCTTTTCTCCTGCCATTACCTGATCTGCTGCCATCCTGTATGCCGAGACAACTGAAGCCACATATTCCTTAGACTTCATGCGGCCTTCGATCTTGAGAGACGATGCGCCCGCATCATATAAAGCCTGCACGTCCTCTATTGTACATAGGTCCTTCATGCTGATAGGATATTTACCTGGCAGATTCCTTTTTTTCTTATCTGAATCCAGGAGCTCATAGCATTTTCTGCATGGCTGGGCACATCTGCCTCTGTTGCCGCTCCTGCCGCCGATCATTGAGCTCATAAGGCACTGTCCTGAATACGACACGCATAGGGCGCCATGTGCAAAGCATTCCAGCTCTATATCCACAGTATCATGAATCTGTTTTATCTCTTTCAGGGAAAGCTCACGTGCAAGCACCACCCGGGATGCTCCCAGGTTTTTAAAAAATAAAGCACCATACTCCGATGTCACATTTGCCTGAGTCGAAATATGCAGATGTAATTCAGGAAAATATGCACGGATCAGCTGCATGAGTCCGATATCCTGCACCAGAACTGCATCTATTCCTGCATTATAGTAATCCTTGAGATATGAATAGACTTTTTTTTCTATTTCCAGACTCTTAAGCAGGGTATTGACTGTGAGATATGTCCTGGCTCCTCTTGAATGTGCAAAAGAAATGCCCTTTTCGGCATCATTAAATGAAAAATTCGCGGCATATGCACGTGCCCCGAATGCCTCTCCTCCAAAATATACTGCATCTGCTCCCGCAATGACCGCTGTTCGAAGTGTCTCAAGGTCACCTGCCGGAGCAAGAACTTCCAGTTTTCTTTTCATAATTACTTTTTCTTTTTGTCAGCTTTCTCTTCGTCTTCGTCTTCACTGACTGGTCCCAGGAGTGCGTCCGCAAGTGAGGCTTCGAGCTTCTCCTTTATGGCCTTTAGCTCCTGATTCTCCTTCTGCAGAGCCTCTTCACGCTCTGACAGATCCTCTTTGTCTACCTGATTCGTGATCAGCTGATGCTTGAGGTCATAGAGCTCCTTGTCCTTCTGTGAGACCTGAGTCTCGAGATCTGATGCCTTCTCCTTCATCTTGAAATAATCATCAGCTATATTCAGTTCCAGTACAAGCGCCTTCTGATCTGCATTGGACTTGCGGTATGAATCCATCTTGGTGAACTCGTCCAGCTTGCTATTTATATATGTGGCTACGCGCTGCAGATAATCCTCATCCTCAAATCCGCTCAGGGTATATACTCTGCCGCCAATTACTACTGTCGTACTCTTTTTCGCAGACATTCTCTGTCTCCTTCACAGGTAAAAATAAACTACTCCCTATTATAAAGATATTTCGGAAATATTACAACTTATTTTTCAGATGGTCCTTTGCCTTCTCAGTCAGCACTCTTCCCTTCGGGGTGCGGACGATGAGACCTGTCTGGACCAGATATGGCTCTGTCACGTCTTCGATCGTACCCTTGTCTTCGCCGACATATGCTGAGAGTGTCTCAAGGCCGACCGGGCCGCCGTCGAACGCATCACGGATCGCAAGCAGGATTTTTCTGTCTGTCTTGTCGAGACCCATCGAATCTACCTCGAGAAGATCCAGGCTCTTCGCTGCGACGTCTTCCGTAATAACTCCATCGAAACGTACCTGGGCTATATCACGCACTCTTCTTAAGAGTCTGTTTGCAAGACGAGGCGTGCCACGGGATCGTTTTGCCATCTCGTATGCACCATTCTCATCTATCTCTACATCCAGCTTCTTTGCTGAAGCAAGGATTATAGTCTGCAGCTCTTCTGGACTATAATACTCCATGTGAAAAATGACTCCGAACCTGTCACGCAGCGGAGCAGACAGGAGTCCGGCTCTTGTTGTAGCACCGACAAGAGTAAAATGAGGTACAGAGATACGAGTTGACTTTGCTGTCGGACCTTTCCCTATCATAATATCTATAGCGAAATCTTCCATTGCAGGATAGAGCACCTCTTCCACCTGTCTGTTAAGACGGTGTATCTCATCAATAAAAAGGATATCATTTTCCTTAAGTCCCATGATGATTGCTGCCATATCACCAGGAGTCGCTATTGCAGGTCCTGAAGTGATTTTGACGTGTACTCCCATCTCATTGGCTATAATACCTGAAAGAGTGGTCTTTCCAAGTCCAGGAGGGCCATAGAACAACACATGGTCAAGCGGTTCTCCCCTGTCCTTTGCAGCCTGTATATAGATACCGAGGCTCTTCTTTATTTTTGCCTGTCCGATATATTCAGAGAGATACTTCGGACGGAGCGAATTCTCAGGCTTGATATCTTCAGCCTGCTTTTCAGTTGTGATAACTCTTCTCTCCATCACTTACTCCCTAATACCCGAAGCGTCTCTCCAAGCAGTGTATCAAGATCCATATCTTCGGATCCGTCGATTTTTTCAATTGCAGAAAGCACATCACGGCCAGCAAATCCCATACCGGTAAGAGCAATCAGCACATCATTCTTCACAGATGACTGCGTGAGCTCAACAGCCTCACTTCCACTGTCATCGCCTGTTGCAAGATCTGTCACATCAATCTTGTCCTTGAGTTCGAGAATGATCCTGTCCGCCATCTTGGTTCCTACTCCGGGAGCCTTTGATATAGACTTCGAATCTCCTGCAATGACCGACAGACGCAGCTCATCAGGTGTCATGACAGAAAGCACGCCCATGGCAGCCTTCGGCCCGACCTTTGATACGCTTGTAAGAAGCGTAAAGAAATCCCGCTCCTCCCTGTCATAAAAGCCATAGAGACTGAGTCCTGTATTCTCATTAAAATTAAGAAGCGTATAGATACGGACCTGACTGTGGTCTGTCGGAAGCTTTGAAATAGAATTCCCAGACATGGCCATTTCAAATCCCATACCATCATGGTCTATGACTATCATTCCGTCATAAACTTCTTCTATGTAGCCGTCGATGAATGAAATCATGTAGTCTCCTTGTTAAAGGGATTAGCACTATCCCCTATTCCCTAAATCCTATCCCCTAAATAATAGAACCCCTTACACTCTCTTAACTTCACATCCACTATCTGGCCTATCAGTGACTCATCACCCGGCAGATGCACTACGCTGTTATTCGTGAGACGTCCGGTAACAAGTGATTTATCCTGCTTATTTACTTCTTCGACAAGAACCGGAAGAGTCTGTCCCGTAAGTGCCTGTGCCTTCTTCTCACCGTCACTTCTGACCTCTGCAAGGAGTCTGTCAAATCTGTCCTTTATCACTTCCTCAGGTATCTGGTCATCGCGTCTTGCTGCTGGTGTCCCGCTTCTCTTCGAATAGATAAAAGTAAATGCTGAGTCGTACTGTACACGCTTCACGACATCCATCGTCTCTTCGAAGTCTCCCTCTGTCTCACCCGGATACCCCACAATAATATCTGTTGTCAGGGCGATATCAGGGATCCTGTTCCTTATCTTATCAACTAGAGTAAGGTACTTCTCCTTAGTATAATGACGGTTCATGTCCTTTAGGATTCTGTCACTTCCTGACTGAAGTGGCAGATGCAGGTGATTGCATACCTTATCACATTCTGCCATCGCATCTATCAGATCATCTGACAGGTCCTTCGGGTGTGATGTCATGAAACGGATTCTCTTAAGCCCGTCAATCTCATTTACCCTGCGGAGGAGATCTGCAAAGCTGATCTGCTCATCAAGTCCCTTGCCATATGAATTGACATTCTGTCCGAGGAGCATTACCTCTATCACACCATCGGCCACGAGTCTCTTTATCTCATCAATAATGGCTTCCGGCTCACGGCTTCTCTCACGTCCTCTGACATATGGCACGATGCAGTAACTGCAGAAATTGTCACAGCCAAACATGATATTGATTCCGGACTTGAATGAGTACTTTCTCTCAAGCGGCAGATTCTCTACTATCTGGTCTGCCTTATCCCTTACATCAACAATCTTCTTATCCTCAGTAAGCCTCTCGTAGAGGATCTCGGCAAGCATATAGACATTATGCGTGCCGAAGACCATATCGACAAACGGATAGCTCTTCCTGATCTTCTCTATGACAGGTGACTCCTGAGCCATGCAGCCACAGAGGCCGATTAGCATCTCCTTGTTTTTCTTCTTATATCCATGAAGGACTCCGAGTCTGCCGAAGACCTTATTATCAGCATTCTCCCTGACTGTACAGGTATTGTAGAGCACAAGGTCTGCATCTTCATCATCCTTCTCTGTATATCCGCATTTTAAGAGGATTCCGCGAAGCTTCTCAGAATCCCTGGCATTCATCTGACATCCGAATGTCGTCACATGAAAAGTAAGAGGCCTTCCCAGGTCTCTTGTTTTCTCACCAACTATTTCCTTCACTTTACCCATAAAGTAGTACTGTCTCTGGGGCTCTGTAACTGGGATATCGGTCGTGACGGCCGAGAGAGAACCTTTGTATTCAAATTCACTCATATATTTTCTACTAAAAGAGATATTACTCTCTGATCTGTCCATTTCCATATATTATATATTTGCTCGAGAGCAGCGCGTCGAGTCCCATCGGTCCTCTCGCATGCAGCTTCTGAGTACTGATGCCAATTTCTGCTCCGAAACCGAATTCATTGCCATCTGTAAACCTCGTCGATGCATTCACATACACACAGGCTGCATCAATCTCATCGAGGAACTTCTGCGCATTCGTATAGTTCTCAGTAATGATTGCCTCTGAATGGCCTGTATTGTAGTGATTGATATGACGGATTGCCTCATCAATATCTGCTACAGTCTTTACAGACATTTTGTAGTCAAGGTATTCCCTGCCGAAGTCCTCATCTGTAGCTTCATACGAATCAGCGAGATACTTTCTTGCCTGCTCGTCTGCAAAAAGTGACACGCGTCCTTTAAATAGTTCAGCGAGCTTCGGAAGAAATACCGGAGCTATTTTTTCATGAACTACAAGAGACTCAGCCGCGTTGCAGACTCCGATTCTCTGGGTCTTCGCATTGTCTGTGATACGAAGAGCCATATCTATGTCTGCATATTCATCCACATAGATATGGCAGTTGCCTGTCCCTGTCTCTATCACAGGAATCGTGGAATTCTCCACGACACTTCTGATAAGACCGGCTCCGCCACGAGGGATCAGCAGATCCACATATTTGTCCATCTTCATGAATTCATTCACTGATTCATGAGAAGTGTCCTCGATATAGAGCACACACTCATCAGGAAGGCCCGCTGCCTGAAGCGACTCATGCAGAGAATCGACTATTGCCTTATTCGTATTTGCAGCTGCTGAACCACCACGAAGAATCACGGTATTACCAGTCTTAAAGCACAAGGAAAATACATCAGCTGTCACATTTGGCCTGGCCTCGTATATGACTCCTATGACTCCCATAGGCACCTTCTTCTGTCCGATCATGAGGCCATTCGGACGCTTCCACATCTTCGTGACCTCACCTACTGGATCAGGAAGATCGGCAACCTGTCTCATGCCATCAGCTACTCCCTTTATTCGCTCAGCAGTCAGATGCAGCCTGTCAAGAAGCCCCTTAGCCATGCCTCGCCCTGCGCCATTCTTCATATCTATATCATTGGCTTTTAGTATTTCATCTGTATTTTTTACCAGATCATCCGCAGCGCGATCTATCAGATCATCTTTCTCTGTTGTCCCGAGCTTTGCCGTCACATACTTATTTTCATATGCAGCTCTGCATATTTCTTCAATCGTCATATATTTCTCCAATAAAAAAGTCCGACTCATGTAAGCCTAAATACTTTACCATAAGTCGAACAGATTTTCAAATATATGACGATTACTTGTAAATGACCTGGTGCCCTTTATCTCCGTCCATGAAGACAACAGCCTCATTCTGATTTCAGAATCTCACCTATATCCCCATCCTCTACAGTAAGTACAGGAGTATAAGCAGGTTTTCCGACCCGCTTTCGCATTACCTCAAGGCGGCTGATCCGTTCCTGTTCTGAGAGGTTAAAAGTATTTAAGAATATGCTGTCCATTCCGACTGCTGCTGCGATTCCTATATCGGAATCGTAGTCATTTCCGACCATTACGCAGTCCTCTGTCTTCAGGCCACTGTCTGACAGGAGCTTCTGCATGAATGCAGGCTCTGGTTTTCTCGCACCGAAGTCTGAAGAAATATAGATCTTATTAAAATATGGTGCTATACCGGTCTGCTCTATCTCAGGCATTGTAAAGATACGTTGTGCATTGGAAAGAAGATAAATCCCGCAGCCTCTTCCCTTAAGTGTATCAAGAACCTTCTTAGTATAAGTATATAAACGGCATTTTTTACGAGACATCACTCTGAAAGCATTGGAAATAAAGCAGATGAAATCTGTTTTCATAAATTGCTCCGGATTGTCACAATCATTAAAAACCAGATCTGACTCATGCCTTTTTTCTGCCTCAATATAGAGCCTTGCAAATACCTTTTCCAGCTTTATCTCAGGATAACTATATCCTGTTTCTTCGCCGAGCCTTCTTTCCTCTTCTACTACCATTTCAGCATATCCGGCTCTGAGCTTATTAAAGGTGTAATCAGCTCCATATACGGAATACAGTCCTGCCATCTTTTTCCATAGTGTGGGACTGCTTTCATCTGTCTCAATATCAATAAGAGTTCCGTAAAGGTCAAATATATAATTCCTGTACTGCTTCATTTCTTTTCTCTCTCAAGCCTCCTGCGCTGCCTCTCCTCTGCTATCTGTGTCTGTTTTTCCCGTATTTTCTCTTCTTGCCGTCTCAGATCCTCATCTGACAGAGTTGTCACCATCAGATCACCAGCCAGATTGGCAGCCCTGCTTCTGTCCTTCTTCGACAGTGATTTGGTCTTCTCATAAATATATCCGAATGCCGAGAATCCCAGTGCACCTACACAGTTTACAAGCAGATCCTTCATCGTATCATTAATACCGATATCGAGATAACCGCCGTTTATCGTGTACTTCTTCCCTGTCGATGTGAATATCACAGTTTTTTTGATATGATCTATCAATACAGGAGTCTGCGTCCCGGTCTTGTCGAGTGTCACGGAACCGATCTTTGTCACAATGAAGTCCTTCTGCATGTCAAGGAAAAAGAGACTGTCCATCGTGTATTCAAAGAACTCCCATATTACTCCGACTGTCATTGAGAAGCAGAATCCTACCATTGCCAGATAGAAAGGCGACAGATTGATATTCTTACTTTTCCTATTGAGGATATCTACCATCGAAAATCCAATTGCTGCACAGAGGAATCCATTCAGGGTATGAAGCATCGTGTCCCATCCCGGAATCCTCGTATAATAGCGGTTCACCTCACCAAGTATCTCTGCTGCGAAGATGAAGCCGTATATGATGCATTCAAAAACAGGCGGCAGATCAATCTTCAGCTTCTCCTCTACAAAGGATGGCGCCAGGAAAAGTATCAGCGATAATACACAGAGTGCAAATCCTTCAAAATTTGCCTGAAACAGACATCTGATGGCGGTAAGGATCACCAGACCTCTGAGAATTGAATACATGATGAAAGTCTTTTTGTCGAGCGCTATGCGTTCCTTGAGATGAGCTATCTTTTTTCCAATATTCATTGTGTGAGAAGTCCTTTCAGATATGCGAGTGCCTTTGTCTTCGAATTTACGACATCATTTACCGTCACATAGTTCGTGATCAGATGTATTAGTGGCTTCTTCATTCAAAGCGCCTCCTGTTCAATGTCTGTAAATATCATATCCATCGGCTTATCCCACTCATAATAAGGTATTGCCTCCGTCTGACATTCCGAAAAGCAGATCCCGATTCTGCAAATATCAGGATGCGCCGCATAAAATCTGTCGTAGTAACCTCCGCCATATCCGATGCGGTGCATCTGCCTGTCGAATACGAGTCCCGGTGTGAATGACACTCCGTGCTCTCCCTTGTACTCTACAGACCTGTCTACAGGCTCCATGACTCCGAAGGTACCTTTCGCAAAACCATCCAGATCATTTACTCTGTAGAAATGAATCCCGTCCTTTTCTGTCACCGGAAAATACAGATTCCAGTCATTATGAAGGATCCAGTCACATAACGGCCTCAGATCCGGTTCACTTCCAAGCGGATAATAGCAGAGAAAATCTCTATCATATGAATCGAAGCGGCTCCAGTTCTGTCTGATTTTCCCGACTATTGCCGCTGATTTTCTATCCCTGACTTCCTGTGGAATCCCATTCCTGATCTTATTATATTTTTTTCTATAATCCTCTGACGCCATGACATCTCTTACCTCACGCTTGGCACCTCTTACCTCTCTCCGCCAGTCTGTTGATCTGTGTCGCTATATATCCAGCTCCATAACCATTGTCAATATTTACAACTGAGACTCCATTGGCACAGGTATTGATCATGGTAAGCAGCGCCGATACTCCGTGAAAGCTTGCTCCGTAGCCGACCGACGTTGGAACTGCAATCACAGGATTGGATACCAGCCCACCTATCACGCTTGCCAGCGCGCCTTCCATTCCTGCTATGCAGATCACGCAGTTAGCCTTCTGGATTGCATCGGTCTTTGATAAAAGTCTGTGAATCCCACTGACTCCCACATCATATATCCGCTCAACATTTCCACCGAAATACTCGGCAGTCTGGGCAGCTTCCTCAGCAACCGGAATATCTGCAGTACCAGCGGTACATACAGCGATGAGTCCGATTTTTTCAACCGGATCCTTCGGAGCAACCTTCAAAATCCTTCCGGTAGGGTCATATTCAGCCTCAGGAATAGCCTCTTTTACAATCTCGTACTGATGCTGCGTTGCCCTCGTACCGAAGGCCTGACCTTCTTTTTCTACAAGCTTCTTATATATCTCTACAAGAAAATCATCCTGCTTTCCTTCGCAGAAAACAACCTCAGGAAAACCTGTCCGCTCTTTCCGGTCAGTATCTATTTTTGCAAAACCCATTTCTTCGTATTCATGTGTCATAAAAAATCCTTTAAAAAATAAAAGCATTGAAAGTGTAGCATAATTCTGCTAATATGTCTATGCGATTGCGTTCTGGCTATCAATGTGGTTGATAGCTGGTAATAGGAATTAGCAATTGGACAAATATCAGAAAACTGTTAGAATCTAATGAAACGTTGAAGACAGTTTCCGGAAAGAGAGAACAAATGGCTATTATTGAAGTGAAGGGTCTCTCCCGAACCTTCGTAACGAAGGATGCCACGGTGGAGGCCCTTAAGGACATCGACCTTTCAATTGAAGAAGGAGATGTATATGGCATCATAGGTATGTCGGGTGCCGGCAAGTCTACTCTTGTACGATGCCTGAACTATCTTGAGAAACCGACAAGCGGAACCGTGACAGTCGAAGGTCATGAACTTGGGAAGCTTTCAGAGAAAGAACTTCGTGCTCTTCGTTCCGATATCGGAATGATCTTTCAGAATTTCAATCTGCTGATGCAGAGCACAGTTATTGACAACGTCATTTTTCCACTGACTATCCATGGGATGTCGAAGGCTAAGGCGAAGAAGAAGGCTATGAACCTGCTGGAGACCGTTGGTCTTGCCGAGAAGGCTTCATCATATCCTGCACAGCTGTCAGGAGGTCAGTGTCAGAGAGTCGCTATCGCAAGAGCCCTTGCAAGCGATCCGAAGATACTGCTCTGTGATGAAGCAACAAGTGCACTCGACCCGCAGACGACGCAGCAGATTCTGGCTCTACTTAAGAAGATAAACCAGGAGACCGGGATCACGATCATCATCATCACCCACTCAATGAGCGTGGTCAGAGAGATCTGTCACAATGTCGCTATAGTAGAAAAGGGTGAGATCGTAGAGCGGGGACTTGTAGAGGATATCTTTACCCATCCGAAGTCAAAGGCCGCAAGAAGACTTGTCATCGAGGGTAAGGATCCTGACCAGTGGGAAGAGGCTGCTTCTGCCAAAGAAGTCAAGGCTCTTCATGAATCAAGAAGAATCAGGATCGTATACCAGCAGAATTCGTCGTACGAACCTGTCATTGCCAACATGGTCCTGCATTTTGGCAAGCCGGTCAATATACTGAAAGCTGACACCAAGGATGTAAATGGTACCGCAAGAGGCGAAATGATACTTGGCCTGTCTGACGATCCTAAGCTCTCAGACAATCAGATTTCCTACCTCAAGGAACACGGACTCGCTGTTGATGAACTCACAACAGACGATGACGTTGCGAAAGGAGGCAGATAATATGAGCGCAACAGAGATTCAGATGATAATAAAAGGTATCGGTGAGACCCTCTACATGACGATCATATCAACTCTGATCGGATATGTCATCGGTCTCCCTTGGGGAATAGGACTCACGGTCACGAATAAGGATGGAATACATCCGAACACTGTGGTGTTCAGGATTCTTGACATACTGGCCAATATCATGCGTTCGATACCTTTCCTTATAATGCTGATCGTAGTAATTCCTATCACTCAGGTGATAGTCGGAAAGACATACGGACCTACAGCAATGATCGTACCTCTTACGATTTCAGCCGCACCGCTAATCGCCAGAATGGTTGAATCGTCCTTAAATGAGGTTGACAAAGGCGTGATCGAAGCCGCCCAGTCGATGGGATCGAGCAATTTCCAGATAGTCTGGAAAGTAATGCTCAGCGAAGCAAAGGTCTCACTGATATCAGGAGCTACGATCACTATCGCTACTATACTCGGATATTCCGCAATGGCCGGAACTCTTGGTGGCGGTGGTCTCGGTGATATCGCCATCAGATACGGATATTACCGCTGGCAGGGAAATATCCTTATTACAACCGTTATACTGCTTATTCTTCTTGTACAGCTCTTCCAGGTTATCGGAACTGTCATCGGAAACAGGCTTGACAAGAGAAAAAGATAATTTTCATAACACAAGGAGGAAAAAGATTTATGAAAAAGAACATACTAACACTACTGCTCACATCAGCTCTTGCAATCGGAGTACTTGCAGGATGCGGCTCTTCACAGGCTGCCTCATCTTCTGCTACATCAAGCTCATCAGCAAAGGCTGCTGACGGCGACAATGTAATCAAGGTTGCAGCCAGCCAGACTCCTCACTCAGAGATTCTCGAGCAGGCAAAGTCGATTCTTAAAGATGAAGGATATGACCTTCAGGTTACGGTATTCGATGACTATGTACAGCCAAACAATGTTGTTGGGTCAGGCGAATTCGATGCCAACTATTTCCAGCATGTCAATTATCTGGATTCATTCAACAAAGAAAAAGGAACACATCTCGTAATTGCTGACAATGGCCGTATTCATTATGAGCCATTCGGTATCTATGGCGGAACCAAGAAGAGTCTTGATGACATCGCTGACGGCGATTCTATCGCAATCCCGAACGATACCACAAATGAGGCACGTGCCCTTCTGCTCCTTCAGCAGGAAAAGCTCATCACCCTTAAGGATGGTGTAGGTGTCACAGCTACTGTAAATGATATTGAAAAGAATCCTCACAACCTGAAACTCGTTGAGGTTGAGGCTGCTCAGGTTCCAAAGCAGCTGAAGTCTGTTGCATACGCTGTCATCAATGGTAACTACGCCCTTGAGGCCGGTCTCAATGTGAAGAACGATGCTCTTGCAACAGAGTCTGCCGATGGTGATGCAATCCAGCAGTACGTAAATATAATCGCTGTAAAGGACGGCAACCAGTCTTCTCCGAAGATCAAGGCTCTTACAGATGCTCTTCATTCAGATGCTATCGTAAAATACATCAACGATACATATAAGGGTGCTGTAGTTCCTTATACTGAAAAGCAGTAAACAACAGAATCTATTACAAAAAGAAAGGGACATCCGTCAAAAAAGCGGATGTCCTTTTTTATTTGATTCTCTGTCCAATCCCGGCTCTTACAACCCAGACTTCCTCTGCTTCTTTTGCAAGGATACATGAGGTGCGCCCGACCAGCTCTGCATGGTACCTCTGGCGTTCGTCAATAGGCACAACACCACAGCCCACGATATGACACAGGATTACATCACTGTTATCTTTCATTACACGTCCTGCCATATCTGTTGCCGCTTTGTCTATATCATCTTCGATTGAAAAATCATACTCATCGACATTCTTAGTCGAAATACTTTTCTCTGGAAAATGCTCTTTTGCAAAAGCCTCTTCTCCCTGATATTTTCCTGACAGTACTAGTATCATTCAGGCTTCCTCTATGAGCATAGCACGCACGATTCCAGGAATCTCATATTCTCTCTTGCCTGCTCCAAGTCCGCACTTTTTGATATGGAACTTCTCAGGCAGTTCTTCACTCGTCTTCACAGCCGCTGCAAAAGCTGCCCCTGTAGGAGTCACAAGCTCTCCAGCTCTGTCCTGTGCTATATGAAGCGGCAGGGCATATTTCTCTGCGATATTTACAACAGCTGGCACCGGGACAGGTATCACACCGTGCTGACATCTGACATGACCTGTACCCTCTGTGATCTGTGGGATGATTACATCACTTATATCAAGTGAATCAAAAAGTACTGCGATTGAAAGTATATCTACTATCGAATCTACTGCACCCACCTCATGGAAATGCACCTCATCAACAGGTACTGCATGAGCCTTCGACTCTGCTTCTGCTAATATAAGAAAAATCTTATGTGCCAGCTTTCCCGCACCATCTGTAATGTCAGCCTTGTCGATTATCTCTTTGATATCCTGATAGCTACGGTGCTCATGATGATGGTGATGAGCATGATGTTCCTGAGTCTCTTCCGGACCATACAGATAATTCATGTCATGGTCATGACCATCGTGCTCACTGTCAGGGATCACATTGAAATCACAGCAGTCGATTCCTGACTTTTTCACCCTTGTAATTTCTGTCTTGAACCCACCGACGGTCATACTGTCGAGTCCCTTCTTCAATAATGACTGGTCTCCACCTAAGTCTATTAGAGCTGCGGCAGTCATATCACCACTTATTCCTGTTCCTAAGTCTAAATATAATGTCTGTCCCATAATCCTATTTCATAAACTGGTCAATTGCCTTGTTCATCTTCTGGATGGCTTCGTCATCATGCTGCTCCACAGCCTCTACAATGCAGTGCTCCATATGCTCTTTTAAAATGAGCTTGCCTGCATTATTGATCTCAGATCTGACTGCTGAGAGCTGTATCAGCACATCTGAACAGTCCTTTCCGTCTTCTACCATTCTCTTCACTGAATCGAGGTGTCCGACCGCCTTAGCCAGACGGTTTACGATTGCCTTTACCTCTTCGGGGTCATGTGTATGTGTATGGTTCATTTTTCCAAAAAATAACCCCCGTGGGGGCTTGTCTCCTTCAATAATTTTTCTTAATATAAATGATAGCTTTTATCGGCAGAAAAGTCCAATTAAATTTAAAGAAAGGAAATTGCTCAGAGCCACATTCCGGTAAATCATGATCATATGGTTTTGAGCTTATGAAAAGCATGCATATCCCGGATAATTATCTGAGTCCCCAGACCTGTGCCGTGATGACGGCCGCCGTTGTGCCTGCCTGGATCATCTCAGTAAATAAGATAAAGAAGGAGCTCCCTCCGAAGAAGGTCGCTATGATGGGCGTCGGAGCAGCGTTCTCATTTCTTGGGATGATGTTTAATATCCCGCTCCCAGGAGGGACGACAGGACACGCTGTTGGCGGAACTCTGATAGCGCTCCTATTAGGGCCTTATGCTTCGTGTATTTCCGTAAGTGTGGCACTACTACTTCAGGCGCTCATATTCGGTGATGGCGGAATCCTGTCTTTTGGAGCCAACTGCTTTAACATGGCTTTTGTGCTTCCGTTCGTAGGATATGCCGTGGCTCATGTGATATCCCCTCACTTCGGGACGAATAAGAAAAGGGATCTTGTCGCCGCCGGAGCTGGCTCATATATAGGAATCAATGCTGCTGCCTTCTGTGCCGCCGTTGAATTCGGAATCCAGCCGATGCTCTTCAGGGATTCTGCCGGGAATGCGCTATACTGCCCTTACGGTCTGAATGTCTCAATACCTGCAATGATGGCAGGACATCTGACAATCTTCGGACTGGCTGAGGTCGTATTTACGGTTGCAATCCTTGCTTTCATGATGAAGGCTGCGCCGGGATTTTTCTCAGAAAAGAAAGAAGAGGCGGGTGTCTCCCTTTCTCTTAAAGTTCTTCTAGGTGCCCTGATCGTTGCTACCCCTCTCGGACTTATCGCCGAGGGAACAGCCTGGGGTGAATGGGGAACTGACGAGATTGCTGCAACAGGAGCCGGATACACACCTAGGGGAATGGCAGATGGATTCTCATTGCAATCACTGCTTCCGGATTATTCACTCAAAGGACTGCCTGACTGGACAGCATATATACTAAGCGCAGTAATCGGTGTCGCAGTACTTATCATAGTTTTCAGGCTGATAGGCGCTGTACTCGGCAGACGTGAAGAGACAGAGACTGTATGACTGACAGGATTTTACGACTTATTTCAGGAATAATAGATAATGACACCAGATACAGGAAGGATTCAAAAGTCCTTCCTGTTCTTCGTATGCTCGTTTCAATTCTTGCTATCATTCTGTGTGCCTGCTCTTCGAATGCCATATTTGTGATAACCGTACTGGCTGTCGAACTGGTGCACCTGGCTTTTCTTCCGACTCATTCCATGACACGTGTCCTGAAACGACTTCCGCTGCCGGTCATTTTTACAATGATCATCATGCTCCCGGCAGTATTTCTAGGCAATCCGCGGACCATGCTTACAGTCACGATGAAGGTTCTGGTCTCGATTCTTATACTTGCTATCATGAATGAAGACCTGAGCTGGAAGGAGATCACCGGTTCATTTTCACAGCTGCATCTACCTGATGTTTTCACTATGACACTTGATATGACTGTCAGATTCCTGACTATTCTCTCACGCTTATGTCAGACGATCCACGAGGCATATATTCTCCGTGCTGTATCTGTTCATCGCCAGGACAAATCACGCATGCAGGCAGCAGGCGGAATACTTGGAACTGTATTTCTCAAATCGTCCCGAATGTCAGAGGAGACAACGGAAGCTATGGAGTGCAGATGCTTCAACGGTACATACAGGAATTTTACAAGGCATAAGCTATCGGTTTATGATATACTGTATGCATGTATCATCCCGTTAATGATTGTTTTCTTCATAATAACATGAGGGTTTTTGAAAAAGATGAAAAAGGACCTGTCCCATTTTTCATCCAAGGGGGACAGGGGGACGGTTCTCCTGTCTGATAATTTAAAATGATTGAATTAAGTAACGTAACATATAAATACAACGATGGCACACTGGCTCTCGATAATATAAATCTAAAACTTACAGCCGGGGAATGCTACTGTCTCACCGGCCCGAATGGCAGTGGGAAGTCTACTCTTTTCAGGATTCTTAATGGACTCTCCTTTCCAACAAAGGGTAAGTACATTTTTGATGGAACTGAGATTACTGAGAAATATCTGCATAATAAGAAAAATGCCGTTGCTTTTCACAGCCGCATTGGATATCTGTTTCAGAATTCCGAGACACAGCTTTTCACCAGGAGTGTTGAGGATGAAATCGCGTTCGGACTCTACCAGCTGGAGTTGCCGGAGGATGAAGTCCATAAGAGAACAGAGCATTTTCTTGAAGCACTTTCTCTATCCGACATGCGCCACCGTGCTCCGTTCAACCTGAGTGGCGGAGAGAAAAAGAGATGCGCACTTGCCGCTGTTCTCGCGATGGAGCCAGATGTCCTGATACTCGATGAGCCCCTGAATGGTCTTGATGAAGACGGTGAAAAATTCGTTCTTGAATGTATCCACAATCTAAAAAGCCCTGACCGTCTCATCATTGTCGCTTCCCACAACAGTCAGTTCGTGGAAGAGATCTCAGATGAGACGATCAGGCTGGATAAGGATCATCACATTTCACTTACATGACTTTTACCATTTCATCCCTGATATCGTCATATGCGCTGTCAACGAGACCATAATCCTTTGCCTTGTAGTTCCATAATGCACGCCCGATTCCATGCTCATCGAATACTGACGTGATGTCCTGGATCCACCTGAGAGTGTCCGGTTTTGGCGCATTGTCAATGACACCGTATTCACCACAGTACAGAGGCACATTGTACTTCTCAGCCGTCTCAATAGCCGATTCGAAAAGCCTTTCAAAAATCTGCTTTCCCTTAAGGTCATCCGCTGATACGCCCATGGCTCCAAGCGCTTCGATAGGGATATTATTATCTTCACCTATCTTCCTGTAACTGGCAATGGTATCCGGATATGTCACATGAAGATTGCGCGGCATCTTTTCAACCCAGTACGCATTCTGATGTGTAAAAATAAGCGGCTCGTAACAATGGAAATTGAATACGATATGCTCATCAGCCGGCTTATGAAGCTTCGGAACATCAGTCACATTGTTGTAATTCACGCCACCTATGATGATCCATGCATCGGGAACAATCTCACGCATCCTTTTTACCGCCTCATCAGCGATATTGTTCCAGTCCTCAGCAATCTCCGGCAGAACCACCTCATTCAGCAGTTCAAATGCCACAATGTCTGTATCCTTCGCGTATCGCTTTACAATCCTCTGCCACAGCACATAGAACCTCTCCTGCTCCTTTTCATTATGGAAAAAGTAGGAGCGGTCCATGTCCTTTACCAAAGGATCAAAGGTATATCCATGGGTATTGTGCAGGTCGACTATCATATGAAGTCCGTACTTCCTGCACCAGGAAACTGCGTCATCCAGATGCTTATAACCGTTCTCGATCGGCCTAGCATCTTCCTCGTCCTCAATTGTAGTGTAGTCAACCGGAATCCTCACATGGTCAAGCCCCATATCTGCTATCCGCCTGAAATCATCCTCTGTGATAAAAGTATCCATGTACTCCTTCGTATCGGAATCCTTCTGCGACAGCCAGCCGCCGAGGTCCACACCGTGCATGTATCCTTCAAATTTTCTCATAACCAGTACCTCCTGAATTCATTCGTCTCATCGACAGAAAGCTCAAAAGCAAAACAGATAAATAAGGTTATATATGATACTGACTCTTTTGTCAATAATGTCTATAAATATATGTATATATATAGACAAGCCCGCTTTGTAGTGCTATTATGTCTATAAATCAAAGATATATTATAGACTTTTATATAGTGAGGTTACAAAATGAGCGATAATATCATAGACGCAAAGGATTCATTTTCATATTCAGAAGACAAGAACGGCCAGATGAGTATGTTCTCTTCTGCAGCAGAGAATGCCGGCAAACTGGAATGTGTACGAGTAGAATACAAGGAAAACACTCAGTTCCTGCCAAAAGAGCTTTTCTCCGGTTATGACAGCATATGTGCCATCACTTTTTCATACAACACAAATACACTTGAATGGATCATGAAGCTCGGTTATAAAGAAGCCAAAGTCATTCTCGGTGCAACTTTCCTGGTGGATAAAGACTATAAAAATACAAACGAGCTGGTGGATGCTATGGCAGCATCTGATGCAGGAAAAAAGAGTATTTCAGGATGCAGTTATCTGCTTGATATGATGGAAAAAGGTTTACTATCTGTAAGGACATCCTCCACGATCTTAGATCACAGAAAAATATACATACTGAAGGCTGATGACGGAAGAAGCCGCGTCATAATAACGTCAGCAAATCTTTCCAAAAGCGCATTAGTAAATCCGACGCAAATAGAATTTTACACCTATGATGAAACAGCCGGTGGATATGAATTCTGGCTATCACGCTTTGACTCTGCATGGGATCTTGCCGAGCCACTTCCATATGAATCAGTTATGTCAAATGAGACCTCAGATCCTATAAAGGATAATGTAATTCTTTCAAACATCAGCAAAGAGCCTGATAAGGCCATCATCCTGAAAGATACTAGCACAGACGACCAGATTCAGGTAAAACGTTTTGTAATAGAACAGAGTGAGCAGGCCCAGAGATATGCAAGACTGCTAAAAGGATCCGGAAAAGATATCAGTCGTAAGAACGGAAATATCATATACAAGCCCGGTATCCTGAAGGTCATCGAAAAAAACCTGCGTCAGGAAAAGATAAAGAAATCCACCATATTAGAAACTTCAGAGAGCTATCCACAGCTCACATTCAGTCAGGAAGGTTACCAGGCTCTGCTGAACGGAAAAGTTCTTGATACTTCCCCGACAGATGAAGAGGTAAGGCAGAATATAGAGCATATATTTGAAGTCTTTGACAGGTTCAACGAATTTGTTACTGATTCCGTCCCAGATCTCCAATACACATATTTCATGCTACTCAATGCAATGTTTGTCTCGCCGTTCAACGCACCGGTCAGATGTGCATCATATATGGCAGAGAAAAGCACCTCGAGCCTGCCTTTATTCCTTCTGATATCATCTGAAAGCGGAAATAGCGGAAAGACCTTCATGATCAAAACAATACTCAAGATGATGACTGGGATTAATAACCTTCCTGCTTTTTCAAGTGTTGATTTCAGAAAGGCTGAGATCATAAATGCACAGCAATCCTGTAAAGGGATCCCTGTATTTGTCGACGAGATAGACAATCGATATCTCACAAGCCTGAGCTCTGTTATTAAAAACTCTGACAGAATATGTGAAGTCGTGCAGAACAATACAGTTCCTATGATCATTTTCGCAAGCAATGATGTCATCAGTCCTGATGAAAAACTACGTAAAAGGATGATATTCCTTCGTCCTGATGGAGTGGTACCAAGCACTGCTGATCAGAGTATGTGGGACAGCGTAGGAATGGCCGAAAGAAGAAACTTAGGCAATGCCTTTTACCGCAGATACCTGGAACTTATGATGCATACTGTAGAGGATGACTTTATCGACAGACTGATGTATCATAATGAAGATGTACCTGATGACTGGTATCCTGATCTAATGCAGGTCTCATCAGACTGTATTATAAAGATCATAAATGATGCAGGTCTCCAGTGTCCAGACTATGTAAGACAGCTGAAATGGAATGAAGATTATTCCACTCACGCTAAAGGAACCTATGATAAAGCTCTTAAGGAAATCGAAACGCTTTATCAGAACAACAGCAAAATTTTTACTGTGACAAAAGATACAGTCCGTATAACGCTCGGAAATGATGCCAGAAAGCAGGCTAAATCGCTTAAGTCAATGCTCCCTGCAGAAATCCTTAAGCACTATTCACAGGGACGTGATGGAACAGAACTTGTACTTGACAGAAATGCCTTAAAAGGCCAAGGATATGACTTTGGAAAAGGTCTATTGTCTTTTTTCAGGAGAAAAAGATGAGCATATTTGTATATAAAAAGCTGACAGATGATGACACAGAAACACTTGGCAAAGTTGTTGATTCTGTCAGAGCAACCGATGAACCGGTCTATATAATAGTAGAAAACAGCCGCAGCTTTCATCTGCTCGATCAGGCAGTTTATGAAAAATACAGTTCAGGAGACGGCTTCATCGTCAGCTCACTGTCATCACTGGGTGCAAACAGTGCAGAGATAACCGGGCAGCTGAATATCTTCATACAGCACGGGATATATCTGGCTATATGTGATCATTATACTACATACATCTATGGCCGCGATGAAAGGACCAATATGGCAGTGCTTCAGACAATAGCTCAGAGCATTGCCGGATCTACTTCCACCTCAGGGTCTGCCTCACACAGGAAGTCAGCTGCTGGAAGACCACGGGCAGAATTTCCCGATGGATGGGAAGAGCTTTACAGGCAGTGGTCTGATAAAGAAATTTCATCTGGTGAATTTCTAAAAAAGAGCGGTCTAAAGAAAGCGACCTTCTACAACATGATCAACGAATATCGTGATATGTTGAAAGAAAGTGAAGCATTCATCCGCAGATACAATGCCGGTTAAGACTGGAGCCGCAGCATGGACACATATTTTATAGATTATGAAAATGTAAGCAAATTCTGATACCACATTCTTAAAATCTGCAATCGTGATGATCCCTGCCGAAGCCAGCAGTTCAAACGTCTTCACCTTCAGACCTATCCTGATGCACAGATCCTCATCGCAGATGGCATCTGTATCGGGTACAGGAAAGCTCCAGTGAAGCGACCAGGCACAAATCCTCACATTCTTCTGATATCCATCACGATACCACGCAGCGATAAGCGGTGAGCGAAGCCACTAATTTCTCTGATGACATCAAGCATTTCCTGATAACTGTCAATCTTCATCGGATTCATCCTCTTCTGTTCATACCGTTACACTCCAGACTCCATCACCAATCGAATGTGCATCTATGACTTTTCTCTGTAAAAATACATCCTGATGGAACCCCTTCACTTCTTCATTCTCATTCTGCGAATCATATACCACAAGTTTCCTGTCAGGGTGCTCAGCAGCAAATTTTCCAAGTGTCACAGGTACTGCAGTCCAGACACCCGGTATGTACAGGTTTTCTCTTGATGTGATGCTTACAGGAGTTTTCTCTGCCCACTGCTTCACCTGCATGATGCTGACAGGATAATAATTATTCGCATCAACTCCTACATCAAATCGTCTGATGCCGGCCTTCATATCCGCTTCATTATACGCTGGACCCGAATGTATATGACCATGCAGCATCACTGAACCGGCGGTTGCCTTTGGCCATGAGAGCATAGGAAAATGCATCATGATAATATTCAGATTATAGGCATTTATCTTCTTATAGTACCCGACTGACTCAAACAGAGACTCATCATACTGACAGTACTCAGGCTCGCCGGTCACATCATGATTGCCAAGCAGGAGATGCTTCCTGCCGTGGATTCTTTTTATCAGAGCATTTGTCTCATAAGCAGATATGTGATGGCTTATATCTCCAAGGATATAGAGCGTATCGTTTCCGCTGACACATTCATTTATATTATGGATCAGGGCATTGTTCATCTCCCTGACATCAGCAAACGGCCTGTCCTGCATCTTTATCACTGATTCATGCCCCAGATGCAGATCACTCGTAAACCATATCATTATTTTCCCTCTGACCCCATTTTAAATGAGAGCTTCGTTACTACTCTTATGCCTTCATCTACCTTCGCCGCGAATTTTTCTGCGTCCGAAGGCCTGCCGACAATCGTACCATAGTGGATTGGTATAGCCACCTGTGGCTTCATGCGGTTTACGAATCCGGCTGCTTCCCTGGTATTCATTGTAAAAGTACCACCGATACTGAACTATCTCTACGTGTATATTGCCGATTTTCCTTCACACTACTTATTTTTCATAAGTTAATATTTTCCAGCGACCTTTTCGGTCTGAGCCTTCGCGTTCTATTGTCCCCTGCTCCTTTAAAATATCGATGGCGTGTCTGACTTTCTTCGGTGAAATGTCTAGCTGCCTGGCGATTTCAGCCATTGATACAGCGTTGTTCTCTCTTATCTTTTCAAGAACCGATGCAACTCTGATCTCAATTTCTTCCGCTTTATTATGATCTGTTTCTGGTCTTTTTTCTTGCCCTTTTTCTTGCCTTTTTTCGGAAAGGGCATGATCTTTCTCTGTTAAAGGCAGGATAAACATCGTCTTACTCGGTCCATCCTCGCCAAAATGCTCTTCAATCGACGGTTCCTTATATCCTGCCCAGTCCCAGGCTGCGTATATATCCGGGACTCCGCTTCCTGCATGTTCACCGAATCCCAGGAGATTGAACATCTTCATGATATTGCTGTTTCTCGGCTCCGAGTCACCGCCTTTGAGCATCTGACTCTTTCCTACGATTATCGTTCCAGGATTTCAGAATCTATATCTCCATCATCATAGTCATCCTCCATGCCGTCATCGGCATCATCCTGGCTACTGAAATCAGAGCTGTAGTCACCATAGTAGCCTTCATCGTCATGATTCTATTATAAAGGCCGCAACCACTTGCAAGGCAATGGCTGAGGCTTTTCTTAGTATTATTCGAATTCTGACAACGCCATATTCAGCATCTCTCTGGTCGCTTTTTCTATATCATCTTTTGCAAAAATTGCTGATACCACAGCTACTCCTGACAGACCTAGTCCTTTGAGCTTCATGATATTTGTCTCATTGATTCCACCAATCGCTACTACCGGGATTGAAACTGCCTGGGTAATTTTTTTATACTCTTCAAGTGAAATTATCTTTTTCGCATCATTCTTCGTCGAAGAGCCAAATGCTGCACCGACTCCAAGATAGTCTGCACCATCTTTTTCTGCCTGAATTGCCTCCGATACATTATGAGCCGTTGCACCGATGACATAATCATCACCCAGAATTGCTCTTGCCTCTTTCACAGGCATATCATCCTGACCTACATGCACTCCGTCAGCGCCGACTGCTTTACAGACTTCTATATTATTATCAATTATCAGAGGCACATTACAGCTGTCCTTTATCTTAAGAGCCTCTTCTTTCAGCTCATCTGTTGACATATTTTTCTCACGGAGCTGGATCATTGTGGCACCGCCATTTACAGCTTTTCTTACAGCATCAGCGAGTGACTGGTCCTCTTTCAGCCATCTTCTGTCTGTAACTGCGTATAATAAAAGATTCTTCTTCAGATCATAATTCATTTTCAAAAACCTCCGAAGATATTGTAACATAAAAAAGTGACAGCGGAAAATTTTTCCACTGCCACGATATCAGAATTACTGAACTGTCTCAGGCAATCTTCAGAACCTCATAATCATGGTCTTCAACTGCCTTCTTCATCTCATCATCAGGTACGTCTGAAGAGAGATTTACGACTGCTGTGCCTTTCTCGTGACTCACTGTTGCAGAATCAACTCCGTCAAGTGCCTCAAGAGCTTTCTTGACTGTCATCTCGCAGTGCTCACACATCATACCTTTGATTGTAATAGTCTTTGTCATGTCATTTACCTCACTTTCACTACTACTTACTATTTCTGCTTTTCCTACTTCCGGAAGCCTCTCATGACCCCTTAGTGGCTTGTCATGCTTTGTATTATACACCTTGAAAAGATTAAGCCTCAAGGCATTTAAACATACTGTAACAGATGAGAAAGCCATTGCCAGTGCTCCTACTGCCGGTCTCATCTCGAAATGCCATCCGAACAGTGCCTGATAGAGTCCGATGGCAAGAGGGATGCAGATCACATTGTAGAAAAATGCCCAGAACAGGTTCTCATGAATATTCTTAATCGTCTGTCTCGAAAGCCTGATGGCTGCCGGCACATCCGTGAGTCTGCTCTTCTCAAGCACTATATCGGCTGCATCAATTGCCACATCAGTACCTGCTCCGATTGCGATTCCTGTATCTGCAAGGGTAAGTGCTAAAGCATCATTGATACCATCTCCGACCATTGCTACCTTGCCTGACTTCCTGAGCCTCTTGATCTCTGCGGCCTTGCCATCAGGAAGTACGCCTGCAACGATTTCATCCACGCCTGCAGCATCTCCGATAGCCTTGGCAGTGCGCTCATTATCACCGGTCAGCATTACGACCTTTATACCCATATTATGAAGCTGCTTTATAGCCTCAGGACTCTCTTCCTTCATCGTATCAGCAACTGCTATTACACCGAGCAGCTTATCACCTGATGCAAAATACAGAGGAGTCTTTCCTTTTTCTGCGAGCCCATCCGCTTTTTCCTCAATATCTGAAATATCACCATTTATGATAGTCTCGATATAATCCTTCTTACCACCGGTTATTACATTCCCATCAATAGTGGCAGTAAGGCCATTTCCTGGAAGAGCCTTGAAATCATCTGTCTCCTTAAGAGAAATATTGTGATCTCCTGCGTATGTATTTACTGCAACAGCGAGAGGATGCTCACTCTTCGACTCTAGTGAAGCCGCAAGCGTGATAAGCGTATTCTCATCTACAGAACCAGGGATAATGTCTGTTACGACTGGAGTGCCGTTTGTTATAGTACCAGTCTTATCCAGAACTACTGTCTCGATATGTCCGGCCTGCTCAAGCGATGCAGCTGTCTTGAAAAGGATACCGGCCTTGGCTCCCATTCCGTTTCCTACCATGATAGCAACCGGTGTTGCAAGTCCGAGGGCACATGGACATGAAATCACAAGGACTGACACAGCTCTTGTAAAAGCACTTGCAAATACAGCACCGGCGATCAGCCATCCGAAGAGTGTTGCCAGAGCAATAAGCATTACAGCCGGAACGAATACACCAGCTACCTTATCAGCAATTCTTGCTATAGGCGCCTTCGTGGCTGATGCGTCTGATACCATCCTGATGATCTGACTCAGTGTAGTGTCAGTTCCCACTCTGGTTGCACGTACCTTAATAAATCCTGATGTAGAAGTCGTAGCAGCCTTTACAGCATCATCAACAGTCTTATCGACAGGAACAGACTCACCTGTGAGGGCCGATTCATCTACTGCTGTCTGGCCTTCTGTAATAAAACCATCTACAGGAATACTATCACCAGGCTTTACAACAATGATATCACCAATCTGCACATCATCAATGCTTACCTCTGTATCTACTCCGTCACGCTCAACTGTCGCCGTCTTCGGAGCGAGCTTCACGAGACCTTTCAGAGCGTCAGTCGTGCGCCCCTTCGAATATGACTCAAGTGTCTTACCTATTGTAATGAGCGTTGTGATCATGGCTGCCGTCTCGAAGTAGATATACTTCATCGAGATATCCATAGCCGTATCCATGTCCATTGCCCAGGCTGCATTTATCTCTATAAAAAGTGCCACAAGGCTGTATCCGAATGAAGCCGCAGAACCAAGCGCAACAAGCGTATCCATATTCGCTGAACCATGGAAAAGTCCTCTGAATCCATTGATAAAGAAGTTCCTGTTGATAAACATCACGATCACCGACAGAAGCATCTCTATGATTCCAAGTGAAATAGGATTCTTAAGAGCGGCAATCATCGGCCAGCCCCACATAGATACTCCCATTGAGAAGTACATAAGGATCAGAAGAACAATGATGGAACTCACAAGTCTCCTGATCATCTTAGGAGTCGTCTTGTCTGCAAGCATATCTTCTTCCGCTGCGATAGCTCCGGTTGCAGAACCGGCAGATGCATCATTCTTTGCCGCAGCACCAAAAGGCCTAGCCCCGTATCCGGCTCTCTCAACAGCCTTCATAATGGCATCAGGAGAAGCATCTCCGTCGACATTCATTGAATTAGTAAGAAGACTTACATTTACGTTCTTTACCCCCACAACCTTGCGCACAGCTTTCTCCACATGCTGCTGGCAGGCCGCGCAGCTCATCCCGGTGACATGATACTTTGTCATAAGAATCTTCCTTTCTTATTGCTGTATCTCGATACCCCTCTCGGGTATCTCAACTGCCATAAAGTATATACCCCTTAGGGGTATCTGTCAAGTAGATAATTCTGAATCCGACAGAGAACCGTCGCACGTCTGATTTTTCTATTGCAATTACATATTATTTGCGGTATTCTTTTATAGTTCACAAATTTTTCACAAAGAGAGGTACTCGTAATGTTTGTTGGAACCTGGTGGTCTCTGATGCCGCCTATAGTTGCTATCGCACTGGCACTTATCACAAAGGAAGTGTATATCTCGCTATTCGCTGGATGTGCACTAGGAGCTCTTCTTACGGCAGAATTTCATCCGTGGAAGGCTTTCGATACTTTTTTCAATACGATGATTAACAGTGTCGATTTCTCAATTCTGATGTTTATGATTCTGCTTGGAATGGTCGTCATCCTGATGCAGGAATCCGGAGGCACGAGAGCCTATGGAGAATGGGCCACAAAGCATCTGAAGTCAAAACGTGCAGCACTTGTCGCTACTTCACTTCTCGGCGTACTGATCTTCGTAGATGACTATTTCAACTGTCTGACTGTCGGCTCAGTCATGAGACCTGTCACAGATAAGTATAAGGTATCAAGAGCCAAGCTCGCTTATATCATCGATGCGACAGCTGCTCCTGTCTGCATTATCGCTCCTATCTCATCATGGGCAGCCGCAGTCAATTCATACGTACCGAAGGGCAGCTCTATGTCGGGATTCCAGATGTTTTTATCTACTATCCCGTTCAATCTGTATGCACTGCTGACTCTGTACATGGTTTTCTTTACCTCAATCAAGGGAATAGATTTCGGTCTCATGAAAGTCCATGAGGATAATGCCGCAAAGGGTGATCTGTTCACCTCCGGTGGTGAAGCATTCCAGAATATGGAAGAAGAAAAAGATGTCACAGAGGGCGGAAAATACACGAAGGGCAAGGTTTCAGACCTGATCGCTCCTATGGTCGTAATGATCACTACAGCAATCCTTTGCATGATATGGACCGGTCATCTGAACGGTGGAAAGAATCTGGTAGAAGACTTTGCCAACTGCTCATCTTCTGAGTCACTAGTATTTGCAGGTCTGGTAACTATCGCATTCCTGCTCATCTACTACCTGCCTAGAAGAGTCATTGGATTCAAAGACTTCATGAATTCAGTTCCTGAAGGCGGAAAGCTGATGATGCCTGCCATACTGATTCTCGTTCTCGCCTGGACACTTAAGGGAACTACAGATGCACTTGGACTTGGTGATTTCGTAAGAAACTCACTGAACCTGAGTCCTTCAGTAGTCAGATTCGTTCCGGTGATCATTTTCCTGATTGCAGTATTCATTGGATTCTCATCAGGAACGAGCTGGGGAACTTTTGCAATCCTTGTTCCTATCGTTGTAAATATGTTCTCCAAGTCAGATGAGACAATGATGATCCTCGCAGTTGCTGCTGTTCTTGCAGGCGCTGTATGCGGAGACCATATATCACCTATTTCCGATACGACTATCATGTCGTCCTCGGGTGCTCAGTGTAATCACCTGAATCATGTGCAGACCCAGATGCAGTATGCGGCAGTTGTCGTAGGTGTCTGCATCATCGGCTACATCATTGCAGGCTTCACTGAGAACTGGTGGCTCACACTCATCATCTGCATCGCCATCCTTACCGCAATTCTTCTTGCCATTGGAAAGAAGACAATCCCGGCAACAGCTGCGAGCAAATAATGAAAATACAGCTAAAAGATCATTTTACTTATAAAAAAATGATCCGTTACACCACTCCATCGATCATGATAATGATATTCACCTCGATCTACGGAATGGTGGACGGATTCTTTATATCAAACTATGCAGGCTCTCTGCAGTTTGCAGCCGTAAATCTCATCATGCCTTTTGTCATGATCCTCGGCGCAGTCGGAACTGTATTCGGTTCCGGCGGAAGCGCTCTCATCTCAATGAAGATAGGAATGGATCAGAAAAAAGAGGCTAATGAGATTTTCTCTTTTCTTACATATACTGCTATAGTACTTGGAATAGTTCTTAGTATCATAGGTATAGTATTTGCTGAACCTGTATCCCGGCTCTTCGGAGCAACTGATAAGATGCTCCCTTACTGCATCTCCTACTGCCGCATCAATATGTACGGCAATATACAGTTCATACTACAGTACATGTATCAGGTACTCATGGTGACTGCCGAAAAGCCTACTCTTGGCCTAAAGGTGACTGTTGCCGCCGGCTGCACGAATATGGTAATGGACTGGGCCTTCTGCGGCCTCCTGCATCTCGGAGTCACTGGTGCAGCATTGGCTACTGTCATGAGCCAGACTATTGGCGGAGTCCTGCCACTCATCTATTTTGCATGGAAAAAGAATCCGACATTTCTTCATCTTGGCTGCACCCATTTCTCATGGAAATGGCTCGGAAGAACCACTGGAAACGGAGCTTCCGAATTCATGACCAATATAGCTACGTCGATCGTCAGTATCCTGTACAATTTCCAGCTGATGAAATATGCCGGTTCTGACGGTGTCGCAGCATACGGTGTCATAATGTACGGTGGATTTATTTTCATGGGCGTGTATTTTGGTTTTTCAATGGGAATTGCACCGGTGATCAGCTACCATTACGGGGCTGGTGATACTAAAGAACTAAAAGGACTTTTCAGAAGAGCCCTGCATATCATTACTGCATTCATGATTGTACTTGTGGTTCTATCAGAAGTCTTCGCAGAACCGATATGTGCTATTTTCGTAGGATATGATAAGGATCTGCTGAAGCTCACGACTACGGCATTCATGATATATTCATTCTCATATGTATTCATGGGATACAATGTATTCGGCTCGTCGCTGTTTACAGCTTTAAATAATGGAGCGATCTCGGCACTTATATCGTTCGCACGAACCCTGTTCTTCGAAGTGATCTGCGTACTCACCCTTCCGGTAATATTCGGAGGAGTAAACGGAGTCTGGTCAGCCGTCATATTCGCAGAAGGATTCTGCATGATACTCACAATATTCTGCATTTTTAAATATCGCAAAAAATATCATTACATGTAAGACGAGGGAAGACAAGGGGACGGTTCTCCTGTCTTTTTAACTAAAAAAATTTAGCTAAAAAGACAGGAGAACCGTCCCCTTGTCTGATCAGTTTAATTCTTTGAACTGATATTCTTTATCGACATTATCTGACTTCACTATCGTGCCGTCTGTCTTTACAAAGACTGCTTCCACGCCATTGAGTGAATTCACGTATGCAAGGCCTTTGTCAAGGCCCATGCAGAAGACGGTCGTGGAAAGAGCGTCTGCTTCTGTCGACTGCTTCGTGATGATGGTCACAGAATCAAGCCCGTTGTTGTAGGGATAACCGGTCTGGAGATTCAGTATATGATGGTATATGCGGCCATTTTTCTCAAAATATCTCTGATAGGTACCGCTTGTCACAACCGAAGTGTCAAAAGCTTTTATTGTAAAAAGTGCCGTCCCGTCATCTGAAAACGGTCTCTGGACTCCGACAGTATATGCTGTCTTATCAGGTCGCTTCCCAATCAGAAGCACATTGCCACCGAGATTGATGATACCGCTCTTTGCTCCCATTTTTTCAAGCTTTGCTTTCATCTTGTCAGCGATGAATCCTTTTGCTATTCCACCAAGATCTATCTTCGCGTCAGGATCCTTCAGGCGCACCCTGTCACCATTTATCTCCACATTCCTATAGTCTATATGCTCAAGTGCCTGATTCAGCGCCTGCCTGTCAGGCACAGTCCCTGTATTGTTCTTAAAATCCCAGAGATCACTCAGATCACCAACTGTCAGGTCAAATACTCCATCAGACTGCTCAGAATACTTTACCGCCGCCTCAAGTGCCTCAAGAGTATCCTTATGCACCTTCACATACTGACCGTTGGCATTATTGATTTTTGAAATATCGCTGCCTTTTACCGTATTTGACAACAGATTCTCATAGTACTTTGCCTGCTTGAAAGTCTCCTTGAGACGCTTATTGGCTTTTGATGCATTTCCATAAAGAGTGATTGTAATGACTGTGTCAAAATACAGTCCAGTCTTGCTATGCGGTGTCATCGCATCCGGAGAACTGTCGCCACACGCGCCAAGCGGCAGAATCATTGTAAAAATAAGTGCAATTGCTATAACCTTGCGTAACTTTTTCATAATGCATGATTATACTATATTTCGATATCAGCCGCAAATAAAAAACACCACCTGCACTATATACAGGTGATGCATCATGATCAGATCTGAGCAGCTACTGCTGCTTCTACGTCCTTCATATCCTCTGTAGGTTCAAAACGGGCAATCACATTGCCCTTGCGGTCTACAAGGAACTTCGTGAAGTTCCATTTGATATTCGGATTGTTCTTGTAATCCTTATCAATCTTGTGGAGAAGAGCTCCCATCGCAAGAGCCTTCGCACCTTTTCCAAATCCCTTGAAGCCCTGCTGGGACTTGAGATAGGTATAGAGAGGAAGCTCTCCAGGTCCATTCACCTCTGACTTCTTCATCTGAGGGAACTGTGTATTGTATTTGAGAGTACAGAACTCATGGATCTCTTCATCAGTCCCCGGAGTCTGGCCTGCAAACTGATTGCATGGGATATCTAATATCTCAAGGCCCTTGTCATGATACTTCTCATAAATGCTCTCAAGATCCTTATATTGTGGAGTAAATCCACAGCCTGTTGCGGTGTTCACCACGAGGACTACCTTGCCTTCATAGTCTGACATAGGTACGTCCTCACCCTTTGCATTCTTAACTGAATAATCATAGAAACCCATGAATCTTACCTCCTTGAAGTCATATCAATTTTGTACAATCTAATTGTATCAAATTTATTTTATTTGTCAAGTATTTTTTTAAAAAAAGAACAGTGCCGCGCGACACTGCTCATACTATCATCCTAAGCGTTTCAGGCAGACAACGTATCACAAAGTCTGTTGGCTGTCCGATCACTTCACCATCTGTATGGACCCACAATGGATCATCTGCGTGCACCTTTATCTCAGGTGCCTTCGAATGAAATACTCCCGGCACCCTGTAATATGTACCTTTGTGTGCCGATGGAAAATTAATAAGAACCGTAAGTCTTGACAGATCACCTATCGCTGACACATTGATATCCCCATCCGTCGGAACAGCGTCAGGAGCGAACTTATAACCACCACCTTCATACGGCGTATTCATGAATGTCGCAAAAACAAGCTTTCCTATATGAAACTCTGTCCCATTACTGAGTGTAATATCGCACTTTACCTCCGGAGCCGCCAGCAGCTGTTTCAGTCCTATTACGCCATAGGTCAGTTTTCCAAGATGCAGTTTATTGAAAAAGCTGCGAGTCGCGGAATCATCTGACTCTTTGCATATTGCAGCATCAAAGCCGATACCCGCACTAACCGCAAACAGTCTCGTATTTCCATCATACTCGATCTGCCCCAGATCAATTGTCCGATGCACTTTTCCATCTATGATATGTCTGATATTCTCGTCCTGCCCCGGATCTCTGTTTATGTCCCGTATTTCAAGTCCCTTCGCAAAATCATTTGCAGACCCCGCAGGAATGAATCCAAACTTCACTTTTGAGAAATCAGCTATTCCATTGACCACCGAATTGATCGTACCGTCACCACCAACGACTATAATGGTGTTTTCTTCGTCTCTGGTGGAGATATCTTTTGCAGCTCTCCCTGCATCATCAGCTGCATGAGTGTATTTCGTTTCAAAATCAATCTGCCTGTCGCGCAGAGCTGATTCTAATTTTTTCACAATCCTGTCATGGTCATTCCCGGACTGCGAGGCTGGGTTCGTTATAATGTAATACATACGCTGATTCTATACTATTTCAGACGTAAATTCAATTGTATCAAATTAAAAACTTGAAACTGTATGCAATCGGAGTACAATAGAATTGTACTAAATGAACAAGTAATTCTGACAATTTGATACAGGTAAAAATAATTGGAAACGATAATGCTCCCTGACGAGTGGACCCGAACAACACAGGTATCACGACGAAAGGAGTATTTTTTTATGCAGAATATGCCGCAGAACAAACTAGAAAACTTCGTATTTACAGTCATGATGGCCTTCCTGATGGTCTATGCCATGATCTGTTACAACATTTCACTGAATCTGGGTGGAATGACCAATCAGGTATTCCTTATGGCATTCGGAGAGATGCGTATCATGTGGCCGGTAGCTATCGTGCTTGAGCTCTTCGTAATGGAGAAGCCTGCGATGTTTCTCACAAAGAGAGTTGTCACAAAAGAGATGCCATTCTCGATCATACTTATCATCAGATGCGCACTTACAGTATGCCTGATGTGCCCTACTATGAGTCTTGTTGCTACTATCCTCTTCAAGGATTATTCAAATGCCGGATTCATCGCTACCTGGCTTCAGACAGCTGCAATGAATTTTCCTATGGCACTCGCATGGCAGATCTTCTTCTGTGGACCATTTATCCGTCTGATCTTCCGTCTTATCTTCAGAAGACAGAAGTCAGCTGCTGTTAACACAGAGGCTTGCTCCGCAGAGAACTGATAAAAAAAAACGCACTGAGTCGTGGATTTATTCCACGGCTCTTTTTTGTATTGACAAAATGATATATTCTTGATACGATAGTTCTATCAATAAATGATATTTATCAGAAAGGAGTATCATATGACGATTGAAGAGATGAACCGTATCAGGAAAGAAATGGGGCTTTCCTATGGGCAGGTCAGCCATATGTCAGGCGTATCCTTAAGCACTGTCCAGAAAGTCTTCGGTGGTTTCACAAAGTATCCAAGATATAATACCCTTCATGCAATTGAGAAGGCGCTTACTGCTGCGAACTATGGTACTCCTGCCGGTAGCAGGGTTAGTGAAGACAGAGCTGCCATGCAGCGGTATTCAAGCGGCAGTGAGAATGTCGGACGTGATCAGGTCATGAAGGCACGCCTGTCGAAGTATCAGCAGTTCGGCAAGGCTGTCGTCGAGGCACTGTCTTTCAATACACATGATTATCCCCGTCAGGGCGAATATACGAAGGCTGATTATCTCGCACTCCCGGATGACCAGCGAGTTGAGCTGATAGATGGTGTGTTTTATGATGTGGCATCGCCTGCACGTATACATCAGGTACTTACCAGTGAGATCATATTTCAGCTTAATAGCTGCATCAAGGAAAGCGGGCAGACCTGTCTGGCCATTCCAGCTCCATCAGATGTTGCTATTGACAATGATGACCTTACAATAGTTGAGCCTGATATATTTGTTATCTGCAAGGGTGATTATGATGGTCCGTCTGACAGCGAATATATGTGGGGGTCTGGCAATCATGGCCTACCACGCCTTATCATAGAGATTCTTTCCCCTTCCACCCGTTCCAGGGATATGAATATCAAATTCAACAAATACCGGGATGCAGGTGTCAGAGAATACTGGATTATAGATCCTGAGAAGGCGAAGGTAATAGTGTACCAGTTTGATGAATCACAGGATGTCAGAATCTACGGCTTTAATGACACCGTACCTATCGGTGTCACCGACGGACACTGTCAGATAGATTTTTCCAGGATGAAGAAAAGCATTGATCTGGCCCACGATTTATGGGGCGACAGTATGTACGACGAACACTGACACACCTTCATACTCGAAGGTGCAATAGAAAAGGACGGGTCCCATTTTCATTTTTTGAAAAGGAACCCGTCCCATTATTGGACTATGTATTTATTGAATTGATTGGTTTATATGTGTCTTACTTCAGTATATCTTTTACTGCGCGCTCCGGGATCACGAATTCCAGTGCGCCCATGTACATCGGAGCTGCATCTCCCTGATTGTAGCAGATCACGATATTGCCATCCTTGTTCAGATAGAACGAAGCATTGTCGATCAGATCGCTTTCCCTGAAGTCATCTACACCCTCACCCTTCCTGCTGTCAGTATAGTAGTAAGCGACCTCGTCAGAATCTTTTACCTGCTCTTCCATCTGACTCTCTACGTTCTTAAGCAGTACTGTCTTATAGTCACTACCGCTCTTGAAGAGGTCTGCCAGCTTTATCTGCTTACCAGTCTCAAGCGATATCGTATAGTAGTGATTCTCCTGATAGCTGTCGCCTGCTGTCGTGAGCCTTGACAGCTTCAGTGTGAAGTATTTATCAGTCTTGTCGATCACCTCGGTATCTACGTCGAGAGACTCGTGTCCTTTCATACTCCTGGTATTCTTATACTCTTCGACATACTTATCAGTCAGTGTCTTTATCTCTTTATTGATCTCATCGGCTGTCTTCTTTGCTGTCTTATTATCAGACCTGAGTCCTGATACAGCGACGCTTGCTTCATTGCTTCCGTCGTTCTGATAGTAGTCTCGCAGCGTAATCAGCTGGAAGAATCCGCCAATCCCAGGGATATTTCCCATAGCATTTGCTACACCTGCATTCGAATTCGGAAGGATAAAGATCGTAAGCGCTGCAGCAGCTGCTACTGCCCATCTGGTAATAGTTCTCTTCCTTTTTGCCATCCTGTTTTCAAATTCCGCCTGTACCATTCTGTTCTTCATTTCGTTTACCGCCTTATCATTCATAGAATAACCGGCATATCTTTTTTTCATGCTCTCAAATTCATCTGTCATAGCCTTCTGCCTCCATGTCCTGTCTCAGTTTCCTGAGACTTCTGTATAGCCGGCTCTTCACCGTGTTCTCATTCTCATCAAGTATCTCTGCGATCTCTCTGAATTTCATTTCTTCAAAATACCTGAGTTGTACAACAGCTTTGTCCTTCGAATCGAGCGAATCCAGAATTCTCTGAAGATCTGTATTCTCGTAGGTATCGGTTCTGCCCTCACCCTGGTAGTCCATCGCATCAAGTGAATCAGGCTGATTCTTCTGTACACTGCGGTAAATCTCGTTCATCATGATACGGTATATCCAGGTACCGGCATACTCGGGATTCTTCAGCTCTCTGGCATTCTTTATGGCTCTGTACGCACCTTCCTGCACGATATCTTCTGCGTCTGCTTCATTGTGAGTAAAGCTCACTGCCATCCGGTAATAGCTGTTATATTTTTCAAGAATTATATCTTCAATAAGCTTTTCATTAGTGCTTTTTCTTTCCCGGGAAAACACTTTGTATCACTTCCTTTCGTTTGCTTACACCTGTTAGACAGTGTATCACTGCGAAAAGTTTCATCAGGTAAAATATTTTATCACAATGTACTGTGTAAAAAAATTCCTTTTAAAAACATATTGCGTTATAATATTCATAGTATATTTTATGACAGATATCCATGTTCTGTCACTAAGTGGAGGTTACATAATGAAGGAACAAAAAGGAAGGTTTTTTAATGACGGGGACTACCGTCAGGAGCAGGGGTACACTCCTGACGATCCTGAAAAGGCTAAGCTCGTCCTGCAGCTCGGGGAGCTGATCACAGACAGGATGGATGCGAAGATCCTTAAGAATATGACCTATGATGACCCTGAATACTGGGCCTTAGATCACATTCTCACCAAGGATGAAGTGAAGTTCATGCTGAGCTTTAAAAAGACACGTGTGAACTACCGTATAGAGAAGCTGGCAGAGATGAATCATATGTCAGTAGATGAGGCCCAGAAAATGGTTGATCATCTCGTATGGCTCGGTCTCATAGAGTTCAACAGAGAGAATCCAGAAGGCATAAAGCAGTATGATATGCCGATCTTCGTACCTGGTTCTGCCGAATTCATGATGATGCAGGATCCGCTCACAGATGAGCATCCTGAACTGGCCACATTTTTCAATCTGATGACCCAGATGCCACTGGAACCGCTCACTCCTATGGTCCCGCCAGGAGGCGCGGGAGTCGGAATGCATGTCATCCCGGTAGAGACTGCGATCGAATCAAATCCTGAATCAGTCAGCCTGGAGCGGATCTCTCACTGGCTCGACAAGTACGATGGCAAAATCAGTGTTGGTCAGTGTACCTGCCGCAAGCAGCAGAGAATGCGCGGTGAAGGTGATGGTGAGATCGAAGGCGAGTTCTGCGTGGGTGTCGGTGATCTGGCTGAGTTCTGTGTCGAGAGACATACAGGCCGCTATATCACTAAAGAAGAGGCCATGGAAATCTTTAAGCGTGCAGAACGGCACGGCTTCGTCCATCAGATCACAAATATCGATGGCGAGGACAAGATCGTAGGAATCTGCAACTGTGCTCCTGGAGTCTGCAATGCCATCCGTACATCCCAGCTGTACAATACGCCTAATATGAGCCGCAGCGCCTATCGCGCACATGTAGACAGAGACAAGTGCGTAGCATGTGGCAAGTGCGTAGAAGTCTGCCCTGTCGGTGCAGCAAAGCTCGGCCAGAAGCTATGCAGGGCTGACGGCAGCCGTGTGAAGTACCCTCTGTCTGAGCTTCCTGACAATCACAAGTGGGGACCTGACAAGTGGAATCCATCATATAGAGAAGATGCGAAGATCAATGTCTATGATACAGGTACCGCCCCATGTAAGACAGCCTGTCCTGCTCATCTCGCTGTTCAGGGATATGTGCGTCTGGCAAAGGAAGGCAGATACATGGATGCTCTTGAGCTCATCAAGCAGGACAATCCATTCCCTGCAGTATGCGGAGCCATCTGTAACAGACGCTGTGAAGATGCCTGTACAAGAGGCACTATCGACTCTCCTGTCGCAATTGATGAGATCAAGAAGTTCATCGCTGAGCAAGAGCTTCATGAAGACAAGCGTTTCATCCCGGTGTGTGAGAAGGATGATGGCGGCATGTGGGGAAGCGATTACAGAATGGCCATCATTGGTGCTGGTCCAGCCGGAATGACCTGTGCATACTACCTGCGTACCAGAGGCTATGATGTCACCATTTTTGAAAAAGAAAAACGTCCGGGTGGAATGCTCCTTAACGGAATTCCAAATTTCCGTCTCGAGAAAAATGTCCTCGAGGCTGAAATAGATGTATTAAAGCAGATGGGCGTTGAATTCAGATGTGGCGTCGATGTAGGTAAGGATGTGACCATTCAGGATCTAAGAGATCAGGGATACAAGGCATTCTATCTCGCAATTGGTCTTCAGGGAGGAAGAAAAGCCGGAGTCCCTGGCGAAGATGCAGAGGGTGTTGAATCAGGTGTATCATTCCTGAAGCGAGCTTCTATCGGGCTGTCAGAGGATGGTTCTACAGATGAAGTGAAGCTCCCTGGTGATGTAGTCGTAGTCGGCGGCGGTAATGTGGCAATTGATGTCGCACGCACTGCCCTGCGCTGTACCTCTGGCAAGGTCACAATGCTCTGCCTCGAGGGAGCTGATGAAATGCCTGCGGCAGCTGATGAAGTCGAAGAGGCCAGGGCTGAAGGAATTGAGATCATGAACGGCTGGGGGCCTAAGGAACTGGCATCTGCTGATGGCAGGGTTTCCGCAATTACCTTCAAGAAATGTACTCAGGTAAAGGATGCTGATGGCAGATTCAATCCTCAGTATGATGAGAATGAGACTATCACTCTTGAATGTCAGACAGTTCTCATGGCAATAGGCCAGTCTGCCGAATGGGGCAATCTGCTTGACGGGACAAATGTTGAGACAGGCCGTGGCAACTGTGCTGTCGCAGATGACATCACTTTCCAGACTGCAGAGCCGGATATCTTCGCTGGCGGAGATATCTACCATGGAGCAAGATTTGCAATTGATGCAATAGCCGATGGCAAGAAGGCTGCTGAGTCAATGCATCGTTTTGTACATCCTGGCCAGAGCCTCACAATCGCAAGAGACCTCCGTGAGTTCAAGGAACTCGATAAAGATGACATCAGCATTGATTCATATGACAGGACTCCGAGAGTCACTATCACAATGAAGGATGGAGTCACAACAGATCAGGCCAAGAGATCATTCTCAGATCTCCGTGCAACTCTTACAGAAGAGCAGGTACAGGAGGAAGCTTCACGCTGTCTGGGATGCGGAGCTTCTATTGTAGATTACAACCGCTGTATCGGATGTGGTCTCTGCACTACCCGCTGCAAGTTCGATGCCATTCATCTGTCCCGTGATCTGCCACATGCCTCAGACATGCATCGCTACGAGGACCGCATCAAGGAAGTAGGAAAATATGCAGCCAGGCGTGCAATGAATATAACGCTTCATAAGAAGCTTCCAGAATATCAGGAATAAAGTTACAAGTTATGAGTTGATAGTTGTAAGCTATCCTTAGTGAACACACAGGAATCAAAATGAGCAATAGAGAATTCGAGATTTTGGAAACAAAGGAGAGAGTTATTGAAGACAACGACAAGGTAGCCGCTGAAGTCAGAGGCTATCTGAAATCGAAGAATGTCTTCTTCGTGAATCTGATGTCCAGCCCGGGTGCCGGAAAGACTACTACACTTGTACGCACCATAGACATGCTAAAGGATAAATACCGAATCGGGGTCATGGAGGCAGATGTCGATAGTGACGTGGATGCTCAGACTGTCGCTGATGCTGGTGCCAAGGTCATCCAGCTCCATACCGGCGGTTCCTGCCATATGGATGCAGACATGACAAAGAGAGGTCTTGAAAGACTTGGAGTCGATGATCTCGACCTTGTATTTCTTGAAAATGTCGGCAATCTGGTCTGTCCTGCCGAATTCGATGTAGGTCAGAACAAGGAAGTCGTGATCCTGTCAGTGCCTGAGGGCGATGACAAGCCACTCAAGTACCCTCTTATGTTCAAGGTAGGTGATATTCTCCTTGTCAACAAGTTCGACACCAGAGCAGTCTTTGATTTCAGCATCAACAAGCTCTGCGACAGCCTGAACTACGCCAATCCTTCACTCAAGGTCATCCCGATCTCGGCTAAGACCGGTGATGGGTTCGACGAATGGATCAGCTGGCTTGAAGGACAGATATCTCTGTCCAAGGAGGATGACAAATGATGGTTATAGAACTGAATGCCTCAGTCACGGAATCAAATGACAGGGATGCAGATGCTATCAGAAAAGAAATGAAGGAGAAAGGGTCACTTCTCATCAATCTGATGTCAAGTCCAGGCTCAGGAAAGACCACCCTCCTGTCCCGCACCATCACAGATCTGAAGGGTGATCTGAATATCGCCGTCATGGAAGCTGATATTGCTTCAGATGTCGATGCTGTAAAGATTGAAAATCTCGGTGCCACCTCCATTCAGGCTCATACAGATGGCATGTGCCATATGGACGCAGGCATGACAAAACGTGCCCTTGATTCAATGGGATACGATGGCAAGGATCTGATCTTCCTCGAAAATGTTGGTAATCTCATCTGCCCAGCAGAATTTGATACAGGAGCAGGGCTCAAAGTCATGATACTCTCAGTACCTGAGGGCGATGACAAGCCGCTCAAATATCCACTGATGTTTGAACAGTCAGATGCACTCGTCATCACAAAGATGGATACTCTTGAATATTTTGATTTCGATGTTGAAAAATGCAAGGAACGTGCCAAAAGACTGAATCCGGATATCAGTATTTTCCCTGTTTCAGCAAAGACAGGCCAGGGAATGGATTCATTTGAGACCTGGCTTAAGGAACAGGTCGGGATTTGGAAATCCTGATATAAAAAGAAAAGTGCACCGCCTGCTTTACAGGTGATGCACTTTTTATTTTATATCTTATGCTTCGAATGACTATTCATTACAGCACACAGCAGAATAAATACCACAAGCACTGCCGCAAATGTCATCCATCCTGTCAGGACTCCTGTTCCCATAGGTGAAAACTTGTCATAATATCCCTTGAAGTAAATGATCAGAATAATGACTGGAAGTATCCAGGTCATATACCATTTAAGGCCATGCGGGAACTTCATTCCTCTGCCTGTGTCAGCCTCTGCAATAAAGCTGTCCCACCCCCATCCATTCTTTCTGGTACAGAACAATACAAATGCCAGACTTCCGAGCGGTAGCAGATTATTGGACACTATGAAATCCTCAAGATCCAGTATACTCGTACCTTTCCCGACAGGCTCAAAACCTGCCCAGATATTGTATCCAAATACACATGGCATCGATAGCAGGATCACAAGAACAGCACTTACAAGCACACTCTTCTTCCTGTCCCATCCGAACAGATCCATGTCAAAAGCAATAATATTTTCAAAAACAGCAATAACAGTCGATAACGCTGCAAATGACAGGAATACGAAGAACAGGGCTCCCCAGATCCGGCCGCCAGCCATCTGAGCAAACAGATTCGGTATCGTGATAAATATCAGGCTCGGTCCTGCATCAGGCTCTATTCCGAATGCAAAGCAGGCAGGTATAATGATAAATCCGGCCATCAGCGCAACAGCAGTATCAAGAGCCGTAACTGTACATGCTTCACCGGTCAGACTCCTGTCTTTTCCAAGGTAGCTGCCAAAGATAAGCATGGCACCGACACCTATGGACAGAGTAAAGAATGCCTGACTCATCGCGGCATATATCACATTTCCCCAGCCTTTTTCAGCCAGATTGCCGAAATCCGGCACCAGGTAAAATCTGATTCCGGCTCCTGCACCTTTCAGAAATACCGAATGTACTGCCAGTATTATCATCAGTGCAAGCAATGCAACCATCATCCATTTGGTGATCCTCTCTACTCCATTCTGTACGCCGAAAAAGCAGATCACAAATCCTATCACACATACTAGAATAGTCCAGAATGCCATTTCACCGGGATTCCCGAGCATCTCAATGAATCCGGCCGTGATCTCATCAGGTCCGGCTCCGACGAATTCACCAGACAGCTGTCTCACGAAATAATCAAGCATCCATCCGCAGACAGTGGTGTAATACATCATCAGCAGGTAGCACCCAATAATGCTGATCCACTTCAGATAATGCCAGTGCGTTCCCGCAGGCTCCAGCGTCTCGAATGCAAGAGCTGCGCTGTGCTGCGCCTTTCGTCCTATAGAAAACTCGCATACCATTACAGGTATTCCCATGATAAGCAGGAAGACCAGATATAGCAGGATAAATGCTGCTCCACCATACTGACCACAGAGGTAGGGGAATTTCCACACATTCCCTATACCAATTGCACAACCTGCCGACACCAGAATGAACCCTATTCTGGAACCGAACTTCTCACGACCTCCCGTTTCTGACATTTTACTTTTCTTTCCTTTCAAAAATATCTACAGTCAATTTTATGGACAACTGATATATTACCATAAATGAGATATGAAGTCACCATGAAAGATCCATAGGATATTATAGCATTGACAGCCAGATAAATCATAATTTATAATATGGCCTGATATTTTAGATCTGGAAAGATAACTGAATTATGAAAAAACGGAATAAAATCTTTGCCATTCTGGCATTAGTATGGATGATCTTTATATTTTCAATGTCGGCACAGTCAGCCGACGAATCCACTAATACGAGTCTGCGTGCTGGCAGGCTCGTATGTACTTTATTCGTTCCACACTATAAAAATATGACTGCTTCAGATCAGATGGCTCTCGCAGAAAAAATAGACCATCCCGTCAGGAAAACAGCCCATGCGACAGAATATGCAGTTCTTGGAATCCTGCTATTCTTCGCGATTCCAGGAAACCGGTATGTTCTCTCACTATTCATTGCTGCGGTCTATGCATCAACAGATGAATTCCATCAGCTGTTTGTACCCGGCAGATCCGGTCAGATAACAGATGTACTTATCGACTCATGTGGGGCTATTGCAGGTCTTCTGCTTCTTTTTCTACTACACCTTCGCTCCCATCATTAGTCTCAGCCTCGACCTCTTTTATCACGCACTCATTACCCGTGATGAGCCAGGTTTCGCCTGATCCGCAGTATGGACAGGTCTTTCCATACTTGGCGGTAGGATAATTTTTCTCACAGTTCGAACAGAATGTGACTGCCGGTATCGTCTCAAGCTTCAGGACAGAGTCCTTCAGCAGTGGGTGTCTGCTCTTGAAATAATCCCAGCATTCTATGAAGTAATCAGTCATAATGCCTGATACCTCACCTACTGAGAGAGTCACTGAGCCGTATTTTGTTATATGATTTTCCTCAGCGGCTTCATCCAGCGTTTTCGCCAGATGAAGCACAATTCCCATCTCATGCATATTACTGCTCGCTTGGATAGTCTGAATGACCTGTGATCTTTGTCTTCATGATCTTCATCATACGCTTTGGCAGATACTTCCTGACTTCATCCATCATTTCCTCCGCAGTATGCATATCAGAGCAGTGCGGAAGGTCACGTGAGAGATGGATAGCATCAAACTCACATCTCGTGGTGCAGAGCCCACAGCCTATACACTTGTTGAAATCTACAGTCGTCGCTCCACACTTGAGACAGCGAGCCGCTTCAGCCTTTACCTGTTCCTCTGTCAGTGGAAGTCTCATATCATCAAACGACTTCACAGCTTCCTGCACAGTACCTCTGCTGCCTGGTGTCTGACGGTCAGCATTGTCGTAACTCTCGATCTTTATATCATCTCTGTCGAGTTCAATGAAATGACGGAGATTTCTTCCAATTGTCAGTGACTGGCCAGGATGAACAAATCTGTTGATTGAAATCATTCCTTCACGACCGTCTGCAATGGCATCAATAGCGAATCTGGCGCCATGATTGATATCTCCTCCAACGAAGATATCTGGCTCTGCAGTCTGGAGTGTCACAGGATCAGCCTCAGCTGTTCCATTTCTTCTGAGTACGACCTTCGTCCCGTCAAGCAGATGTCCCCACTCAGCAGCCTGTCCTATTGCCATGAGAACATGGGAACAAGGAATTTCAATAGTCTCTTTCTCATCATACTTAGGATTGAATCTTCCATCAGCGTCCTTTACCTGAGTACACTTCTTGAAAATAATGGACTTTACTGTTCCGTCATCATTCTTAATGACTTCTTTAGGTCCCCAGCCGTTATTCAGCTCTATACCTTCTCCAAGGATCTCTGCTACTTCATCCTTTGCAGCAGGCATCTCATCACGCTGCTCGAGACAGAGCATAGTGACCTTGCCATCCGTGGTCCTGAGTGCTGCTCTTGCTACATCGGCGGCTACATTTCCACCACCTACAACTACTATATCTCCATCCAGATGTGGTTTCTCTTCTGACAGATTAACTCTCTTAAGGAAAGCAACTCCTGATTCAACGCCTTCTGCATCCTCTCCAGGAACGCCTGCGAGACGTCCGCCCTGAAGTCCGATAGCTATGAAGAATCCTTTGTATCCTTCTTCACGGAGCTGCTGGATAGTAACGTCTTTTCCGACCTCGACTCCGCATCTGATCTCTGCTCCCATCTGACGGATGAGGTCAATCTCAGACTCGAGTACATTTTTCTCAAGGCGGAAATTAGGGATTCCATTAAGCAGCATTCCGCCTGGTCTTGACTCCTTTTCAAATACTGTGACCGGATATCCTTCTTTGCGAAGATACCATGCAGCTGTAAGTCCGGCCGGACCTGCTCCAATAACTGCAATCGGATACTCACTCCACTGATTGCCGTCCATATTCTCTGTTGGTTCAAGAAATGCCTTCGGATTTTTTCTCTCGTATTCTGCAAGGAATTTCTTGATCTCATCAATTGCTACAGGATGATCGATCAGCCCTCTCGTACAACGGTCCTCGCAACGTCTGTTGCAGACTGCACCACAGACTGCCGGGAACGGATTGTCCTGTCTGATGAGCTTTACAGCCTCTTCATAACGACCTTCTGCTGCCATTCTGACATATCCCTGAACTGCAATATGCGCAGGACAGGCAGTCTTGCACGGAGATGTGCCTGAATCATAGCACTGGATCTGGTTATTATCCCTGTAATTCTTGTCCCATTTGTCCTCGCCCCAGACATGATCATCTGGCAGCTCATGAACAGGATACATGACCTTGCTTCCATCTGCGTGGCAGAGCTTCTGACCAAGCTTTGCAGCACCTGCAGGGCATACCTCGACACACTTGCCGCAGGCTACGCATTTCTCTGCATCTACATGAGCCCTGTATGCCGAACGGCTCATATTCGGTGTATTGAACAGCTGTGATGTGCGAAGTCCATAGCAGCTTCCAGGTGAGCAGTTGCAGATACCTACTATCCTGTTCGGTCCATCGAGATTCGTGATCTGATGCACATAGCCCTTTCGCTCGGCACGCATTATGATGTCCATTGCTTCTTCGCGGGTAATGTAATAAGCATCCTTTCCAGACTCTACCAGGAATTCTGCAATGTCTCCGACACCGATACACATATATCCCTCAATATCACCGACTCCCTCTCCTCTGTATCTCTGGGCCTTACGGCAGGCACAGACCATCTTGCAGAACTTATCGTATTTTTTGAGCCAGTGTGACAGATATTCCACACTTACTGATGTAGGCTCTGTCTCAATAGCCTTCTCAACAGGTATGACATGCATTCCGATTCCGGCACCACCTGGCGGCACAAGCTTCGCTGCAAGTTCAAGCGGTTCCTGAGGAGCCAGATTGAACATTGTAGCTACTTCCGGATGATCATCACAGAGAGTAGGATGCTCGACCATATACTCGCCGCTGCCTACGACCCACTTAGGGATGATATACTGGATATGCTGATCAGCATTATCACGGTTCTGTTCGATGATACCAATCCAGAGGAGATGGTCTATGACCTTCTGTGTCTCCTCCACTGACATATGATTCTTCTGTGCAAGCTGTGCAGTGGTATACGGAGTACGTCTCTTCTCGAAACTCAGCATGAAGCGGACTTGGTCCTTTGTCAGAAGCCTGTCAAGGATCCAGAAATCCATGTGATTTTCCTTCATGCCGCCTTTTAATTTTCTAGGAATGGAATCGGTAATCATCTGAGCAAGCTTCATTGTAAGCTCTTTCTTCTCAGGATCATCGCAGTGATAGTCTTCTCGTGGGAAGTCCCAGTCATTGACAAAAATATCAGGGTTTACTTCTTTTACCATTATAACCTCCACTACTACATGACAGATTCCCATGTCTGTCATAAAACATACTTTTAGTTTATTATATCAGAAACTGAATGAATGTAAAACAGTTTTTCTAATAAAAAAAGCACCGGTGAAACTGATAACACCGGCGCATAGAAATCTTTATAAAAATTATGCAGTCTTTTCTTCTGCTGCCTTATGAAGGACTGTGATGACCTTCTTCGGGCACTTGGCGGCGCAGTCTCCGCAGCCTACACACTTGTCCTGATCGATGTAGGCGATATTGTCTACTACATGGACGGCATCGTGCTGGCAGGTCTTCTCACAGAGATGACAGGCGATGCAGCCGACCTTGCAGACTGACATGACATCCTTGCCCTTGTCCTTGTTACGGCAGTCCACAACTTCTGATGCATCATAAGGAATCAGCTCTATGATATCACGTGGGCAGGCTTCAACACACTTGCCACAGGCTTTGCACGCTTCCTTATCTACATATGCTATTCCATTTACGATATGGATTGCATCGAACTGACATGATTCCACACAGTCACCGAATCCCATGCAGCCATACTTGCAGTCTTTTGGGCCGCCGCCTGGCACAAATGCCATGGCTGAACAGCTCTTTACACCTGCATAATTGTACTTCGTGGATGCAGCATCACAGTCACCGATACATCTGACATGAGCAACCATCTTTACAGACTCACCGGCATCAACACCCATGATAGCACCAATCTTTGCAGCTACAGGAGCACCACCCACAGGACACTGACCTACAGGTGCTTCACCAGTCACAATAGCATGCGCACATCCCGGACATCCCGGATATCCGCAGCCACCACAGTTATTACCAGGAAGTACACCAAGCACTTCCTCTTCTCTTGGATCGACCTCAATCTTGAACTTCTCAGATGCCAGACAGAGCAGAAATCCGATGGCGCATCCGACGGCTCCTACGATTATAGTCGCCATTATAATTCCACTAATCATACCTATACCCTCCTTATATCATTCCTGAGAAGCCGAAGAATGCTATTGACATGAGTCCGGCAGTGATAAGGGTCATTGCAGTACCCTTGAAATACTTCGGGTATTCATTGTACTGATACTTCTCACGGATACCTGCAAGAATTACGATTGCAAGGAAATATCCAAGACCTGTACCTAGTCCGTATACTACACCCTGAAGGATATTGTAGTTATTTGTCACATTCTTCAGTGCAACACCAAGTACTGCACAGTTCGTTGTGATAAGAGGCAGGTACACACCAAGAGCCTGATACAGTGATGGAACGTTCTTCTTAAGGAACATCTCAACTACCTGTACAAGAGCTGCGATTACGAGAATGAATACGATTGTATCCAGATACTCGAATCCTGTAGGTACGAGGATGTACTTGTACAGAAGTCCTGCCACGACCGATGCAATCGTGATGACGAAGGTTACGGCTCCGCCCATTCCTACTGCGGTAGAAGTCTTCTTCGATACACCAAGGAATGAACACAGGCCAAGGAACTGACTCAGGAGTACATTATTTACAATGAATGCTCCGATAAATATAAGTGCCAGATTGCTCATTTACTTCGCCTCCTTCTGTTTTGCCCTGAGGTTCTCAACAGCTTCTTTTACATTAGGATTCGAAGAATCCATAGCTGCCTCAAGACTATCCTCATCATTGCACAGGCATGAATTCTGGATAGGTGCAAGCGGCTTGCCCTTTGCAGCCTGCTTCTCCCTTACGATATTCATGATGACTACAAGAAGCGCTAAGATAAAGAATGCTCCAGGTGCCAGTACGAAGATTGAAACCGGTGTATATCCGGCCTTACCGGCTGCCTTGTCAGCAAGCGGAAGGATCTGTGCTCCGAAAATACTTCCTGAACCTAAAAGCTCTCTTACAGCACCGATGAAAATAAGGGATACTGTAAATCCAAGTCCCATTCCAAGTCCATCGAAAAGTGACGGGATTACCGGATTCTTCGATGCATAGCTCTCTGCACGTCCAAGAATGATACAGTTTACAACGATAAGCGGGATATAGATACCAAGCGAATCATACAGGCTCGGCAGATATCCCTGTATCAGGAACTGCACTATAGTCACAAACGATGCAACAACTACGATGAATGCCGGCATACGTACACGATCCGGAATCATCTTCCTGAGTGCTGAAATAAGTGCATTAGATAATGCAAGAACGACCGTAGTAGAAAGTCCCATCCCGAGTCCGTTCATGGCTGATGTCGTTACAGCAAGTGTAGGACAGATACCAAGCACGAGGACAAATATAGGATTTTCCTTAACGATACCATTATATAGTCTTTCCTTCGGACTATCCATTACTGCTCACCTCCTGCTATACTCTTGAAATATTCAAATCCGGCATCTACACCATTTGTGATGGCGCGTGATGTGATAGTCGCACCACTGATGGCCTGAATCTCATTGTCACCAGGTGTGCCCTTTGTCACAGTATATTTACCGATTGAGATACCCTTGAACTGATCCATGAACTTCGGTTCTGTTGACTTCATTCCAAGTCCCGGTGTATCAGAAATATCAGTTATCTTGTATCCGTTCATCTTGCCATCATTAGTGACACCCATTGAGAAGGTAGCATTGCCGCCATAGCTCTTTGTCACAACAGTGATGACATATCCGAGTGATTTGCCGCTCTTGTCATCAGCTTCGACACAGGCTGATATTGAAATATTGTCATATCCGGCCTTTTTCACAAGAGCCGTTGCTTTGTCAGCATCAAAGTCAGCATAGTCCTTGAAGCTGGCTGCATCCTCAAATACTGCCTTGTATGCGTCATTCGTAGCTTTTGCAGCTGCAGCATTACGAGGCTTCAGAGTGATCTGATATACAAGTCCTAAAAGAAGTCCTGAGACAAGCGTGATCACTGTAAGTCTCATTGCGTCACGAAGGATTGATTTCTTATCATTCATACTCACGCCTCCTTAGCTTTCTTTGCCTTCTTCTCTTTCCTGATTCCGAATGCTCTTGGAATTGTAGCCTTCTCGATAAGAGGTACAAACAGGTTGGAGAATATGATGGCATATGAAACACCCTCAGCAGATGAACCGAAGAATCTGAAGATTCCTGTCATCACGCCGAGCAGGATTCCATATATAATCTGTCCGCTTGGAGTGATCGGGCTCGTGACATAGTCGGTAGCCATGAAAAATGCACCGAGCATCAGTCCGCCGCCTGCAAGCTCGCTCACAAGGAAATTCATATCGAATCCATGTCCGCCAAAAATAATTGTAAAAACAGCAAAAGTCAGGATGTATGTTCCTGGAATCCTTAAAGTAATAACACCCATAAGGATGAGGAAGATAGCTCCTATAACAATTGCTATCATTGAAGTCTCACCAATTGTTCCCGGAATATTTCCAAGGATAAGGCGCATCGTATCTACGCTCTTACCAGCCTTTAAGGTAGCAAGCGGTGTGGCGCCTCCGAATGTATCCTGAAATCCCGGATAATCAGAGAAATCTGTCATGAGTCCTGCGAATGAAATGAGCAGGAAGCATCTCGCACCGAGTGCCGGGTTCATGAAGTTCTGACCCAGGCCTCCGAACAGTTCCTTTACAATGATGATGGCGAATGCGCCGCCCAGGATTCCAAGCCAGATAGGTGCCGAGCTCGGCAGATTCAGTGCAAGCAGCAATCCGGTAACAACTGCTGATAGGTCTCTCGTCGTATTCTTCTTATGGACTATCCTGCAATAGATGTACTCGGACAGAACACTTGCTGCAACTGTCGATACAATGATGAGCAGTGCCTTTATTCCGAAATTGAATACTCCGAATACTGTTGCCGGCAGCAATGCGATGATCACATATGCCATAATTCGCTGTGTATCATCCTTTGCCCTCACATGTGGGGAGGAAGTAACGTTAGGTATTTTCTTTTCTTCTGTTTCACTCACTTCACTCACCTCACTTCTTATCCTTTGCTGCCGCAGCAGCTTTCTTCTTGTCTGCAAGAACCTGTTTCTTCATGGTCTTGATATACTGTGCAAGAGGGCGTCTTGCCGGACAGCCATAACTGCAGCTGCCGCATTCCACACACTCGAGTCCATACCAGTGCTCGAATTCTTCCTTCTGACCATGCTTTGAGAAATCAGCAAGTCTGGACGGAACAAGGCCCTCAGGACATGCCTCGACGCATCGTCCGCAGTTGATACATGCTGTCTCTTCATATTCGCTTGCCGCATCCTCGGTAAGGCATAAAAGAGCTGATGTCGTCTTCGTAGTCGGTACATCAAGTCCATAGAGAGCGAATCCCATCATAGGGCCTCCGCTTATCTCTTTCTTTGCTTCATGAATGAGACCGCCTGCCGCATCAAGCAGTTCCTGATAGCTCGTGCCTATACAGATACGGAAATTGCGCGGCTCACAGACTGCATCACCTGTCACAGTAAATACTCTGTTCATCACAGGAATGCCGAGCTTTACAGCATCGTAAATAGCCATCAGTGTAGCCACATTGTCTACTATGCATCCTGCATCAGCCGGGAGCATCTTTGAATTGATGTCACGTCCTGTGACTGCATGGATCAGCTGTCTCTCACCGCCCTGAGGATACTTTGTGAGAAGAGGCTGAACTGACAGCTTTTCGTCATCTTTTATCAGATTACCGATCTGTTCAATGCAGTCAGACTTGTTATTCTCAATTGCAAATACACCCTTTGCATTAGGGAAGAGCTGAAGGACTATTTTCATTCCTTCGATCAGCTTCTCAGGCTCTTCTACCATCTCACGATAATCACTCGTCAGATATGGCTCACATTCAGCACAGTTCGCAATTATGTAGTCAATCTTGTCAGGATCCTTCGGAGAAAGCTTCACATGTGTCGGGAAACCGGCACCGCCCATTCCGACAACTCCTGCATCCTGAATTTTTTTAATGATGTCTTCTCTGGATAATTTGCTGACATCCTCAGTCTCGTGGAACCCGACCTCCATGAAATTGCCATCGCTCTCAATGATGATGGAATCAACCATGTCTCCTGTCGCTGTCCGTCTCTTCTCGATACCCTTGACGGTACCTGAAACCGAGGAATAAATTGGTGATGAAACGAAGCCACCTGCTTCTGCGATCTTCTGACCACGAAGCACTGTATCTCCCTTTGCTACAAGAGGCTTTGCCGGCGCACCGATATGCTGAGATACCGGAAATACCAGCTCGCCCTGAGGGAGAAGATCCTTGACAGGCTTGGACTTTGACAGATCCTTGCCTTCAAAGGGATGGACTCCGCCTTTGAATGTTCTAAGGCTCATTCAGTTACCCCACTTTCCTACTTATTTTTTGTGATTTTCCATTAAAATCACCTTACATACGAAAGTATTATATCACTTTTGCACATAAAAGTAATAGTCAATCGGGATAATTTTGTATGTTTTTGTATACTATAGGCCAAGAATCCTCGTCACCTGTCCCTCATTAAATCTGATGGTCTTTTTGCCCGTCGCCTCTATCTCATAGAGTGCATGTGCTGCAAGGTGCTCTGCTGCCTGCTCCAGGTCACGACATCCCGGTGCATTATGGAAATGCTCTATGATACGGTCAATCGCCGTATCCGTAAGCGAGCACTCTTCAGGCTTCATGCCCAGGTGCTTCAGGATCTTTGGCATCGAGTAGTCACGGAAAATAATTTTCTTTTCCTTCGGTGTATAATCAGGGATCTCTATCACTGCAAAGCGGGACTGGAGAGGTCCGGAAATCTTTGTGATATCATTGGCTGTCGCTATAGGATAAACGCCATTTGTAGGGATAGCGCACTCCATATAATTGTCGGTAAAGCCCAGATTATCAAAAAGCGTAAGAAGTGAATCTGCTGAATTGCCATTAGACGTATTCGAATCTGCCTTGTCCAGTTCATTGATGACGAATACGACATTCGACGTGCCTGCCTTCACGAAGGCGTCCATGATACGTCCTGTCCTTGCATTCACATATATTCTCGAACTTCCTGTCAGGGCATTCGGATCTGTGACCGTACTCATATCAAGAACCGCCCACGGCATACGCAGAATCTTCGCGACTGCATATGCTATCTGTGACTTTCCTGTCCCTGCCGGTCCTACGAGAAGAAGCCCGTAGAACGGAAGCGTATGAGTCCTGTTGATCTGAATAATAGTCTCAATGACCCTCTGCTTTACCTCTTCAAGACCGTACAGTTCTTCATCAAGGATACGTCTGGCCTCGTGCGGATCTACCGGCTCGAAATGACTTGTCTTCCACTGCACACTCATCATGAGGGAAAGAGCGTGCTGGGCATGACGCTTCTCATCAGCACCTATCGTGTCATCATCAAGAAGCCTCAGAGTAGAATACGCCCAGTCCCTGATATTATCAGGAAGTGTATCCTCCATACAGCTCACATAGTCACGTAGTTCAGGAATTCTGGTAATCGGTGTAATTCTGTCATTGTCAGAATTCTGCGTCACTATCTGCGAATTGCGAAGTCTCTCTACCATTGTCCTGATCAGGTTGGCTGAGACAGGCTTCAGTGAATCGCTTTCCATCGATTCACCGCCTCGTATCTTCGACACTGCAAATCCAAACGACGTCACTCTTCCGGTAATCTTAAGCGCAGCATGGCTCGTAGAGAAAAATGTCAGGAGCTTTTTATATCTTACATCAAGCCCTGTCACATCAAGAGTAAATAATTTTTCTCCAATTTTATACTCAAATACAAAAGAATTTCCTGTCTGCGAAAAACCACCTGAAAGCTTCGTCACATTCTTCTGCTCAGGAGCAGACAGAATCATGATGGTGTCAGTATTTTCCACAGGAGGCATCATGGCAGGTCCATCATGCTCATCATCTTTGTTCTTTGTCCCTGACTTTTTTAAGAGGCCAAGCTTTATATAGCTCGACAGTACCTCATCTACCTCTGCTCCGCTGATATTATCTTTCTTCTCTTCTCGCAGCTGATGCCAGAAATCCCTTAATTCCTGTTTCTGCTCTTCATCGATAAACTCGGCAAAGACGAGATTTTTTTCTTTTAATACATCTTCAAATTCAAGGCTTCGCATGATTTCTCCTGTCTATACTTTTCAACAATGGATTGTAACGGAATACCACCATAACGTCAAGCATGTAGACAGATGTTTTCATTGACATAGCGATGATTAATTAATAGAATATTAATAAGTATCATTATAGGAAGGAGTAAGTGACTGATGTACAAAGTAGCAACGTCCATCACGGCAGAATCAAATATATATCTTGAACTTACCGCAGCATTTTTTGGAATAATACTGTCATTATACTTGTTTTTCAATCGTAAAAAGAGCTTAAGGCAGTTCAGGATCCTCGTATATCTCGTCACTTTATCTGACATTCTGGATATAGCCAATATCTATATCGTAAAAGTATCTTCACTGCCTGAAATGCTAAAGAGGCTGTCAAGTACATTAAACTACTACTGTTTCGTGCTCATTTCATACTCTCTTTTCTGCTACATAATTGCATATATGAAACCGTCGGATGATATAAGGGTACTCAAAAGAACAGTTATAATGTCACTTATTCTGTGTACCGGCACACTAGCCCTTAATATGTTCTTTAGTACGGATACCTTTACACCGGTCAGGAATTCCATACGTTTAATTGGCGGGTTTCTAATACCTATATTTATTGTCACTCTTTCATTTTATCTCATGTCTGTTCATCATGATGATTTTACAGGGACAGAATTCCGGACAATACTGATAGCCTACGTGATATCAATTGCAGGAAGCATCATTCAGATATTCACCGGGGCATCATTCGCAATATCATATTTTTCGGCAATAATTGCAGTTTACATTCTGTATTTTACTCTTGAGACACCTGACTATCGTGCCATGGCAGAACTCATTAAAGAGTATGCCGATGCAGAAAAGGAAGCAAGTGAATCCAGCCGCCAGAAAAATGATCTGTTTGCAGGAATGACACATGAGATCAAAGAGCCATTAAACACTATTATCGGCATGGATAAACTCATTATAATGGAGTCAGATGAGCCTGAAGTAAAGGATCTGGCCGACAGTATCTTAGAAAAAGGAGAAAATGTTCTCACTGTTGTAAACAATGTCCTCGAAGATGCCAGAGCAGAAAAGGAATCGAAATCATGAATATTTTCTATGTAGAGACAAATATATATTATGCAATAGCTTCCGGCATATTCGATCTCACGCTGTTTCTTCTGATCATAACAAGATATGCCGATATTGCTGATCACAGCAGAGAATTCAGAGACTGGATCATTGCACTATCCATCACATGCTTTGCGGAGATTCCTATACTCCTTACAGTTCCTTATGGCATCATGTCACAGACTGATGCAGATATATTAACATTGATCATTCGGATTCCACAGGGGATATTCCTTATCAGATATTCGTATTACTATGCAAAAGAACATATAAAGGTAAACAGACTCCTCTCTGTTGCCGTCGGAAGCATATGTTTCTTCCTATACTGCACTTCATGCTTTTATGACAGAAACCATATTGCTCCTACCCTTGCATCAGTAGGCGCATACCTGGTATTCATGATCGTTGAATCGCGAAATTACAGCAGAATGCATGAGATGGTGGAGAAGGTAAAAGCCCAGAACGAACTGGCTAAAAAGAATACAGAAGAGAAAAACAGGCTCTTTGCTGAAATCACAGATGATATGGTCAGACCTCTTGAAGAGATGAAAGAAATGACCAGAAAAATAAAGAAGATAACCACCGATCCATCAATATATGAACGGACCGTTCAGGTCGAATCATCAGAAGAAATACTGTCCTTTCTTATAAGAGACATTTTCGATCTCGTAAATCTCAATGTAAATGGAATGAAATTCAATGAAAGACGCTTCCATATCTCCGAAGTCATATCTGACATCACCTTCATGATGAAGCCTCTTGCGTCTAACAAAGGACTGACATTTGAATGCCTTACCGACCCCGAAGTACCTGAGATCTGGCTTGGAGACGATATAAGGCTTAGACAGATTCTTGTAAACATCTGTGGTAATGCTGTCAAATATACAAGCTCCGGGCTTGCACGTCTATATGTAAGCGAAGCCACAGATGGCGGTCTCATCTTTGTAATATCAGATACCGGTACCGGAATCCGTAAAGAAGACATACCATATATATTTATGAGATATGATAATCTCTATAAAGAGAAAAATTCTCATATCAGAGGAACCGGTCTCGGACTTGCCATTGCAGATTCATTTGTAAAAAAGATGAATGGAACCATAAAAATCGAAAGCGTATATGGCAGGGGAAGCGAATTCATTATAAGACTTCCACTCTGGAAGGGTGAACAGATAAAAGAGGAAGACAGTCTGTTAGATACCGATACAGGTCTCAGTTTCTATGAGGGTGATGATAATGAATACAGACGGGTGCTGTCATTATTTGCTGAGACGGCACAGTCAATGAAGAGTGCAATACTTAAGAAGAATGTATCTGAAACTCATGATCTGATCTCTCTGTACCGTGCGTCACAGACTATCGGCGCAAAAGCACTGTCACTTGAATTAAAACATGCAATAGATAATAACGGAAATGTGTCCGGCAGTTTCCCTGAGATTTTTGATGAAACTCTTTACAGAGTCAGGGGTTATGCCGGACAGAGAATGATGATGTAGTGTTATCAGTTTTCTACCGAAATACCATTGATAATATAGCAGAACGTTGGTGCACTCTGATTCTTGTTCTCTATGTATTCTTTGTTCAGATTGACTGTACGGCTGATATCATTCGGGTCAGTTCCCTTGTAATCACCTCTGAACACATGGATGCTGCCCTTCTTAAAGCCTTCAATGCTTCTATTTATCATCTCCTGTGTCCCATCTGCTGCGATTGCCTTATTGAGCGTGAGCATTCTGACCCATCCTTCGTCAAATCCTGCTCCGGCATCCTGACCATGTATGTCTGCCTTTACCACGTCTTCAATCTTTTTATCATACAGAACGGCCTTTACTGCAGCCTGCAGATATGGTGTCCATTCAATTTTTGTAGCAATAAGTGATGTATTAGGTGCTATACTGATGCTGCTCTGATTATATCCTACATGAAATACTGTTGTAGATCTATCAGCATCAGCGCATGCCACAGCAGGCCCTGTAGTATCCGAATGCTGCGATATGATCACACAACCTTCATCTATCAGCTGTCTGGCCACATCATATTCCTTCTGATAACTCGTCCAGGTATCAGTATATCTGACTTTCATCACAGCCGAAGGACACTGATCCTTTACACCCAGATAAAAGGCCGTAAAGCCCGAAATAACTTCTGCATTCGGATAAGCGCCTACATAACCGACTACAGCCTGATCCTTTGTGATCGCTCCTGTGCTGATAAGTGATGCCAGTTTTCTTCCGGCCACCTGTCCGGCAATATATCTGCCTTCATATATACGTCCCATGAAGGTATGATAATTGGAAAATACCGGTGATTCATTGGCATTCTCCTGAGTCGCCTGTACAAACTGGACCTTCGGATATTTTCCGGCCATTTTCTTTGCAGGTTCTCCGTATCCATAGCTGTTGGTGATTATCAGGTCAGCACCCTCATCGATAAGCTCTGTAATAATATCCTCACATTTATCAGCCGTAATATTGCTTCTGATATCACACTTTACCCTGTCACCATATTCTGCCTGTATGGAAGACAGTGCCTGATAGAAATTCTGTGAATAAAGAGTACCTTCATCTCCATCACAGATCATACCCACAAGAATCTTGTCCTTTCTGGTATGGACACTCCGGTACAGTCCTCTAATTACAAATGCACAAATAATACATATAGCCGCTGATACTATTACGACAGGAAGTATTTTTTTCTCTTTCATCAATGCCTCCTCACTCTATATCCTCCGTCAGGTCTCTGCCCCTGAACTTCTCGAAGGTCTTCTTAGGATCGATCTCACCTTTCTCGATAAGATCCATGAACAGATCATCAAGATACGGGTCAAACTGTGTGCCTCTGCCGTCCTTAAGCTCCTGCATTACATGATCCATGTCAAGAGCACCTCTGTACACCCTGTTGGCTGTCATTGCATCAAATGTATCCGCAACGGCTATAATACGTCCATACAGAGGTATGTTCTCTCCAAATATACCTTCCGGATATCCTTTTCCATCATACCTCTCATGATGATATCTGGCGCCTTCGGACACATGATCGACGATTGTAAATCCTTTAAGGATCTCAGCTCCGGCAGTCGTATGAGTCTTCATGACTGCATATTCCTCGTCGGTCAGCCTCGCCGGCTTGTTGAGCACGGAATCAGGAATTGCTATCTTACCTATATCATGAAGAAGTGCTGCTTTCTTCAGGTTCCTGGTATCTTTATCCGAGAATCCGTATGCCTTTGCAAGCTTCTGCGCATAGTATGCCACCCTGTGGCAGTGCTCGCCGGTACGTCTGTCCTTGGAGAAAAGTGCCTTTGCCATGGCAAGTACAGATTCATTACCCATTTCAACCTGTTTCTTTGCGATTTCAAGGGCTGCCTCGGTCTGCCTGGCTCTTGTCACTAAGAACAGATGGGTGAAGAACCAGGTAACCCAGCCTATAAAAATAAGGATGACTATTATCAGATATGCCTTGAAGACAGCTCTCTCATACAATTCTTCTGATACCCTGAATGTAAATGAATTCTCTTCAAGCGTATTACCTGTACTGTCCCGAACAGCCATCTGAAGAGTATATCTGCCGGCCTTAAGACCTGAAAAAGTAAGATCTGACAGATCCGATACACTCACATCATGCCATTTGCCCTTACCATCGTTCATCTTGTAGCTCAGAATAGGATCGATCATATCAAAGTTAATCACCAGTGGAGTTATTGTTATCTTTCCGGCACTTTCTGGAATCACTATGTCATAATCATCATCTGTCTGATATGACCGTCCTCCTGCTTTAACACTCTTAATAAACAGTCTGGGGGTAGAGTCCACATATGACAATTTGCTGGTATCTGCCCGGATTATTCCTTCATTACCGCAGATATACAGGTACTTTCCCTTGTGATAATTCCATGAATTGACAGTGAGATTATATGGCAGTCCCTCAGGCGTTCCTGATAGCAGTGCTTCTTTTCCGTCATTATCAAGCAGATCATCAAGAGAAGTAATATATATCCCGGCACTTCCTGTCACATAGCAGTTCTCATCCTCAGTCTCGATAATATCATAATTATTACTGTATGGGAAATCATTTAAGTTCCTGATCTTTCCATCTTCACAGACACTGATACCATTACTTGTCACAAGAAAATATGTGTCAGCCTTTGTTGTATTAACAGCCTTAAGGATTACATCAGAACCCAGACCATCCTTCCTGGTATAGTGTTTTACTACCTTCTCACCTGATAAAATAAAATATCCATTACCGTCGGTAGTAGCCGCAAGAGTCCCGTCGGAAAGCTCTGTTATGCAGAGTACAGATACACCTCCCAGTTCATCACCGTAAGGTATCAGATTAGCTGCTCTGCCATTTCTGATAAATGAAATTCCTTTATCACCGGATGCTACAACATTGCCGTCATTTAATGCCAGAACTGTCCTTGTCTTAAGTCCCGGTGAATTACTGCCTTTATAATATTTAAGCTTTCCATTCTTCCCCAGACTTACTAGCCCTTTGGAATAACTGGCTGCATATATATTTCCTGAACTGTCTCTCGACAGATCTCTGATCCTGCTTCCTGAGAGAGCCCTGGTAAAATTATTTTCTATTAATTTTCCGCTGTTTTCATCAATTATTATGAGTCCGTCATCACATCCTACATAGATCATATTACCAACAGGCATGACTGCATTGACAATCCGCTTACTGATATCATATGTATTGAATATATCTTTATAGGCTGAAGGTGACACTTCCATGAGACCGAGTCTCGATGAAGTGACCCAGAGATTGCCCTGGTAATCATAGCATGCCGACTGAAGTGAATATCTGAACTCATCTGATCCGATAAGCTGTCTCGAGCCATCTGAATATACACGATACATTCCATTATCACATATTACGGTCAGGTAATCGCCGTCAGAAGGGATTATCTGATTTACAACACTGCCAATTTCAGATCTGATCTCAGTCTCCTCAAATAGTCTGTCATTTCTTACATCTATGATGTATATATTACCCTCAGTGGTTCCTGCATATATTTTTCCATCTGAGCCAAAATCAACAGATGAAAATATCTTAGAACCCGTTGGCCTGATAACATCTGTTATCCTGTCTTCTTTTATCAGATACAGATTACCACTACTGCCTGTACATACAGCATGTTCTTCGTTGTCTACAGCTGATCTTGCAGCATATATTATTTTCTTCAGCTCACCGACTACACTGATTCCGTTTGACAGGCTCACAATCTGCATGTAATCAGATGTTCCTACATAGACATTTCCGTTAGAAGCCTGGACTATAGTACGTATCGAGTTGGAACACAGCCCGTTGTCTTCATCTATGACATTGGCCAGAGTTCCATTTATCACAATTGCCAGACCACTGTCATTGGTTCCAACCCACAGTCTGCCCTCGCTGTCTGTATATAGGCAGTTGACATTCTTTATCTCAGGTGCATCAAAATGCTCGAAAGTCTTACCATTATATAAATATAATCCGGCATATGTACCTATCCAGAGCATTCCGTCTCTGGTCGTAGCTATGCTCGTTGCATGTCCCGGAGTCAGTCCGTTTGACTCATTAAAAGATCTGATAACAGATGAATCAAAATCATCTGTCTGATGTGCCTGTGCAGGTGTTATGAGACCTGCCACAGGAAGTAAGAGCATGATTGCAAGTACAGCCGCTGCGGCCTGCTTATTCTTTTTAATGATCGGCCTTTTATTTTTTTTCAGATATCTGTACAGCATTAATATCAGATAAAATAATGCAACCGTAGCCACCTTATCTATAAATTCAATGTAGAACTGTCCTATAAGGCAGGCCGCGTATCTGTTCATTCCTCTTGCGGTAAAGAATTTGATAACTGCATCTCCCCATATATTGCCTGTATTACCTGACAGACATATTATATCGACTATTGTAGATATTATAATTGCAAAAATTGCAAGCAGGCTCGCATATGATACAGACGTGAAGAATGAGTCAAATATTCCCTTTCTGGCTGCATATCCTGCACTGATACCTATGCCTATTGCAACTATCGCATAATACAGCGTCTCTATATTTCCCATTCCGATTATTACATCAGACGCTGCACCAACTACGGCTCCACTCACCGGTCCGAGAAAATATGCCGAGAACAGTGTCCCCAGTGAATCAGCCCAGAGTGGAAGTGAGAATGCATCGGTGAGATAACGCCCTGATATATTGATCAGTACCGATATTACCGTAATAAGAGATATCCAGATCTTTTTATTTTTCATCTGCCCTGTCGCCTTTCATCTGATAATACACCTACGAGTCTTTTTCTTAACAGCCCTGCTACAACCGGTCTTTCTATCACTTCACTGGCACCAAGTGCCATAGCCATACCTCCATCATTACCATCTGTGATAAATATGGCTGGCCTTGCATGTGAGAGCATTTCCATGCTGTCAGTGATATACACTGAAGCCCATCCATCATTTACTATCTGGTATTCATCGCTTAATACGAGCGTCATAATCTGCTTCTCGAGTTCATCACTGTCTTCAATGCGAAGTGTCTTCTTCTGCTTTTCTTCCTTTGGCTGTTCCTTCTTCTTAAGAGTATAAATGCTGCTGCGGATTGTCTTATCCGACATATATTTTCTGATTGCTGCCATAATTTTTTCTTCGGTTACAGGCTTTAAAATATATGATGCAAATCCAAGTCTTATGAACCTTCTCTGTGAATCTGTAGTGGCATCTGTAGAAAGTGCGATTATAGGTGTTTTGGGTGAGAGATTCTCATCCCTTATCTCCTTAAGAGCCTCAATACCATTGAGTACAGGCATCATGTCATCCATAAAAATGATTGAATATGGCTGTTCTGCCTTTCTTACCATCTCTACGGCTTCTTCTCCATTCTTTGCCGTATCTACTCTGTACCCTTTAGCGGTGAGCATCTGTGTAATGATATCACGGTTCATCTCAGTATCGTCTGCGACAAGAACCGGTCTCCTGTAGCTGACATTAATCTCATCATCTACGGCTGTCATCTGCATCAGCTCATTTGCCCGGTCTTCACCGAGTATAGATGATGTAGCCGATTTCTGTGCCAGATAGAACCAGTACCTGTTCCACGACTCAGATTCATCATGCTTCAGCTCCGATCCCATCAGACCGAGCATCTTCCTGGCAAATCTAAGTCCGAGCTCAGTCACTGCATCTGCATTTTCATCATCATTCCGGCTGTTTCCCGTATTTTCAACAGAATACGTGAATCCGGCTCCGCCATGATCAATGTCAATTATGATGCTGCCCGTATCTGAGTCCCTTATAGCATCTGACACCAGTACATTCATGATCTGCAGGATCCTTATCCTGTCACCTGTAAGCACCTCAGGAAGTCCCGGATCTATATTAAGTTCAACATCGAGTTTCTTGTCCTTGTTGTACAGGTACAGCTGCTGCTTCATATCCTGTATCAGCTCCGACGTACTGTAATTATCCTCCCTGATTGAAAGAACATTATCTTCCAGCTCTAACATATTATTGATGTTCTCAGTCATCGACAGCAGATCCGTTCCTGCTCTCATTATCTGTCTGGCATCATTTAGTGCATTGGTCTGATCCTTTAATATAAGCTCCGAATACCCCACGACTGCATTAATAGGAGTACGCAGCATATGCGCAAGCTCTGCTAGAAAATCATTCTTTTCCCTGGACGATTTCTGAAGCTTCTCAGATGTGTCTTTTTCGAATTTCTCTGCCTCTTTAAGCTTCTCCATTGACAGAAGAAGTGACTGATAATCCGGCGTCTCCATGAGCATCATCGTGAAAATCATTCCGACTGAAAGTGCGAACAGTGACAGAAGAACCCTTGGAAAAAATATAAGCTGCAGTAATGATGCTGCAACGCAGAATGAAAAACAGAATATCATGAGTATCTTTTTCTTTATGTCCTGTAGCTCATCAGCAAATACAAGCATCCTTATAAAAGCCAGTCCGACCATAAGATATGGGTAAAAGAACACTATCATATACAGTGGCCCATGCACATACTGGTATCTGGTAAATGAAAATATGATCCCAGTCGGAATATTTATTATAAGAAGCACTATATACACTGCAAACATCAGCAGTGTAAATTGCGAAATATATCTGTCTGCCCTTTTATCCCTCTCCGGTGCAATGATATAAGAATATCTGACAAAAAACATGCCAATAAGCCCAAGGCACATGAAATAGACTGTATTAAGGAAGAGATTTAATGAGGTTGAAATTCTGTAACTGTTACTGATCGTGATAGCAGTCACAACATCCAGAACATTGACGGCAAGGCCCATTATCGCAAACAGAAAAAAGCCCCTGTTACGGGCAAGCCGCATATCATACTGCAGAGGCAGATATACCGCCATTACGGCAAGTACAATGGATGCCGAGACTTCAAACCATATATTGTATGATATCTGCATTAAAAGACATCCTTTCATTCTCTTTGCAAATTACATACATACTTTATCAAATATTCATAAATTATTCAAGAGTATGATAAGACTTCAGAACGTCTGAATGATCACGAGGACTGCACAGACGATAAAAAATGCGATCATTCCCGGATTACCGTAGACAGTCTCCGCAGCTGCTCCTTTCGGAAGTTCCATTGCCTGCTTTCTGAATCCGACCCTTGCATAAGAGATAAAGAAGGTCGCGATTCCTATTATAGCCAGTCCATAATATACCGCTGCATAAATGATCACTGAGACAGGCAGCTCTGTGATCAGCGCATCTGCCTTAATGCCCGAGGCCACCATCGGTGCTATGATACCGCCTGTGAAGTTGATGATCATATGTAGTGCAAGACTATATCTGAGTCTGCCGGTTTTCTCATAGATAGTCCCGAAGATAAGCCCGATTCCGAATGCATAGAACATCTGTGAGAAATTTCCATGGAACAGTCCGAATGCCAGGGCTGAGGAAAAGATAGCAGTCGTCTCTCCATACGGCCTCAGTCTGTCAATAAGAGTCTTCCTGAAAATAAACTCCTCGATAAGCGGTGCAAGGATCACCATAAAAAGTATCCGTAAGAAAACTGAACCCTGCCCTGCCATCGTCTCAACTGCACTTGTGGTCTGCACCGGGTGTAAGAGACCTATAAGCCAGAGTATAAGCTTCCCTGTTAGCGCTCCTGCCACTGTCATGAAAACAGATGATGGAACGGCCATAAGAAAATTTTTTCTGCCAAGAGACCTGTCATGATATGGCTCAGGCTTTACTTTTCTTATGACTGCATATCCTATAGGAAATCCTATCAGATATTCGGGAAGCATTGTCACAATCCATGTACCCCATGATGTATCCAGAATCCATTTGAAATGCTGCACAATAGCTGATACCGCTATCTGCGCGGCCGCTGAAAACACTATGATCAGCACCATTCCAAAGCCGATCTGAGAAATATTTTTCCGTATAACCTTCAGATCACCTGCGAACTGATCAATAGACAGCTTTGTGACACGCACCCTCATATCTTCCATCACAATCGGCGTGATGGCAAAGAATATCATTCCGACTACCAGATTTGCAATGATACAGTATGGGAGATTCGCCATCATGTGATCATTCATATATCCTGTCACCAGAATGATGATATCAGGTACCAGTCCAAACATCAGGAAGACTGCCTGCACCAGCTGCCTGACTACCCTGTCGACCGACTGTGGTATCGATGAATCAAGAAATACACTGACCGTAGTCGCATAGAAATCAATAGTTATGATAAGAGCTGTTCCCATCAGGAACAGATATACAGACGGTCGGAATAATACTGCTATAAGAATCAGTGAAGGCAGAATATCCATACAGCAGTTCACTGTTCCTGAAATCAGCGAAAAGAAAAGCTTCTTCCACGGACTCTCAGGAATCATCCGGTAGAATCCCATCCTCGTATCCTCACCAAGTGGATTGCCCATAGACCTGTAGAATACAAAAGCCATCAGTACCATAAATGCAGCAGTTGCCGGGTTCATACTCCACTGTCCTTTTGCAAAAAACCCGGCAATAATCGTAGCAACAATGTATGTAACTGAGGTCTTTGTCAGTATTCCTCTGCCAGCACTGCGCCATCTGTTATGCATTGATTTGAAAAAGAAGACAGATGCGCCCCAGCCATGACCGAGGCCCTCACTGATGACTTCAGTATGAGAATGTTTTTTTGCCCTTGGTTCCTTTGAAAAGCCCAGCTTTGACTCGTTAGATTTTTCTATTCTGGCAGCGATAACAGCAGTCTGCTCCATAGCCGATTCATAAAAGTCTGCTTTTA
>JAQYAY010000019.1 GCA_029338735.1 Lachnospiraceae bacterium | reverse complement strand
TCCTAAGCCCTCTATCAAGTTCGAACCGTACAAGATAAAGCTTAGCTTTCTTCTTTACTGTTCTTAAAAGGTTTCGAGTTGCACTCGAATAATTCTCTTAGAAATCTTTCAAGGTTGTTTCACTGTTCAGTTGTCAATGTTGTCTGTCCTTTTCAACGACAGCTTATTAAGTATATCAGCTTTGAAGCTGTTTGTCAAGGACTTTTTTTATTTCCTTTTTGGAAACTTCCGTTGCCCTTCCGGGCGACTTGATTATCTTACTACGGTGAAGCGCTTTTGTCAAGCACTTTTTGAAACTTTTTAAAATCGCTCACCGCAGATCAACGGAGAAGGAGGGATTTGAACCCTCGCGCCGCTTTCACGACCTGCACCCTTTCCAGGGGTGTCCCTTCGGCCAGCTTGGGTACTTCTCCACAAAGTACGAGTCTGTCTCGATCCGTTTGATTATATGTATCAGGTAATCCTGCAACTGGCATCAGGAGCATCAGAACCAACTGTGTCATCCTGAAAATGTGCAAAATACTGACCTGTCACCAGTAGGCGACAGGTCACCTGAAGCGGAGAGGGTGGGATTCGAACCCACGCGCCCTTTCGGACAAACGGTTTTCAAGACCGCCTCGTTATGACCGCTTCGATACCTCTCCAAACGCCCGCTCACGCGGAACGTTTAATATATTACCATTATCATCTGCCTCTGTCAAGCAGTTTTTCAAAAAATTACTGAAGAAGCTGCAGAGCCAGCTGTGGAAGCTCATTTGCCTGGGATAAAGCTGATGTCCCGGCCTGCTGCAGTACATTATCTTTTGTGAATTCTACCATCTCTGTTGCCATATCTGTATCCTTAAGCTTTGAAATAGCTGAGTTCATATTTTCGCTGGCATTTTCAAGATTAGATATAGTATTGTCCAGCCTGTTGGAGAGTGCACCTATCCTCGCCCGGTTCTCATTAACCTTCGAGATTGCAGAATCAAGACGGGCTATCGCAAGATCCGGTCCGCCTGTCTTTGTCACATCGAGATCATCAATATACAGACTTTTCGTATCCATTGCATCTATACGTGCCACCATCTGCTGCTGGGTATTTGCACCCACCTGCAGATCCATAGGGCCTATATCGGTTACTTCGATTTTTATCTTCTTGTTAGATGCGCCTGCTGTCCCATCATTAGGTTTAATAGTACTCGTTTCTCCAGTTTTCTCACTGGCCTTGTCCAGAACAAAGCTCATTTCAAAGCCGTTATTGTCTGTCACGGTTATTTTTCTGCCGTCTACAGATGATGTAGCTGTAGATGTAAATGAGCCCTGCAACTTCACCTTAGCATTTTCTCCATGAGCAGGATCCGTACTATTGTCTTTAAATCCAAAATATGATGCTGCAGCCTGAGATTTAGCATCATTGCTATCAACTGAAATACTAATCTTTGCTCCTTCTCCCCAGGCTGTTCCAAGTACCTGTTCGTGCTCATCATTATAAGATCCTGACTTAAGAATGATCTTTTCTGTCGAATCCTTCTCAGCAGAAACATTGCCATACTCGCACTGTTTCCTGAGCTCTTCATATGCTTCATCGGCAGTCATTGTGCTCTTAAGCTCTACTTTTCGCCCATTAACTGTAAATGAACCATCAGGTACATCTCCTGAAGGAGTTTTACCATCAACATGTGCTCTTGTCGCTGCCTGTGTCAGTTCTATCTCATATGTACCTGCTGAAACAGAATCAGATACCTGCAGTCTCGATACATCATCCGCGTATGCCTTTCTGTCGAGAGTACCGTCAAGCAGATTCTTCGTATTGAACTCTGTAGTGGAAGAAATACGGTCAACCTCGCTCCTGAGATTCGTCATCTCGAGCTGGATAGCCTCTTTATCTGAATCTGTATTCGTATCATTTGCTGCCTGAACAGCAAGCTCGCGCATTCTCTGCAAGATACTCGTCGTCTCGCTGATGGCCCCGTCTGCTGTATTAAGAAGTGATACACCGTCCTGTGAGTTCTGGCTTGCACGGTCAAGTCCTCTGATCTGCGCACGCATCTTATTCGAAATCGCCATTCCGGAAGGATTGTCCTTGGCATGATTGAGCTTGTAGCCAGATGAAAGCCTCTCCATTGATGTGGAAAGAGCATTCTCATTGCGGAGCAGGTGCTTGTTTGCAATGACAGCTGAAATATTATTATTTATTTTCATGTAATTCGCCTCATGAACCGGTAATCATAACCCGAAGCTCTTCCCTGGGCTTCTGTTATCTTTTCAGAAAGTGAATTCCTTTTCACATTACAATTTAATTATCGGCTTCTATGCAAAAAACTTTACCAGAAGGCTGCAGGCAGCTGTCCATTTTTCATCAAAAAAGGTTGCCGCAGGCCTGTAAAAGCGTTAAAATGTAGGGACCAAAACAAAAGAACTAATAGACTGGAGAAAAAAATGAAGTATCTGAACACGATTCAGCCTGGTGAACAGGTTCGTGAGACTTACATGGTAAAAGAGGTGAAGCAGGCGCTCACCAAGAATAATAAAGAATACTGGAACGTGACTCTGCAGGACAAGACCGGTGCTGTAAATGCCAAGGTCTGGGACCCGACATCCCCGGGAATTGAGGAGTTTGCTGCTCTTGACTATATCAATATCGTCGCTGATTCCCAGGAGTATAAGGGACAGCTGCAGCTCATCATCAGACAGGCCACCAGGGTCAGCGTAAGGGACGTGGTTCCGGAGGATTTCCTTCCATGCTCTGAATATAATATCGATGAAATGTATGATGAGCTCATGAATCTGATCAGTTCAGTAAAGACCAGCTATATGCATGAGCTTCTGATGTCATTTTTCGGTGATGAGGATTTCAAAAAGAAATTCTGTTTCTGCTCTGCTGCAAAGTCAGTTCACCACAACTTCGTCGGCGGGCTGTTAGAGCATACTCTGTCTGTTGCAAGAGTCTGCAATTTCTTTGCAAAGCACTATGCTTTCCTCGACAGGGATCTGCTCGTGACGGCTGCCATCTGTCATGATATAGGAAAAATAGACGAGTTCTCACCGTTCCCCGAAAACGATTATACGGATGACGGCAATCTGATCGGTCATATAGTGATCGGTGCTGGAATGGTACGCGACCATATCAAGGATATCCCTGATTTCCCGGCAGTCAAGGCCAAGGAACTCGAGCACTGCATACTCGCTCATCACGGCGAGCTCGAATTCGGTTCACCAAAAAAGCCTGCCATCTGTGAGGCAATGGCACTGTCATTTGCAGACAATGTCGATGCCAAGATGCAGACAATGAAGCAGGCTATATACAATTCCCCGAACACTTCACTCGCATGGAAGGGATACAACAAATTCCTCGAGTCCAATGTCAGGGCTACGTCTCCTGAAGAGTGATCTATCTGCGCTGCAGTGAGACCACGGTTTCTATATGCATGGTTTCAGGAAACTGATCTACAGGAGTATATTTCTTTAGTTCATAAAGGCCGCTTTCGCAGAGAACTGACAGATCTCTCGCGAGAGTTGCCGGATCACAACTCACATATACAATCTTTGAAGGAGCGACAGAAAGGATGGTGTCAAGCACCTCCTTCTCCGCTCCTTTTCTTGGCGGATCAAGAACTATCACATCTGCCGGACGCCCCTGCGCGACAAGCTTGGGAAGCACATCTTCAGTACGCCCGGTATAGAAATTCGTATTGGAAAAGCCATTGAGCCTGGCATTTCTCACAGCATCCTTTACCGCATCAGGAACCACTTCGACGCCTGTCACATGTCCTGCCTTCCTCGCAAGAAAAAGTGATATCGTTCCAATGCCCGAATACAGATCATATACATTCTCGTTCCCCTTCAGATCTGCATATTCCAGCGCTCTGGAATAAAGTCTCTCCATCTGTACAGGGTTCACCTGGAAGAACGACTTTGCAGAGATATCGAAAGATATGTCACCTACCCGGTCAGTGATCGTCGGTTCTCCCCAGATGCATTCTGTGCGCTCTCCAAGGATGGCATTTCCTTTATTTTTATTGATATTGATACAGATACTCGTAATATCAGGACATGCAACAGTCAGTCTGTCGACCAGATTGTCTGCCGCAGGAATCGACCGTCCATTGATCACGAGACAGACCATGACCTGACCAGTATGGACTCCATGGCGGATCAGAATATGCCTGACAAGCCCCTTTCCAGTCGTCTCATCATACGAATGGATCCTGTTCTCATACATCCATGATTTCACAGCATGAGTGATCTCTTCATTGTCAGGAGATCCGATCATGCATCCCGTCTTCCCGTCAGGTTCCACTATGCGGTGTGAATGCCTGGCATAGAAGCCGGTGACAATTTTCCCGTCAGAGCGCTCTCCAACAGGTATCTGTGCCTTGTTCCTGTATCGAAGAGGATTTTCCATACCGATGACAGGCTCCTTTATTTTTTCAATAAAGGCTCTGTCAAAGCCGCCGATACGCACGAGGTCGTCTTCTGCCAGCGCATCCTTCATGCGAAGCTGTGCACTGTATGAATAGTTGAGCAGCGAACACCCGCCGCATCTGTCTGATACCGGGCAGACTGACTCCACCCTGTCGGCAGATGGCTGAATAATATCAAGAATCCTCGCATATCCGTACGTCTTCTTGAGCTTCGTTGCAGAAGCCATCACGACATCTCCGGGTAGCGAGCCGCTTATAAAAAAAGTCTGGCCGTTGAAATGGCCTATTCCTTCGCCATCCTTGCCCAGACCTGTGATCTCAATTTCAAAAACATCATTCTTTTTCATAAAAAATATTTTACCGGTTTCTCATGCATCCTGCAACAGCCTTGTGGAAAAAAGCCGATTGAGATATAATATCTGCATTATGTTTTGTATTCAGACTGATACGCGCTACATAGAGAAGGTGCGAAACGCAATAAGAGACAATGTGCTCCTCGACGGCGAAGAGGTATTCATGCCTGTCACAGAGCACATGAGAAAAATAAACGGCACCTGGCAGAAAGTCCTGGTGCCGATGTTCTTCGGGTATCTGTTCATCACTTCTGACCAGCCGAAAGAGTTCTACAACAGGCTCCGCAGCTCGCTAGGGAAGACCATCTTCAAATACGTGAAGCTGCTTCGTGACAACGAGTATATCATCCCTCTGTCAAAAGAGGACGAGAAGATCGTGACAGAGCTCTCCGACCAGGATCATGTCATCAAGGCCTCTCTCGGATACATCAGGGGAGACCGCCTGTACGTGACAGACGGCCCGCTCCGCGGCCATGAGGGTGAGGTCGTAAAGATAGACCGCCACAAGCGTATCGCCATACTCGCAATTGACTTCCTCGGCGAAAAGCGCAATATCACCGTCGGCCTCGAAGTCGTCCGCAAGGAAAAATGATCATCTCTCCCATGGGAATCTGTAGCAGCGGACATTCGTCCACATCTGTGAGATTCTCCTGTTGGCGCTGTCTGAAAAACATTTCATGACTGCACATCTCGACAGTACATCCTCAGTCGGATACTGGGCATACAGCTGTCTCTTCAGCTGGTCAGGCGACGTCCGGATGACTGCCTTTTTATCAAAGAGATAGCTCACATCATAATCTACTGCATCATCCTCATCAGATCCATAGGTATACTTCAGATATTCAAGAATCGAATCATCATCGCCGCCTGTAATGGCAGACGTATATCCGATATAGTACATATTCCTGATCACTGAATCAGGCCTTGATATATAGTTGATAAAGGCCTCAGCAGCCTGCTTTTTATCAGCATCTCCATTGATCCCGTTCTTCATCATGACCCATCCGTCAAACCACAGATTGCTGCCTTCTTCAGGCACTGCATAACATAGCTTAAGTCCCACTTCATCAGCCTGATCCATCGAAAATACTCCGTCACCTGACCACTGCAGCGATGCATCGGCCTTCTGTGTCACCAGATCCTGCTTGGCTGTATCAGTCTCCATGGAATATGCATTTTCACGCATATCGGTAATGATGTCCTGTACCTTGTCAACAGTATCCTGTGAAGTATCATTGAGAATAGCTGCATAATCAGGATCAGGTACGGCTAAGTCTTTTTCTTTTGCAATGGCAAGGCCTGCAAAATATGTATCCCTGACCGAATCCTTTATAGTGATACGCTTTCTGTACTTCTGGTTCAGATAAATCTGAAATGATGAGGCATCCTTTTCGCTCACTACAGACGGATTATAGACCGTTCCAAGCGTTCCCCACATATAGCCTGCTGCATAGTCGGTCAGAGTCTCTGTGCCTTCTGTGAGAGAGCGCATGCGCCTATAAATGTATGGTGAGACTCCCTTTGCATAGTAATTATATATCTGACTCTTATCATAGAAATCGTCAGACAGCGGTTCGAGCTTTTTTTCTCTCATGAGTTTCATGATCATGTACTCAGAAGGGCATACGAGATCAAATGAATTGCCGAGTGTCATCTGATTGTACAGATCCTCATTCGTACCATATGTCGAATAGAGCACGCGTACTCTCTTGCCGTACTTCTCCTGATACCATTTCTCGTAATCGCTCACAAGCGAGTCCACACCTCGGATCTTCTGCCCATCTTCGAGCTCTATTGTCTCATCTGCGTCCCAGCCGCCCTCATCAATATACTCTTCTGAATTGGCAATACGAAGTGTTATCACATCATCGGATACAGGAGCTGTCTCATCTGTTGCACCGCACCCTGAAAGGATCAGGACCGAAACAGCAAGCAGGGCAATTATTTTTTTCATTCAGCGCTCTCCTTTCCTCTGACATTTGCAATGATAACTACTGCTATCGCTATAAAAAATATAAGCGCCGATAATGCCCACAGGGCTGTCTTGATCTCTGTCTGGGCGCCCTTGGTGGCATTGACCGTATATGTAGATATGGTATCAAAAACAGCCGGCTTCGTATATGTCGTGACAAAATAGTCATCCATCGAAAGCGTCACCGCTGTGAAAAAGCCTGAGCCGATTGACGGTGCCAGCTTTCTCAGAACCACCTTGAATATCGCTTCCCGCGGGTTGCAGTACAGATCCAGTGCTGCCTCATACATATTCGGATCCATCTGTGTGAGTGCAGGCATCACCTGCAGATATACAAAAGGAGTACACAGAGCCATCTGCCCGGCTACAAGCGGGATATATGTATCCTTATTTACCCCAAGCACAACCACGAGAAGGATGCACATAGAGAACCCCGTCACAACATCAGCATTTACTACCGGTACCTGATTCATCAGCTCAATCACTGCCCTGTTTTTTCTCTTGCTATAAAAGGCACCAATTGCACCAAATGTACCCAGAATCGTGGACAGTACCCCTACGACAAGAGCAAGCACGAGAGTACCGATTATCATTCCACGAAGGTCAGGTGTCATGAACAGGGTCCTGTAATTCTTCAGAGAAAAATGACCGGCCTGCCCTATCATTGATGCGCTTGTGAAACTGTATACCGCCAGAAGAACTATTGGCAGATACAGAAAGCAGTATACTATTGCAAGCCATACTACCGGGAGAGTCTTCTTTTTCTTCATCGCTTAGCCCCCTTCTTTTCAAGCATGGTAAACAGAACTATCAGAAGCAGCAGGATCGTTGATATCATCGATCCGTTGTGCCAGTCATATGCATTGAAATAGCTGCCTATAAGGCTTCCCATGATATACGTCGAATTGTACAGCATATCGAGTACTACGTAGTTCGTCATTGCCGGCAGAAAGACCATCGTGATACCACTCATGATTCCCGGCATAGATAGCGGAAGAATGACTGATCTAAAAAGGCTGTGCCTGCTCGCTCCGAGATCTCTTCCAGCCTCCAGCAGCGACATATCCATCTCATCAAGCACATTAAAGAGCGGTAGAATCATGAATGGCAGAAAATCATACACCTGTCCTATTATCGTATTGAGGAACGGATAGTATGCGAGATTGCCTTCTATGGCATCAAGGACCTCCTTCATTGCAGTGATCCTGAGTGTGAAATTGATCCACATCGGAACTATTGCAAGGATCAGAAGGATATTTTTGCGCTTAAAACCACTTCTTGCAAGTGCCATTGCTGTCGGATATGCAATCAGAAGACAGATGACCGTCGTCACAAAGGCTACGAAAAGGCTGTATACCAGTGTCGCAATTGTTCTGGAACTCTTGAAAAATCCAAAGAAATTCCCGAGTGTGAAATGACCGCTCCCATTCGTGAAGGCAAAGATCAGTACAACTGCCAGCGGGGCCATCACAAATACTATCAGAAAGATCACATATGGAATCGATAGTGCACTTCGTTTAAACTTCATACGCCATCCCTCATGCTTTCCATTTCAGATGCTTTTGGTCCACAAGTATGCTGACACGGTCTCCCATATTCCACAGCCAGTCATCATCGACGTAATACTCCTCATCATTGTCACCACGGACTATATAGGTGTAGTGATCGCCGATATAGATGATCGTATCAATGTTGCCTCTTGCAAATCCGGCCTCTTCATCGTCTGACAGATCTGCATCTGCAGGCTCGAATGATACAGTGACTTTAGATCCGGCCTTTGCTGCCGGTATCTGATCAGCAGAAGGAGCGAGCGTGAAATAAGTGAAATCCACACTGCCATCCTCGCTCATAATTCCTTCAAATACATTCGTATCCATATCGTGTGGCATCAGATGTATAGAGTCACGAGGAAAGTTAATTCCTATCTGGCTGCCCACCTCTTCGTGCTTTCTGTAATGAGCAGTGACTTCATATTTGCCAAACTCTGCTGTAATCTCGTGATATGCTCCCTTGTAGATATCACCTGTGACAGTAGCCGTGATTGCCGCATCATTCGGATCGGTGATCTCCACATTCTCAGGACGTATCATAGCCTCTATCCTGGTACCAGCAGGAAGCTCTGTATCTGTCTTGAACGTAACCCCGGCAAATCTTGCACGTCCCTTGTCCGTCACTACTCCTGCAAAAATATTACTTGTACCTATGAAGTCTGCTACAAAAATATTGGCCGGACTGTCATAGATCTCTTCAGGAACTCCTTCCTGCTGGATCACACCATTTGCCATGACAACTATTCTGTCAGATAAGTTCATGGCCTCTTCCTGGTCATGAGTCACATAGATAAATGTCATACCGAGATTGTCATGCATATTCCTGATCTCGGCCTGCATCTCAAGACGCATCTTGTGATCGAGAGCAGACAATGGTTCGTCTAGCAGAAGTATCTCAGGTTCGTTCACAATCGCCCTTGCGACCGCCACACGCTGTTGCTGGCCTCCAGACAGGGAATCAATGCTCCTCTTTTCAAAGCCCTCCAGATCGACGACAGTCAGGGCATGCCTGACCTTCTGACGGATCAGGTCCCTGTCCATCTTTTTCTGTCTGAGTCCAAATGCTATGTTGTCATATATATTGAGAAATGGGAAAAGAGCATATTTCTGAAAGACCGTATTGATCGGTCTCTTGTCTGGTGGCAGCTGTCCTATATCCTGTCCATGCAGCAGGATCTCACCAGAATCAGGCAGGTCAAATCCACCTATCATACGAAGAGTCGTCGTCTTGCCACAGCCTGATGGTCCGAGCAAGGTGACGAACTCCCCTTTTTTGATTGACAGATCCATGTCTTCGATAATATTGATGCCTGGCACATAGCTCTTTGTGACAGACTTCAGTTCGAGAATGTTTTCATCCATAGGTACTTCTCCAGATTCTAAAAAAAGCTGCAAGTGACAAGCACTCGCAGCCTCAATGTTGCTATATCGTATTAACTTGTAAAAACTTATACAAGCTCGAGAACGACCTCAAGAGCACCGTCGCCCTTACGCTGGCCGATCTTGACGATACGTGTGTATCCACCATTCTTGCCTGCGTACTTCGGAGCGTACTCATCGAAGAGCTTTGCTACAAGGTCAACCTTCCTGGTCTCTGACTTCTTGGCGCCCTTCTCTGTCACGTCATAAAGAACCTTCATGATCTGACGACGAGCATGAAGTCTTGAAGGATTGTCCTTCTTGATCTTCTTCTCTTCTGTAACGTACTCTGTAACCTTCTTACCGTCCTTGACAGTCTTTACTCTCTTGCCGTCGGCATCCTTCTTAGGAACCTTGGCCTGGATTGTAACTTCTTCGAAGTTGTCCTTCTCCTTGATTGCAAGAGCGATAATTCCCTCAGCGATCTTGGCTACTTCCTTGGCCTTGGCCTCAGTTGTAACGATTCTGCCGTGCCAGATAAGCTGTGTCACCTGGTTGCGGAGAAGTGCCTTACGCTGTGAACTGGTTCTGCTTAATTTACGATATCTTGTTGCCATCTTCTAACCTCCTGTGGCTGTTCCAGCATGCCGCTCTTATGGTCTTATGCATACTGTAAAATTGGGTAACGGCCTGTTCCAGCCATTATGGAATTACGGAACAGACTCTGTCATTTATTATTCATCTGCTGCACGAAGCGACAGGTGAAGCTCATTTAATTTTGCCATGATCTCATCAAGAGACTTGCGGCCGAGATTTCTGACCTTCTGGAGCTGATCAGGTGTCATATCACACAGCTCTTTGACGGTGGAGATACCTGCTCTCTTGAGGCAGTTGAATGAACGTACTGTGAGCTCAAGATCCTCGATTGGAAGCTCAGGTCCAACCTGCGGGCCTGCAGCTGTATCGCTGGTATCCATGATCTTGACACTCTTAGTCTTGTCTGACAGATCAACAAAGAGTGCAAGGTGCTCTGACATAACCTTGGCTGCGAGTGAAACTGCATCATCAGGCTTGATCGTACCATTGGTCCATACCTCGAGTGTCAGCTTGTCATAATCTGTGACCTGACCTACACGGGTATTCTCAACCTTCATATTGACTCTCTCAATTGGTGTATAGATAGAGTCTACGGCAATGACTCCGATCGGAGTATCATCCTTCTTGTTCTTCTCAGCGCTCACCCATCCTCTTCCGGATGTGATTGTGAGTTCCATGCTGAGCTTGCAGTCAGGACCGCCATTCAGATGAGCGATCTCGAGATCAGGATTGATGACCTCGATATTGTTCTCTCCGAAATTGATGTCTGACGCATGGACTGTACCTTCGCCTTCAAACTCAAGCGTAGCCATACGTGGCTTGTCAGACAGTTCATCTGCCTTCAGAGCGAGCTGCTTGATATTGAGAATGATCTCTGTGACATCCTCTTTGACGCCAGGAAGTGATGAAAACTCATGAAGAACTCCGTCAATCTTGACCTGACTGACTGCTGTTCCCGGAAGAGATGAGAGCATTATCCTTCTGAGAGAATTCCCAAGGGTAGTGCCATATCCACGCTCAAGCGGCTCGACAACAAATCTTCCGTACTTGTTGTCCTCACTGATCTCATCAATCCTGATATTAGGTTTTTCAAATTCGAACACTTTTATTCCTCCGTATTAGTTGAAAAATTATTAGGGGAATCAACTTATTACTTAGAATACAGCTCGACGATAAGCATCTCATTTACAGGAACATCGATCTGGTCTCTGTTTGGAAGCTCTTTGATCGTACCTGTGCACTTGTCTGCGTCAAAATCAATCCACTCAGGAACTGCTGTACCATTTGTAGCCTCAGCAATATCCTTGAATCTCTGCATTGAAGCTGCACCCTCACGAAGAGAGATGACATCTCCAGCCTTGACCTGGTATGAAGGGATATTGACCTTCTTGCCATTGACAAGGATAAACTTGTGATCGACAACCTGACGTGCCTCACGACGGGTTCTTGCAAGACCCATACGGAACACTACATTGTCAAGGCGGCTCTCGAGCATACGCATAAGGTTCTCACCTGTCATGCCCTTCATATTGGCTGCCTTATCATAATAATTTCTGAACGGCTTCTCAAGTACGCCGTAAATAAACTTTGCCTTCTGCTTCTCTCTCAGCTGCAGCTTGTACTCGGTCGGCTTGCGTCCCTGATGAAGAGGCTTACGTCTGCTCTTCTTATGTACGCCAAGATTTTCCGGCTCTAATCCTAATGATCTGCATCTCTTGAGAACTGGTGTCTTATTAACTGCCATCTGTACTGTACCTTCCTTTCAATCAGACTCTTCTGCGCTTTGGTGGACGGCATCCATTATGAGGAACCGGTGTAACGTCACAGATTGATACTACATCGATACCACATGCTGCGATGGCACGGATAGCTGCTTCTCTTCCTGATCCTGGTCCTTTTACGAATACGTCAACATTCTTCAGTCCGTGTGGGAGTGCAGCCTTTGCTGCTGTCTCTGCTGCAACCTGTGCTGCATACGGTGTTGACTTTCTTGAGCCTCTGAAACCAAGTCCGCCAGCTGAAGCCCAGCTTAATGCGTTACCCTGTGCATCTGTAATAGTTACGATTGTATTATTGAAAGATGCCTGAATATGTACCTGGCCATGCTCAACGTTTTTTCTTTCACGTCTCTTTGAAGACTTCTTTACTGCCTTAGCCATTATATTATAACCTTTCTCTTATTACTTCTTCTTATTTGCTACAGTTCTCTTTGGTCCCTTGCGTGTACGCGCATTGGTCTTGGTCTTCTGGCCACGGACAGGAAGTCCCTTTCTGTGACGGATGCCTCTGTAGCAGCCAATCTCCTGAAGACGCTTGATATTGAGTGCTGTGTCACGACGGAGATCTCCTTCTACAAGAAGTCCCTCCTCATCGATAACGTCTGAAATCTTCTTGACATCATCATCTGTGAGATCCTTAACTCTGATATCAGGGTCAACTCCAGCCTTCTCAAGAAGGTTGTCCGCTGTGACTATTCCGATACCATAGATATAGGTAAGTCCGATCTCGATTCTCTTTTCTCTCGGTAAATCTACACCTGCGATTCGAGCCATGTGTAATTACTCCTTATTTCTAATACTTATTATTCTGTTACTGTCAAACGACATCGACCCCGCCTTCTGCGGAATCAGGCTCCCTAGGTATGTAGTTGGGAGCGATGCTTGCGTCAGTGATGAGTTCTTAGTTGTAAGTCTTTAGTTATCAGCTCATGACTGGCCATTTGAATGTATTTATGTTATAGAAAGCAGGCCTTCCCATAAAGCTCTGAACTCAGAACTCCGGACTGTCTGCTTCTATCAGCCGCCATAGAATACATCACAAGACAGGTGCATCAACCCTGTCTCTGCTTGTGCTTAGGGTTCTCGCAGATAATGCGGATCTTACCCTTCCTCTTGATGACCTTGCACTTCTCGCACATAGGCTTAACTGAGGATCTGACCTTCATATTGACGACTCCTTTCTGTAAAATTAATAGTTGTAAGTTCTTAGTTCTTAGTTTGAAAAAACCTTCAACTTACCTGTCACTTTATATCTGGGCATACTAAACCCATCAAAAAAGCGACCGTGTAACATTATACACGCTCGCTTAAGAACATTCAATAATTTATAATGTATTTTTTTGAATACATTATATCATTTATCTCTCCAGATTATCCTGCCCTTTGACAAATCATATGGACTCATCTCAATAGTGACTTTGTCTCCTGGAAGAATACGGATATAGTTCATCCGGAGCTTTCCGCTGATATGAGCAAGAATCTGGTGACCATTCTCGAGTTCAACGGAGAACATCGCATTTGGAAGTTTCTCTATTACTCTGCCTTCTACTTCAATAACATCTGCTTTTGACATTCATTACTCCTTGGCCTTTTTCTCTTCATGAAGACCTGTGTATATCTTAATCACTCTCTTTATCAAGAGATCCGTCAGATCATTTTCCTCATCAGAAATCTGCTGCACCTCTGCCGGCATTTTCTTTATCAGCTGAAGGTGCCTGTATTTCTTCTTCTTGGGTGAATCAATTGTCTTTGTCGTACCGTTTGCCAGATAGCAGAAGCCATCATCTTCACGGATCACGACATATACCTGGCCTTTGTCATGACCTGCCAGGGAGCGTCCCATAAGCAATGTCATTTCAGCCGAGCACCTTTACTATGTCAGCAAACACATCGTCAAGAGGCTTGGTACCATCAACTGAATGAAGGATTCCTGCCTTCTTGTAATAATCGATGAGCGGCTGTGTCTGATCATGGTAAACGGTGAGTCTCTTCTGTACCGTCTCAGGCTTGTCATCATCACGGATGGTAAGCTTGCCGCCGCAATGATCGCATAGCCCCTCTGCCTTCGGTGGAGCACTCACAATATGATATGTAGCTCCGCAGTTCACGCATGCACGGCGTCCGCCCATGCGCTTCACGATATTATCGTCCGGAACCTCGATATCAATAGCGAAGTCCATCGTCTCATTATCCTTCTGAAGTGCTGCATCAAGTGCCTCTGCCTGAGGTATCGTACGAGGGAAGCCATCGAGCACGAATCCATTGGCACAGTCATCCTGATGAATCCTGTCAACTACGAGATCACAGGTAAGTTCATCCGGTACGAGTGCACCCTTGTCCATGTACTCTTTGGCTTTCCTGCCAAGCTCTGTTCCGTTCTTGATATTGGCACGGAAAATGTCTCCCGTGCTGATGTGAGGGATGCCGTACTTCTCAGCGATCTTGATCGCCTGAGTTCCCTTTCCGGCACCCGGAGCACCAAGCATGATTATTTTCATAGTTTATAATCCTCCTGTATTAGGGGTTAGGGGATAGGGGATAGGGGTTAGGGGTTAGGGGTTAGGGGTTAGGGGTTAGTTAATTACTATACCCTATACCCTATACCCTATATCCTATACTCTTAGTCACTTAAGAAGCCCTTGTAGTTCCTCACCATCATAGCACCCTCGATCTGCTTGAGTGTCTCGACTACTACGCCGACTACGATGATGATTGATGTACCACCAAATGATACGTTGGCGCTTGTGAGACCATTCAGGATGATCGGGATCAGAGATACGATCGTCAGACCGATAGCTCCGATGAAGATCACGCTGTTGAGTACAGACTGAAGATAATCACTGGTAGGCTTTCCAGGTCTGATACCTGGTACAAAGCCACCGCTCTTCTTCATATTGTCTGCGATTTCAAGCGGATTGAAGGTAATCGAAGTATAGAAATAAGCAAAAGCGATAAGCAGTAATACGTATACCGCTGCACCTATTGTATAGAACCAGTTGTCCGGATCGAACCAGTGGCTCTCTGAAAGCAGATTGAGAATAGTATATCCTACGCCCTTACCACTGCTCTTGCCTGCAAGTGCTGCAATGATGACCGGTGTCTGCATCAGCGACTGAGCAAAGATGACCGGGATTACACCGCCTGTATTGACCTTGAGCGGGATAAATGAACTGTTGGCTCCGGCATATGATGTCCTGCCATTTGAAGACAGCTTTCTCGAATACTGTACAGGAATACGTCTCTCAGCACACTGAAGGATAACTACAAGTACTACGATGCCAATGATGATAGCGGCAATAATAACGCCGATCAGGATTCCTCTTGCAATCGTCTGTCCCTTGATGAACTGATTGAACAGAGTCGTAACATCCTGTGGAAGCCTTGATACTATGTTGATCACAAGTACAATTGAGATACCGTTTCCGACACCCTTTCTTGTGATCTCTTCACCGATCCACATAAGTGCTGAAGCACCAGCTGTAAGAGCTGCAACAAGCATCAGCACATACCAGAATGTAAAGTGTGACAGATATCCGCTTCTTCCGAAACCGATTGACAGTGCAACTGCTTCCATTACTGCAAGTCCGATTGTCACATATCTGGTAATACGGTTTAATTTTTTTCTTCCATCCTCGCCGTCTCTCTGCATTTCCTCGAGCTTCGGGAATGAGATCGTCAGCAGCTGGATAATAATGGAAGATGTGATGTATGGTGTGATACTCAGAGCAAATACTGACATCTGCTCAAAAGAACCACCTGTAATAGCATTGAAGAAATTCAGGGAATCTCCTACATTTCCAAACAGCTGGTTGAACGCATTCTGACTAACACCCGGAACCGGGAGCTGTGATCCGATTCGTACAACGATAAGCATCAGGAATGTAAAGAAGAGTCTCGTTCTGATCTCCTTTATCTTGAATGCATTACGAATAGTGCGAAACATCAGATCACCTCTGCTTTTCCACCTAAGGCTTCAATCTTTTCCTTAGCGCTCTTTGAATATGCGTTTACCTTGACATTAAGCTTCTTTGTGAGCTCACCGTTTCCAAGGATCTTGACACCGTCAGCTGCCTTGCTGATTGCACCTGTCTCAAGGAGCTTCTCAACTGTGACTTCATCTCCGTCATTGAACTTGTCTTCAAGAACAGAAACGTTGATAGCAACGATCTCTTTGGTATTGATATTCGTAAAACCACGCTTTGGAAGACGACGGAACAGTGGCATCTGGCCACCTTCGAATCCGAGTCTTACGCCACCGCCTGAACGGGCCTTCTGACCTTTCTGACCCTTACCAGCAGTCTTGCCATTTCCTGAACCATGTCCGCGTCCTTTTCTGAAGTTATTGCTCTGCTTTGATCCTTCAGCTGGTTTTAAGCTGGATAAATCCATTCTGGCACCTCCTTATTCTAAAATTCAGATCTCTTCTACTTTAACTAAATGTGCAACCTTGCGAACTGCGCCCTTAGTAGCGTCAGTATCAGGAAGCTCATTTGACTGTCCTACCTTATGGAGACCAAGAGACTCTACGATTCTCCTGGTCTTTGGAACAGCTCCTATAGGGGACTTAACAAGTGTTACTTTTACCTTATCTGCCATTTTATCCTCCTTATGCCAGAACTTCCTCAACGGACTTGCCGCGAAGCTTTGCTACCTCTTCAGGGGACTTAAGCTGGCTTAATGCATCTATAGTTGCAAGTACAACGTTCTGCTTGTTGGAAGATCCAAGAGACTTGGTACGGATATTTGTAATTCCTGCGAGCTCGCAGACACTACGTGCCGGACCTCCGGCGATGATTCCTGTACCTTCAGGAGCCTTCTTGAGAAGAATTGTTGCACCTGTGTGCTTTCCGATTATATCGTGTGTAATACTGTGATTCTCATCAAGTGCTACTGTTACCATAGCCTTCTCAGCTGCTTCCTTACCCTTGCGGATTGCTTCTGGGATCTCGGCAGCTTTTCCAAGACCTGCACCAACGCGGCCATTATGATCGCCTACTACTACGAGAGCAGTGAAACGCATGTTACGGCCACCTTTTACAACCTTGGTAACTCGCTTGATTGAGACTACATTATCGTCGAATTCATTTTCAGCGCGTTCATCATTATTACGTCTCATCTAATGCTTCCTCCTTAAAAATCCAGTCCGGCTTCTCTGGCTGCATCTGCGAGTGCCTTTACCTTGCCGGCGTAAATGTATCCGCCTCTGTCGAAGACTACTTCCTTGATTCCGGCATCTACTGCCTTCTTGCCGATTACTGAACCAAGCTTCTCAGCTGCTGCTACATCATTTGTCTTCTTGAGATCAGCGTTTACTTCCTTGTCAAGTGTGGAAGCTGATACTAAGGTCTTTCCAACCTCATCATTGATGATCTGTACATACATATGATTGTTGCTGCGGAACACAGACATACGCGGTCTTGCGGCTGTACCGGAAAGAGTGTGGCGAAGTCTTCTGTGCTTGGTTTCACGAACTAATGCTCTTGATTTCTTGCTTACCATGATTCTTCACTCCTTTACTTATTTCTTACCGGTCTTACCGACTTTACGACGGATAACCTCATCAGCATACTTGATACCCTTGCCCTTATATGGCTCAGGTCTCTTCTTGTCTCTGATATCGGCTGCGTACTGTCCGACCTTCTCTTTATCTATACCTTTGATAGTAATATTGTTTCCGTCGATAACTGACTCGACACCATCTGGGTCTGTCATCTCTACTGGATGTGAGAATCCAAGGTGAAGAGTTAATGTCTTGCCCTTCTTCTCTGCTCTGAAACCAACTCCGTTGATCTCGAGCTTCTTCTCGTATCCTTCTGTGACTCCGATTACCATATTCTGGATAAGGCTTCTCGTGAGTCCGTGAAGTGACTTCATCTTCTTTAAGTCATTTGGTCTTGAAACGGTAACTTCAGAGCCCTCTACCTTGATTGTCATCTCCTGTGGAAGAGTCTTCTCAAGTGTACCTTTTGGACCTTTTACCGTCACATGATTATTTTCTGCAACATCTACAGTAACCCCTGCAGGTATTGCGATTGGCATTCTTCCTATACGTGACATGCCCGTACCTCCTGTTTTATATTAGGGATTAGGGGTTAGAGAATAGGGGTTGGGGATATATCAGCTATTCCCTGAATCCTATGTCCTAAATCCTATATCCTGAATTTACCATACGAATGCGAGAACTTCGCCGCCGACCTGCTCCTTGCGGGCCTGCTTGTCTGTGATGATTCCTTTGTTCGTTGAAAGGATAGCGATTCCAAGTCCACCGAGAACCTGTGGGATATCTTCCTTTCCTGCGTATATACGAAGACCAGGCTTACTGATTCTTCTGAGTCCTGTGATGATACGATCCTTCTTGCTTCCTGTGTACTTCATAGTCACATGAATGTCCTTAAAAGAACCATTATCCACAAGCTCGTACTTCTCAATATATCCCTCGTCTACAAGAATGTCTGCAATAGCGACCTTGATCTTGGATGCAGGGATATCTACTGTATCATGTTTCGCAGTATTTGCGTTACGGATTCTCGTAAGCATATCTGCGATAGGATCTGTCATTGTCATGATATGTTTTCCTCCTAAAAATTGTCTGCTGTTCTGAACTCCTGCATTACCATGATGCTTTTCTTACACCAGGGATCTCTCCCTTGTAAGCAAGCTCTCTGAAGCAGACTCTGCAGATGCCGTACTTACGAAGTACAGAGTGCGGACGGCCGCAGATCCTGCAGCGTGTGTATGCTCTGGTAGAGTACTTAGGCTTACGCTGCTGTTTAACCTTCATTGATGTCTTAGCCATTTTTTCCTCCTGATTACTTAGCGAACGGCATTCCGAACAGACGGAGAAGCTCTCTTGCTTCCTCATCGGTCTTAGCTGTTGTAACAAAAATGATGTCCATTCCTCTTACTTTGTCGACCTTGTCGTACTCGATCTCAGGGAAAATGATCTGCTCTTTGATTCCGAGAGCATAGTTTCCTCTGCCGTCGAATGAATTAGGATTAACACCACGGAAATCACGTACACGTGGAAGTGCAAGGTTTACAAGTCTGTCAAGGAAATCATACATCTTGTCGCCACGAAGAGTGGTCTTGCATCCGATTCCCATTCCTTCACGGATCTTGAAGTTTGCGACTGAATTCTTTGCTCTGGTGATTACTGCATGCTGGCCAGTGATGGCTTCCATATCAGCTACTGCTGAATCAAGAAGCTTCTGGTTCTCTTTTGCTTCACCAACACCCATATTGACTACGATCTTTACAAGCTTTGGAACCTCCATCGGGTTCTCATAGCCGAACTTCTCTTTCATTGCGGAAGCAATCGTATTCTTGTATTCATCTTTTAATCTGCTCACGATTCAACCTCCTTAGTCAATATTCTCTCCGGTAGCCTTTGCGTAACGAACCTTCTTGTCTCCGTCCATCTTAAAGCCTACACGGGTTGTCTTGCCATTTACGAGGAGCATAACATTTGAAATAGCGATCGGAGCTTCCTGCTCAACGATTCCGCCCTGCTGATTGCTCATATTAGGCTTCACATGCTTTTTTACCATGTGAACACCCTCAATGGTGATTCTCTGTTTCTTAGGATCTACAGCGATGACCTTGCCCTCAGCGCCCTTATCAGCACCGGCAATTACACGAACTGTGTCACCCTTTCTAATCTTAAGTGATGCCATCGGTTTCCTCCTTAAAGTGTCTCCGGAGCAAGTGAAACGATCTTCATGAACTGCTTGTCACGAAGCTCTCTTGCTACTGGTCCAAAAATACGGGTTCCTTTCGGAGTCTTGTCATCTTTGATGATCACGGCTGCATTGTCATCGAACTTGATGTATGAACCATCATTACGATGAACGCCTTTTACGGTACGTACTATAACAGCCTTAACGACGTCGCCCTTCTTGACAACTCCGCCGGGTGTTGCATCTTTGACAGAAGCAACTACTATGTCTCCGATACTGGCATATCTCCTGGTTGATCCGCCCATGACACGGATTGTGAGGAGCTCCTTGGCACCGGTATTGTCGGCAACCTTTAATCTGGTTTCCTGCTGTACCATAATGATTCCTCTCTTTCTTTACTTAGCACGCTCAATGATCTCAACGAGTCTCCATCTCTTGTCCTTGGACAGAGGTCTGGTCTCCATTACACGGACCGTATCGCCCTCGTGAGCTTCATTATTTTCGTCATGAGCCTTGAGCTTGTATGTTCTCTTTACGATCTTGCCGTAGAGCGGGTGTCTGACATTGTCTCTGACTGCGACAGTAATGGTCTTGTCCATCTTGTCTGAGACCACAACACCGGTACGGGTCTTTCTTAGATTTCTCTCTTCCATCTGGTTATCCTTTCACAATTCAAGTTCTGATTACTGATTGTTGATCTGTGTCAGAACGGTCTGAATGCGGGCGATGTTGTGACGCACCTCTTTGATTCTGCTTGTATTGTCAAGCTGATTAGTCGCATTCTGGAATCTTAAATTGAAAAGTTCTTTCTTTGCATCCACAAGCTTTGCTGAAAGCTCATCGGCAGACTGCCCTTTTAACTCTTCAAGAAAATCCTTAGTTTTCATTAGCTTCACCGCCTTCTAAACCTTCACGTGCGACGATCTTGCATCTGCATGGAAGCTTATGCCCGGCAAGTCG
>JAQYAY010000018.1 GCA_029338735.1 Lachnospiraceae bacterium | reverse complement strand
TTTTGGATCTCTTCATATTGTTCTTTGGAAAGGCTGGAGAGCGTGATTAGCTTTTCCGAATCTTCTTTTAATATAAAGTGATCTGCCTGCATATTTTCGATGCCGGACGACACTGCTCGTCCCAGCCCCTTGACCAGACCGGACAGAAACAGCACCATGAACATCATCAGGAAAACAATGATCTCTATAAGCAAATATTTCTTCCAGTTGTGCCGGAGTTCTCTGAATCCTAATTTCATACTAATAATCCTTTTCTTCTTATCAGCTATCCGCGGAATAGTTTGCTGCATTAGCCATAGCTGATTTCATTTCGATTGAATCAAATATAATTGTACTAAACCTATTTAGGTATTATAGTCTATCATCGAGAAAAAGCAAGCCTTTTTTGATAAATTTCACAGAAAGGAAGGAGCCTGTCAGCTTTCCAAGACAGGAGAAGGAAATCCAAAGATTTGGCGATGGAAGGTCGGATCTGATTTTGGATCAGAGCCAGATGGCAATAAGAAAGCAGGCCTGGGAAAAGGAGTTTACGGCCTGTTCTTTCCAGTTCGCCTTTGCACTTCAGTTATCAGATTGTGATATAGCGGTTTGTTTATCAGAATTTTACGATATTATAGTGGGATTCTAAAGCGGCTGTGTGATATAATAGGAGAGATTTTGAAAGGAAAAGATGCTATGAATTATGATGTGATAATAATTGGTGCGGGCCCGGGCGGAATCTATGCCGCGTATGAGCTTACAAAAAAGGCGCCAGAACTGAAGATTGCAATATTTGAAGAAGGCACTCCTCTTGAACAGAGGCACTGTCCGATAGACGGAAAGAAGATAAAAAGCTGTATCCATTGTAAGAGCTGTTCTATCATGAATGGATTCGGCGGGGCAGGAGCCTTTTCAGATGGTAAATACAATATTACAAATGATTTCGGCGGCACGCTATACGAATACATTGGCCGTGACAAGGCACTTGAACTGATGAAGTATGTCGACTCGATAAATATGGAAAACGGCGGTGAAGGCACGAGGCTCTATTCGACTGCCGGATCGAAGTTCAAGACTATCTGCATGCAGAATGGGCTGCAGCTGCTGGATGCGTCGGTGCGTCATCTCGGGACTGACAAGAACTACGTGGTCCTTAAGAATCTCTATGCTCAGTTGAAAGATAAGGTAGATTTCTATTTCAATACACCGGTTAAAAAAATTGAAGCAGTGAGGAGCGGTAATGAATATATCTACCGTGCTCATACCGATGAGAAAATATATGAGGCTCCCAGGTGCATAGTTTCTGTCGGAAGAAGCGGTTCGAAATGGATGGAAACGGTCTGCAATGACCTGGGTATAAAGACGAAGAGCAACCGCGTTGATATAGGAGTAAGGGTCGAGCTTGCAGCTCCGATTTTCGAACATATCACAAAGGAACTGTACGAAGGAAAAATCGTCTACCGTACGAAGAAATTCGAGGACAGGGTCCGTACATTCTGCATGAATCCGCATGGAATCGTCGTGAGTGAAAATACAAACGGGATTATCACGGTCAATGGCCACAGCTATGAGGATCCGGATAAGAAGACAGAAAATACGAACTTCGCTCTTCTTGTCGCAAAGCATTTCTCTGAACCGTTCCATGATTCGAATGGATATGGTGAGAGTATAGCGAAGCTGTCAAATATGCTTGGTGGCGGCGTCATAGTGCAGAGATTCGGAGATCTCGAGAGAGGCCGCCGTTCGACCCAGAAGAGGCTTGATGAGAGCACGGTTCACCCGACACTCAATGCGACGCCGGGAGATCTGTCGCTTGTGCTTCCGAAGCGTATCCTTGACGGAATCATCGAAATGATCTACGCACTGGACAGGATAGCGCCGGGGACGGCAGGTGATGACACACTGCTATATGGAGTTGAGGTCAAGTTTTATAATATGGAGGTCGAGCTGGATGAGCATCTGGAAACCTGCTATCCGGGACTATATATGATAGGCGACGGAAGCGGAGTTACGCATTCCCTGTCACATGCATCGGCAAGCGGAGTATTTGTGGCTGATGAGATAGAAGGAAATTCATAAACACCTGCGGTTCGCCCATTCGCTCATGACTATTATGAGTATCAGCAGAAGCAGAATCCATATAGGGAAAAGCGTTATCCCGACGATGTCAGACAGGACTCCGAAGAGCTTCGGCATGAAGGTGGTGCCGACGTATGCTGAGGCCATCTGAAGTCCTACAAGGCTCTGGCTGTTTTCCTTGCCGAAACGGAACGGAGTTGAGTGGATTACAGATGGGTAGATAGGGGCACATCCGAGGCCGACTACCACGAGACCTATGAGAGAGGGCGTATTGTTTCCGGAAAAGATCAGGATGAGACATCCGAGACCGATTATTACAAGCCCAATACGGATCATCCTTTTATCACCCATTTTCTCTGTAATGAATCCAGATAGGGCTCGTCCGATGGTGATGCCGATGTAGAACATCGAAGCGTATGAAGCAGCAGTTTCTGCCGGGATATTTTTTACTACATTGAGCCAGCTTCCAGCCCACAGACCCACCGACTGTTCGAGGGCACAGTATCCAAAGAAGCATAGAAGAACCTGTGGAGCTCCTGTGAGCCGCAGCGCCTGAGGGATTGTAAGTACATTTCTGTTTTCTTCATCAGAAGCCGATGATGATTCACCTTTCCATAGTGGGAGTGAGCAGAAAATGAGTGCTGTGATCACGACCTGGATGAAGCCGATGGTTCTGTATCCGGACTGCCATCCGTGCCCTGCAGTGAGGCACATTCCCATGATATACGGACCTACTGATGCACCGATCCCCCACATACAGTGAAGCCATGACATATGTCGGGCCTTGAGGTGTAGAGCCACATAGTTATTGAGAGCAGAGTCTATTGCACCTGCACCGAGGCCGTATGGTATTGCAAAAAGGCAGAGCTGCCAGTATGCGGTGCATGAAGCAAATCCGAATAGTGAGAATGCAGTCATTGCTACCGAAGCTGCAGTTACCTTTCCTGTGCCGAATTTATGGATTACCCTGTCAGACATCAGAGAAGAGAAAATAGTTCCGGCCGATATGATCATAAAGATATTCCCGGCTCCGGATATGGTGGAACCAAGTCCCTGATACATACTGGGCCATGCACTTCCGAGAAGCGAATCAGGAAGCCCGAGACTTATGAATGCCAGATAGATTATTACGATAAGCAGTGTAGTCATTTGGTGTACCTCATGAATTTCTTTCTTCCGACCGCTTCAGCTCCGGTACGGATCATTTCTTCTAGTTCATTGAAATCAGACATCTGAGTATGATGATTCCAGCACCTGCATTATCAGTGTATGGCTGATACTTTGTCAATACTTATATGAAAAAAATCTTTGATGGTGTATTATATATGCTGTTCACACCAGAAAGGCACTATGCTTATGATAAGACTTATAATAGGAGGAAGTGGGAGCGGTAAAAGTGATTATGCCGAACAGCTCTTGAAGGATTCGCATAAGAAAATATATCTTGCCACAATGCCGCATAACGATGCTAATTATTCACGTATCGAGCGTCATATCAGACGCAGAGTCGACAAAGGATTTGTAACGATAGAGAAGTCACGTGATTTTGCGCAGCTTGAGATACCACATGGAGCGTCAGTACTGCTTGAGGATCTGCCGAATCTTCTTGCGAATGAAATGTTTCTTTTGAACGGAACAGTAAATGAGAATGCGTATGAGACGGTTGAGGCAGATCTGACTGCACTTATGGAGCAGACAGATGATCTCGTGATAGTGACCGATGATATTTTCTGCTCAGGGATGGAGTATGATATTTTTACAGAAAAATATATGCAGATACTGGGGGAGCTTCAAGCGTGGATAGCAGGGAGAGGAACAGTGATAGAAGTGATCGCAGGAATTGCAATAGGAGATTCAGATGAACAGAGAAAGATTTGAGAAGCAGAGGAACTTCATTCTTGAAGCAGACAAAGAGAAAAATGTATTCCGCCAGACTCACCTGACGAATCATGGAAGGAATGAAAATGACGCCGAGCACGCCTGGCACATGGCACTGATGGCATATCTCCTGAGTGAATATTCTGATGAGAAGATCGATGTCGGCCGTACCATGATCATGTGTCTGATCCACGATATCGTTGAGATTGACGCAGGTGATACATATGCCTACGACGAAGAGGGAAAGAAGACTCAGGATGCAAGGGAGGAGAAGGCGGCAGACCGCATTTTTGCACTGCTTCCTGAAGATCAGGCAAAGGAGTTAAGAGGTATCTTCGAAGAATTCCAGGAGAAGAAGACACCTGAAGCCAGATTCGCCAGAGCGATGGACAATCTCCAACCTCTTCTCTTAAATGATTCTAATGGCGGTGGAGACTGGCGGGAGCACGGTGTCTCTTACAGTCAGGTAAGAGGCAGACAGGACGGAACGAAGAATGCATCGCATGAGTTATATGCAGTCACAAAAGAAATTCTGGATAAGCATCTGGCAAGCGGTGACCTGAAAAACGAATAAAGTCATGCAACCTTTCGCCTCTCTTATCTGTTAATTTTATGCTATACTATTCGCATGGACGTTTACAAGACTTTTTCGAATATAATGGCTCATGAGATAAAAGCGAATCCAGAGAGGGCCAGAAAGCTTCTGCTGACTGCCTTCAGGGGATTTGGCTTTTATCAGAAGCATTTCCCGGACAAGAAGCTGCCAGCGAGCAAGCAGTATCTGGCTACAGTATGCATGGACTATATGCTTCATGGTTTTGGAAATCCGTCACAAGCTGCGCTTACGAGTATCTTTATGCCATGCGAGATCATGCAGGCGTTTGATATTCCATGCATGTGTGCGGAGATGTTTTCCACATACATGACAGGAGCTTATAGTGAGAGAGCCTTTGTCGAAAGAGCTGAGCAGGAAGGTATTCCAGAGACCTTTTGCAGCTATCACAAGATTCTGGTTGGAGGAGCCCAGACAGGCCTTCTGTCACCTGTTCATTTTATCCTGAACACTTCTCTCGCGTGTGACGCGAACAACCTCACTTTCAGATATATTTCACAGAAGACAGGCACGCCACAGTTCTACCTTGATGTGCCGTATGAGAGAAGCGAGGAGTCAGTCTCTTTCGTAGCAGACGAGCTGCGGGAGATGACATCTTTTCTTGAAAAAAATATCGGCCGCAAATTGGATTCTGATCATCTTCGCCAAATAATAGACCGTAGTGCGGAGACGACTGACAATCTTCGAGCTACAATTCCTTACAGGAAAAACAGATATCTTGGTGGGACGCTGACTGCTGAACTGTACGAAGCTCTGATGGTTCATAATGCACTTGGAAGTAAAGAGGCACTTGAATATTCGAGACGACTGCTGGAGGATTATAAGAAAGCTCCGGAATCAGATGGGATAAAGATTGTCTGGATGCATTCGAATCCGTTCTGGCAGAAGTGTGCCAAGGACCTGCTGAATGAGAATCAGAAGCAGAGGATAGTGGCAACAGAACTCGGTTATGATAACTGGATCGAGTATGATACGTCTGATCCGTACAGATACATGGCGTCGAGGCTTGTCTATAATCCATATAATGGCCCAGTACAGTACAGGATAGAGAATACACTTCGCATGGCGCGTGAACTTGAAGCCGATGGAGTCGTATGCTTCTGTCATTGGGGATGCAAAGAGACCTGTGGAGCTTCGGCAGAGATTGCACAGACACTTGAGGCAAATGGATATCCGACTCTTATTCTGAATGGTGATGGAGTGGATACGATGAATTCGTCAGAAGGACAGACGCTGACGAGAATGCAGGCGTTTCTGGAGATGCTAAGGGAGAAGAGATCATGATTTGTAGTTCATGTAAATATGCCCCGATAGAGCTGATGGCAGGCTTCGATGAAAAAGTAGAGAGGCTCGATCCGGCACCTGCTGCATTTACCTGTGCAGAAGGCTGTACCCATCCGAATATGTGCTCATACGCGAAAGCTGTCATTGAAGAAGTCTATGATAAGAATATAAAGGAACTGATACTTACTGACTGTTGTGATGCCATGAGGCGTGCCTATGATGCTATGCTTATGGAAGGTAAAATAGATTTTCTTTACCTTCTTCCGATACCTCACAAGAGCAGTCCGGTCGAGATCAGGATGTTTGCAAAGAGTCTTAAAGAACTGGCAGAAACTTTTGAAAAATACAGCGGTAGACAGTTCGAAGTCAATAAGTCGGTAGAGGCATATCGTATGCAGATGTCGGAATCTCGCCAAGTCGAGGGTAATCATATCACTGTAACCGGTGCTCATGGCGGCAAGCAGCTTATAGATTATGTGCAGTCAGTTTTTCCTGATGTTCAGATAAAAGATGACACGTGTAGTGGTAACAGACACCTGTACAAGGAACCGGGAGACGCAGATGATTTTTTTAACTGGTATGCTGATGCCCTGATGAACCAGGAGAAGTCATGCATGAGAATGCTTGATGCAACAGAGAATATTGATTCTGATGATGGGCGGATCGGAACCATTTTTCATACAATCAAGTTCTGTGATTATTATGGCTTTGAATACATGATGACAGAGAACAGAGACAGGACCTTAAAGGTTGAGACTGATACACCTGGTCAGTCAACAGGTCAGTTATCTACGAGGCTTGAGGCATTCAGAGAGGAGCTCGGAATGGAGAAGAAGACTAATGAAATTCTGAATGGCAGATATGTAGCAGGGATAGACTCTGGCTCTACTTCGACAGATGTAGTGATAATGGACAGCAGTACAAATATCATTACAAGTGTCATTATTTCTACGGCTGCAGGCTCAGAGAACAGTTCAAAGAAAGCACTTGATGAGGCATTAGAAAAAGCTCATCTGGACAGGAATGATATCGCGCGTATCGTAACGACTGGCTATGGTCGTGGTAATATAAAGGCTTCTGATGAGGCGGTGACAGAAATTACCTGCCATGCAAAGGGAGCACATTTCCTTTACCCTGAGGCACGTACCGTAATAGATATCGGCGGCCAGGATTCGAAGGTCATCATTATTGATTCGGATGGCAAGGTCTTTAACTTCGTCATGAATGACAAATGTGCAGCAGGCACCGGACGATTCCTCGAGAACTCAGCCAAGGTCTTCGGATACGATATGGCGCAGATGAGTGCGGAAGGACTGAAGTGGAAGAAGGATCTGACAATCACTTCGATGTGCACGGTATTTGCAGAAAGCGAGGTTGTTTCTCTGATTGCAGATAATACCCCGACTGCCGACATCATCCACGGTCTCAACAAGTCAATAGCGAAGCGTACAGCTTCCCTTGTTATGCGCCTCAAGGGCAGTGGACCATACATAATGACAGGCGGAGTCGCCAGGAATGCCGGAGTAGTGAAATGTCTGGAGGAAGAGCTGCATGACAGGATATATGTGTCAGAAGATGCGCAGATCTGTGGGGCAATCGGAGCGTGCCTGTCAGCTTTTTCATAAAGTGATTGACAGAATGTTCGGCAGATGTTAGAATAGCAATAGAACAGATGTTTGAAATAAATAAAAGAGGAAATTATGAAGAAGACGTATCATGAATAAATATCGTTCGGAATTTATTGGCAACAGGAAATAGGCAAGAGTCTTGTTATCAGAATTAAAAAACGTTACAATATCACCAATGACTATAGAAGAGAAATACAATAATTTAAAAGATTACATATGTTCACTAGGCTCAGTTGCTGTTGCTTTTTCAGGTGGCGTAGACTCCACTTTTCTTCTGAAGACTGCACATGATCTACTTGGAGATAAGTGCATTGCAGTAACTGCAAGGTCAGCATCTTTTCCTAAGAGAGAGCTTCATGAGGCAGAGGACTTCTGTGAAAAGGAAGGCATCAGACACTTCGAGGTAGATTCAGAGGAGTTAAAGATTCCAGGATTTTCACACAATCCGACAAACAGGTGTTATCTGTGCAAGCATGAGCTTTTCACAGAGATTATAGAACTCGCTAAAGAGAATGGGATAGAGGCCGTTGCCGAAGGCTCCAATATGGATGACAACAGTGATTACAGACCGGGGCTTCAGGCGGTAGCAGAGCTAGGCATCAAGAGCCCGCTCAGGCACGCAGAGCTGTATAAGAGAGAGATACGAGAGCTGTCAAAAGAGCTCGGACTAAAGACCTGGAACAAGCAGAGCTTTGCCTGCCTGTCATCCCGTTTCGTATATGGTGAGGAGATTACAGTGCCGAAGCTTTCAATGGTGGAGAAGGCAGAGCAGCTTCTTCTTGATCTGGGATTCCATCAGGTGAGAGTCAGAATTCATGGAGAGAATCTGGCCAGAATTGAAGTTGACGAGAAGGATCTGGAGAAGGTATTGAGGTACAGGAAGAATATAACAGACGATTTCAAATCATTTGGATTCACGTACGTCACTATGGATCTGACCGGATACAGGACAGGCAGTATGAATGAGACACTGGATGAAGCATCAAAGGAGATTGTGTAATGGCAGCTGTTAAGGAAAAAATATGCGGTATGGCATCCGCAGAGGGAGCAGGTACAGAGGCAGAGGCTCTGTCACATGCAGACAACAGAGACAGGCAGATCGTAAAGACAAGTGTGGTAGGAATCCTCGCGAATGTATTTCTCGCAGCATTCAAGGCAGTGATAGGCACCATTTCAGGCTCTATCGCGATCACTCTTGACGCGGTAAATAATTTATCTGATGCAGCCAGCTCTGTAATAACGATAGTAGGAACGAAGCTGGCTGGAAGACCTGCAGACAAGAAGCATCCATTCGGATATGGACGAATAGAGTACCTTAGTGCAATGATTATTTCAGTTATCGTACTCTATGCAGGTATCACATCACTTCGTGAATCTATTATGAAGATCATTCATCCTGAAGCACCCAGCTATACGGCAGTAGCTCTTGTGATAGTTGCAGCCGCTGTGCTGGTGAAGATCATACTAGGAAGATATGTGGAGAGCATAGGTCATAAGGTGAATTCTGATTCACTCGTAGCCTCAGGAAAAGATGCGACACTTGATTCTATTATTTCTGCATCTACACTTGTGGCAGCAGTTATCTTTATTATTACAAAGGTATCGCTTGAGTCATGGCTCGGTGCTATCATCTCAATAGTAATCATCAAGTCCGGTATTGACATGCTGCGTGAGACTATTTCAGAGATTCTCGGTGAGCGTGCAGATAAGGATCTTGCCAGTGATATAAAGAAGACTGTCATGAAGTATCCGGGTGTAAGCGGCGTCTATGATCTCGTGCTCAATAACTACGGCCCTGATGCTTACAATGGTTCTCTTCATATCGAGATTCCCGATACCTATTCTGCATCTCAGATCGATGAGCTGACAAGGAAGATCACGGTCGATGTGTATCTGAAGTATCAGGTGATTCTTACGGCTATCAGTGTATATTCACTGAATACGAAGGATCCTCATATAGTAGAGGTCAGAAAAAATATACAGTCCATAGCGAATAAGGATCCATACATTCTACAGATGCATGGCTTCTATCTGAATGAAAAAGAGAAGACCATCCGTTTTGACCTGGTGGTCAGTTTCGATGCACCCGACAGGAAAATCGCATTCCAGAATGCAGTTGAGAGGATAAAGGAATCATATCCTGATTATCAGATCAATGCAGTCATGGATACTGACTTCACAGAAAGCTGATTCATACTGCTAAGTGAAAAAATGCCAGGTAATTTAGAAAGAGATATTTTATGAAGCAGACATGGAAACCGGGAAATATGCTATACCCGCTGCCGGCTGTGCTGGTATCTACACGGGGTAGTGACGGCAGGGACAATCTGATGACAGCGGCCTGGACTGGTACGATATGCACGAATCCACCAATGGTATATATTTCTGTTAGAAAGAGCCGTTATTCATATCAGGCTATGCATGAGACCGGAGTATTCGGCATCAATCTCACGACAGAGAAGCTGGTTCGTGCGACAGATTACTGTGGAGTGGTGAGTGGCAGAGAGCATGACAAGTACAGGGAATGTCATCTGACAAAGGAGAAGGCTGATCAGATACCGGTGTCACTCATTGCTGAAAGTCCGGTGACTATAGAGTGCCGCATTACTGAGGAGAAGGAATTTGGTTCACACGTGATGATGATAGCAGATGTACTATGCGTCCATGCAGATGAGAAGTATATGGATGATAAGGGCCGGTTCGCTCTGGAGAAGGCTCATCCTATAGTGTATTCGCATGGCACTTATTTTTCTCTGGGAAAAGATCTGGGTAAATTCGGATTTTCTGTGAAAAAGCGCTGATGAAAGTGTAACACATTTATTTTACATAGATTTTACATGAGAGCCCTTGCAGAATTTACAGGGGCTCTTTACAATGTAATGGTAAATGTCTGAAAGGAGATTATCATGATCTACTGTGTAGAGGATGATGACAATATAAGAGAGCTGGTCGTATATACGCTTGATTCGACTGGGCTTCCGGCAAAGGGATTTCCGGGTGGGACGGAGTTTCTGACTGCGCTTAAGAATGAGCTGCCAGAGCTCGTGCTTCTTGATATCATGCTGCCGGGTGAGGACGGCATGCAACTGTTATCTGATCTGAGAAAAGATCCGAAGACAAAGAACATTCCCGTCATAATGCTTACCGCAAAAGGTGCTGAATATGACAAGGTCTCGGCTCTTGATATGGGAGCAGACGATTATGTGACGAAGCCATTCGGTATGATGGAGCTGGTGTCACGTATTCGTGCAGTGCTTCGCAGGACAGGCAGAGGCAAAAACAGTGACGAGCCCGTGCTCAGTTCAGGCACTATTAAGATTGATGTGCTTCGTCACACAGTAACAGTCGGTGGGAAGGAAATTGTACTCACCCTGAAGGAGTTTGAACTTCTGAAGATGCTCATTTTAAACAGCGGTGTAGTCCTGACCCGTGAACAGCTTCTTGAAGACATCTGGGGATACAATTTTGATGGAGAGACGAGAACTGTAGATGTGCATGTGAGATCCCTCCGGCAGAAGCTTGGAAAAGAAGGGAACCGTATAGAGACAGTTCGTGGCGTAGGCTACAGAATCAGGGAGAAGTAAGATGCAGAAGAAGATTCAGACACGTATGATTCAGGTGATAGCTCTGGCGTTGCTTATAGCCTATGCTGTCACCATATTTTTTGTCTATAGACGCATAGAAGATATTTCAGAAAAAAATGTCCGCTACGAGTCAGAATATTTATCAGAAGCGGTGAATATAAACGGACCTGATTTCCTGAAGTCACTGAAACATCTGGAATCAGGGACGAGGATTACGCTTATTGATACAGATGGTTCGGTGCTATATGATTCAAAAGAGGATTCACACACACTTGAAAATCATAAGAACAGGCCTGAGGTGGCAGCAGCTTTTAAGAATGGCATTGGGATGGATAAGCGTCATTCAGATACACTGCAGGAAGATATGTATTATTCTGCGGTAAGACTTGATGACGGAGAGGTGCTTCGTGTAGCAAAGTCTGTGAGGTCAATTCTGGCAACAGTTCTTGATCTGCTTCCAGCGATGATCATCACGGCAGTGGCCCTGCTCATATTTGCGTTCTGGCTTGCTCACAGGACAGCAGGAGATCTGATAAAGCCAATCAACAGCTTAAACCTTGATGAGCCGCTAAAGAACGATGTATATGAGGAACTCACGCCACTTCTTACCAGAATAGACGAGCAGAACAAGCAGAAAGATGCAATGGTAAGTATGCGTCAGGAATTTTCTGCAAATGTCTCTCATGAGCTTAAGACCCCGCTTACATCCATTTCAGGATACGCCGAGATCATTAGGGATGGCCTTGTGAAGAAAAAGGATATCCCTGATTTTTCCAATCGAATATATAAGGAGGCAAACCGGCTTCTTAATCTCGTGAATGATATCATAAAGATTTCGAAGCTCGATGAGGGTGAGATTGGAATCGACAGAGAGCAGTGTGACCTGTATCAGATGTCCGATGAGGTGATAAAGCGGCTGTCACAGAAGGCGAGAGAGTATAATGTGCATGTGTCACTTATCGGTACATCTGTAATTGTAAACGGATACAGGCAGGTACTTGATGAGATGATCCACAATGTGATAGAGAATGCCATCAAGTACAATAAGTCAGGTGGAAAGGTCACGGTCACGACTGAGTCTGTTGACGGACATCCATGTGTTACAGTGAAGGACACAGGAATCGGAATACCAGAGAAGGATCAGGAGAGGATATTCGAGAGGTTCTATCGCGTGGACAAGAGTCATTCACGTGAGACAGGCGGTACAGGCCTCGGCCTTTCAATCGTAAAGCACGCCGCCCAGCTTCATAATGCGAAGATAAATCTATTATCAAAAGAAAGCATTGGAACTACAATTACAATCCTATTCCCTAACCCCTAACCCATATCCCCTAATATCTAACATAAACTTTACAAATCTTAACGGAGGCTTAACCGCACCTCCGTTATTTTTTTACCTTCATGCCATATCATAATAACTGTAACAAGGGAAAGCCAAGGATTTATATGAAAAGGAGCAAACAAAATGAAAAAGAAAATTTTATCCCTTATGCTGATGTCATTGGTTACAGTATCAACTCTTCTTACAGGATGTGGCGGGAGCACATCGAATTCAGGCTCAGCAGATTCAGGATCATCATCGGGTAGCTCATCATCGAGTGCCACAGCTTCATCAGCAAGCTCTTCACTTTCAGGAACCGTAGCTACTGACGGATCGACTTCAATGGAGAAGGTCATCGGTTACCTGAGCGAAGCATTCATGAAAGACAATCCGGATGTCAAGGTGACATACAACCCGACAGGTTCAGGGTCAGGAATCGAAGCAGTAGGGAAAGGTAGCTGCGATATCGGACTTGCAAGCCGTGACCTGACAGATGAAGAGAAGTCATCGGGGCTCAAGCAGACTACAATTGCTCTTGATGGAATCGGAATGATAGTAAATCCACAGAACGGTGTTGAAGACTTATCTATTGATCAGATAGCTAAGATCTATACAGGAGAGATCACGAACTGGAAGGATGTCGGCGGAGCAGACGGACAGATAGTAGTCATCGGACGTGAGGCTGCATCAGGAACCCGTGATGGATTCGAGACAATCACAAATACCAAGGAGAAATGCAAATACGCACAGGAGCTTACATCAACAGGTGATGTGGTGCAGACCGTAGCAGGTAATCCGAATGCAATCGGATATGCATCAATAGCAGACCTTAATGATAGCGTAAAGGCTATAAAGGTCGGCGGAGTAGCACCATCAGAGGATACAGTAAAGGACGGATCTTATAAGATCCAGCGTGATTTCAATCTGATCACAAAGGATGGTACTAAGCTCAGTGCACCAGCACAGGCATTCTTCGATTACTGCACAGGGGCCGATGCCAGTCAGTATATCAGTAAGGCAGGAGCAGTGAGTAAGTAAAAGAGAATAGGGTATAGGGGATAGGGGATAGTGCACTAAATTCTAGTCCCTGACGCCTAATCCCTAACCCCTACACAAGGAGACACACATGGACACTACAGCTACACTAAAAAAACAGAAAGGCATCGAGAATTTCTTCCACACGATGTTCCTTATCTTCGGGCTTTTCTCAATAGCCTTCGTACTTTTTATCACAATATTTCTTGTGATATCGGGAGTTCCGGCTATTACGAAGATTGGATTTTTCAAATTCATATTTGGTACGAAGTGGGCATCGACAGCCAGCAATCCGTCGTTCGGAATCCTGCCATTCATACTGACAAGTGTGTATGGCACCTGTGGGGCGCTTCTCGTGAGTGTGCCAGTCGGAATATTCTGCGCGGCATATCTGGCAAAGATGGCACCGGGTCCTGTAGCCGCTGTTGTCCGTGAGGCAGTAGATCTGCTCGCAGGAATACCTTCAGTGGTATATGGTCTCTTCGGTATGATAATCATAGTTCCGGGAGTGAGAAAACTATTCAATCTCCCTGATGGGGCAAACCTTTTCTCTGCAACGGTTGTACTCGCCATCATGGTGCTTCCTTCGATCATATCTGAATCGGAGACAGCTCTTAGGGCAGTACCGAAGGAGTATGAGGAAGGCTCACTTGCCCTCGGAGCTACATATACCGAGACGATATTTAAGGTGACCCTGCCAGCAGCAAGAAGCGGAGTGCTTACCTCTGTAATCCTGGGCACAGGACGTGCAATAGGTGAGGCAATGGCAGTCATGATGGTAGCCGGAAATGTGGCAAATATGCCGGGAATCTTCAGGAGCGTTCGTTTCCTTACGACTGCG
>JAQYAY010000017.1 GCA_029338735.1 Lachnospiraceae bacterium | reverse complement strand
TGCAAACAAGGCTGACCTTGAGGCTGCTTCTTCGCCAGCACTTAATGCACTTAATGCTCAGGGAGATTACGCAAGCCTTCAGCGTGTAGGCGCTAACTTCTGGACACCAGCTAACTCACTTGGACAGTCACTTGCAGAAGGCAAGTATTCAGATGCTCAGAAGCTTCTCGATGATGCAGTAAAGGGTATCACAGCAGCAGTTAAATAATTAAGTTCACATTAAGCAACAGTCTTAATATAAACACTAGCTGCGGCCGGTATAAAAGCCGACCGCAGTTTTTTTGAAAACAGTTATATTTATGAAAGAGAGATATTATGGAAGAAGATAAAGTAAGCCTGCGCCATTATTTCAGCAGTTTTGGCGAAGCTATAAAGAACGGGAATATTTTTACCCGTCTCTCCCTTATTATCATGGGCCTTGGCCACTGGGCCAACCACCAGATCATAAAAGGCTGTATAGTAACAGCAGTGGAAGCACTGTTCATCTGGGTCATCACCCTCATTGGCACCACATACTGGCCAAAGCTTTCCACCCTTGGTACCGTACAGAGAGAGGAAAAGTTCGATCCTCTCACAATGACAAAGACAGTCAATCACTTTGACAATTCACTGCTGATCCTTCTGTTCAGTATCGTGGGAATCGTCATCTGTTTCTTCTTTGCAGTATATTATATTTATAATATCAAACAGATCTACGCAGTCCAGAAGCGGAAGGATGCAGGACTTCATGTCAATACATTCGGCGAGGATTGCCGTGAGATGGTGAATGGAAAATTCTTCATCACTCTCCTTGGACTTCCTACCCTCGGTGTCGTATTAGTAAATGTAATACCTATCGTTTTCATGACATGTGTAGGATTTACGAATTATGATATCGACCATCAGCCGCCTACATACCTGTTTACCTGGGTAGGCCTCAGAAACTTCAGGACACTGTTCACATCAAGTGTATCTGATTCATTTGGATATGTATTCATCCGTATCCTGATCTGGACGCTCATCTGGGCAATAGTTGCTACATTTACCACATTCTTCGGTGGTGTATTCCTGGCCAAGTTCATCAATGATAAGAGAACGAAGCTCCCGGCAATGTGGAGGACATTCTTCGTCATCACAATTGCCATTCCTCAGTTCGTTACCCTCCTTCTCGTAGGAAAAATGTTCGGTAACAACGGAATTGTAAATGGTATCTGCAGTCAGATAGGCCTGACGGGATTTCTTGAAAATCTGGGACTCGTGTCAAAAGGACTCGGGTATATACCGTTCCTGTCGAAGCCAGGCTGGGCGCATGTGATGATCATCCTGATCAATATCTGGGTCGGTGTTCCATATCAGATGCTGTCCGCTACAGGACTTCTGATGAATATCCCTACAGATCAGCTCGAAGCAGCCAAGATCGACGGTGCATCAGAGAGACAGATCTTCTGGAAGATCACAATGCCGTATATCATGTTTGTCATGGGCCCTTCGCTCGTCACATCTATCATCAGCAATATCAACAACTTCAATGTTATCTACCTGCTGACGACCGACTTTACGACAACAAATATGAAATTCGCCAACTCCCATGGTAAGGAAGTAGACCTTCTGATCACATGGCTGTTCAACCTGACAAATAACTACTCGAACTTCAAGATGGCATCGGTAATCGGTATCATAACCTTCGTTATCTGCGTGGCACTGACGCTGTTGAGTTTCTCGAAGTTTGTACAGGGTGACAGAGAGGAGGAATTCCAGTAATGAGCAATCCTAATAGTATTTCAGACAATCCTATCGTTGTCAAGGCACCAGTGAGCAAGAGAATAGTAAGACCTGTACTGCGTCATGTATGGCTTGCTTTCCTTTCATTCATATGGCTGATTCCTATCGTATGGCTGTTTGTGACATCACTCTCAGGATACAAAGGAATCAATACGAGCCATTTCTTCCCACAGTCATGGACCCTGAGAAACTACAAGCAGCTTCTGTTCCAGCCGGATACAGTTGCCAACTTCCCTGCATGGTTCAGGAACTCGATGATCATTGGTATCTTTACCTGTATCATCTCAAGTATCTTCGTCATGATGACAGCATATGCTTTCTCATGCATGAGATTCAGAGGCAGAAAACAGCTGATGAGTTTCTCGATCACTCTGGGTATGTTCCCAGGCGTGCTCTCCATGATCGCTATCTACTTCGTCATGAAGATGCTCGGACTGACTAATTCAATTGTCGGACTGATCATCATCTACTCAGCAGGATCAGGACTCGGATTCCTTATCCTGAAGGGATTCTTCGATACGATCTCAGGATCTCTTCGTGAGTCTGCGAAGCTCGATGGTGCATCAGAGCTCACAATCTTCTTAAAGATCGTTATTCCTCTTTCAAAGCCGATGATCGTATATACAGTCATCAATGCATTCCTGACACCGTGGATGGACTTCGTTATGGCACAGCTGATGATCCGTTCAAAGAATCCGAAGAACTGGACCGTAGCCATGGGTCTGTACAACCTCGTTCAGAAGACACTCGTTGGTAAGTACTTCTCAGTATTCTGCGCCGGAGGTGTAATGGTAGCAATACCTATTTCGATCCTCTTCGTACTCATGCAGAAGTTCTATGTAGAAGGTATTACAGCCGGCGGTGTAAAGGGCTGATTACATAGCTTTTTCAGGGCGCTGCAGCTATTGAGTTGCAGCGTCTTTTTGTTGTATAATGAAGCTTATGAATAAAAAAATTATTTCACTTGTTGTAGTGATCTGTATATCCTGTGTATGTCTCGTGCAGGCGGGCAATTCAATTGTAAAGAAAAGTAATGAACAGTCTGCAGGGGAAGAGATGAGCTACCGGCAGAGCATGTACAGTGCCGTTCACAATCCATTCAGACCATATCCGAAGACAATCACATATACGCTCGGCAAAATGACCGGTACCGGCAGATCTCATATGCCATCAGGTGATACCTATGAAAACAATGCATATACGAGATATCTCAGAATGAAGCTAAATGTCAGGAATGATGATGTATTCGAGCTGCTGGATGGTAGCAGCAGTTATGATGAGAGAGTACACATTGCGATTGCGTCTGACAAACTGCCGGATATTTTTCTTGTAAATGATGACCAGACTCTGAGACAGCTCATTGCTCGTGACAAGATCTGCGACCTCAAGTATGCGTATGACAAGTGCGCCTCGAAACATATCCAGAATATATATGCATCGTATGGTGCTGGTATACTGAACAGGGTGCGTGACGGTGACAAGATGTATGCGCTGCCTGAGACAAATATCGACAATGGTCCGTCCCTTCTGTGGCTGCGTCATGACTGGCTTGAGAAGCTGAGTCTCCCGACTCCGAAGACGATAGACGATGTGAGAAATATAGTGAAGGCATTCATGCAGCAGGACCCGGGGCACAACGGATCTGGGAATACAGTGGGTCTCGTGACTGTTCCGGAGCTTGTCGGAGAGAACGGAGAGTCTGAGAACTATCAGACTGATATTATTTTTGCAGCATTCGGAGCATATCCAGGGCACTGGCTCAAGCGTGATCTGGGCGCCACATATGGATCAATTCAGCCTGGTGCCAGGAAGGCTCTTTCATATCTTCATGATATGTATGAAGAAGGAACGCTTGACCGGGATTTCCTGTTCAGGGATTCTGATAATATCACTGATCTGATCGTAAAGGGAAAGTGCGGTGCATTTTTCGGGACATGGTCTGCCCCGACGACAGTTCTGATGAAGTCGCTGGAGGCCGATCCGTCTGCAGACTGGAGACCGTATCTGATAGAGACTGACAGTGATGGAAGCACGAGCTTTGCAGCACAGAATCCGACCGGCAGATATGTGGTCGTGAGAAAAGGATTCGAGCACCCGGAGCTTGTGATGAAGGTCATCAGTGTCCTCTTTGATTTCGTGAGATACGGAGATGAGGATACGAAGGAGCTCGAGTCATATTACAAGAATAATGTAGATCCGTCTGCGATGCCATTTTCAATAAATGTGGATTACAAGGACTCGCTGTCGAAGACATACGACCATCTGGCGGACGTTCTGATCAGGAAGAGCAAGGATACTTCAAGTCTTGACCTGCATGAGACCAACTACTATGAATCATGCAGGGATTACCTCAATGCCAAGGATACCGGGAAGGCTGTAAAGCCAGAAGACTGGGCTACATACACATCCCGTATCATAGCCTGCCACAAGATCTCTGACGGGCAGACAAAAGAGGTTCAATGCCGCTATTTCTCCGATACAGCAACCATGAAGAAGGAATGGTACAAGCTCCATGAGCTGGAGCAGAAGACATATATTTCCATCATCACTGGGGATGAACCACTGTCAGCCTTCGATGATTTCGTGAAAGAATGGAAGATCGAGGGCGGCAGCAAGATCACAAGAGAAGTGAAGCAGCTGGCAGAATAAAAGACAAGAGGGGACAGGGGACAGGGACAAGGGGACGGTTCCCCTTGTCCCCTATTGTCATTTCAAAAAAGTAGAGACGGCTGTAAAAGCAGCCGCCTCTGAAAAAGGAAAGAAAAGATATATGTTGTTTACTCCACGTCGGCAAGGGCTTTTAAATCTTCCTCTCCGGTGCGGACCTTAACAACCTTGGATACGTTATATACGAAGATCTTGCCGTCACCGATATGTCCGGTGTAGAGCGTCTTCTTCGCAGCTTCGATCACGTTGTCGACAGGTACATTTCCGACTACGACTTCTACCTTTACCTTAGGAAGAAGTGTCGAGTCAACTACAGCACCACGGTACTTGGTAGTTGAACCACGTTCGATTCCTGAACCCATTACCTGTGACATCGTCATTCCTGTAACGCCGACCTGATTCAGTGCTTTCTTCAGTGCATCGAATTTTGCCAGTCGGCAGATAATCGTAACCTTGTGGATTCCAGTATCGAGATCCGCAGGCAGCGGAGCCTCTTTGTTGACCTTCACGGCTGCATTGATCTGAGCCTGTGAAGCCTTTGCATAATCATCCTCACCAAGGTCTGTATTTTCATTTGCACTTACCTCCATATCTGTGACATCGGTAATTGCAAATCCTGAATATGCACTTACAAGTCCATGCTCTGCATAGTCAAGTCCATCGATCTCAATCTCTTCAGGAACACGAAGACCTATAGTTTTGTCGATGATCTTGAATGCGATAAACATTACGATGAATGCATATGCCTGAACTGTAATGAATCCGAGAAGCTGAAGTCCGAGCTGATGGAAACCACCACCATAGAAGAGACCCTTTCCAACTCCATTATATCCGGCTGAGAAGAGACCAACCGCAATTGTTCCCCAGATACCATTTACCATATGTACTGAGACAGCTCCGACAGGGTCATCTATCTTTGCTATGTTATCGAAGAACTCAACTGAGAATACTACGAGGAATCCTGATACAAGTCCGATGAAAAAAGCTCCGACAGGAGTTACTGCATCGCAGCCAGCTGTGATTGCTACGAGTCCTGCAAGTGAAGCGTTGAATGTCATTGAGACATCAGGCTTGCCATAACGGAACCAGGTAAAGAGCATTGCTACAACTGTTGCAACAGCTGCTGCAAGGTTTGTATTCATGAATGCAAGTGAAGCTTCAAACGCAGCTGAATCACTGTTCATTGCTACGGTAGAACCACCATTGAATCCGAACCAGCAGAACCACAGGATGAATACACCAAGTGCCATTGCTGTGAGGTTGTGTCCTGGTATAGCTCTTGCCTTGCCGTTCTTGTCATATTTACCGATACGAGGTCCAAGCATTGCAGCACCGAGGCAGGCGATTGTTCCGCCAACCATATGCACGCATGTAGAACCAGCGAAATCATGGAAGCCAAGCTGTGCAAGCCAGCCGCCGCCCCATGCCCAGTGGCCTGTGACTGGATATACGATGAGTGAGATGACTGCTGAATATACGCAGTAAGCTTTGAAATTGGTACGCTCCGCCATTGATCCTGAAACTATTGTTGCTGCTGTTGCACAGAACACTGTCTCGAAGATTACGTAGCACCAGAGAGGCATTGTCTGAGGAACTACTGAATTGGCTGCTGTGTAGCTTCCTCTGATAAACGGATCGAATCCGCCGATGAACTTTCCGGTTCCTGCGAACATGAGTCCGAATCCGATGAACCAGTAACACGGAGTACCGATACAGAAATCCATCAGGTTCTTCATCAGGATATTACCGGTGTTCTTGGCTCTTGTAAGGCCCGCTTCACACAGCGCGAATCCTGCCTGCATGAAGTAGACGAGGGCACCGCAGATTAGCACCCAGGCTACAGTTGTCATTTCAAAATGCATAATGTTTTCTCCTTTTCCAGCTTTAAAATGAACAGTTCCTGTAACACGAAAAAAGACGCCTGACACGGTTACCCGCATCAGACGTCTTTGTCTGTGTTGTGATACAGAATAAACTATTTTCACTTTTTTGTCAAGAATAAAGCTATCATAAATTATTCACAAAATTTTCACTTGTAAGGATAGAAACTTTGGTGAATAATTATTTGTCCCCCTTACCTTTTCCTGTTCGTAATGATCATGAATATTACTACTGGTGCACCGATAATAGCAGTCACTGTACTGATATTGAGCTCTGTCGGAGCGAAGACGGTGCGGGCGATTAGATCGCAGATGAGGCACATCAGGGCTCCTAAGAGGAAGCAGACCGGGATCACATAGAGAGGCTTTGTATTTTTTAGTAATTTCGATGAGAGAAAAGGAACCGCAACGCCGACAAATGACACAGGTCCTGCAAAGGCTGCAGCTGTGGCTGAGAGAATACCGCTGATGATAATGATAAAGAGACGAAGCTTTTTTACATTAACTCCCATTGTAAATGCATATGATTCGGAGAGCATGATGGCCTCAATCGGCTTCGACAGGCAGAGTACGATCACGCAGCAGACGATCACGATCACGAAGGAGATCTCAACGCTTGACATGTCAGCTCCGGAGAAGCTTCCCTTCGACCAGTTGTGCAGATTTACTATATCATTGTCTGAGAAAAAAGTGACTAGCACATCACACACTGCATTACAGATGTAGCCAGTCATGATGCCTGCGATAAGGAGTGCTGCCATACCTTCGATGTGGCGTGATATGATCACGAGGAAAAATATCACAAGCATCGAGCCAAGGAACGCAGCAACAATCATCATGAAGTTCGAGATTCCATGAAAAAAAGTGACCGAAAGGAACAGCAGGATGGCAACAGCCATCTTGGCTCCAGATGAGATGCCTAGCACAAAAGGGCCTGCAATCGGATTCCTGAAATATGTCTGGAGCAGGAATCCCGATACAGAAAGAGCTCCACCTATGATCATTGAAAGGAGCGCTCTTGGAAGTCTGATTTCATGCACTATCTGATTTCCGGAACTGAATATTTCTGAGAACGGTACATTTACAGAACCTGTCATCAGGGTCAGAATGAAAAATGCAATGAGAAGTACAGCCATCAGGATCATGGCAGACACGAATCGGGAGAAATCTTTTTTCTGGGTCATCAGCTGAGCCTCGTGAAATATTTTTCTGGTTCCTTACCTGTGAAGATACGATGCATATCAGTGATTATCTCATCGCTCTTATCGACAGACTGGTAGATATCGGCACTTGTCTCGTAGATATCGCCATTCTGGACAGCCTTGAAATCAGAAAACAGCTTATTCTTTGATTCAAGATCGGCAATGCTTTTCATTTCTCCCTCAATGGTCGTATTTACAAGCAGTACGTCAGCATCCTTTGCTGTCTTGTAGAACTCTTCGAAGGTGATACTGACTGTAGGAGAGTGGCTGTCTTTATTCTTACTGGTGAGGCCTGAAAAGGCGTATTCTCCGCCTGCAGAACGGATCATTCCAGGGATGTAATCAGTGCTGGTCCTTACTACTGCATTATTTTCTGCATCGAGAGAAAAGTATACGACGCTCTTACCTGTCTTTTCCATATCATCAACCTTGCGGATGGTATCATATTTTTCATTGAAAAATCTGACAGCCTGGTTCCAGTTGCCTGTGATGAGGCCGTACACCTTGACCCACTCCATGCGGGCTTCCGCTGAAGACTCATAGCTGGAATAGTCTGTGAAAACCGGGATTCCAAGCTTTATGAGCTTCTCCCTGACTGCGGGAGTGTGAAGGATCATGGTCGATTCTATGGCTAGTGATGCCTTGCTGTCGGTCAGCAGCTCATAGTCTGGAGCAGAATATTTCCCTGCGAATTTTATTGAACCGCGGTTCATAGAGTCACGAAGCTCCTGTACATACCAGTCTTTGGCGTTGATACTTGAGAATGCGATATTTCCAATTGCATTTATCGCACGGAAATCGGCTCCACAGGCTGTGGCAGCGAGATAGATATTTTTAGTTCCCTGCTCAATAAGTGTCAGGTCATCTCCGAAATCTTTGGTGATCTCTTCTGTCGAGAAGCCATCAGGATAGATCAGATAGTTCTCATTTCCATTTATCACAAGCAGATGCAATGTCCTGCCATATTTCTGATAGTCTATTATCTGGAATCTCTCAGCAACAATATTCTGGTATTCTTCAGTCTTTTTAAAACCGTTTGATTCAAATTTCTTTAGGAATTTCTTCTCGTTTACCTTGCCCTCTGACGATTTCTCTGTAGTGTTATAGACAAACTGCTTCGTGCCTGATGTAGGAAGGATGGAGCATCCACTTAGTAAAAATACTACTGCAGAGAGCAGTGCAATAAGCTTTTTACGCATCTGTCCCTGCCTTCTTCTTATGTCTCTTTACGGCAATGCATGCAATGACAGCAGCTGCAGCACAGGCGATGATAACAGGTATTGCGACTGTTGCAGCGGAAGAATTTCCTCCAACGCGCTGTGCTTTTGAAGTGTCAAAGGTAATCGTATATTCAATCTCATATGGCTTGGACATCGCAGTCGTGTCTCCGATCACATCGAGCGGTTTTGAAATATCTTTTACAGGAATCTCGAAAGTGGAATTGCCTGTCTTATTGGTTTTCAGGTACTTCTTCCCGTCGACCTTCATATAGTCATAGTGCTCCGATGACCAGGTGATCTCTGTGGTAGTCTTATTTTTCTCAACATGAACAGGTGCCGGAGATGCGATACCAGCGCGCCCGGAACCGCCTTTCAGGCTCACTGGGATATTGTAATCGCCATCTTTTAATGTAGCCATGGTAATTAATTCTCCTTCCAAAGCCAAAAGTATAACACAACTGAGGGCTTTCAGACAAGGGGAGACAAGGGGAGGGGACAAGGGGATGGTTCTCCTGTCCCCTTATTCTTTTGCAAAAATGGTTGATATTTTCATAATATCTGTATATAATCATCAAAAAGGTAAAAATATTTAAATAAAAAGACAGGAGAACCGTCCCCTTGTCCCCTTGACAAATATGAAAAAACGTAATCTGATGATCGTCGGTACGATGTCCGGCGTCGGGAAAAGTCTGATAACGGCGGGGCTGTGCCGCATATATACGAGACGTGGATACTCGGTTGCGCCGTTCAAGTCGCAGAATATGGCACTTAATTCATATGTCACGCCTGATGGCGGTGAGATCGGTACTGCGACTGCGCTTCAGGCCCTTGCATGTAAAAAAGAGCCTGCGGTCGAGATGAACCCGATCCTTCTAAAACCAACAAAAGACACAGCTTCGCAGGTCATCATCAACGGCGAGGCTCATGAGACGCTGCCGGCATCTGAATATTATAAGAGAAAAAAGGACCTCATGCCTGTAATAAAAGCTGATTATGAAAAGCTGGAAGCAGAGAATGACATCATATTTATTGAAGGTGCTGGATCATGCGCGGAGCTTAATCTGCGCAAGGATGATATAGTAAATATGGGCCTTGCTGAGGTACTTGATGCGCCGGTTATTCTGGTCGGTGATATCGACAGAGGTGGCATTTTTGCACAGATGTATGGAAGTGTGAAGCTCCTGCAGCCAGAAGAGCAGCAGCTCATAAAAGCACTGATAGTAAATAAATTCCGCGGGGATCCGGCTCTTTTTGATGACGGGATTCAGATCATAAAAGAGAATACCGGTAAGTATGTGGCTGGAGTTCTGCCGTATCTGAGACTTGATCTGCCAGAGGAAGATTCACTTTCGGAGAGGCTTTCGAATACTCAGGTCCGTGATATAGATATCGCAGTCATCCGGCTGCCACGGATTTCAAATTATACTGATTTCCTGCCGTTAGAGAGGTATCCGGAGGTGTCAGTGAGATACGTGAAGTCAGTGGAAGAATTCGGACAACCTGATATGGTGATCATTCCAGGCACGAAGAATACTCTTGGTGATCTGCGCTGGTTAAAGGAATCTGGCCTGTATAATATTATTAAAAATATTGAAGTACAGATCCCTGTGATCGGGATCTGCGGCGGCTATCAGATGCTCGGATACTCTGTGTCTGACCCGTATAATGTAGAAGAGGGCGGCTCTGAAGCGGGATTTGGCTTTATTCCTATGACGACGGAGCTTGAACGGGAAAAGACCACTGAACAGGTTCATGGAACTCTTTTTAATGATATGCCTGTCAGTGGTTATGAGATTCATGCGGGTAAGAGCATTTTTTCACAAGGTCACACATCACTTATCAGACACTCAGATGGCTCACTGACTGGATTTATAAATAAGGAAAAAATGGTTGCCGGTACATACATGCATGGATTTTTTGATACAGCAGTTGTCACAGATACGCTCATTCACCATCTGGCGGATCAGAAAGGCGTCACCGTTGCGACTCATTTTACACAGAACCAGAAGGAAGAGACTCTGGCAGAGCTGGACCGGCTCGCAGATATGATGGAAGAGAATCTGGATATGGACTTTATTGATTCTATTCTATTCCGAACAGCTTTCTGATAAATGCCTCGTCATTTAAAGATGACGGGGCATTTATTTCAGCCTCATGATTTTCATTAATGGTAATCAGTCTGTCAGAGCATTCTGCAGCTATCGCCAGTTCATGAATAGACATAATGATAGTTATACCACGGCTTCTGAGCAGCTTTATTATATCCTTGAGCTGATACTGGTACCTGATATCAAGAAATGCAGTCGGCTCATCGAGCAGCAGAACCAGAGGCTCCTGGCAGATGGAACGGGCTAGCAGGACACGCTGCTTCTGGCCGTCACTCAGTGAATCGAATGATTTGTCTGCGAGATCAGTTGTCCCGGTGATATCCATTGATTCACGGATCAGTTCTTCATCACGGGATGACAGTTTCCCAAAAAATCCTGTATACGGATATCTGCCAGCGGCTACTATATCACTGCATCTGAGCCCGTTTCCCCTGATACGGTCGGTGAAAAGGGCTGAGATATTTTTCGCAGCAGTTTCTCTGTCTATGTTCAGGAGGCTTTCGGTGCGGCCATCTTTTGTATGAATGATCACATCACCGCCCACGATCGGAAGAGAGCAGGTAAGCGTTTTTAAAAGCGTTGATTTACCGCTTCCGTTGGGCCCGACAATGCTTATTACCTCGTCCTTTTCAATGACTGTATCAGGCAGATGTACAAGCGGTATTCTGTTGTAGCCGATTGACAAATTTTTAAATTCCATCATAATAAAGGAAGTATAACACAAGTACGAAAGGATTTGTATTTTGGAAAAGAAGTTTGACATAAATAAAGAGGGGTACAGCGTCAGATGTCTGTATTACTGCGGGAAGAATCCGCAGGACGTCACAGACATAGTGATAGCGACATATGGGTTCGGTGGAAATAAAGAAAATCATGCGACGAAGAAATTCGCAGAAAGGATCATCGCGAAGTACAAGCATTTCGGTGTGATCACTTTTGACTGGCCATGTCATGGCGAGGATGCGAGGAACAGGATGATCCTGTCGGAGTTCATTGAGTATTACCAGATGGTTATTGATCATGCAAAAAATGACCTGGGCGCACAGCGTATCTATGCCTATGGTACGAGCCTCGGCGGATATATCACTCTCCTGTATCTTCAGGAGAAGGGCAATCCTTTTACACGGATAGCGCTCAGGGTTCCGGCACTTCATATGTATGAGAATTTTGCCAGCAGCATCACAGATGATGAGTGGAAGAAGCTTGGCAAGGGCAAGGATATCACCCGTGGTTTCACAAGAAAGATAAAGATGACTCAGGATTTCCTTGATGAGTTAAAGACTCATGATGTATCTGATAAGGACTATCTGGACTATGCAGACAGCATGCTGATCATAGCAGGCTCGAAGGATGAGTACACGAGTGTGAAAGATATCGAGAAATTCTGTGATGATAATGTAATAGAATATGAGATCGTCGAAAATGCTGACCATCCGTTTACAGACCCGCGTCTCATGGATTATGCGATATCGAAGATCATAGAATGGTTTGGAGCAGCTGATGAAGAGTAAATTGAGAATACTGATCCTTCGCCACGGAGCGACAAAGGGCAATGCAGAGAAGAGATACATAGGCAGACGCAGTCAGGAACCGCTCTCGCCGGAGGGAGTGCAGTTTCTGAAAGATAATGCGAGGAACTATCCGAATGCCATTTCACTATTTGTATCCCCGGCACTCCGTTGCCAGTCAACGGCAAAGATAGTCTACCCTCGTCTGTATCCGAAGAGGGTCACAATTGACGAACTGAATGAGATGGACTTCGGAGTATTCGAAGGCAAGAATTATAAGGATCTTGAAAAAGATGCTGATTACAGATACTGGGTCGATGGTGGCTGTACAGGCATCATCCCGGGCGGTGAGAACCGTGCCGACTTCATAGCCCGTACACTTACCGGATTCGGGAAGGTGGTAGATACTCTTGAAAAGGAGCATATCGATGGGAAGAGGATTTCCATATCCGACTCCAGTAAGTTCACGGTAGCGGACCGCGGTTCAGAGATGTTCGATGCGGTGATCGTAGCTCATGGCGGTACAATCATGGCAATCCTCTCATCCTTTACCGATGAGGATTATTTCAGCTTCGAAGCCGCACCAGGTGAGGGCTACACCTTCACAGTAAATGTGTAAGACAGGGGTAAGACAGGGGGACGGTTCTGTTGTCTTTTTAGTTAAATGAGATTGAAGCATGGTCAGGTTACATTTATGTGGATTTATACTGGGCTTTCTGCTCGATCTGATAATCGGCGATCCGCACTGGTTCCTGATTCATCCGGTCAGGATCATGGGAAAGCTGATATCGGCACTCGATAGGGCATTTCTCGGACCGCAGACAGAAGGCCGGCATAAGTCTTTCGAATCAGGAAAAATAGATCTGCGCGAATATGTGCAGGGGATCTTTACAATACTGCTTACAGTACTTCTGTCGGTACTCTCGACGGCAGTGCTCCTCTACATATGTCTGCAGGTGAGCAGATACCTGTTTGTCGCAGCAGAGGCATTCCTGACCTGCACCTGTCTGTCAACAGCGTCTCTTATAAGAGAGACAACTCCTGTGAAAAAAGCTATCGACTCAGGTGATATCATTACCGCACGGAAAAAACTCTCATACGTAGTCGGCAGGGATACGCAGAACCTGACAAAGACAGAGATAATAAAGGCGGTCATAGAAACACTTGCAGAAAATATGAGCGACGGCATCATATCACCGCTCTTCTGGCTCGCAGTCTTCGGACCATGCGGCGGAATGGCATTTAAGGCCATAAGCACAGGGGATTCGATGATAGGATATAAAAGTGAGCGTTACTATTCATTCGGACGGGCAGCCGCAAAGCTCGATGACGTATTAAACTACATCCCAGCCAGAATCAGTGCATTTCTCATTATGCTTGTAAGCGCATTTTCTAAAAAGCTGTCATCATCCGGCTCATATAATGCATATAAGCGTGATCATATGAAGACATCAAGCCCCAACGCAGGAAGCCCGGAATCTGCAATGGCCGGCGCACTCGGCATCCAGCTCGGCGGCCCGGCGTACTACGGCGGCGAACTCATCGACCGCCCTACCCTCGGCCCCACCATCTCTGAGCTTAGAATAGACAACGGACTGATATCTTTAACCCAGAAAATAGTCGCCGCATGTTCAGTTGTAATGGAAATTCTGTGTGTGGTTGTGTTATACTTACTATCATAACAGGAGATTGTCGGAGCAGGTGGGCAGGACGACAATAAGCGGAGAGAGCGTCGTGAGGAGCACGATGTCGTGGCGGCGAGGACTGTCTGAGCAGAAACGCTTCTTTGCGCCCGTTAAGGGCGCACCCGCAAGGGAATAAGAAGCGTTTCGCGAGTTACCGCAGACGCCACAATTAGACGAGTGCGACGAACAGCGAACGAGCGTCGTTGGACTGTCCACCTGCTCCGACAATCTCCGTCAAAAGTATAGGAGAATTATTCATGCAGTACCATGGCGGCGACGTCTACAGAAATAAAGATATAAGGCTTGACTTTTCGGTGAATACGAATCCGTTAGGTGCCCCACCAAAGGTCCGCGAAGCCGCAGTCCAGGCGGCAGGACTCGTGGAGCAGTACCCGGATCCGCGTCAGGAAGAGCTGAAAAACAGGCTCGCAGATACCCTGGTCTGCGAACCGGAAGAGGTTCTGGTGGGGAACGGCGCATCAGAACTGTTCCTCGATATAGTCTATACGTACAGACCAAAGAAGATCGGCATAGTGACCCCGTCATTCGGCGGGTACAAGTACGCAGCCCAGGCATCAGGCGCAGAACTCGTCGAATACCAGCTCAAGGAAAAAAATGGTTATCTGCTCGATGATGATGTAGCCACGATGATAGACAGCGGCATAGATATGCTCATCATAGCGACCCCGAACAACCCGACAGGCCGTACAATTCCGATACCGCTTCTTGAAAAGGTTCTGAAGCACTGCCAGAGAAAAAATGTCCTTGTCGTGATAGACGAATGTTTCATGGCGCTGTGCGATATGAACGATGATTATGAGGACTTCTTTTTCAAGAGTACCTTTGACAATGTGATCCGTGTATCGGCACTCACGAAGTCATATGCGATGCCAGGAGTCAGACTCGGCTACCTGCGTGCACCGAAGAAGATCACGGAGAGGATAGCAACTCACCAGAGTGAGTGGAATATATCGATCTTTGCGGAAAAGTGCGGGATTGCAGCGATGGATGAGGGAGATTACCTGATCAGAAGCAGGGCATTCCTCCGTACAGAGAGAGGATTCGTGCAGAGTGGGCTGCTCGGCATGGGCATGGTCGTCTTCCCTGGAGAGGCCAATTTTCTCATGATAAGGACCAATACGCCGATCTATGAGAAGCTTCTGGAAAAGGGAATCCTGATCAGGAATTTGCAGGATTTTGACGGACTGGGGGATGGGTACTATCGTATAGCAATCAAGGACAGGCCTAAGAATATGCAGCTGCTCGCAGCTGTACAGGAGATTGTGAATGGGAAATGATTTCGTCTATGTGAAGCCGGGAGAGATAGAGAAGGAGAGCTTCCGGATCATCGGGGAGGAGCTCGAAGAACAGGGCATAGTGCTGAAAAAGAAGCAGGAGCCATATATCAAGAGGTGCATCCATACAAGTGCTGATTTTTCCTATGCGAAGACACTTGTTTTTTCAAAAAATGCGACGACAATCCTTGAGAGTCTGCTGAAAGAACATGCATCAATTATCTGCGACACCAATATGGCGCTCGCCGGGATCAACAAGACAGCCCTTGCAAAGGTGGGCTGCAAGGCCTACTGCTTCATGGCAGATGAGAGGGTGAAGGAGATAGCCGAAAAAGAGGGGACAACCCGCGCAGCAGCATCTGTAAATGCGACATCTCATATCGAAGGAAAAAAGATATACTGCATCGGCAATGCGCCGACAGCCCTGATAGAGCTTGACAAGCTATATCATGAGGGCAGGATTGTTCCTGATTTTGTAATAGGAGTACCGGTCGGATTCGTAAATGTAGTGTATGCCAAAGAACTCATTTTAAAGACAGATATCCCATACATCATAAATCGTGGAAGAAAAGGCGGAAGCAATATCGCGGCCTGCCTGATGAATGCGGCCCTGTACAGGGCGGAGCACCGCCAGCTATGAAAAAGCTGCGAAGCGGATTCACGACAGGATCATGTGCCGCATTTGCTTCCAGGGCTGCGGCCTGCCATCTGCTGCTGGGATTCATTCCGAAGGATATTGCAATCATCACGCCACGTGGAGTTCGCTATAGTCCGACGTATCATCTGAATGCAGATGGCTCTGTCGAGGTAAAAAAAGACGCCGGTGACGATCCTGATGTGACAGACGGCATGATCATAAGAGCCTTCCTGACCTGCAAATACATGGATTCAGGATATGTACAGGTGGTCATAGACGGCGGCAGGGGCGTAGGCAGAGTCACGAAGCCGGGCCTCGATCAGCCTGTCGGTAATGCCGCAATCAATCATGTCCCGCGGGAGATGATCACGGAGAATGTCATGGAAGTAGCAGAAAAGGCTGATTTCCACGGTACTATAAATGTCATCATCGAAGCAGACGGTGGCGAAGAAGTGGCGGAGAAGACATTCAATCCAAGGCTTGGGATCATTGGCGGAATCTCAATCCTCGGCACCTCCGGAATAGTCGAGCCCATGAGCGATGACGCAATAATCGATACGATAAGAGTTGAGATACATCAGAGGAGAGTGCTTGGAGAGAAACGGCTTGTGATGGCCTTCGGCAATTACGGCCAGGAATTTCTCTTAAGAGACTATGGAGTTGATCTCGATAGTGCAGTCAAGTGTTCCAATTTCATTAAGGACGGCCTTATAATTGCAGAGGATGAAGGCTTCAGGGATATACTTCTGGTCGGTCATCTGGGAAAGATAGTCAAGGTTGCCGGAGGCTTTTCCAATACCCATTCGAAATACGGAGACTGCCGGATGGAGATACTTACATCAGCGCTTCTCAGATCAGGTGCAGATACGACCGTAGAAGATCTGAGGGCCCTCAATGCGTGCAATACGACTGAGGAGGCGGCTGATCTTCTCGCTTCGAAGGGCTATATGGAGCAGGTGATGGAAGTGATAAAGGGTGAGATACTTGACACAATAGGCAGATGGGTTCCTGACCTGCATGTGGATCTGATGATCTACACGATAGACCAGGGGCTGATAGGAGCGACGATATGATACATTTCGTAGGTGCAGGCCCGGGAGCGACAGACCTGATCACGGTCCG
>JAQYAY010000016.1 GCA_029338735.1 Lachnospiraceae bacterium | reverse complement strand
CTAGTACGAGAGGACCGGGTTGGACGGACTTCGGGTGTACCGGTTGGATACCAGATCCATCGCCGGGTAGCCTTGTCCGGATGGGATAAACGCTGAAGGCATCTAAGCGTGAAGCCCACCCCAAGATGAGATATCCCGTGCTTAAAGCACATAAGATCCCTTGAAGAGTACAAGGTAGATAGGGCAGGGGTGTAAGCACCGTAAGGTGTTCAGCTGACTGTCACTAATAGATCGAAGGCTTGATCAAAGCAGAGGTAATCGGAAGATACTGTATGAAGTTTTGAAGCGTATCTGCTTTTTTAATAATCCTCGATAGCTCAATGGTAGAGCACTCGGCTGTTAACCGAGTTGTTGTAGGTTCGAGCCCTACTCGGGGAGCGATTAGCCACCATGAATTGTCATGGTGGTTTTTTTATACTTTAGGGCCTAGTAGTTATCTATACTAAAACAGCCTTCAGGTGTCTTACCTGAAGGCTGTTTCATTTTTTGATATTTGATCTTCAGTTTATTTCCTGGAGATCTTATTTCTTTTTCTTTGCTGTCTTTGCAATATTGTTGATCACTTTTAAGCTTTTGCCATCGCCATTACTTTCTACCGCTGCAACCATAACGATTTTTTCTGAATCCCTGTTTGCAATGACAAGAGCTCGTTCTCTAACTGATCCCTTGTCTGTTGGAACATTGTAGTCAAATATCAACCCCTGATAACCTGCTATCTTCTTTTTCTTCAGGTTTTTAATCTTGCCTTCCTTATCTGTCTGACTGTTTGCTGAACCCTGAATCAGGCTGGCCATAGTGTCAATGTCAGTATCAGAAAAATTCATTTCTTCCTTTGACATATCCATTGTCATAGTGCAGAGGTACTGGATCTTTCCGGAGCTTAGATCGCTTGAACTATTTGATTTCACGTATAGTTTATAGCCATTGAAATCTAAGTCCTTGTTTGTCTTGTAGACGGTCGGTATCTTGAGTACGATCCCTCCGACTGTAACGTTTCTTGTTTTCGTTTTTGCCTCGGCCTTGATTAGTCCAGCTGGTGTCATCACACTGACCAGCAGTAGAAATACTGCAATCATCGAGGCTACGATCTTTCTTTTTGCTTTCATTTGATGTCCTCCATTTTTTGAGAAAGATTATAGATACAAAAACAGTTTATATTATTTTTATAATATTTGCAAGAATATATTAACAAATCCCTGAATTGCCCGGCTTTACTGTCTTTTCACAGCCCTTATCTGGCTTCCTCTACTTGAACAAGCAGGGCCTTTACGGTATAATGAGATGTACAGATACAGATACAAGCCAGGAGGAATTTTATGTTAGAGTACAGATATGATACACAGCTTTTAATAGATGGTGAGGACCTTGATGAGGATGAGATCAATGATTATTTCGTGAAGAATTTCAAGGGAGACTGCCTGCTGGCTGTTGGAGATGAGGACCTGATCAAGATCCATTATCATACCAATGAGCCTTGGAAGGTCCTTGAGTATTGTGCTTCACTTGGCGAGATTTATGATATTGTGATAGAGGACATGGATCGTCAGGCAAGGGGACTGAAGGGCTGATATCAGTTCATTGCAGCGTATCCTTTATCTGATGGAGAAGGTGACGCTATGAATGGTAACAAAATGACTGATTATGATGCGGAGAGAAGAAAATTATACAATGACAGTCTGGAAGTGAGAGATCTGCACTACTGCAAGGTATGTGGCAGGGTATTTGCATATCCGGGCTTTGGACCTGATGTGTGTCAGGACTGCAGACGAAGGGATCAGGAAGAGTTTGACAAGGTACGTGAGTATCTGTCTACTCATGAGCATTCCAGTGTCCATCAGACGTCACTTGATACTGGTATCCCTATTAAGAAGCTCTACAGGTGGATTCATGAGGAGAGACTGTACTTCAAGGATGACGGGACCAGTGGACTGTTCTGCGAGATCTGCGGTGAGCCTATCAATACTGGCAGATACTGCAGACGCTGCAAGGCCAAGCTGAAACTGAAGGGTGTCATGATTGACAAGAACCCAGATATGAAGCTGTCACCTGGAGAGAAGATGCGTTTTATAAGAATGTCGGACGAACGGAAATGAGGTATTATGCGGGAAGTTATAATAGATGTCATAGAGATCTATCTGATATTTACGTTCTTGCTCACAGTCTATTCCGTGATCCGGATGTACGTGATCAGCAATATTGCCTGTGATAAGAAAAAGGGCCTGAGCCGGATGAAACTCCTGAAGGGGCAGGGCCGATTCAGGCAGTATCCCATTTATTCAATGGAGGAGATTGCTGAGAAGAAAAAAAGAGGAGCAGTACGTCTGTCAATTTTTCCAAATGATTCAGGTGAAAAAACAAAATGTGTCATAGTCTGTCCGGGTGGCGGCTATGCGCATCTGTGTACTACAAAGGAAGGCTATCCTGTAGCTGCAAAGCTCAATGAAATGGGATATACCGCTTTTGTGCTGGAGTACAGGGCAGGTCTTGACTGTTCATCACATGCACCGATGCATGATCTGGCAGCCGCTGTGCGGTTCATATCAGCAAGAGCAGATCAGTTCAATGTAGATATGAATGGCTACGCCGTAGTAGGTTTTTCAGCTGGAGGCAATCTGGCAGGTATATTCGGGACCAGGGCCTGGGGCTATGAAAAGTACAATGCACTGAAGCCAGGCTGTCTTATCATGGGATATCCGTGGACCAATGTGAATCACTGGATGCAGCATCCTTACTGGAATATATGGGTTGCCATAATGGGAATCTGGCTCTCAGAGCGCGGCAATATCTATATGTTCGGACCAAAAGGTCATTTCAATAAAAAGAAAAGGGAATCCCTTTGCGTTCAGAATTGGATCACACCGGACTATCCACCGGTCTATATGTTTGCAGGCGGCAATGATGTGCTGGTGCCAATGGCAGCTCATACGGATGTGCTGGCAAAAGCGCTTGATGAGAATGGTGTTCCATACAAGTATGACAAGTTCTTCGGGCTGCCGCATGGCGTAGGCATTGGTAAGCATACGAATGCGGAGCACTGGATGGAAAATGCTGTTGACTTCTGGGAGAGTGAAGTAAAATAAAACTGGATAGACGAGCTTAAAAAGCCACACAAATTGTGTGGCTTTTAAGCTCTGTTAGTAGTTGTTGAAGTAAGACATCTATTTCGCTTACTGATTATCATTAGACATTTTATCAGCCAGTTCACAGATCAGGTGTACGCAGGTATCTTCACCAAGTACTCCGGAGTCGAGTGCCAGGTCGTAGTTCTGGTATGCGCCCCACTGCTGGTCGGTGTAATAGCGGTAGTAGGTGCGACGCTGCTTGTCTTTCTTCTGGATACGCTTGCGGACATCTACATTGGTGATATCGCCGTATCTCTCGAGGACTCTTGTGATTCTGTGCGGCATATCAGCATGGATCAGGACATTGAGACATGGAATCTCGGCGTTCTTGAGTATATAGTCGCTGCAGCGGCCGACAATGACGCAAGGTCCTTTTTTTGCGGCATCTAGGATCACTTTTCTCTGAGCGAGAAAGATCTCATCCTGAGGACTCTGGAAATACATGGCACTGGCAGCTGAGATATCAAACCATTTATTCGCAGCACTCGTGTCTTCACCCTGCTCCTCTATGAGCTCCTTCGCATAGCCACTCTCTTCAGCGGTCTTCGTGACGATTTCCCCATCCAGGAACGGGACATTGAGTTCCTTTGCGACCTTCTCACCTATGGAATGGCCGCCACTGCCGAATTCACGGCTGATAGTAATAATTGGATACATAAGAGTTACCCCCTTTCTGGTAAAACTTAAAGTAACTTTGGATATATTGTACAAAAAAATGAGAGATAATTCAAGGAAATTAGTGAATTTTATATATTTCAATCTGAGCGGCGTGTATGACGGAAAAGAAAACATGGTTGACCTGACAGACATACCAGGCACCAACTGCTACTGTGATGATGCAGCAAAAGTGGAGATACAACGACGCATAGACACACTCCCTCATATTCCAGAAGTCAGATTCATCGACTCCGGTAATTATCACTATATGTCACTCTTTTTCATGAGAAAAATAAAAGAGCCATTTGCCCTGTTGCTTCTCGACAATCATCCAGATACGAAACAGCCGGTATTTGGAGAAATCACATCCTGCGGAGGATGGGTCAGAGAGGCCTGTGAGACAATCCCGAATCTGAATCATGTGATAATGGCAGGAGTGGATCGCAAGCTCATAGAAGAGGAACAGCCGTTGCCGGAGAAAGTGATATCACTGGCACTTGATGAAGCAGCTGATTATATCAGCAGTCATGACGAGAACTATTATATTTCTCTTGATAAGGACATCATGAACGAGGACTATGCACGCACAGACTGGAGCCAGGGACCATACACACTTGATGATATTCTGAAAGTGATTTATGTAGTAAAGAACTGCTGCGGCTTTGACATCTGCGGCGAAAAAAAAGAAGATCCTACGGATGAGGATCTTCTGGTTAATGAGCATACAAATGAGATGATATATAGAAAGATTGCAATATATACGGAAAAACTAATGTAAACTGGTTTTTGTATTATCCCTGCTGTTTACGAATGTTGAATCTCTTACGCTGCAGCGGATCAAGAATCTTCTTTCTGATACGCAGATGCTCCGGAGTCACCTCAAGCAGCTCATCAGTCTCGATGAAGTCAAGAGCCTGCTCAAGTGACAGGCGCTTAGGCGGAACAAGAGTCAGAGCCTCATCAGATGATGAAGTACGGGTATTTGTCAGATGCTTCTTCTTGCAGACATTGATTTCAATATCTTCGGCACGGCTCGAAGCACCGATGACCATACCAGAGTAAACCTTCTCACCAGGTCCGATAAACAGAGTACCACGATCCTGAGCAGCGAACAGTCCGTATGTCACAGATTCGCCAGCCTCGAATGCAATAAGAGAACCCTGCTTTCTGTAAGCGATATCACCCTTGTAAGGAGCATATCCTTCAAATACGGTATTGATGATACCATTACCCTTGGTATCAGTCATGAAATCGCCTCTGTATCCGATCATTCCACGGGCAGGAATGACAAACTCAAGACGGGTATATCCACCAGTGATAGGACGCATATTCTGCAACTCACCTTTTCTGGCAGAGAGCTTCTCGATTACGACACCCTGGAATTCATCAGGTACATCGACGTACGCTCTTTCCATAGGCTCGAGCTTCTTGCCGTTCTCATCATAGTGATAGAGCACTTCGGCCTTACTTACTGCGAACTCATATCCCTCACGTCTCATTTCCTCGATCAGGACAGACAGATGCAGCTCACCACGGCCAGAAACTTTGAATGTATCAGGGCTGTCAGTATCCTCAACACGAAGAGATACATCGGTATTCAGCTCTCTGTATAGTCTGTCTCTTATATGACGGCTGGTCACATATTTTCCTTCAGTACCGGCAAACGGGCTGTCATTTACCATGAAGTTCATGGCGATTGTAGGCTCAGAAATCTTCTGGAATGGAATAGCAACAGGATCGCCATCAGTTCCACAGATCGTATCACCGATATGCAGATCAGCGATACCAGAAATGGCAACGATAGAACCAATCTTTGCCTCTTCCACATCGACCTTCTGCAGTCCCTCGAACTCATAGAGCTTAGAGATACGTACATTCTCTCTCTTGTCAGGATCATGATGGTTGACAACGACTGCATTCTGGTTCAGCTTGATGCTGCCGTTGGATACTTTTCCAATACCGATACGACCGACATAATCATTGTAATCAATGGTAGAAATAAGAACCTGTGTGTTGGCATCAGGATCACCTGTAGGAGCCGGAATGTATTTGAGGATGGCATCGAAAAGAGGAGTCATATCCTTCTTCTCATCGCCGAGCTCCTTGATGGCATATCCATCTTTTGCTGAAGCATAGATGAAAGGAGCATCCAGCTGCTCATCAGTAGCATCGAGATCCATGAAGAGCTCAAGAGTCTCATCAACTACCTCTGCAGGTCTTGCACCCGGACGGTCGATCTTGTTGATACATACGATGACCGGGAGATTGAGGCCAAGGGCCTTCATGAGAACGAACTTGGTCTGTGGCATTACTCCCTCGAATGCGTCGACGAGGAGCACAACTCCGTCCACCATCTTCAGGATACGCTCAACCTCACCACCGAAATCTGCATGTCCCGGGGTGTCAACGATATTTATCTTTACACCTTTGTACTTGACTGCTGTATTCTTGGACAGGATTGTGATGCCTCGCTCACGCTCAATGGCGCCGGAATCCATGACACGGTCCTGTACTTCCTGATTCTCTCGGAAGACACCGCTCTGTCTGAGAAGCTGGTCCACAAGTGTCGTCTTGCCGTGATCGACATGGGCGATGATAGCGACGTTTCTGATATCTTCTCTTGTCTGAATCATTTTTAACCTCCAAAATTTGATAATGGCATTAACCCTACTATTATATCACGGAGAAAAAACATTACAATGATAAAAAATGCCAAAAAAATCATTAATTGCCTACAATTTTTTAATAATATTGCCGATTCTGATTCTGGCATATTATATTTTTACATGTTTTTAAATTTAAAATGGTATTTTTTTAAAAAATAACATAAAACTGACAAAAAACGGTGGACTTTCTTGTGCAATATGCTATAATTTTAGAAGCGACAGAAAAATCTTTTGGTAAATATTCCTAACGCGTTTATGTGATAAGGGGATCGGGGGATCACCGTAGACGAAGGGGATAGATGAGAGGTGGTTTTTAGATGAGCAGTAAAGAAATGATAGCCATGCTCCTGGCGGGAGGTCAGGGCAGCAGGCTTGGTGTGCTGACATCAGACGTAGCCAAGCCGGCAGTAGCATTCGGCGGGAAGTACAGGATCATTGATTTCCCACTCAGCAACTGCATCAATTCAGGCATCGACACGGTAGGTGTGCTGACACAGTATCAGCCACTCGCACTCAATACCCATATCGGTATAGGTACTCCGTGGGATCTGGATCGTAATAATGGTGGTGTCACAGTTCTTCCCCCTTATGAGAGAAGCGACAATTCAGAATGGTATTCCGGAACAGCCAATGCTATTTATCAGAATATGAAGTACATGGAGGCTTACAATCCAGAGTACGTGCTGATACTTTCCGGAGATCATATCTACAAGATGGATTACGAGGCAATGCTTGATTTCCACAAGCAGAATCAGGCAGATGTCACGCTTGCAGTCATTCCTGTTCCAATTGAAGAGGCGAGTCGATTCGGGGTTGTCATCGCTGACGAAAACAAGAGGATCACAGAGTTCCAGGAGAAGCCTGAGCACCCGAAGAGCAATCTTGCATCTATGGGTATATACATCTTCTCATGGCCGGTACTGAAGCAGGCACTGCTTGCACTGAAGGATCAGAGCAACTGTGACTTCGGCAAGCACATCATTCCGTACTGCCACAGCAATGGCAAGAGGATATTTGCGTATGAGTTCAATGGATACTGGAAGGATGTCGGTACTCTGGGTTCGTACTGGCAGGCCAATATGGAGCTCATTGATCTGATTCCTGAGTTCAATCTCTATGAGGAGTTCTGGAAGATCTACACGAAGCAGGACAAGATCGAGCCACAGTATATAGGACCGGATGCCACAGTGGGAAAGGCGATCATTGGTGCGGGGGACAATATCAATGGTACGGTTCATGGGTCAGTGCTTTCAGCCGGGGTAGTTGTAGAAGAAGGAGCCGTGGTCAGGGATTCAATTATCATGAAGGACACGGTCATCCGCAAAGGGGCTTACATCGAGAAATCAATCATCGCAGAGAACTGTGTGATCGGAGAGAATGCGAAGATCGGTGTAGGTGAAGAGGCAGAGAGCAAGCTGAATCCGAAGATTTACAGCTTCGGGCTCGCAGTCATCGGAGACAATTCCGTGATCCCTGCAAATGTAACTATTGGAAAGAATACCGCGATCAGAGGCGTGACAGAGGATTCCGATTATCCAGACGGATCACTTCCGAGCGGTGGATATCTGATAAAGGCAGGTGATCAGGCATGAAGGCATTAGGAATTATTCTCGCAGGTGGTAATTCCACCCGTATGAAGAGCTTATCTGACAAGAGAGCTATCTCGGCTATGCCGATTGGCTGCAGCTACAGAGCTATTGATTTCGCTCTGTCGAATATGACGAATTCAAATATCCAGACAGTGGCAGTGCTTTCACAGTACAATGCCAGATCACTGAATGAGCATCTGAATTCATCAAAGTGGTGGAATTTCGGCCGCAAGCAGGGCGGACTGTTCCTGTTTACACCTACGGTCACTGCCGACAACAGCTGGTGGTACAGAGGCACTGCCGATGCCATGTGGCAGAATATAGATTTCCTGAAGAAGAGACATGAGCCATATGTAGTGATCACAAGTGGTGACTGCATCTGCAAGATGGATCTGGCTCCGATCCTTGATTTCCATATCCAGAAGCAGGCAGATATTACTGTAGTCTGCACGAAGGCTCCGGAGTGGGACGATATCAGCAGATTCGGAACGGTCAAGATCGATCCTGACGGACTCATCAGTGAGTTCGAAGAGAAGCCGATGATCGCTCATTCGAATATCGTATCCACAGGTACATACATCATCCGCAGGAGAAAGCTGATCGAGCTTCTCGAGCAGTGCAATGCTGAGGGCAGATACAATTTCGTGACTGATATCCTGATCAGATACACAGGCATGAAGAAGATATATGGATACATGCTCGATACATACTGGAGCAATATCGCATCCGTTGATTCATATTTCAGGACCAATATGGATTTCCTGAAGCCTGAAGTCAGAGAGTTCTTCTTCGGTTCCGAGCCGAAGATCTATTCCAAGGCACAGGATCTCCCTCCAGCCAAGTTCAATGACGGGGCTCAGGTTCACGATTCACTGATCGGTTCCGGAACTATCATCAACAGTGTGGTTGAGCGTTCTGTGATCTTCAAGAATGTCTTCATCGGCAACAATACTGTGATCAGGAACTCGATCGTTCTGAACGGAGCGTACATCGGTGACAATGTCCATGTAGAGAACTGCATTGTCGAGAGCAATGAGACTCTTCTTTCTGATACGAGCTATATTGGTGAGGACCAGATCAGGATTGTTGTAGAGAACAATAATAGAATAGGACTCTAACGGATTTTAGCATTGAATTCATTCATTGCTTCATTTACATTGCCTGCGAGGATCAGTTCGGCTGCCTTGCAGGCTCTTTTTTTGGCTTCATCGAAAAATTGCTGGTCTTCCTGCGGCAGTCTGCTCAGAACGAAGTCTGCCATGTCGCCGCTTTTGAAAATGCCTACTCCAAGGCGTATGCGGACAAACTTATCAGTCCCTACATGCTCTATTATATTCTTAAGTCCATTATGTCCGCCAGCAGATCCCTTTTTTCTTATTCTTATATTGCCAGCCTCGAGAGTCACATCATCTGAGAAGACAATGAACTGAGTCTCAGGATCGAGCTTGTAAAAATTCACGAAGTCTCCGACCGATTCACCACTCAGATTCATAAATGTCTGTGGCTTTATGAGAATTACTTTTTCTCCATTTATTACTCCCTGTCCCGACAGAGCCTTGCGCTCTGATTTTTTTATTTCTATTCCATATTTTTCTGCCAGTGCGTCTATTGTATCGAAGCCTGCATTGTGTCTTGTGTGCTCATATTTCGTGCCCGGATTCCCGAGACCAGCTATTAGAAACATATATTTCTCCAATCTGATTTTTATGAAGTAAGAGTCAGGAGGATATATCCTCCTGACGAAAGCTTGCATAGTATGTTATAATAATAAACTATGAGTGAATTAAGTACAAGAGATAAACATGCGATAGGAATAAGCCTGGTAATTGCCGACTCGTTCTTTTTTTCGCTGATGACGCTGTTCGTGAGGCTGTCGGGTGACATACCGACGATGCAGAAATGCTTCTTCAGAAACGCATTCGCAGCAGTAATTGCTATCATCGCTCTTGCCAGAACAGACGAGAAATTCCATATAAAAAAGGGTTCGCTGCCTGGACTTTTTGCCAGGTCCATTTCGGGTGGACTCGGAATGATTCTCAATTTCTATGCGATTGACAGGATCGGGCTTGCAGATGCGAATATCCTGAACAAGATGTCTCCGTTCTTTGCGATCATTGCATCAATATTTATTCTTAAGGAGATACCGAAGAAGGCTGACTGGATTGCAGTTATAATCGCATTTGTGGGTGCTGTTTTTATAATAAAGCCATCAGCGAATATCACATCACTCTTCGCGCTTGCAGGACTGCTGGGAGGACTCGGAGCAGGTATTGCATATACATTCGTGAGAAAGCTGGGTCAGCAGGGCGAGAGAGGACCAGTCATTGTGGCATTCTTCTCGATATTCACGTGCTGCCTCTGCCTGCCATTCATGCTTGCAGATTTCCATCCGATGAGCGCGATGCAGTGGCTGTTCCTGATATTTGCAGGGCTTGCAGCAGCAGGCGGACAGTTCACGGTGACGGCAGCGTACAAGTATGCGCCAGCGAAAAATATTTCAGTATTCGACTATTCACAGGTCATCTTCGCATCAATCTGGGGTGCACTTGTCTTTGACGAACTGCCTGACTATCTGTCAGTGATTGGATATGTGATCGTCATTAGCTGTGCGGTCGGACGGTGGCTGTATCTGATGAAGTCGGAGGATTGAGGTGTGAGGGTATAGGATATAGGATATAGGAGATAGGGTATAGGATATAGGAGATAGGGGATAGGGAGTACAGGAAAGGAGTCTATAATGAATCCAGGTGCTATATTTAAGATGAAGGGCGTATTAGAAAAATTTAATCAGAACCATCCGAAGGTGGTATCATATTTTTCAGCAGTATTCGGTAATGGTGTGCCTGAGGGTTCTATAATTGAACTCACTGTCACGAAGCCAGGTGAAGAACCGGTCACGACTAATATGAAGGTGACGGCTGATGATGTGGAACTGGTGAAATTACTTAAGGAGATGAATGGATAAACTATTCAAACTACACTCTAAATACCAGCCTACCGGTGACCAGCCAGAAGCAATAAAGGAGCTTGTCGATGGTTTCAGAGAAGGTAATCAGTTCGAGACGCTCCTCGGAGTCACTGGTTCCGGTAAGACTTTTACAATGGCAAATGTCATTGCGGCGCTCAACAAGCCGACGCTTATCATGAGCCACAACAAGACACTTGCAGGACAGCTCTACAGCGAGATGAAGGAATTCTTTCCGGAGAACGCTGTAGAGTATTTTGTCTCATACTATGATTATTACCAGCCAGAGGCCTATGTGCCTCAGTCGGATACATATATCGCGAAGGACTCTGCGGTAAATGATGAGATCGACAAGCTCCGGCTGTCTGCAACTGCCGCTCTTTCCGAGAGAAAGGACGTCATAATCGTCGCTTCCGTTTCGTGCATATATGGTATCGGAAGTCCTGATGATTATGAAAATATGATGGTTTCCCTCAGGCCTGGTCAGGACAAGGACCGTGATGAGGTCATCAGGGAACTGGTCGACATGCAATATCTGAGAAATGACATGGATTTCAAACGTGGCACCTTCCGTGTCAGGGGCGATACACTCGAGGTGATCCCAGCGAATACTACAGACTATGCCTACAGGATTGAGTGGTTCGGCGATGAGATCGACCGTATAGTGCAGACTGATCCATTGACTGGCAAGGTGCAGTGCCAACTGTCCCACTGTGCTGTTTTCCCGGCATCGCACTATGTAGTTCCTAAGGAAAAAATAGAGCATGCCTGCGAGACTATTGAGGAAGAGCTGAAGGAAAGGGTCGCTTTTTTCAAGGCGCATGACAAGCTTCTCGAAGCACAGAGAATTGCAGAGAGGACGAATTTCGATATAGAGATGCTCCGTGAGACGGGATTCTGCTCAGGCATTGAGAACTATTCGAGGCATCTGACAGGTGCGAAGCCTGGCGAGCCGCCAAAGTGTCTGATCGACTATTTTGGAAATGATTTCCTGACGATTATCGACGAGAGCCATATCACCGTTCCACAGATTGGCGGAATGTATAATGGCGACAAGGCCAGAAAGACCACGCTTGTAGACTATGGCTTCAGACTGCCGAGTGCTCTTGACAACAGGCCTCTCAATTTTCATGAATGGGAGCAGAAAATTGATCAGCTCATGTTCGTATCTGCTACGCCGGGCAAGTATGAAGAAGAGCATGAGCTGCTGAGAGCTGAGCAGGTCATCAGACCTACCGGACTTCTCGATCCGTCAATTGATGTGAGACCTACAGAGGGTCAGATCGATGATCTGTATTCTGAGATCAAGAAAGAAGCAGATCAGCATAATAAGGTGCTTGTCACGACTCTTACCAAGAGGATGGCAGAGGATCTGACTGACTATCTCGCAGAGCTCGGTGTCAGAGTGAAATATCTGCATTCGGATATTGATACGCTCGAACGTGCAGAGATCATCCGTGATCTGCGACTCGATGTATTCGATGTGCTCGTAGGAATCAACCTCCTCCGTGAGGGACTGGATATCCCGGAGATCACTCTGGTCGCAATTCTCGATGCTGATAAAGAAGGATTCCTGCGTAATGAGACATCTCTGATTCAGACAATTGGCCGTGCTGCGCGTAATGACCATGGTCATGTCATCATGTATGCCGACACGATTACAGAGTCGATGCAGAAGGCAATCGATGAGACAGAGCGTCGTAGGAAAATCCAGCAGGCATATAACGAGAAGCATCACATCACTCCGAAGACTATCCAGAAGGCAGTCCAGGATGTGATCGCAGTATCGAAGCAGGTCGCCGCCGAAGAGAAGGATATGGAGAGGCAGCCTGAGGAGATGTCAGTTGACGAGCTGAAGAAGTACATAGGCAAGATCCGTGACAAGATGCAGAAGGCTGCAACAGACCTGAATTTCGAGGCCGCAGCAGAATATCGTGACCGGATGATTGAACTAAAGAACATGTTGCGTGATATGGAAATAGAAGAGCATACATGATATAATACTGACATTGTCGCCGCCAAATCTCAAATGAGAGGAGGTGATAATATGTCAACAATATCCACTTTTATTGTTACTGTCATGGCGAATGTATTGAGCTATTACATTTGCAAATGGCTGGATAGCTAACTGAGTGACAATCAGCCTGGTGGGTGCTTTGCCACCATAAAAGAAAAGAAGAAACCCTGGTAGCACCACCTACCAGGGTTTTGATAATATGTCGTATCCACTTTTATATGACATATGTATTATATCATCATTAGCAGAAAAATCAAGTGAGGTATATATGAAGGAATCAAGTGAATCACTCACACCACAGAAATATATAAAGATCCGGGGAGCTAAAGTACATAATCTGAAAAATATAGACCTCGATATCCCACGTGATTCGTTCACTGTATTCACGGGACTCTCTGGATCTGGAAAAAGTTCACTGGCCTTCGATACTATTTTCGCAGAAGGCCAGAGACGATACATGGAGTCGCTGTCGAGCTATGCAAGGCAGTTCCTCGGCCAGATGGAAAAGCCGGACGTAGACAAGATTGAGGGTCTTCCGCCAGCTATTTCAATTGACCAGAAATCGACAAACCATAACCCGAGATCAACAGTCGGAACAGTCACAGAGATCTATGACTACCTGAGACTCCTGTATGCGCGTTGCGGAATCCCGCACTGTCCGAACTGCGGCAGACCGATCTACAAGCAGACGGTAGACCAGATGTGTGATCAGATCAAGAAACTCCCGGAGAAGACGAAGTTTCAGGTGCTCTCCCCAGTAGTCAGAGGCCGTAAAGGCGCTCAGGAAAAACTTTTCGAAAGAGCCAGAAAGAGCGGCTACGTCCGCGTTATCGTCGATGGCAATCTCTATGACCTGTCGGAAGATATAACGCTCAATAAGAATCAGAAGCATAATATAGAGATAGTAGTCGATCGTCTCGTTATAAGGGACGGAATCGATGCAAGGCTTACGGGTTCAATTGAAAATGCGCTGAAGCTGTCAGGCGGACTCGTGATCATAGATGTGATTGGCGGGAAGCCGATGAGATTTTCAGAGAGCTATTCATGCCCATACTGCGGCATATCAATTGATGAGATCGAGCCAAGGAGCTTTTCATTCAACAATCCGTTCGGAGCCTGCCCTGAGTGCTATGGCCTGGGATACAAGATGGAGTTCGATGAGAGGCTCATGATCCCTGACCAGAATCTATCATTCAATGAAGGCTGCGTGCAGGTCATCGGCTGGCAGAATTCCAAGGATCCGAAGAGCTACTCTCATGCCCTGCTTCTGGCATTGTCGAAGGAATACGGATTTTCTCTTGATACTCCTTATAAAAAGCTGCCGAAAAAGATCCGCGACATGTTCATCAATGGCTTTGATAAAGTAGTAAAGGTACACTATTCAGGACGCTGGTCGACAGGAGTCTATGATGTGCAGTTTGAGGGACTGCTCGAGAATACGAAGCGCAGATACCGTGAGACAAAATCGGACACTGCCAAGGCTCAGTTCGAGGAATTCATGCAGATCACGCCGTGCCCTGTATGCCACGGACAGAGGCTGAAGCCAGATGCACTTGCTGTAACGGTAGCTGATAAGAATATATATGAGATGACGACGATGTCCGTGAAGGACCTTCGTCCGTTCCTTGATAATATGCAGCTGACTGACCAGCAGTTGAAGATCGGCAGACTTGTGCTTCGAGAGATCAAGGCCAGGGTCAGGTTCCTCGATGATGTAGGACTCGACTATCTGTCACTGTCCCGTGCAACTGCAACTCTGTCGGGCGGAGAGGCACAGAGAATCAGGCTCGCAACGCAGATCGGTTCCGGACTCGTGGGAGTCGTCTATATCCTTGATGAGCCGTCAATCGGACTGCATCAGAGAGATAATGACAAGCTTCTTGCGTCATTAAAGGGTCTCCGCGATCTCGGCAATACGCTGATCGTCGTAGAACATGACGAGGATACGATGCGCGCAGCGGATTTCCTTGTGGACATAGGACCTGGAGCCGGCGACCATGGCGGTGAGATAGTGGCAGCAGGCACTCCTGAAGAGGTCGAAGCCTGCCCTGATTCACTCACCGGACAGTATCTATCCGGCAAGAAAAAAATTCCAGTACCTGATGTCAGAAGAAAGCCGACAGGCCACATCACAATAAAAGGTGCGAGAGAGCATAATCTGAAGAATATAGATGTGGAAATCCCGCTTGGCATCATGACAGTAGTCACAGGAGTATCAGGCTCAGGAAAATCATCACTGATCAATGAGATACTGTACAAAACTCTTGCCCGTGATCTGAACCGTGCGAGAACCATTCCAGGAGACTGTGATGGGATCGAAGGCACGAAGCAGCTTGACAAGATTATAGATATCGACCAGTCGCCAATCGGCCGTACACCGAGATCGAACCCGGCTACCTATACAGGAGTCTTTGACCTGATCAGGGATCTTTTTGCATCGACACCAGATGCCAAGGCCAGAGGATACGCAAAGGGCAGATTTTCTTTCAATGTAAAGGGCGGACGATGTGAGGCCTGCGGCGGAGACGGAATCAAGAAGATAGAGATGCATTTCCTGCCAGACGTGTATGTGCCATGTGAGGTCTGCCATGGACAGAGATACAACCGTGAGACGCTCGAAGTGAAGTATAAGGACAAGTCAATCTATGATGTGCTCAATATGACAGTGGAAGAAGCAGTGGAATTTTTCAAGCCGGTTCCCTCTATTTATAGAAAGATCAAGACTCTTATGGATGTTGGCCTTGGCTATATCAAGCTTGGCCAGCCATCGACAGAGCTCTCGGGCGGAGAAGCACAGAGGATAAAGCTGGCAACGGAGCTCTCAAGACGTGGTACTGGAAAGACAATCTATGTACTCGATGAGCCAACGACTGGACTTCATTTCGAGGATGTGAGAAAGCTTGTAAAAATTCTTCGTGAACTCTCTGACAGCGGCAATACCGTTGTCGTGATCGAGCACAATCTCGATGTCATAAAGACAGCTGACTACATCATCGATCTCGGACCGGAAGGCGGCGATGGAGGCGGTACTGTAATAGCCCGGGGAACGCCTGAAGAGATCTGCAAGGTGAAGAAGAGCTATACAGGCCAGTATCTGAGTAAGGTGTTAGGGAATAGGGGCTAGGTCCTCACCACTACAGAAAATACTTGAAAAATTCATCCAATGATTTTATAATATCTGATGTATGACTATAAATAATTAGTGGAAGGAGCACCATAATGGCTGCCACAGACATTGGAATAGATTTAGGAACAGCGAGCATCCTTGTATATCTCAAGGGCAAGGGAGTAGTACTGAAGGAACCATCGGTCGTAGCATTCGATCGTGACACGAACAAGATAAAAGCAATCGGAGAAGAAGCCCGTCTGATGCTCGGCCGTACTCCTGGCAATATAGTAGCGGTGAGACCGCTGAGACAGGGAGTCATCTCAGACTATACAGTCACAGAGAAGATGATAAAGTACTTCATCCAGAAGGCACTTGGCAAGAGGAGTTACCGCAAGCCACGTATCTCAGTATGCGTACCATCGGGAGTCACAGAAGTTGAGAAGCGTGCAGTTGAGGATGCAGCATACTCGGCAGGCGCACGTGAGGTCTTTATCATTGAGGAGCCGATAGCAGCTGCAATCGGAGCCGGAATTGATATCAGCAGACCTTGCGGCAATATGATAGTAGATATCGGAGGCGGTACATCTGATATTGCAGTTATCTCTCTCGGCGGATCAGTAGTATCGACTTCAATCAAGATAGCCGGAGACAATTTCGACGAAGCGCTCGTCAGATACATGAGAAAAAAGCACAATCTCCTGATCGGTGAGAGAACCGCAGAGGATATGAAGATCAATATCGGAACCTGCTATCCGCTCTCCACACCGGAGACAATGGATGTCAGAGGCCGTAACCTCGTCACAGGACTTCCGAAGACAATCGAAGTATCATCAGAGGAGACGGAAGAGGCACTTCGTGAGCCGACAGCCCAGATCGTAGAGGCAGTTCACTCAGTGCTCGAGAAGACACCACCAGAACTAGCAGCCGATGTAGCAGACAGAGGAATCATCCTCACCGGAGGTGGCTCACTGCTCCGTGGACTCGAAGAGCTCATGGAAGAGCGTACCGGAATCAATACCATGACAGCCGAGGATCCTATGACCTGCGTGGCAATCGGAACAGGAAAGTATGTCGAGTTCATGGCAGGAAATCACGACTTAAGTCAGAATTAATACAAAAAGACAGGGGACAAGGGGACGGTTCCCCTGTCTTTTTAAATAAAATAATTTAATTAAAAAGACAGGAGAACCGTCCCCCTGTCCGGAGAACCGTCCCCTTGTCCCCCTCTCCCCCCCTTGTCTCGCTCTAACAAATAGCCTCAAGCAGATCTTCTGCTGTCGATACAATTTTCTCCGCCGGCAGCGCCTCCAGATATTCATGCGTCCGGAAACCCCAGTCGACACTGATCACATCCATACCGGAATTCTTCCCGGTCTCAAAATCCACTTCGGAATCCCCGATATATACGCATTCATCCCGCGGCACTTCGAGCACGCACAGGCATTCATTCACCATATCGGGAGCCGGTTTTCTGCGAATCTGATCTTTTTCGCCAAGCGCGAAATCAAACATTCCATTGAATTTATCATCTACAAGAGTCTGCACAGCCGGATCAGGCTTGTTTGAAACGACAGCTGTTTTAATTCCCTTGGAACGCAGAGCTTTGAGAACTTCCGGAATCCCAGAATACGGACCTGTCTTTATATCACAGTGCGAATCATAGTATGGTCTGTAGATCTTTGAGATGCGGTCAATCTCAGCCTCGTCGTGACAGCAGTCGGAAGGCTCTTCAGGAGTCCCGATTTTATCCAGCTTTTCATAAGGAAATCCCTGTTCCACGGACAGAGCACGCTTGATGGCAACATATACACCGCTTCCGAAAAATGCGGCCACATTTTTTACATTGAAATCATGCTCGTGACCGGCCTGCTCCATGGCGTAGTTGAGCGCCGATGTCAGATCGTCGAGCGTATTGAGAATAGTTCCATCCATATCAAAAATAGCTGCTTTATATGACATATATACCTCCGTTATCCCGCTCCTTTTCCATGTGCAAGTATATAATAGATGTATTTATTTGTAAACAAAAGTTTTTCTAAAAAAGTGTTAAGTATTCTGAAGTGACGGCCGATACTAAGAGTGAAAACAAAAATAGTTGGATAATAATCAACGGAAAGGAGTGTCCTGCATGAGAATCAGTGCTTATAATGCTATAACACAGGTATATCAGACCAGGAAGCCTTCCGGTTCCAGGGCTACAAAGAGGGCTAACGGACAGGACGAGGTAGACATCTCTTCTGCAGGAAAGGATTTCCAGGTTGCGAAGAAAGCAGTCGCAGAAGCACCTGACACGAGAGAGGATCTCGTTGCTGCAATGAAGAAGAAGTACAGCGGTGATGTCACGGTGGATCCGGGAGACTTTGCAGATGTTCTGCTGTCGAAGTACAACGGATTATCATTCTGATTACAGAGTCACGTTTGAGACGGGACTTAATGATTTTCAAGCCTGTCCGGGACATGGATGTTGCTGATAGGCAGAAGCACATATTTCACCCTTGTTCCAGGGACGGGACGGCATAGGGGACAGGAGGACTGTTCCGATGATGGGCGGATTGTCTTGCGGAGTGACGCAGGATAGTCCGCTCATTGCATTTTCAGGAGATTTTTTTATGGCAAGTCTTGCAGGTGAACTGCTGAGCATAATGCAGGAAGAAAAGAAGGGCTACGACGCCCTGTATGAGCTCTCTCAGAAGAAGAGAGGCGCAATAGTGAACAGGGATCTCGATCTGCTGACGAAGATCACGGATCAGGAGAATGATATAGCATCGGATCTCAAGAACCTGCAGAATAAGAGAATAGAGAATCTGAAAAATATGTCAGTAGTCCTCGGACACGACGACACGATTCTCACGGTGACACAGGTGATAGATCTGCTGGGCAGCCAGCCTGATGAGCAGAAAGCTCTTGAGACGGCAAAGGATGAGCTGGTCCGCAGTGCGAAGCGTGAGCACGATCTGAACGAACAGGTGCAGGTCCTTCTGAATCATGCGATAGAGCTGACACAGTTCGATATGACACTGATCGAAGAGATGAAGAAAGCTCCGCAGACAGCCAATTACAATAAGAACGCATACAATACAGGCGATGTCCTCCCGAGTGGTGGATTTGATCTGAAGCAGTAAGGTAAAAATATGGCAAACGGATTCGGAAGTTTATATATAGGAGCGAGCGGCATCAGGAGCAATCAGAATGCACTGAATGTCGTAGCCAACAATCTTTCAAATATCGATACAACAGGATATGTCCGTCAGAGGACATTTTTTGCAGATGCCGAATACAACAAGTTCAGCAAGGCTGATATCTCGAACCAGTGGAGCGGACTCGGAGTAGATATCGGTGATGTGGTCCACAAGAGAGACCAGTTCCTCGATATGGCATACAGGAAGGAATCGGGCAGGGCACAGTTCTACCAGTCCCAGTACGATGCTTCTACTGAGATTGAGACACTCCTCAGTGAAGGAGTCGGAGCACAGTTCTCTGATTCGATCACAGGACTCCGTGAGGCATTCAATGAGTTTGCGAAGACACCGGACGGGGATGAGGTAGATACACTCGTGGTCCAGAAGTCAGAGCTTTTCGTGAGCCGTGCCAAGGGTGTATACGAGGGCATGAGCGACTATCAGGACAATATCAATCAGAAGATATCTGATGATGTCGACAGGATCAATGAGCTCGGCAAGACTATCAGGAAGCTGAATATCAAGATCTCTCAGACAGAGGCAGGCGGAGTCGAGACAGCCATGGATTCCCGTGATGAGAGGGACAATGCACTCGATGAACTGTCGAAGCTTGCCAATATCAGCTATTCCGAGAATGCCAATGGCGTCGTGACCGTGAAGCTCGAAGGAATGGACTTCGTCCGTGAGGACAGAGTATTTGAAGTCGGGATGCTCACAGACAAGGCAACAGGATTCAAGACACCGTACTGGCCGTATCTGTCGAATGCCACACAGAATGACTATATCAAGGTATTCAACACAGCACTCACGAATACGAACAATGACCAGGATGTGGGCGAGGTCAAGGCACTTCTCATCTCCAGAGGTGACAAGCGTGCCACATATAAGGATGTAGCGCCGACTCATCCGACAGCTGATGATCCGCATACTTTCGAGTATTCCAATGGAGATATCTATCGTTATAAGGAAGGCTACTATTACGAGACAGACGAGAATGGAGATGTCTCTACCATCCATGGGCTGTCGAATTCGATCATGATGAATGAGCAGGCCGAATTCGACCTGATGATGCATGAGATGATGTCAGGCGTCAATGACTACCTTTCACCGATCAAGAGCCTTGGAGATCTGTCAAAGAAATCAGGAGATACTGAGTACACGAGATTCACAAAGGCATTCCTGAATAAATATGGCGCACACTCTCAGACAGACAGTTCGAGCGGCAACACTTCACCGGTTGATGCCCAGACGATTACAGCTCTAGATGAAAATGGCAAGCCGCATAAGTTTACGATCACCAGCAGTACAAGGGTGCTTGATGAGGACAATGCCATCTATGGATCTGACAAGGAGCTCCCTCCGAGAGAACTCTACAGCAGACAGACACTGAGTCGTTATTCTTCTGTCACGGTAAATTATGATATTAAGGAAGATGGAACTGTAGATATCAATGACAAAGGGAAATACAGCAAGAAGCTGTATCTCTACAATGAAGAGGATCCTGATGATTCCACGACTATGTACACTCTCGATAATATCGAGGTGAATCACGATCTCGTAGAGAATCCTCAGTACATCCCTCATAGGCATAAGAATGATGACATAGCTCAGGATGTCTCAGAGAAGATATATGATGTCTGGGAGAAGAGCACCTACAAGCTTAATGCCGTGGACAACACGCCGACGAACCTCGAGAATTTTTATACAAAGATGATCGATGAGCTCGACAACAAAGGCAATACATTCAAGACGAATTCAGAGACAGTCAAAGGAACTGCCGATTCGATCGAATCGAGCCGTCAGGAAGTCATCGGAGTCAATGCCGATGAGGAACTGACCAATATGATCAAGTATCAGAACGCTTACAATGCGTCGAGCAGATATGTCAATGTGATCACGCAGATGATCGATGTATTGCTGAATTCAATGGGCTGATCGGAAGGAGGATAAATGTCTTCTACATTTTTTGGCCTGCATGTAGCCGGATCAGGGCTCAATGCCGCCAGTGCAAATATAAATACGACAGCGAACAATGTATCGAATGTGAACACCAAGGGCTATTCGAGGCAGGTAGTCAATGTCTCCGAAGCCTCATCACTACGTGCATATACCAGATATGGAAGCGTGAGCACCGGTGTATCTACGGATTCAGTGACCCGTGAGAGAGACCAGTATTACAACAAGAAGTACTGGGAAAATCAGTCTGACTACGGATATGCTTCAGAGAAGAAGTATTACATGGATCAGATTGAGCAGTATTTCACGGATTCAGCCACGAATCCTGGCTTCTCGACAGCATTTACCAAGATGTTCAACTCCCTCGATTCGCTGAAATCGAATTCTGGAGACACGACATACAGGACGAATTTTATAAGTACTGCGAAGCAGCTGAGTTCATATTTCAACCAGACATCGACGAACCTGTCAAATATGCAGACAGCAGTAAATGATGACATAAAGACCTATGTGGACAAGATCAATTCAATAGCACAGAAGATCTCCGTGATCAATAGCAAGATAAATGTAGTCGAGACAGGATATGGACATCCTACAGCCAATGAGCTCCGTGACGAGAGGGAGAAGCTGATCGATGAGCTCTCGGAGATCATCTCTGTGGATACGGATGAGGTGCAGGTAAAGGATGCCCGTTCCGTAAGAGAGCATGCGAAGAATAAGAATGTAGAGGAGATCTGGAACGGAGCTACCTATTTTTCAATAAAGGTAAATGGACAGCTGCTGGTAGATGGTGACAGCTACAATGCCCTGACGGTGCAGACCAGGGACAACCGCTACAATCAATCTGATGTAGAAGGCCTCTATGATGTGGTATGGAAAAAGGACGGCACGTCCTTCCCGATCTGGGGCAACACCCAGAGAGGAATTCTTCGCGGACTCTTCGAGATCCGCGATGGAAATGACAAGGAAGAGATGAGCGGGACAGCGGAGCTCTTTTACCCGAAGACTCAGGCAAAGAAGGATGCTGATGGTAAAGAAATAAAGGATTCTGACGGAAACTCTGTAATGGAGCTTGCCCGTGATAAGTATGGCAATCTGATTGAGGACAAGAATTCCACGACGAATACTTTTATAAAGATGACCCTTCCATCAGGCGGTCTCGCAGCCGATGAGCTGTCACTTCCTGAAAACGGAACAGTCTGGGCCAACAATCACTCATATGACTACAATGGTTTCACGGCACAGACAGATGATGATGGAAAAATCATCAGTGTCATCTTCGAACTCGAGAACAAGATCCCGTCTTCCCAGGTAGGTCATATAGCAGGCAATACGATTACTGTAGGCACACCAGTTGACTTCAAGGGGATTCCATACTATCAGAAGCAGATGAATACCTTTGTCAGGAGTCTGTCGAGAGAGTTCAACAAGATCCAGAAAAAAGGTCAGGATGCAAATGGCGACGCAGGTCAGGCCATGTTTGTCGCAGACGACAAGACTATGAACAGAGAAGGCAACTTCCAGCTGGAGGGAGATGGAAGTGACAAGACAAATATTGACAGTACCTACTATCAGGATTATCTTAAGCTGCCGAATGGTGCTTACAGACTTGACTCAGCTGGTAAGCAGATTCCTGCATATGACTATGATTATGAGACAGATGCTCAGGGCAATTATGTCATGGAAGACTATACAGTAGATGGCAAGCCTGTCTATGATAAAAATGGCAACAAGATACAGGTCAGGAAGATCAAGACAGATCCGAATGATGCAACCAGGCTGTCATATAAGAAGGACAGCAGTGGAAATCCTGTAAAGCTCGTAAATGAAGATCGTGAGACAGTTCATGCTGCATCATATACGTATGATGAGGGTAATGTCACATTCAAGGGTGGCATCATCCGGGACACAGACGATACATACTACCGTCTGACAGCAGCCAATTTTTCAGTGGCAGATGCGCTGGAGAGGGATTCCAACAAGCTCTCGACCACGATCAATAAGGACTACAATGAGAACCTGAATCTCGGACAGGATGCATCCGATATCATGTCAGAGATGGCCAGGATACAGAGTGGCATGAAGCTCTACCGTGGCGGCACAGCAGACAAGTTCCTGGAGAGGATATATGCGGATGTGTCCGTAGATACTCAGGAGTGCGACACTTTCACAGAAAATTACAAGACGATACAGGAGGCGGTTGACAAGCAGAGGCAGTCTGTATCGGGAGTGGACGAGGACGAGGAAGCACTGAATCTGATGAAATATCAGCAGGCATACAATCTGTCAGCAAAGGTCATTTCCACCCTGACTGAGATGTACGATCAGCTGATCCTTAATACAGGAGTGTAAGCGTATGAGAATCACTAATAACATGATAATGAACAATGCCAAGGTCAATATCAATGGCAATAAGGTGGCCGTAGATGCTGGCGACACGCAGATGACGACCCAGAAGAAGATCAGCCGTCCGTCGGATGATCCTGTAATAGCAGTCAGATCTCTGCGTCTCCAGACTCAGCTTTCGAAGGTAGACCAGTACCTGAACAAGAATATCACGGATGCAGAGTCATGGATGGATATCACCGAGTCAGCTCTCAATAATACAGTCAGCTGTCTCACAAGACTCAAGGAGCTCACGAACCAGGGCGCAAATGACATCAATAATGAGAACGACCGCAAGTCAATCCTTCAGGAACTGAAGCAGCTGCAGGAAGCAATTTTCTCTGAGGGAAATGCAGACTGTGCCGGACGTACAGTCTTCACCGGATACAGGACGGATAAGAACCTCTGCTTCACTTCGGATGATGTGAATTCGAGGTACAATATCACGCAGGAGCTGTCGTATGATGACCTGACGAACTTCAGATATTACAATCACAAGGTGACAGCGCCGGAAAATTATGAAGAGGTCAATAACTACGGCAAGACAGGACTTGGGAATGATGACCAGAATATTCAGGAGTCAGAGTACAAGAGGCTTCGCCTGAATTATGATGACATCACGAATGTGGATAGCGTGACCTTTTCCTATACTACATCGGATGGAACGACGGTAAGCAATGAAGTCAGATTCTATGACAGCACGAACAAGGACGAGTATGATAAGACAAAGGTTCCGCCGCTGGTATCATATGACAGGACCAAGGAGCTGCAGGACACAAGGACTGTATATTCTGATGAATCAGCAGTAGATGCCGCAGGACAAAAGTCACAGACTGATGTAAAGTCGACAACGGTAAGCTACACATATACGAATTCTACTGATCCAAATACACATGGATCAACCACAATAACAAGCACCACGGCAAAGGGAGTGACAACTACTCTTCACAGTGGCTCTCAGCAGCCAAAGCAGGTACTCGTATTTGCCAATGAGGATGACTGGGCTGACTGGTCGAGTAAGAATGCAACACCCGATGATCTTAAGAAGACGAAGTACGTCCCAGATGAGGCAGTAGTCCTGATTAAGAATACAGGCGATCTTGT
>JAQYAY010000015.1 GCA_029338735.1 Lachnospiraceae bacterium | reverse complement strand
TGGACTCATGGCTCCGCGGAATCGGCCGGCTGGCATTTCCGCTGTTCTGTTTCTTTATAGTAGAAGGATTCCAGTACACACATGACAGACGAAGGTATGCCGTGCGGCTCGGGATATTCGCAGTGATTTCCGAAGTGCCGTTTGATCTGGCGTTCAATGGCGGACCATTTTACATATATGACAATAATGTCATGTGGACGCTTCTGCTCGGGCTGCTGGCAATCTGGGCACTTGACTCGCTTTTTAAAAAGATAAGAGAAAAATTCTCAGGCAGTGCAGCAACGGTGCTTGATATAGTGTCCATTGCAGCAGTCGTACTGGCAGTGGATCTGATCGAGGACTATGCGCTGAACAGTGATTATGGGGCCAGCGGAGTAGTGGCGATCATAATCATGTATCTGCTCGGAACTCACAAGCTCATAGGCTTCGCGCTCGCAGTCATCTGGCTCGGATTCACCTGTGGACACAGTGAGTGGTATGCGCTTGCTGATCTGCTGCCCCTGTACTTCTATCATGGCAGACAGGGACGGAAGATGAAGTACTTTTTCTATATATTTTACCCGGCTCACCTGCTTGTCATACGGTTTATAGCACATTTTATAGTAACAGGAATGTAGTATTTATGCGGTCTCGAAAGGGATCGCATAATTTTTCTGAAAAAATTAGCACTCGATACTTGACAGTGCTAACAAATCGTGATATAACTATAACTGTCAGGAGGACAAAGGATGAATGAGACCGAGCGGAGCAAGGTCAGAATCCTCTTAGACAATGGATTGAAACATTAATAGGATTGATATAAGGAGGTTTTTACTATGGCTTTTTTACCTGGATTTTTTGGAGAAGATTTAATGGATGACTTTATTAACAGTGTCGATCAGTTCTGGAAGGCACCGTCAAGCGTGAGCGCCAGCAATCATGCATATGGACTCATGAGGACAGATGTCAGGGAGAACGGTGACAACTATGAACTGTCAGTTGAGCTGCCAGGCTATGACAAGAGCGACATCGGCGTAGAGTTGAAGGATGGATATCTGAATCTCACAGCAAAGCATTCAGAAAATAAGGAAGATAAGGACAAGGATGGCAAGATCATTCGTCAGGAGAGGTATTACGGAAATGTAGCTCGTAGCTTCTTCGTAGGCAAGGATCTGAAGCAGGAAGATGTCCATGCAAGATATGACAATGGTATTCTTGAGATCACCTTCCCTAAGGAAGATGCCCGCGAGAAACTTCCAGAGAACCATACAATAGCAATTGAAGGCTGATTATTATTAAACGTAGTGCAAATTTCATGATGTGAATTTGCGTAATGACCATGAACCAAGGGGTGCGGTGGCAACTACATATGCCATCGCACCCTTATTATTCATAGAGAGGAGGCAAAGCCTATGAACATCAGTAAATTTACTCAGAAGAGCATAGAAGCCGTTCAGGATGCTGAGAAGCTGGCTGCTGACTATGGCAACCAGCAGATCACAGAAGAGCATTTCCTGCTGGCACTCATGCAGCAGGAGGAAGGCCTGATTCCGAAGCTCTTCCAGAAGATGGATATAGATGTAAATTATTTTACCAATGATGCCACAATGATGGTCCAGAACCTGCCAAAGGTGTCGGGCGGCGGCCAGCAGTATGTGGACAGATACTTGAATGACGCCTTGCTTCATGGTGAGGATGAAGCGAAGAAGATGGGCGACGACTATGTGTCAGTCGAGCACCTGTTCCTGTCACTCATCCAGTATCCGGATGACACGATCAAAGAGAAATTCAGGGAATTCGGTATCACGAGAGACAGGTTCCTTCAGGCACTCTCTACAGTGAGAGGCAATCAGAAGGTGACCAGTGATAATCCGGAGGATACCTATGATTCCCTTGAGAAATACGGCGAGGATCTGGTCGCTAAGGCCAGGGATCAGAAGCTCGATCCTATCATCGGCCGTGATGAAGAGATCCGTAATGTGATCCGTATCCTCTCTCGTAAGACGAAGAACAACCCGGTGCTCATAGGTGAGCCTGGTGTAGGTAAGACAGCAGTTGTAGAGGGTCTCGCCCAGCGTATCGTAAAGGGTGATGTACCTGACAATCTCAAGGACAAGAAGATCTTTTCACTCGATATGGGCTCTCTGATCGCAGGTGCGAAGTACAGAGGTGAATTCGAGGAAAGACTCAAGGCTGTCCTGAATGAAGTCAGGAAGTCAGAAGGAAATATCATCCTCTTCATCGATGAGCTGCATCTGATAGTGGGCGCTGGAAAGAGCGAGGGCGCAATGGATGCCGGTAACCTCCTGAAGCCAATGCTTGCAAGAGGTGAGCTGCACTGCATCGGTGCTACGACCCTGAATGAGTACAGAGAGTACATCGAAAAGGATGCCGCTCTTGAACGTCGTTTCCAGCGTGTGATCGTAGATGAGCCAACAGTAGATGAGACAATCACCATCCTCCGTGGCCTTCGTGAGAATTACCAGACCTATCATGGTGTCCGTATCACAGATAATGCGCTTATAGCAGCGGCAGAGCTGTCTGACAGATATATCACAGACCGTTTCCTTCCTGATAAGGCAATCGACCTGATTGATGAGGCCTGCGCCCAGATCAAGACAGAGAAGGAATCGAAGCCTGAGGAAATCGATGAACTCGAGCATAAGAACATCCAGCTGCGACTCGATGAGATGTCCCTTGAAAAAGAGACAGATGAGATGTCAAAGCAGCGTCTCGAGGATGTCAAAAAGGAACTCGCAGAGAACGAGGATAAGCTTAAGAATCTGAATGCTGAATGGGAAAATGAAAAGAATGCAGTCGACCGTCCGGCAAAGCTTCGTGAGCAGATCGCCGATATCCATAAGCAGATCGAGCGTGCCGAGCGTGAGGGCGACTACAACAAGATGGCAGAGCTGCAGAACGGCAAGCTGCCTGAGCTCACCAAGGAGCTGAATCAGGAGGAGGCAAAGGTCAGGGATGATGACCTGAAGCTCGTCCATGAGGCGGTTGATGAGGATGAAATCGCAGCAATAGTAAGCCGCTGGACCGGAATCCCGGTGACGAAGCTTAATGAGTCACAGAGGACGAAGATCCTTCATCTAGGTGACGAACTCCACAAGAGAGTAGTCGGACAGGATGAGGCAGTTGAAAAGGTAACGGATGCAATCCTCAGGTCACGTGCCGGAATCAAGGATCCGAACAGACCTATAGGTTCGTTTATGTTCCTGGGACCTACCGGTGTAGGTAAGACAGAGCTTGCAAAGACTCTGGCAGAGGCACTTTTTGATAATGAGAATAATATCGTCCGTATCGATATGTCCGAGTACATGGAGAAGTATTCAGTCTCCCGTCTGATCGGAGCACCTCCAGGATATGTGGGCTATGATGAAGGCGGACAACTGACAGAGGCTGTTCGTAGAAAACCGTACTCAGTAGTCCTTTTCGATGAGGTCGAGAAGGCACATCCTGATGTGTTCAATATCCTGCTGCAGGTGCTTGATGATGGCCGTATCACGGATTCACAGGGCAGGACCGTGGATTTCAAGAACACGATTATCATTCTGACATCAAACCTTGGATCACAGGAGCTTCTGAATGGCATCCAGCCAGATGGCTCCATTTCAGACAGTGCGCGTGAGGCAGTGGAGGCAGAGCTCAGAAAGTCATTCAGGCCTGAGTTCCTGAACAGACTCGATGAGATCATCATGTTCCATCCGCTGACGAAGGATAATATCGGTCATATCGTAGGACTTCTGATGAGAAGACTGAATGACCGTCTTGCAGAGCGTGAGCTCAAGGTAGAGCTGACACCGGAGGCAAAGCTCTACATCATAGATCACGGATTCGATCCTGTATATGGTGCACGTCCGCTCCGCAGATTCCTGCAGAAGCATGTCGAGACTCTTGCCGCACGTATCATACTTGAGGGCAAGGCCAATAAGGGTGATACGATCATGATCGACAAAAAGGCACCGACGAAGCCGGAGGAGCCGAAGTCAGCAAACGGTGACGACCTCTTCACCGAAGACGGTAACGTCACGAATCGTCTCGATTCGCTGACAGGCGGCGCCGCAACAGAAGAACTCTATGCATATGTAAAGAGATAAAAAGCCATCAGACAGGGAGGCGACAACCGCTTCCCTGTCTTTTTTATTGTGAAAAAATTGAATCTTTCGCAGAAAATTACAGATTTATTTCATTTATGAAAAAGAAAACTGGAAAATGTATTTCCGAATATATACGAATCGTGTTATAATTTTTTCATGCATAAAAAAATCCTTGCTGCAGTATGCAGTTTTCTGATTATTTTTTCAAATATGAGTGTGACCGCGAATGCGACACAGAGTGCCACGACAAAGTATTCACCGCTGTATGTGAAGACGGGTGATAAGGCCACGGATATGGTAAATATCGCTCTTGCCCAGACTGGTAAGAAGAAGGCTGACTTCGGATATACAGAGGCCTGGTGTGCTGATTTTGTTGGAGACTGTGCGATTCTTGCGGGCTCGTCTAATGCGATACCGGCAAATGGCAAGGTGTCAACGCTCTATAATTCCGTGCTTGCAGTCGGAGGCAAAGAGGTCACGATTCCGCAGAAGGGTGATCTTGTATTTTACTATTGCAGTATCGACGGGTATGTCCATGTGGGGATAATGATTGATTCGCAGAAGTCCATCGAGGGCAATTACAGTGGCAAGGTGACGCAGGTGAATGGTGTCTACAGGGATACCCATGGCCATTCGCTGGCGAGCGGAGCGGTTCTGAGAAAATTTGTCCGCCCGGCATATTACAGCGCTATCACACCGGTACCGGTACCGACACCGGCTCCAGATCCAACGCCGGCCCCTTCTGATGATAAGGCTGACAATAAGTCTGATACAAAAAAGGATACAAAGTCTGACAGCAAATCGGATACAAAAAAAGACAGTAAATCGGACACAAAGAAAGACGGCAAAACTGAGCAGAAATTCACTACCAGGGGTTCTGGTGATTATGAAGTCACGACTCAGTCATCATCACTCACACTGAGACAGGAGGCAGATACCTCAAGCGCCTGGATGACAAGCATCCCGAAGGGCACTGTGATCAAAGTCACGAAGACCAGCGGCACTTCCGATGATTCATGGGCATATACCACTTATAATAAGCTGAGCGGATATGTATCAATGCAGTTCCTGACGAAGCTTAAGGCTCCGAAAAAGGGCGACAGGTTCACCTATGAATCAGCAGAGTACAAGGTGCTCTCTGTGTCAAAGAAAAATGTGAAGGTGCAGTATGTAAAGCCCGCAGATGAAGAGGATGAGACAGCAGAGATTCCGGAAAAATTTACCCGTGGCAGCTATAAATACACAGTCACTGCTCTTGGCGCCAAAGCTTTTTCAGAGTGTACATCATTAAAGAAGATCAGCATACAGTCCACAAAGATAACGACTGTGAAGAAAAATGCCTTCAAGGGCATAGACGATACAGCAGAGATCGAAGTTCCAAAGGCAAAATATTCGAAGTATAAGAAGCTGTTTCAGACAGCCGGACTCAGTTCAAAGATAAAAATTAAAAAGATTTAATCAAAAAGACAAGAGAACCGTCCCCCTGTCTTTTATTTTAGTGAATCCAGCCGTTTTTTTATCTCGACTTCTTTGCCCTGGTCGGATGGTTCGTAGAAGGTGGTTCCCTGAACGGCGTCCGGGAGATACTGCTGCTTCACATAGTGGCCAGGGAAGTCGTGAGGATATTTGTATCCAATGCCATGGCCGAGCTTTGCGGATCCGCCATAGTGGGCGTCCTGCAGATAGGATGGCTCTGCGTCTGTCATCGTGTGTTTTACATTATCCATAGCGGCATAGATCGCATTTGTACAGCTGTTTGATTTCGGGGCACAGGCCACATAGATGGCGGCCTGAGACAGGATCAGCTGACTCTCAGGCATACCGACACGCTCTACCTCAGAAGCGGCAGAAGCAGCAACGACCATGGCCATTGGATCGGCGTTTCCCACATCCTCAGAAGCACAGATCATTATTCTTCTGGCGATAAACCTGATGTCCTCTCCGGCAGTGAGCATTTTTGCAAGATAATATACGGCAGCGTCAGGATCAGATCCGCGCATGCTCTTGATAAATGCAGATATCGTATCATAATGACCGTCGCCATTTTTATCATATCCTATGACCCGCTTCTGGATGCATTCCGAAGCGACTTCAAGACTGATGTGGATCATACCGTCACTGTCAGGATCGGTCGTGAGGGCAGCCAGTTCAAGCGCATTAAGCGCGCGCCTTGCATCGCCGTTAGCCATATCAGCCAGGAAATCGACTGCTTCATCGTCGGCCTTAATGTTCAGCTTTCCAAGGCCACGGCGTTCATCGGTTATTGCACGCTCGATAATGGTCTTTATATTTTCAAAAGTGAGTGTATGCAGTTCAAAAATAATGGATCGTGACAGCAGAGCGCCATTGACCTCGAAGTACGGATTCTCAGTGGTCGCACCTATTAGAATGATCGTCCCGTCCTCCACAAATGGCAGCAGATAGTCCTGCTGGCCCTTGTTGAAACGGTGAATCTCATCGATGAACAGAATGGTCCGGCGGCCGTACATCCCGAGAGTGTCCTTTGCCTTTTTCACGACCTCTTCCATATCCTTCTTGCCGGATACGGTGGCGTTGAGCTGAGTGAATTCAGAGCTCGTGGTATTGGCGATGACCCTTGCTATTGTGGTCTTGCCTGTGCCTGGAGGCCCGTAGAAGATAACGGACGACAACTTGTCGGCCTTGATTGCACGGTAGAGCATCTTATCTTTGCCAATGATGTCCTCCTGCCCCACGATCTCGTCGAGAGTCTCGGGACGCATGCGCGCAGCAAGCGGGGCATCGTTTTTCTTTTTTTCCTGTGCCATATAATCAAACAGATCCATAATGATCCTCCAGAATTTTGATTTCTTATGCCAACTATTCTATCACAAACTGTTGTTTTGTGGTACAATAATACAAATGAAAGGCGGCATTTATGGCAGATACATATGTGGCGAGCGATTCTCGCTATGAAAAAATGAAATACAACCGTGTCGGACGCAGCGGACTGAAGTTCCCGGCAGTTTCCCTCGGATTCTGGCACAATTTCGGGTCGAATGGCAACTATGAAAATATGAGACAGATGATGCGGACAGCATTTGATCTCGGAATCACGCAGTTCGATCTGGCCAACAACTACGGGCCGGAATACGGACGTGCTGAGATCAATGCCGGGCACCTGCTGCATGAGGACTTCATGCCATACAGGGATGAGCTCGTGATCGCGTCGAAGGCCGGTTACGACATGTGGCCGGGGCCATATGGGAACTGGGGCAGCAGGAAGTACCTGATGGCAAGCGTCGATCAGTCGCTGAAGCGGCTCGGACTCGACTATGTGGACATCTTCTATCATCACAGACCTGATCCTAAGACACCGCTCGAGGAGACAATGGAGGCGTTGCTTCAGATCGTTCGCAGCGGCAAGGCAATCTATGCCGGCATCTCGAACTATAATTCGGAGCAGACGGATGCGGCTGTAAAGATTGCGAAAAAAATCCACCTCCCGCTGATAGTGAACCAGAGACGGTATTCTATTTTTGACAGAAAAATAGAGCGTGAAGGCCTGAAAGAAACAACGAAAAAGGACGGCCTGGGAATCATTGCGTTCAGCCCGCTCGCACAGGGACTTCTGACAGACAGATATCTGAACGGAATTCCTGCTGACAGCCGTATCGGGCATGATCCGAGATATCTGCACAGGGATGACCTGACAGACAAGAAGCTCACGGCGATAAAGGAGCTGAATGAGATGGCACAGAACCGTGGTCAGTCGCTTGCGGATATGGCACTGGCATGGGTGCTGCGTGATGATTCGGTATGCTCCGTGATCATAGGTGCATCGAGGCCGGAGCAGATCAGGGACAATGTGCATTTCCTTGAAAATGACAGCTTTACCGATGAAGAATTGAAAGAGATTGACAGGATTTCAGCAGAGATATAAGAAAGGCAGTTTCATGAGAAAGAAAATTGGATTTATTGGCGTTGGTAATATGGGTTCAGCCATGCTGAAAGGCATACTAGGAGCCGGACTAGCTTCGAAGGATGAGGTGATCGCTTCATGCAGGAGTGAACAGTCACAGAAGAGAGTATCTGATGCGCTTGGAATCACGGTGACTCTTGACAATAAGGCGGCAGCAGATGCCGATGTGGTATTTATAGCGGTGAAGCCGGCACAGCTCGACGAGGTCGCTTCACAGATCAGGGAGACGGTGAAGGATGGACAGCTTGTGATATCGGTTGCAGCAGGCTATGACCTCGAGAAGCTGCATTTCGCACTTGGCGCAGACACACATATCATCCGCACGATGCCGAATACACCGGCAATGGTAGGAGAAGCAATGAGCGCCCTGTGCACCGACAGGCTGGTGACAGATGAAGAGAAAGAAAAGGCACTGGAGCTGTTTAATAGTTTTGGAAAAGCAGAGTTCGTTGATGAGAAGCTGATGGATGCGGTGACAGGAGTTTCGGGATCATCACCGGCATTCATATATATGATAATTGAGGCCATGGCCGATGCGGCAGTAGCTGAAGGGATGTCAAGAAAGCAGGCATATGTATTTGCTGCCCAGTCAGTGCTGGGATCCGCCAAAATGGTGCTCGACACCGGCAGGCATCCGGGGGAACTCAAGGATGCAGTCACCTCACCGGCAGGGACTACGATCGAGGGAGTCGCAGCTCTTGAAAACGATGGAATGCGCGCAGCCATAATAGATGCAGTGAGAACCGCAGCGCAGAAGTCGAGGGAGATGTCATCAAAGTAAGCAATATGCACAAAAACAGATGCAGTT
>JAQYAY010000014.1 GCA_029338735.1 Lachnospiraceae bacterium | reverse complement strand
GTATCTCTGACGGTATCTGATATCGGTATCTGTGAGTCCATGGAACTTCTCAGGAAGGATCTGGAGACTCTTGGACAGAAGTGTGACCTCTTTTGCATGAACTGAGATCTCACCGGTCTTAGTCTTGAATACAAAGCCCTTAACTCCGATGATATCACCTACGTCATACTTCTTGAAATATGCGTACTCATCATCTCCGAGATCATTTCTCGTCACATAGATCTGGATATCGCCCTTGAGATCACGGACATTTGCAAAAGATGCCTTGCCCATGACACGCTTGAACATGATACGTCCAGCGATTGATACGACCTTGTCCTTCGGGATATCCTCAAGAGGTACTACCTCATGATTACCATCTGCATCTACTGGCGGCTCAAACTCAAGTGCATCAAAATTCTCTTTGATATCTGAACTATGATGTGTCTGATCATACTTCGTGATCTTAAACGGATCACGGCCTGCTGCCTGAAGCTCCTTCAGCTTGTCTCTTCTGATCTGAAGCAGCTGATTATTATCTTTTGAATTGTTCTTTGCTGGCATTTGAATTATTACTCTTTTCTATATATTATCAGGATCTCTCAGCTTCGACTATCTTGTACTGGAAGCTTCCTGCCTCTGTCTCAACTGTGACTGTATCACCTGCGACATGTCCGATGACTGCGGCACCTACCGGTGACTCATTTGAGATCTTGCCATTCAGGATATCTACTTCGTTCGATCCTACGATCTTGTACTCATCCTCTTCGTTCTCTTCGAGATCGAGAAGCTTGACAGTATATCCGATATTGATCTTGCCTGTATCATCATCTGCAACGACTACGGCATCCTTGAGGATTTCCTGGATATCCTTGATCCTGTCCTCAATCTTTCCCTGTTCATCCATTGCAGCATCGTATTCGGCATTCTCTGACAGGTCTCCCTGCTCCCTGGCCTCAGCAATCTTCTTGGTAATAGCCGGACGCTGCACATGTATCAGATCCTGCAGCTCATCCTCCAGTTTTTTCTTACCTTCTTTTGTCATCAGGTTCTTTTTCTCAGCCATGACAGTGTCCTTTCTTTTATAACAAAGCCTTTTAGTGCCTTGATAGTATAAGCTTATTGAAAAATAAAGTCAAGAATCAAGCATTTTCACTAATCGGTCATACATATGGTATGCCCATTCAGTCTCCTCTGTCGTGCCCTCATATCCGCTGTACCTGAATATCCATATCCTTCTCCTATTTCAGTATGCAGTCAAAAGTGATTATATCATCTTTCCACGATGCCCCTATAGTGCCATTGTACTGCTTCACCAGACTCTCTGCAATCGAAAGTCCTATTCCATATCCGCCCTTATCCACATTGTGTGATTTGTCTTCTCTGTAAAATCTCTCAAAGAACTTGGAGTAATCGACATTTTTCCCATTGGCATATGAATTGGAAACTGACAGCTTCACTCCGCGGCCTTTCTGAAGCAGTTCTACATTTATCGTACCATGCTCATCGCAGTACTTGATTGCATTGTCGATGAGAAGTGTCGCCAGCTGCCTGATCTGGCTCTCGACTGCATTCATATGGATCCCGTCGCCTATATTCTGATTCAGTGTCTCTCCGGCATTCTCTGCAACAGGTGCATAACTCTTCACCGTATCCCTGATAGCTGCCGATACATCTGTATCCACGCGGTTCTCGGAATCTTCCTTTTCCTCGGCCCTGACTATTGTGACCAGATTCTGGATGAGTCCCGTCATCCTGTCGACCTGCCGCATCGTGGACTCCGTCCATTCATCCTTGCCATTCATCATCTCCTGAACCTGTGTATTGGCCTTGATGACTGCAAGAGGAGTCTTGAGCTCATGACTCGCATTCGTGATGAACTGTTTCTGCTGCTCTGCATTCCTGATCTCAGGCGCTATGACCCTGTATGAAAGTGCATGCAGCACTACAAATGAAATGATCGAGCCGAAACCTATTAGTATCAGTGCGATATAGAGGATTCTGTTCGTGATCCTGATCTGGTTCGTACAGTCCACAAATGCGACAATTGAGCCATTTTTATTATTCTGCACCTGATAATAATAGTCGCCTATACTGCCGAATTTGAACATATTGTTCTTCACGGCAAGCGCATACTGCTTCGCATCGGATACGTCAATTGACGCAATCCTGTCAGCATTGATATCTATGACCTTATCATCTTTATCGAAGCACACTGTGAAATATCTGACCGAATACCACTGGTCCTTATTCGTCAGAGCGCCATTGCCATTGCCAAAGAGCGTGCTCAGGAATTCATTCAGTCCTCTCTTCAGCGACTTGTTCCCACGGAGATCCTCTTCAACCGAATTCTCCTCTTCGTCGGAAGATGATGTCGTACCATCAGATGGGTTCTTATATATCGAAACTTTTACCGCAGGCAGATTGCCTCCATTATCGATTATAGCCTGAGTGACTTCCTTTGCCTCTTTGCGGGTCACCATCAGAGTGCTCACATATATTAGTCCGCCAACGATCAGCATCACCGCAATAAAGGAGCACATTGATACAAGCAGGAATTTGTTCTTCAGTTTTCTGATCGACTGTTCATTCATATGGAAGCCTCCATTTCAAAAGGTTTTTCACTGCTTCTGTTCTGTAGCACCTTCGTTTAATCTGAATGTTCCTCCCTTTTCTCCATCTATCGTAAGATTGGAATCTATGGCTGAGAGTTTTCTCTTGAGATATGAAATATAAAGCCATACCGTATCTTCATTGGCATCCGGTTCTGATGCCCAGATTTTCTGGAGGATATCGTCTGTCGACAGCTCTCCGTCTGCATGCGTCATCAGCAGCTGCATCAGCTCGAATTCCCTGATAGAGAGTCTGACTGAATTCTCACATGAGAGCTCCATCTCATCTGCCTTCAGGGAAATATCTCCGAAGCTCATATCCTGCGGATTGTATTCCCTGCCTCTTCTGACGAGTGCCCTGACCCTGGCCAGGAGCTCTCTCATATCAAAAGGCTTCGCCAGATAATCATCAGCTCCGGCATCAAGTCCAGCAACCTTGTCATCAACCTCGGTCTTCGCCGTCAGAAGAAGGACAGGTGTCAGGATATTATTTTCTCTCATATATCTGAGAACTCCGAGTCCATCCACCCTTGGCATCATGATGTCGAGTATTACAGCATCAAAGCTGTCCTCTGACAGATAGTCCAGTGCCTCCTGACCATCATAGGCGCTCGTCACATCGTATCCTTCATGCTGCAGTATGGCAGTCTCAGCACGGTTCAGATCTCTTGTATCTTCTGCTAATAATAGTTTCATTCTGTCTCACTCTCTTCCTTGTGATTCTCTTCAAATATCATGTCCCTGATCGTCTGCATCGAAATATCTGTCGATGCCAGCTCATCAGCACATCTCTTGAGTTCGGACACGATGAGCTCCTCATTTGCATTCCCAAGGTCATGCTTGTATCTGATATGATGCTCAAGTGCAGCCCAGGTATCCTGTGAAATGGTGCGCAGCTGGATCTCAGCATAGAACCTGCCATGCATCCTGAGAATCATGTGATAACTCCTGTATCCGTTCGGCTTCGCGTGCTTTATATAATCCTTTTCTTCGACAACCTCAGCACCAGGCAGTGCCACGAGATGATCCCTGAATTTGTAAATGTCGTCAAGAAATGCACACACGACTCTGATGCCGACCGCATCATATATCTTTGTGAGTGCCGACTCAGTCGTGACCGGAAGTCCCTTTCTCACGCACTTCTCACGCATGCTGTCTTCAGACTTGATCCTGGACAGACAATGCTCAACCGGATCCATACCATTCTTCTCTTTGAGCTCGGATCTCAGTGCATTGATATCATCGAGCAGTTCCTTTTCTATTTTCTCCAGTTGCGGCCTGTAAGGTCCATAGATGCTATCTTCCATTTTCTATTACTCCAGATAATATTTGCAAATATTATAACGCAAAATTCTCTGCGATGTTGTTAAAAATTCGTGAATGGTGTGGTAAAATTGTGTGTATGAAAAAAAGATTCAGGCTCGATAAACTGATAAACTGATGTCTGAATCATTTTCACTGGAGGAAAACTAAATGTCAGGAATACTATACGGGGTCGGCGCAGGATGCGGCAATCCATCTGAAATCACGCTAAAAGCAATTGAAATAATAAAGCAGTGCGCTGTCATTATCTTTCCAGCAGGAAGTAAGGATCAATGCAGGGCATATGACATAGTAAAAGACTATATACCTGAAAATAAAGAGCTGCACTTTTTCGATTTTCCAATGATCCGTGATAAGAGCACACTCAATCAGAGACGTGAAAAAATATATGAATCAGTGAAGGAATATCTGTCATCAGGAAAAGATACAGCCTTCGTTACAATCGGTGATCCACTGATCTACTCGACATTTTCATATATAGCGGCTTTTGCATATGCAGATGGATTTACAGTGAGGTACGCAGACGGCATCCCATCATTCCTGTCATGTGCCAGCCTGCTAGGAATAATACTAGGTGACGGAAATGAACAGATACACATAATCCCGGGATCCGCAGACCTGCGTGAGGCCCTTGAACTTCCGGGAATCAAAATTTTTATGAAACTGGGAAAACACATCTCAGAACTGAAAGAAATACTTGATGCATCCGACCACGAATTCATCGGAGCAGTCAGCCATTGCGGTATGCCCGACGAAAAAATATATAAAGAAATATCAATTATACCTAATGAAAAAGCTTACCTTCTGACAGCATTTGTAAGGTAAAAACAGGGGCAACGAAACACGATAACTTACTTCCCCTGCTTCTCGTAAATAAACCTCATCCCCTGCAGCGTGAGGTCCGGATTATATTTATCAATATATTTCGTCTCGTTGGAAATCATCTTCCCGAGACCGCCGGTAGCGATGACCTTCACATTCTTCGCGCCGGATTCCCTGATCATATTCTTGATGATATACTCGGTCGCACCGATCTGGCCATACACGAGACCAGCCTGCATGGAGCTGATCGTCTCGCGGGCGAGAATAGACTTCGGCTTTCTGATCTCGACTTCAGGGAGCTTCGCAGCATCTTCCCACAGAGCCTTCGCAGAGATGCGGATACCAGGGGCAGTCACACCGTATCTGAACGCACCCTTTTCATCAACGAAATCATATGTCGTAGCAGTACCGAAATCAATGACAATGAGCGGACCGCCATACAGTTCATATGCACCGGCAGCATCGACAATTCTGTCAGCACCGATCTGGTTCGGAACCTCAGTCTGAATATTGATACCAGTCTTCACACCGGCAGCCACGATCAGAGGCTTCGTATCGAAATACTTGATGATACCGCTAGTGAGCGAGTGCATGACAGCCGGAACGACAGATGCAATGATACAGTCCTTTACCTTATTGTGATCAATCCCGTTGTGATAGAGAATATTCCTGATTGAAATCCCGTACTCATCAGAAGTACGGGCAATCCCTGTATTCAGCCTGAAATTGCCGATGAGCACACCGTCCTCGAAGACACCAAGTGTGATATTTGTATTACCTACATCTACTGCTAATAACATATTTTTCCTTAAAAGAACTCTTTAAAATATTCTTCGAGCTCAGCAAAAAGCTGTCGCTGGTCTTTCTGGATCTGCTTGATCTTGAGCGGTGCACCGATATTGTCGTAGGTGAGATCGCCCTCCTCCGAATCAGTCATCAGATGCAGGCTGCCGTCTTCATCGAAATACAACTCAATGACACCGCCAATGTCCTCAGTAAAAAGGACACACATGATCTGCAGTTCTTTTTTCACCTGATCCGGGAGTCCGTCAAAGTCCGGATTAAGATAATATTTTTTATTATATGCGCTCGCCGCGCAGAGTACTATTCTGTCCTGATACATTACTTTACCATGGTTGCATAGATGATGGCCTTGATCGAATGCATGCGGTTCTCAGCCTCATCAAACACTACAGAGTGAGGTCCTTCAAATACTTCATCCGTGACTTCCATCTCAGCCAGGCCGTACTTCTCATTGATCTGTCTGCCGATTGTGGTATCGAGATCATGGAATGCAGGCAGGCAGTGCATGAAAATGACTGAATCCTTTGCATATGAAAGAGCCTTCACATTGACCTGATACGGGAGGAGATCATTGATACGCTCTTTCCATACATTGTCAGGCTCACCCATTGAAACCCATACATCGGTATAGATGACATCTGCATCCTTGCAGGCCTCTTCGACGCTTTCTGTGAGCGTGACACTTCCGCCGCTCTCCTTCGCCTGCTTCTGGGAATACTCTACGAGTCTGTTGTCTGGGAAATATTTTTTATTGGTGCAGGCAACAAAGTCCATTCCGAGCTTGGCACAGGTGACCATCAGTGAATTGCCCATATTGTATCTGGCATCGCCCATGTAAACGAACTTCACACCCTTGAGCCTGCCGAGATGCTCCCTTATAGTCAGCATATCGGCGATCATCTGTGTCGGATGGCTCTCATTGGTCAGGCCGTTCCATACAGGCACTCCCGCATACTGAGCAAGCTGCTCTACGATCTCCTGACCGAAGCCACGATACTCAATTCCGTCAAACATCCTGCCAAGAACTCTTGCAGTATCCTTGATGCTCTCTTTCTTTCCGATCTGTGATCCTGACGGATCGAGATATGTGGTCGTCATGCCCATGTCATGAGCGGCAACCTCGAATGAGCATCTGGTTCTTGTACTGGTCTTTTCAAAAATCAGCGCTATATTTTTACCTTTGAGATAATCGAGCTGTGAAAGGCCCTTTTTCTTCTCATCCTTGAGCCTTGCTGACAGGTCGATAAGGCCTGTGATATCATCAGCTGTGAGGTCTGTCATCTTGAGAAAATTCTTGCCATATAAATCCATGTTCTTACTCCTTTGCATTTTACTGATTATAAGCCATTTGCATGATTCAGTAAAGTGCGTATTCATGCCTTGCGCTCTTTTTTCTTGCACTTCTTGTTGTAGTACATCCGCTCATCTGCCTGGTTGACTATGTCATTGACACCAGTCCTCGATCCCTGTGTATGCTCCATATATCCGACAGAAATAGAAAATGGAACCGGAAGCCTGTTCTTCTTTGTCACATAATCCATATATCTGCCAAAGACGAGATCGAATCTGGAATATGACGACTTGTCCAGAAATACTGCTACGAATTCATCGCCGCCCCAGCGGCCATAGAAGCCCTTACGATTACCAAATGCAATACTTATAAGGCCTGCTGCCTCCTTTATCAGAGCATCTCCTACATCATGACCATAGTTATCGTTTGCAGCCTTCAGACCATCTACATCAAAAAATGCTACCGCATACCACTGGTCAGTAGTCAGATTCCTCATCTTGTTCGTACAGCTGATACGGTTCGGAATACCTGTCAGCTGATCAATATAGGCTAGTTTCTCGAGCTCTTCCTGCTCGGTCCTGGTTCTCAGATCGTGATACAGCTTTTCAACCACACCTATGATGAGTGTCAGTATCAGAATCGCAAGTCCGACAGAGGCAAAATTGAACGAAGTGACTCCAAGAAGTGCCCTCGGGAAATGTTCCCAGTTTCTGATTCTGATCGCAACTACCTCGATGACTGCGAATCCCATTCCAGTAGTGATGCCTACGAGAAGCGATGCCTCAAATCCATTCTTATTGCGCCGTGCGCCCGTCACTGCAAGCCATACCAGTATGATCAGCTGTCCGGCCAGTATTACCTGAAGCCCAGGCAGGGCATCGCTTAGCATGATAACGCGCGCACCTGACAGAATCAGTGAGCCTACGCTGTATACAAGTACGAATATACCGACGAAGGCAACTATCTTTTTCCTGATACCATCATTTTCTATTGTATTGTAGACAAAGACGATAATAGGAATGCTTACCAGATCAAGTGCATAATACTCTATCATTGCATTGAAATGGATATTCGTAGAAACAGAATAAAAGAACCGGTTGTACCCGAAATACCAGCAGCACAGAAGGAAGGTCGCGATTCCTATAGATGATAACAGGGTTCTGTTCTTCCTGTCTGTCACAAAAACAAATCCCGAAATCCCGAGTCCGCATCCGACTATCATCAGCACGAAGAAGATCACGAATTCAAGTCCGTGTCCGACTACTGGGAATGAAGCAGCTCTCTCAGAAGGTACGATATAATATGATGAATTCTGAAGTGTCTTCGTCCTCTCCTGCTCTTTAATAGTAAGGATAACTGCTCTTCCCCATGCATAGTTCGGAATTCTGGCACACACCAGTATATCACCGATCTGCCTGTTATTCTTGTAATGTTCAAATCCGTATGAATACAGTATACTCCCGCTATATTCGACCTTTACCGCACTGTTGTACACCGAGAAACAGAGCGTGCTGTCGGCATACTGCTGGCGCGGCAGCTGAATCTTCGCAGTCAGCGTATCCCCTCTCGACAATCTCCAGTCATACGGATGCAGACCACTGATGACCTCACCCGATGCTGTCGTTATGTCGCCAGTGATATCATCCGGGCTGATCCTGACCATCTTGCATTTGTCCATCCCGGTAAACGTTACAGCAATATATATAATGGCACACATTATCACCATCATGATAATACTTCTGACCAGTACTTTTTTACTATATTCTTCCATAAACAAACCGCCTTATAAAACGGAACCCATATATCTAGATATTATTAGATATAGTGGGATTTTGCAAGTACGTTTCTTGACATTTTTTTTATTACAAATTATACTTCCATTCTGATGAAAACACTAACTATTGGAAATATCACCCTTGACAATCCGCTGATTCTGGCTCCTATGGCCGGTGTCACAGACCTGCCATTCAGACGCATCTGCCACGAAATGGGCGCAGGTCTCGTATGCATGGAAATGGTCAGCGCCAAGGCCATCTGCTATCATAATAAGAATACAAAGGATCTCCTGAATATAGCATCTGACGAGCATCCTGTCTCACTGCAGCTGTTCGGATCGGATCCCGACTCAATGTCAGAAGCCACTAAAATGATTGAAGAAGTCCCATATGATATCCTCGACATAAATATGGGATGTCCTGTCCCGAAGGTATTCAACAACGGCGATGGATCTGCGCTCATGAAGAATCCGTCTCTCGTTGGAAAAATAGTATCTGCACTCGTGAAATCAACCAGCCGGCCTGTGACCGTAAAGATCAGGACTGGTGTCGATGCAGAGCATATCAACGCTGCTGAAATCGCTCATATTGCTGAGGAATCCGGAGCTTTTGCTGTCGCCGTACATGGCCGTACAAGAGAACAGTACTACAGCGGTGAAGCCGACTGGGACATCATCCGTCAGGTAAAAGAAAAAGTCTCCATTCCCGTGATCGGAAACGGAGACCTGCACAATGCCTCTGATATAAAAAGGATGTACGAAGTGACCAGTTGTGACGGTTTCATGATTGGCCGTGCTGCAAGAGGCAATCCATGGATCTTTAAAGAAATATTATCAGAGCTCAAGACTTCAACCCCTGCCATGAAGCCTTCTGCAGAGGAAGTAATGGATATGCTGATAAAGCATGCCCGAATGGAAGTAGACCTCAAGGGTGAAGACAGAGCCATCCGCGAGATGCGAAAACACGCTGGCTGGTACACGTCTGGCATGAGAAACGGCATCCGTTTCAGAAGGATCGTAAATGAGATTCACACCCTTCCTGAATTCGAATCTGTATGCCGCCGTTTCCTGGAACTCTGATCCAGCTCTCTCATGGCCCACTCATATTCATCCTCAGTCAGTCCGGCTGGGGAGAATCCGGCTCTGTCAAGGATCTCTACAAGCCGTGACTTTTCCTGTGATGGCATCTCATAATTGTAAAACGCAAATTGCAAATTCGCTATCTTTTTCATGCCAATAGTGATAAAATATGGTAAGTTAATTTTTTCACAAAGTAAAAGTACAAGGAGGCAATATGGGTTTCGAACAGGAATATCAGCAGAAACTGACCACTGCCGATGAGGCTGTGAAGTGTGTCAGAAGCGGTGACTGGGTTGACTATGGCTGGTGTGTCGGCACACCTGAGGCACTCGACAAGGCTCTTGCAAAGAGAGCTGACGAGCTCGTGGATGTAAATGTACGTGGTGGAATTCTGTTCCATGTACCGGCTATCATGCAGGTACCTGATGCAGACAAGCATTTCTCATACAATTCATGGCATATGAGTGGTGTCGAGAGAAAGATGCTCACGACTACGAATTCATATTTCGCACCGATCAAGTATTCAGAGCTGCCTAGCTACTATCGTATCAATAATGCTACTCCGTCAAGGGTCGTTATGATCCAGGTCGCTCCGATGGACAAGCACGGATATTTCTCATTCGGACCATCCGCTTCTCATCTCGGTGCAGTATGTGAGAATGCCGAGGAGATCATCGTTGAGGTCAATAAGAACATGCCTCGCTGTCTCGGCGGTCACGAGTCCGAGATCCATATTTCAAAGGTAAGTGCTATCGTAGAGGGCGACAATCCACCACTTGGTGAGATGCCTGCTGGCGGCCCTGCCTCTGATGTGGACAAAAAGGTCGCAGAGCTTATCGTTAATGAGATCCCGAACGGAGCCTGCCTTCAGCTCGGTATCGGCGGAATGCCGAATGCCGTAGGTTCTCTTATCGCACAGTCTGATCTGAAGGATCTCGCAGTTCATACAGAGATGTATGTAGACGCCTTCGTAGACCTCGCTATGGCTGGAAAGATCAACGGCTCCAGGAAGTCCATCGACCGCTACCGTCAGGTATATGCCTTCGGTGCCGGCACGAAGAAGCTCTATGATTACCTCGATGACAACCCTGAGTGCATGAGTGCTCCGGTTGATTACACGAATGATGTGCGTGTTATTTCTCAGATTGACAATTTCATGTCAATAAATAATGCAATCGACATCGACCTCTATGGACAGGTAAACGGCGAGTCTGCCGGAACCCGTCAGATCTCCGGTGCAGGCGGACAGCAGGATTTCGTACAGGGTGCTTATCTCTCTAATGGCGGCAAGAGCTTCATCTGCATGTCTTCTACATTCACAGACAAGAAGGGCCTTGTTCACAGCCGTATCCGCCCTACCCTTGCAGAGGGTTCAATCGTTACCGATACACGTCCTCAGACTATGTATGTCGTGACCGAGTACGGCATGGTAAATCTCAAGGGACTCTCAGCATGGGAGAGAGCCGAGGCTCTGATCTCCATCGCTCATCCTGATTTCCGTGACCAGCTGATCAAGGATGCTGAAAAGCTCAGGATGTGGAGAACATCAAATAAGAGATAACAGATCATCATGATCATTGCATAAAAAACGGGTTCCGCCTCACCAGAAAGTGAAATCGGAACCCGTTATTTTTATCAGAACGCTTCTTTTCTTCTCTCAAGGCGCAGCTTCTGACGCTTCTCGGCACCTTCCCACTCGGCTTCTTCACCAGGACCATTGAGCTCCAGCGCGTATGGCACCGTAATCGGCTTGCCATCCGGTGTGACTGCGACATAGGTCAGATACGCCCTGTTGATCGGGGTTCGCATACCGACTTCATTTTCCCTGTATGAATCTACACGGACTTCCATCGATGAATTGCCGACGTGAGTCACTTTTCCGATCATGACTACCATATCATTGAGTCTGGCCTCAGCCTTGAACACGAGATTGTCGACCGATGCAGTGATGACTTCGTGAGTCGAATGTCTCATGGCTGTCATTCCACCGACCTCGTCTATCCATTCCATGAGCCTGCCACCGAACAGTCTTCCCTGTCCGTTGATATCGATCTGCATGACTACATGCGTGACTTCTGATTTCGAGAGTTCAACCGTCTTTGCCGGACGGCCCTTCTGATTTTTTACTATACCCATTATCTGCCATATACCTCGTGTGCGAATTTCTTTAATACCGGAATTGAACGCTTTACCTTCTCTGTATCAATGCAGTATGCCATTCTGAAGTATCCCGGTGCGCCGAAATTGTCTGCCGGCACGAGGATCAGGTCATACTTCAGGGCCTTTTCACTAAATGCGACTGCATCGTCTTCAAGTGCCTTCGGGAAAATATAGAAGGTTCCCTGCGGTCTAACTACCTCGAATCCGATATCGGTAAGCGCATCGTAGAGCAGATTCATATTGGTCTCATAGACTGACAGATCTGATGTCATATCAATGACTGCTGCGACGCCGAGCTGTGCTGTAGATGACGGGCAGTTGTGTCCAATTCCACGGCTGATCTGGCCGAAGATATCTACGAGAATGTCTGCATCTGTAGCCTTTGGATTCACGGCTATGTATCCGATTCGCTCACCGGGAAGAGACATGCTCTTCGAGAATGAATAGCATGACAGTGTATTGTCATAAAATGCCGACGGGTACGGACACTTTTTTCCATCGAAAACTATCTCACGATACGGCTCATCGCTTATCAGGAAAATGTCATGACCATATTCCTGCTGCTTCTGATTCAGATAATCAGCCAGCTTCGTCAAGGTCTCTTCTGTGTAGATGGCTCCTGACGGGTTGTTCGGCGAATTGATAAGAACCGCCTGGACATTGCCATTCATCATCCGGTCAAGCTCTGTGAAATTGATCTGGAAATCAGGGATATCTGGCGGAACAACCTCTAGTGTCGCACCTGTATCATTGATATACGGTGTATATTCTGGGAAAAATGGTGCGAATGTGAGCACCATATCTCCCGGCTTCGTGACTGCTCTCACTGCATGAGCGATGGCGCCTGCTGCACCAGATGTCGGGAAGATATGCTTTGCCTCATATGGAAGACCGAATCTCCTCTTCAGTGAATCTGCGATTACTTCTCTCGCATGTGTATTGCCAAGTGTCGGTGAATATCCATGAAGTGTCATCGAATCCATCGTCTCATACATCCTGATCACTGCTTCATCATAGGCCTTCGGCGTTGCTACCGACGGATTCCCGAGAGAATAGTCGAATACATTCTCGTATCCTATCTCCTGTCCGCGCTGGTGTGCGTATGAAGCCAGCTTTCTGATCACATTCTTATTTGACAGTCTGTCTTTGTATTTCTGATTTATCATCTGAGACTCCTTTTCACAATTTCCTTTTCACAATTTCATATATTATAGGCAAAAAAAGCCTCCCTTGCAATAAGGAGGCTTATCATATTATTATTTCATGAGTTTCTGTATCGTATCGACGAGCTCGTCGATTACCTCGTCATTGCCATTCTTTACATTCTCTGTGACGCAGGTCCTGATGTGGCGGCTCAGGATCACCTTATTGAAGCTGTTCAGTGCTGCTGAGGCTGCCGTACTCTGGCGGAGCACATCGATGCAGTAGGCATCCTCATCTATCATCCGCTTGATACCCCTGATCTGTCCCTCGATCCTTGACAGGCGGTTGATCAGATCCTTCTTTTCTTTCTCTGATCTCTCCTTCATCTTACCTGAACAGCGGGCACAACCGCCGACGTCATTCTCCACTATATCTGCATTAGCCTGTGCGCAGTGCGGGCAGACTGCCTCTTCTTTTTCTTCAGCCTGCGAAGCCTTTTCTTTCACTGCTGCCATGAAACACACCTCCAAATATAAAAACAAGCATATCCTATGCGGGATACGCTAGTTTATAATATACCCCCATCGGGTATATGTCAAGTGGTGATAAGACAGGAGAACCGTACCCTTGTCTTTTTTTTGCAAAAATAGGTTGCACACAATCTATCTTTGTGATATAGTGCATGAAGTACAAAAAACCCGAAAGGAGATTATTAATATGGCAACACTTAAGTTTACTACAGATAATTTTGAAGAAGAGGTACTGAAGTCTGACAAGCCTGTACTCGTAGATTTCTGGGCTACATGGTGCGCTCCATGCAGAATGCAGGGACCGATCGTTGAGGAGATCGCCAACGAGAGAGACGATGTGAAGGTCGGAAAGCTCGATGTCGATGAGAATCCTGAAATCGCTGAGAAGTACGGCATTATGAGCATTCCTACTCTTCTCGTAATCGAGAACGGTGAGGTCGCTCACCAGATGGTCGGAGTACATACCAAACAGCAGATCTCTGACTTCCTGCCGCAGGCATAACATACTGAACACTCAGACCAAAAGGCTCTTTCCAGGCATCTGCATTTCAGCAGATACTACAGGAAAGAGCCTTTTTAATACGTGGATTCTCAGAAAAATAAAAGGACAAATCCACTTTTTCATTATCTCCTTTTGAGATTGAGGATACCAGCAATCTTTGACAGGACTATATCCGGGAACAGCGGCCCGAGAATGAAGTCAAGGAACGAGACGATGGATGGTGTTGATGCCATTCCTCGTCTTTTTATTGTACGAAGACTTCGCCTGACAACGCGGTCAGTAGTTGATGACAGGAATGGAGATGACTTCGCTCCTGTCGAATGCTCTATGAATCCCGTATCCCGGACCCAGTACGGACATACCGCTGTTACAGAAATGCCCTGAGATAAGACCTCCTGCCTGAGACCACGGGTGTATGAAAGTATGAAGGCTTTTGAAGCCGAATAGACATTGAATCCTTTAAGCGACTGAAAAGATGTGATGGATGCGATATTTACGATCCGGCTTCCTGCACTCATATATGGCAGGCAGGTCTGAACCATTGCAACTGTTGCTGAATCATTGAGATCGATCTCGGCCTGCTCGCCTTTATTTCCGATCTGAGCAGAGGTACCTGACAGTCCCATTCCGGCGCAGTTCAAGAGAAGTCTCACATCATAGCTTCCGGAACTGAGCATCTCTCCTATCACATCAAATGACGCCCTGTCTGTGAGATCAAGTGGGATCGGCAGACACGCACCGGTCTCTTCTGCAAGCTCAGTGAGCGCGTCTTTATTCCTTGCGATGATCCAGAACTCTTCGATATCGAAATCATGCATCTGTCTGGCTATGGCCTGCACATATCCACGTCCGAGTCCTTTGGATGCTCCGGTCACGATGGCTATCCTCTTTGCTGAACGATTTCCGGCAACAGAACCCTTCCTGGCCCTGTTACGGATTCTGATATTTGCGATAATGGTCAGTGCAATTCCTAGCAGTCCCATCCAGAAAAAAATATTTCCGAATATCGAGACGCACCTGTCGTATATCTCTTTTAGTATCTCCATTCCAATTTACTTCCATCCACTATTTCCTCGTACTCCACACTTTTCCTCAATCTCTCTGACTTAAAACTCGAAGCTCAGTCTTCCTTCGCCCATCCGAACGAATACTTCACAGCCTTGTGCCATCCCTTCAGCTTCTGCTCTCTCTCCTCATCAGACATCTGTGGAACGAACTCTCTGCCATCCTCATCAGGAAGGGCCTTGATCTCATTGATATCCTTCCAGAATCCGGTTGCGAGACCGGCCAGATATGCTGCGCCAAGTGCCGTCGACTCTACATTTGATGGGCGGTGTACAGGCTTTCCAAGCATATCAGCCTGGAACTGCATCAGGAAGTTGTTCGCACAGGCGCCGCCGTCTACACGGAGTGACTTTAGCGACAGGCCACAGTCCTCTTCCATTGCATTCGTGACATCACATACCTGATATGCAATCGACTCAAGCGTCGCACGGATGATATGATACTTGTTCGTGCCACGGGTGATGCCCACGATGATGCCTCTCGCATACTGATCCCAGTATGGGGCACCGAGTCCTGTAAAGGCAGGAACCACATAGCATCCGTGGGTTCCATGAGCCTTGTTGGCCCAGTACTCAGAGTCCTCTGCCGAATCTATCATCCTGACCTGATCACGCAGCCACTGGATCGCAGCACCGGCGACGAAGATAGAGCCTTCAAGAGCGTAGTTTACTTTTCCATCGAGTCCCCATGCAATTGTGGTGAGCAGTCCATGCTTTGAAAAGACTGGCTTGTCACCGATATTCATGAGCAGGAAACAGCCTGTACCATAGGTATTCTTGACCTGTCCCTTCTCATAGCACATCTGTCCGAAAAGAGCAGCCTGCTGGTCGCCTGCCGCACCCGCAATCGGAATCTCACCACCGAGCAGCAGCGGATCTGTATATCCATAGACCTGCGAACTCGGAACCGGTGTCGGGAGCATGCTCTCAGGGATATCAAGCTCCTTCAGGATATCCTTGTCCCACTCCAGGGTATTGATATTAAAAAGCATCGTCCTGGATGCATTCGAATAATCTGTCACATGCAGCCTGCCGCCGCTCAGCTTGTATATGAGCCAGGTCTCGATCGTACCGAACAGCAGCTCGCCCCGCTCTGCCTTTTCCCTGGCGCCCTCTACATTGTCAAGGATCCACTTGATCTTTGTCGCTGAGAAATATGCATCGATCACGAGTCCTGTCTTTTTCCTGATGGTCTCTGTGAGCCCCTTTGCCTTCAGCGCATCTGCTATAGCCGATGTCCTGCGGCACTGCCAGACGATGGCATGATAGATCGGCTCGCCTGTCTCCTTATCCCAGACAACCACTGTCTCTCGCTGATTGGTGATTCCTATTGCTGCAATGTCACTGGCCTTTGCCCCTACGGTCTGCATTGCCTGTACTGCGACTCCGAGCATGGTAGACCAGATCTCATTGGCATCATGCTCTACCCATCCCGGATTCGGGAAATACTGTCTGAATTCCTTCTGTGCTACCGCTGCCTTGTGCCCCTGTTTATCAAAAAGTATACAGCGGTTGCTGGTCGTTCCGGCATCAAGCGCCATCACATAATCTGCCATATATAATCCTCCTTAATGCCCCTATCATACAACTTTTGACGCATGAATTCCATCATATTTTCGCGGATTTTCTGCGCATATCCGGCGTATCCGCGGGCAGTTTCAAAAGGATACTGAACTGCTTCACTTTCAGGTTCTGCAACCCTTAATCGTTTCAGATATTCTTTTGAAATACGGAATGTCCCTATTCCGAAATCACGCACGGCAGACAGATCAAGTGCCTCTGCCATCTGATCCACAAGTTCCCCATAGAGCTCCTGCCAGTTCCTGACATAGATCATCGGATCAATGCAGAGTCTGACCGTCCCGCCAGTATCGATTCTCTGTCTGGCAGATCGAAGCCTGGCATTGAGAGGAGCGGTATTATGCTCGAATCTGTCTATTATGTACTGAGGAGACAGTGTAAATGCTGTGATGAGATTTGCCGTATCATCCTGATCCGGTGAGAAAACAGGTGCCCCTTTTGTACGTATCTCTATCTCACACGATGGATGCTCACCGGCAAACTGCCGCCAGAGAGCGCAGTATCCCGTCAGACTCTCGAATGAGAACAGATCCGTATCAAATGACACAGACAGATACATAGTCTGGTCATCATCTATCTCCGACAGTTTCTGTTCGACTGCGTCAAAAATATCATCGATATTTACAAAAATGACTATATACCCGCAGTCATACATGCCCTTCAGGAAGCAGTATTCGCAGTCATACAGACAGTTCTTCATCGTAGACACATAATAGAACTGCCGCCTGCCATAGTCCTGACACATCGGCGAGCCCCTGTATATGAGCTCTCCTGAGGCCTTTGCGAGGATCAGTGAGCGATGCTTCATCTGAAAATGGATATCCTGCCTCTTTCTGCCGAAAATATCCATATATCTGTCTACATAAAAAATGCCCCGTGAGGAGCATTTCTTGAGTATAGCCTGTGTACGCGGATGGTCCGCGATTTCTTTTTCAATATAGATGTGATTGAAATTCCACATATCAGTCCCTGAGCTCAGAAGTACAGTACGGGCATCTCGTTGCCTTGACAGGTATCCTGCTCTGGCAGTACGGGCAGGTCTTCTCTGTCGGCTCCGGTTCAGGCTCGGTCTTGTGAACCCTGTCTGCAACACTGTTCAGGAACTTGACCAGCAGGAAGATGACAAATGCCATCAGAACGAAATTAATGACAGCTGTAATAAAAGTACCGTAATTCAGAGTTGCCGCTCCAGCCTCCTGTGCAGCCTTGATCGTCGCATAATGCTTGCCGTCAAGTGAGAGAAACAAGTTCGAGAAATCGATACCACCAGTGATCAGTGAGATCAGCGGCATCACGATATCATTGACGAGAGAATTCACGATTGCCTGGAATGCAGCACCAATGATGACGCCGACTGCCAGGTCGATCACATTCCCACGCATGATGAATTTCTGAAATTCTGCAAAGAACCCCTTGCTCTTCTTCGCGATCTCTTTCTGTTTTTCCTTATCCATATTTTTACAGCTCCTTTCGCTTTTTTTATATTATATTCGAAAGCAGAAATTGTCGCAATATTTTTCTGAAAAAGATGACAAAATACCTGTTTTACGCTATCATTGAAACAAAGAAAGGATATCTGATGAAAATAAGAGTTCCGGCAGCAATGCTCGCTGTCATAATGATAATTGCCGCATTCCCGGTCAGCGCACACGCTTCTTTTACAGGTACAAGGATAAAGCTAAGAAGCCCGTATCAGGACTGCATGAACCACAGGTCAAGCGACTCGTATAATTATAATAATGACAGTCACGACTATGTGACTCCGTATGATGCCGATACAGACAAGATCAGCAAGCGTACAGGCACGTCTCTCACGATTCACTGGTACCCAGTGTATGGTGCAAGCGGCTATGAAGTCTGCAATAAGAGTGGCAGGATCGTAAAACGGATCAGCGGCATGGATGTGAATCAGATCACAGTCACAGGTCTGAAGGAAAATACGAAGTACACCTTCACTGTCCGCGCCTATAAGAAGAAAAACGGGAAATACACCTATACAAAAAGAAGTAAAAAAGCCTCAGGCTATACAGGATATAAGATATCCGGAAAATCGTCTGTCAGCGCAGCACAGATGGCCAGATACTACAGATCAAAGCGGTCATCATATCCATCTGCCTACAAGAGTCTCGGTGCCGCAACAATCAATGACTTCACCCGGATCGTTTACAACGAGGCGAAGAGATATAATATCAGGGCAGAGGTACTTTTTGCACAGATGATGAATGAGACTGGCTTCCTGAATTTCGGCGGAGATGTGAGCATCTATCAGTGTAATTTCGGTGGAGTAGGCGCAGTCGGAAATGGAGCGAGCGGCCTCGATTTCAGATCATATGCTGCAGCTCACTACAAGGCATTCGGATACTCTTCCGCCTCGCAGGCCGAGAAACATGCAATCGAAGTCGGCATCCGTTCACAGGCCATGCACTTATCTCTCTATGCCGGAGCGATCAGGCGGATTGACAATACGATCGATCCACGTGGCCGATATGTACGTGTCGGAAACGCTCCATATGTACAGTGGCTCGGAATAAAGGACAATCCATATACAACAGGTGAGAAGCACTCTCCGAGCTACCGTGCGCAGACCAGAGGCTGGGCAGCCGCCAACAACTACGGCTATACTCTCGTGGAAAAATATATCAGACCCATGAAGAAAGCCTGATCACTTATTTTCATGCTCCTGCTCGAATTCTTCGACATTCGATCTGGTCAGTTTCTGGTAATCGATATAAAAGCTCTTTGAATTGCTGTGAACGACATTGCTCACATCCTCATCCTGAGCCAGAGCAACAGCTAACTGCATGATCTTGTCAGCCTGGGCTGCAGCATCATTATACACAGTACCCTTGAGGGTTCCCTCTTTCAGGTCCTTTACTGCTTCTTCCGTTCCGTCGATTCCGAAGATAGCCGGGTAGTCCTTTACCGGTATCTGCATCTTCCTGTAATCATCTATGACACCGAGTGCCATATCATCATTATTGCAGATGACTAGCTCTATCCGGTCTCCGTACTCATTGATCATCTGCTGCATCCTGTTCTGCGCCTGCGCGCGGCTCCAGTTGGCCACTTCACCGGCAAGCTTGTCCAGCCTCACTCCATAGTTGATGGCAGTCGAAACCGCCTTCTCACTTCTGATGATCGTATCCTGATGGTTCTGCTCTCCCTTGAGCAGGACATACTGTATCTTTCCATCGCCGTTCTTATCAGCCTCAGGATGAGATCTCACATAATCAGCGATCTCCTCTCCCTGCATCATGCCGCTCCTGATAGCCGGAGCTCCCACATAGTACAGCTGATTCCATCTCTCCAGATCGTGCTTCACGAGCTCTCTGTTGAAAAATACGATCGGGACATTATTCTTCTTGGCCAGATTGATGATAGATGTCGGATCTGTCCTGTCTACCAGATTTATTGCCAGCACATTGCATCCGTTTGCGATCATATCCTCCATCTGGTCATTCTGAGTATTCTGATCTCCTGATGCATCGCCAACAGTGATTGTGACATCGACATCGCCCTTGCTCCTATTTTTCGCATCGGCAATCATCTCATTGATGATTCCCTTCAGGAACGTGTCACCCTCATCATATACGAGAACGCCGATCTTTATTCTGTTATTCGTCTGCTGCACAGGAGTACCGCACGAACTCATTGATATACACAGCACTATGAAGCTGAGTATGGCAATTATTTTTTTCATCAACGCTCCTTATCACTTATATCCAAAGGTATACAGCATATTCTTCTCATTGAAAATATCGTCCTTGCCCAGAATCCGGTTCTTTACCGTTCTGCTGCGCGGCTGTGACAGATTGCCATGTACTCTGTCAGCAATTTCACTGACACCATAATAGCCGACCTTGAATATATCAAGATATGCAAGGCCCTTTATATTTTCCATATCAAGCTGATATATATCCTTCGGTGAAAAACCGCAGCCATATACTATCGTACCCGGTATCTTGTTCTCACTCACCAGAGATGAAGCAGTTGTTATCGCTTCTTCGTCGAGACAGAGCAGCACATCGGTCCTGTGATTACGAATATAGTCCTCATCAGCTTTATTTACGATAAAGCTCTCCCGGTATCCCTCCGGCTTGAGTACCTTGTCTATTTCTGCTTTCACCTGTCTGGCAATCCGACTGTAGCGCCTGTCTGTAATGATACCGATCGTGCGGTTGCTCCCGCTGTTGTCTATGATCATCTGAGCCAGATTCCTTCCAGTATCCACCGGATCACAGTTAATGCTTCTGACATCATAACAAGAATCGGTGATCATCAGAAGAACCGGAATATGGTAGTTTCTCTTTTTCAACTGCTGCACGACCCTCTCATTGACTGGATATATCAGCAGTCCGTCACAGCCATCTCTGACCGCATCATCCACTGCATCAATCTCATCTGCAGCATTTTCAAAGGTTCCTGTCGTCACAAACCTGATATCGACATTTTTCTCTTTTGCAGCCTCCTGTGTACCTTCCTTCAGCATCGACCAGATATCATTCTCTGAATCCTCTACAATGACGGCAATTTCTTTTTTCTCAGGAACACTCCGGCTGCGCACCATCATCACTATACACAGAATCGCAAAGGCGGCCAGCAGAAGTATGATAATGACAAATGTCTTCTGATTCTTCTTCATACTATTCGCCCGCTTTCCAGTTCTTTTCTGTTTTCTTCATTGTACTCAATAGCCGGAATATGGATAGTGACACAGGTACCCTCATCTGGCTCGCTCTCAATGATGAGACCGTACTGTTCGCCGAACATGAGCCGTATCCTGTTGTGCACGTTCAGAAGGCCTACTCCTGAGCCATGCTTGTGGACACGATTCTCATCGGTCAGCAGGCTGTCGAGCGTCTCCTGATCCATTCCCATACCATTGTCAGTCACTGAGATATACAGATCATTATCTTTCTTCTCAGCCTTTACCACGATCTCGCCGTCATCATCGACCATGCCTTCCATGCCATAGTAGATGGCATTTTCGAGGATCGGCTGTATCACAAGCTTTACAGTACAGTAATTCTCGTATTCTTCAGGCACATCATATGTCACCGTGAAGCTGTCCTTGTATCTGTACTTCTGGATGTTCATATAACTCTTCGCATGCTTCAGCTCATCACTCACCGGGATGATCGTCCTGCCCTTGGACAGAGATATACGCAGCAGCTTCGCGAGCTGTGTGATCATATATGTTGCATCCTCATCCCTGCCGCCCTCTATCATCCAGGTGATCGAATCAAGGGTATTGTACAGGAAGTGCGGATTGATCTGGCTCTGCAGGGCATCCATCTCATTTTTCCTTCGCTGCCGCTCCTCACGCACGACCTCTTCCATCAGCCGCTGAATCTCTTCATACGAATGCTGTATCGTAGATCCCAGATGCCTGATCTCCGAAGGGCCGCCTATATATATTTCTGATCCGGAATCCATGTCGGATGCTTCGAGATTCTTTACCGATTCATTGAGCTCGAGGATAGGACGCGAAATCCTGATCGATGCGAAACGGTTCACTATGAGCGCAAGTATCAGCACAACAGTGATGAAAAACAGGATCATCCAGATATTGGCGCCTGTACTTCTCATTATCGTGCTTTCCGGAATCACTGCCACGATCTTCCAGCCGGTGTATGCAATTGTTCTCACAACCACATGCATGGTCTGCCCGCGCACGAATGCAGTATGTACACCGTCGCTCTGTGAGACAGCCGTGCGGATCGTAGGCTCCGTCTCACCGTTCAGCTCGAGTCCGGTCTGATACGGATGAAAGATCAGATTGCCCTGGTCGTCACACAGATAGTAGTACTGACCGTTGTCATTATCATTGATCTGTTCCATTGTCCTCTCGACATCAGAATAGTTCATGTCTACAAGCAGTACTCCGGTCCCCTGTGAATTGCCGGAAGTGAGCTCCACCATTCGGGACATAGATATGACCCAGTGATATTTCTGCGCCTCATCCTGAAACAGATTCTGCACATGCGGAGTGGAAAAATACAGATTCTCCATCTCCTCCATTGCACCGGTAAACCACTCCTGTCTCGTGACATTCGGATCCTCTTTCTGATTGGCCAGAGGCTCAGCCATCAGCAGTGAACCGTAATTATTGTACAGCGCAATGCTCCTGATGGTGCTCTGATTGGCTTCATACAGGAGATTGATCTCATGATCGAGACCCGGTTCTGAGATATCATTTTCAGACAGGATATTGTATGCGACAGTATCAGATACATGACGCATATTCACAAGGAAACTTTCCAGACTTCGCCCGGTCTCGTCGACAATGACCTGTGAATTGCTGATGTATTCATTCTGCGATGAATCACGGAATCCAAGCACGAAAACTATTGCCAGTATCAGAACTACGATTACAGAGAGCCCTGCAAAAGTAAACATCATGATCGACTGGATACCGTCAAACCGGAAATGATTTTTTATCCTGTAAAAACTGTCGCGGATCTTCTTCACTTGACTTCTTCTCTCTTACGGTATCTCGTAGGTGACATGCCGTACTGCTTCTTGAATACATAGCTGAAATAATTGGCATCTTCGAATCCAACAGCCTTGCCTATCATATAGCTCTTGTCTGAAGTCTCGAGGAGCAGTCGGGCAGCTGTCTCCATTCTGAATTCTGTCAGATACGATACGAATGACTCGCCGGTTGTCTTCTTGAATACTCCTGAAAAATATGATTCAGACACTCCGAGCTCACTGCATACATCACCTATCGACAGTGCCGGATTCTGATAATTGTTCAGGACATAGTTCTTCGCCTTGTCTACATAGGAGACGCCTGATGATACCCTCGTTGCAGATATCTGCGACTGCATGTCGAGACAGACATTTTTCAGCCACTCTGCAAATGAAGCACGGTCCATTTCAGTGATATTCTGATACGGATCATTGTCACTATTTACCGTCACCTGATTGTTCCCTGCAAAAGTGATCAGACTGCTCACAAGTCCTGAGAGTTCTACCCTGTACTGTGTGACAGATGTAGCGTGTTCGGTAACTCCCGCAAAGAAATCGTCAATCGAATCATTAAGCGACTTCTCATCACCCATTCTGATCTGCTGTAGGATCGCGTGGACACTCTCAGTCCCGCCGATCTCATATGAATCGTTCCCACCAGGGGTGATCTCACTGATATTGATGGCTCTGCCTGTACCGTACAGGACTCTGTACGAAAGCGCCTCTCTGGCGCCGAGCCATGAGGCCCTGAGACCTTCCATCCCATCTGTCACATGACCTATTCCAGCTGTCACAACAGAGCCAGTCACATGACCTGCATTTCTTGCAACTATTGAACAGTCATCTGTCAGCTTCGTGGCATCTTCAGCCTCATGCATTTGGACTATCATCACATTGTCATGCTGATATGAGAAGAACAGTAAATTCCATTTATTTTTGAGCCTGTCATATACATATCTCCATACCGCCATACGCAGCACCTGATAGTCAGTTCCTTCCGGCGCATGTGTCCTCGACACATGAAAAATAACCACACAGACATATGGCTCCTTGAGACTGAATCTGTACTCAGCTGCCATGCTCTCAATCTGATCAGATGGCACCTGATTCTCGATGAGAAGCGTCGCAAATCTCGACTTCATCGCTGGCAGGGACTCCTCATAATACTTCATCAGGGAATCTATATTCTGCTGGTCCTTGCGCTCCTTGTCGAGGTCTTCTTTTATCTTCTGGAGCGTCTCTGTGAGTTCTGATGCATTGACAGGCTTTAAAATATATTCTGTGATATTCAGATGAATTGCCTGCCTCGCATATTCGAATTCATCGAATCCTGTGAACAGGACTATCCTCATCTCAGGATACTGTTCCCTGATATGCGCTGACAGCTCCATTCCATCCATGTATGGCATTTTGATATCTGTCATCACCACATCAGGAGGATTGGCATTTATCATCTCGAGAGCCTGCACACCATTCTCAGCATAACCGTCAACGGTGAAGCCAAGGCCCTCCCAGTCAATTTTTTTCTGCATTATCTGAATGACTTCCGGCTCGTCATCCACCAGAAGTACCGTATATTTTTCCATAGAGAAAATTATATCAAAAATCAGGACAAAAAGACAGAGAGACAGGCCCATCAGATGAGCCTGTCTCCTGAAGAAACGTTATCAATATACTATAGATTACTTCTTGCGGATGTACTTCAGGCAGTCAAGAGTTACGGCTGCGAGAATGATAATTCCTTCGAATACGAACTGAAGGTTTGTATCAACTCCGAGAATTGTAAGAGAGTATGTAAGTGCTGTGAAGATAAGTACACCTACGACAACTCCTGAGATCTTTCCGATACCACCTGTGAATGATACACCACCTACAACGCAGGCTGCGATAGCGTCCATATCCCATCCTTGTCCATAGGCTGCTGATCCTGAACCAACCATTCTGTTACACTCGAGCCAGTCACCGAATCCATAAAGGATACCTGCCAGGACGAATGCTCCGAGAGTTACTGCGAATACTGAGATACCTGATGCAGCAGCTGCTTCCGGATTTCCACCTACTGCATAGAGGTTCTTTCCGAAGGTTGTCTTGTTCCAGATAAACCATACAATGATGATTGCTGCGATAGCCCAGAGGATGATCGTCGGGAAACGTCCGTTGATCTTCGGGATTACCATCTGAGGGATGCTCTGATCGATAGATCCGAACGATACACCCTTTGTAGCGTAGGTTACGAGACCGAAGATAATGAGCATGTTCGCCATTGTTGAAATGAACGGATGCATCTTGAACTTCGCTGTGAAGAAGCCTGCTATCGTAGTGAATACTGTCGTGAGTACCACGCATACGAGAAGTGCAAGTACTGCTCTTCCGCCTGCCGGCATACCTGAGAAATCAAAAGCATGTCCGAATACTGTACCTGTATTCATGCCCTGGTGCATGATGATCGTCGCTGCAACCATACCCATACCTACCATTCGTCCAACTGAAAGGTCGGTACCTGTCAGGAGGATAAGTCCTGCAACACCGAGTGCATAGAACATTCGTGGTGAAGCCTGCTGGAGAATATTCAGGATGTTATTGTAGGTAAAGAGCGGTGAACCCTTTACTGCCGGAGTGATGATTCCGAGGAATACGAATACTGCGATGATTACGATGTACAGTCCGTTCTTCAGAAAGAACTGGGTGGTATTGAAGGTGTACTTGTAGTTCTCCCAGCCCTGTGCCATCTTCTGGCCCTGGGTGTACTTTGACATCCTGAGGAGATCGATCAGATGATATCTGTAGATATATGCCTCGTGCTGGTCATCCTTGATAGCCTGCATCTTCTGGTCATATCTCATCTTCTGGTCGAATTTACGGTTCTTGTATACGTAATTCTCGTCCTTGATTTCATCCTTATCGGTAAGCTTCTTCAGCTCTGCCTCATGCTCATTTGCAAGCTTTCCGAGAGCTGTATCATACTCTCTCTTGGCCTGCTCACGCCTTGCATCACATGAAGCCTTGACCTTGTTGAAATATTCACTGTCATAGTGAGCTTTGAGATAATCCTCAGCCTGCTTCACATATACGGCAACCTTGTCTCTATTTGCTGCCTCTACCTGCTTTGCTTTTTCAAGCTCTTTCTTCGCAGCTACGATCTCATTATCTCTTTCACCCTTTGTGAGAGTCTTGTCCTCTTTCAGAAGGATGATCTGGTTCTCATAGCTTCTGACCTTTAAAGAACCGTTTTCTCTGAGTTTGTCTATTTCCGCCTGTATGCCGCCAATCTCTTTATCTATCGGCGCGAGAAGTGCTTCCTGCTCCTCTGCGGATAAAATTCTGCTGTCTGCCATAATTCTTCTCCTTTATATTTACAGATACTTCGCAGAGAGTCTCAGGAGTTCCTCCTGGTTCGTCTCTTTCGTATTCACGATACCTGACAGATGACCATTGCTCATTACCCCGATCCTGTTAGTGATTCCGAGGATCTCAGGCATCTCCGATGATACTACGATGATCGTCTTGCCCTGCTTGGCCATCTTGATGATGAGCTCATATATCTCGTACTTGGCTCCTACATCAATACCTCTTGTAGGCTCGTCCATCATGAATACCTTCGGATCTCTCTCAATCCATTTACCAAAGATGACCTTCTGCTGGTTACCACCTGACAGATTGGAGATCATGTCTTCAGGTCCCATTGTCTTGGTGTGCATGACTGCTATCTCATTGGATGTAGCCTTTGTCATCTTTGGATTGGAAAGTGCAGGTCCTGTCTTGTAATGGTTCAGATTGGCAATTGTCGTATTGAATGTGATATCGCCCTTGAGGAAGAGACCGTTGGCCTTACGTTCCTCTGTGATCATTGCGAATCCGTGATCCATTGCTTCCTTCGAGCTGTTGAAATTCATCAGCTGTCCGTTGTAGTAGACACGGCCGCTCGCACGGGTCCTGACTCCGAAAATAGTCTCTAAGAGTTCTGATCTGCCGGCTCCTACAAGTCCGTACAGTCCGAAGATCTCACCTTTCCTTACATCAAAAGAAATATCTTTGAGATACGGTGCAAACTTTGTCGACAGATGCTGGACCTTCAGGATCACATGGCCCGGTGTATTGTCAACCGGCGGGAATCTGTTGTCGAGGGAACGGCCAACCATGGCTGCTATGAGCTCATTCATGTTGGTGTCCCTGACATTCTTGGTCATTACCAGACTACCATCTCGAAGAACCGATACCTCGTCACAGATCTCAAACACCTCATCCATCTTATGTGAAATATAGATGATCGAGATTCCCTGCTCTTTGAGTGATCTCATCATCTTGAACAGCTTCTCTACTTCAGGAACTGTAAGAGATGATGTAGGCTCATCGAGCACGATGATCTTGGAATTATATGAAATAGCTTTTGCTATTTCTACCATCTGTCTCTGTGATACTGACATATTTTTCATTGACTGTGTCAGGTTCACTGTCATGTTCAGCTTACGGAAAAGATCCGAAGCTTCCTTTTTCATTCGTCCCTCGTCTATGACTCCGAGTGAATTGGTCGGGTATCTTCCGAGGAAAAGATTGTCAATGACGCTTCTCTCAAGACACTGGTTCAGCTCCTGATGCACCATTGCAATTCCGTTCTCAAGGGCTTCTTTCGGTCCCGAGAAATTGATTTCCTTACCGTCGAGGATTATCTGCCCTTCGTCTTTCTGATAAGTACCAAACAGACACTTCATCATAGTTGACTTGCCTGCTCCGTTCTCACCCATCAGACCCATTATGGAGCCACGTTTCACATCCATATTGATGTGGTCGAGCACACGGTTTCTTCCGAAGGATTTGCACATTCCACGAATCGATAAGATTATATCGTCTTTCTTATCTTCTTCTGGCATATTGTTCTCCTGCTTGATATTTCCTTTTCAAAAGAGGCATCAGGTGACTTTCCTGATGCCTCCTGTTCTGTTTAAATTTCGTTCAGTTGTATGAAACTGTACTCTTGATTACTGGAGAAGTGATGTATATGATGCTGCATTATCTGTCTTAACCATGTTGATTGCGAATGCATCATACTGGTTAGGATTTCCAAGTCTGTTTGTGATATTTGACTCTGTCTGTCCATCACCACCGATGTAGTCAACATCGAGATTCATAAGGTCATCATACTTCTCAAGAAGTGGCTGATATGTTGATCCAAGGAAGTTATCTGATGCATTGTAGATATCAAGCCATACCTTCTTCTTGTCGCTGTTGAGCTGCTTTGATACCGGCTCATAAACCTTTGTAGAATCTGTGAAGTCCTTATAGTTATCAGCTGTTACTGCGAGGTTCAATGCATAGAATGAACGGTTCTCTTCATCATATCTGTAATCTTTGCCTTCCTCAAGTACGTTGCCCTGGTCATCAGCCTTTGAGATACCTGTCATAACGTCTACACCATCAAGTGCATTACGAAGAACACGGAGTGTGAGGTAAGCCTGTACATCTGCGTGCTGTGAAATTGTTCCGCCATATCCTTCTGCGATAGCTGCTACTGCATCTGAGTTAGCATCATATCCGAATGTAGGAACCTTCTCTGCCTTTGACCATGCATTGAACATTGACATTCCCATACCATCGTTGTTGGATACTACGATATCGATCTGATCACCGAATGATGAAGACCATGACTGGATTGCGTTACCAGCTGTAGCTGCATCCCATGTAGCTCCGGCTGAGTTCTTCATCTCCTGTGAAGCAAGCTCTCTGATCTTTAAGTCTACACCATCGATTGAACCATCCTGAACATCCTTGGCTGATCCATCGGTATTGGTTCCGATTGCCTGATAGTCGATGTTGTCGCCATCCTTGACTGCTGTTCCAAGAGCCTTACGAACACCTCTTGTACGGGCGATTGAATCGTTATGTCCGATATCACCGATTGCAAGAACATATCCGATGGTTCCGTCCCCGTTTCTGTCGATCTCATCCTTGTGCTCTTTGATGTAATCTGCGATCATTGTTCCCTGTAATTCAGCACCCTGATTAGCATCGAATCCTACATAGTAGGTGTTGTCATTGAAGTGAAGCGCTTTGCTGTCAAGCTCTCCTGTTGAGCTGTTTGACGGCTGACGGTTGTACCATACAACCGGCTTGTCTTTGTTGGCAACTGTTCCGCTCGATGAAGCTGAGCCAGAAGATGACTTCTTAGCTGATGACGATGAGTTTGATGAACCACCGCAGGCTGCAAGTGAAATTGCCATTGCTGCAGCTAGTCCTAAAGCAACTACTTTTCTTGATTTCATAGAGATTTCCTCCTTCAACCTTTGTGACACCCTCCGTGTCGTTTTTGTTTACGTGTATAAATATATATTTTTTGTGAACTGAAAAAAATAGAAAATATTATCCTGAATATTGAAGATTCTATTATGTTCTTCTAGTATATTGAATGAAATCTGCAAAGCTGATAAGATAACGATGGAGGTTTTTTAATGGAAAATACCAAGGAAGAACTGGCTGAAAAGCTTGAAAATAAGCGCATCAGGAAGGCTGGCAGAGATGCCGGAACCGACAGATTCATCGGCGGATTCACTGACCTGATGCATGTATCTGACAACCGCAGCGCGCTCAGCAGCAACAGGGACAGGATCCGGAAGAGTCTCGAGATCTTCAATCAGTTCGGATTCGACATCATTGAAAATACTATTGCCGAAGGGCTCGCCCGCGAAGAAGCCGAAGAAGTCATGTATGATGTCCTCTATGACTCCGCTGTGAAGTATATTGCCACAATGGATTCAGACAAATATGGAAAAAAACTCCTGGGGCTCGTCTCTGTAAAGCCCGAGGAAAAGCTCCGCCGTTCAGCTGCTGACGTGTGGTCTGTGGTAAACGGTGCTGACTTCTTATGGAAGAATACCGGTATCGAAAAATTTGAAAGAGCCTTTGTTCTTATGGAAAAAGCGCTGAAGAATGCCTATAATGTTCATGATGAAAATGCCGCGCAGAGGCTCAGACATGAGTTCCTGTCGCATTAAGACAGATTTATAGAAGGAGACATAATGATTTACTCAGGAATTTCACACTATGCAGACCAGCGTGACTGCTTTTTCCTTGAAAACGGAAAGCTCCGTATAAGGATCTCTGCCGCAAGAGGCGATATGAATGCCATCTATCTGCATACCCGTGACAAATATATAGATCCGGCCATTGCTGATACAAGGGCCTGCTGCCGCATGAAAAAAATTGCGAGCGACTTCGGCCACGATTATTTTTCCGCAGATATTGATATACCGCAGGCCGGTCAGTACCAGAAGAATCCTGATATGCTCTGCCTCAGATATTTCTTCGAAATGGTGGATGAAGCAGGCGCGAGGATATGGTACGGTGATTCGAGATTCTTCTCAGGCGAGCCGGGTGACGTCGAGGCCATGTTTGACTGCCCTCTGATATCGAGAAGAGAGCTGACATTCAGGGTTCCGGACTGGGCCAGGAATGCCGTGGTGTATCAGATTTTTCCGACAAGATTCGCAACGACTGAGGATGTGCCTGATGAACTGTGGTACAAGACTCCTATCGCATTCAACGATGATCTGCATGGCAATCTGAAGGGAATCACGGAGCACATCCCGTATCTCAAGGAGCTCGGCGTCGATGTGATCTATATGACACCGATCTTCAGATCAAATTCATCTCACAAGTATGACACTATCGATTACTACGCTGTGGATCCCTCTCTTGGAGATGAAAAAGATCTGCATACGCTTGTCAACACTGCACACAGGAACGGCATGCGCGTCATGCTCGACGGCGTATTCAACCATACTTCACCAGACTTCTTTGCATTCAGGGATATTGAAGAAAATGGTACAGACTCCGAATACTATGACTGGTACTATCTCGACAGCAGCGATGTCGTAAGAGGCGACAGGACGCACAAGCCGTCATACCAGAGCTTTGCATATGTTGGATTCATGCCGAAGCTCAATCTGTCGAATCCGGATGCTGCCCAATATGTGATCGACGTCGCCTGCCATTATATAAAGGATTTCGGGATTGATGGATGGAGACTCGATGTCGGTGATGAAATAGGTCATGATTTCTGGAAAAAGTTCCGCAGGGCTGTAAAGTCTGCGAATCCGGATGCCCTTCTCGTCGGAGAAGTATGGCATTTCTCACCTGATTTCCTGCAGGGAGATGAGTGGGATTCTGTCATGAACTATGCATTTTACAAGAATATCGGTGAAATGATCTGTAGTGGAGATATAGGGCCATCTGAATTTCTCTCGCAGCAGAGCTTCCTTGAAGGCCAGTACCACAGCGCTGTCCTGCCTGTGCTCTGGAACCTGATCGACAGCCATGACACGAGCAGATTCCTGTGGAGAGCCGGCGGCGACAAGCGCAAGCTCGCTCTGGCTGCAGCCTTTCAGATGCTGCTACCGGGAACACCATTTATCTATTATGGTGATGAAATTGCAATGACTGGTGGAGATGATCCTGACAACAGACGCGGAATGCTCTGGGATGAAAAGAAACAGGATATGGATATGTACCACTGGTATCAGAGACTGACCTACTTCCGTCATACAATAAGGGCGATCACCGATGGTGACTATGACAGAATTGACTGTGATGACGAACGTGGTCTCCTCGAATATCACCTCTCCTCCGGCGAGATACTGATCTTCCACACGAAGGATGGAGATGTAAGTGCCAGAGAATACAGGGACTATAAAGAACTGCTTCAGGATAAGATATTTGACGGAACTATCTCCGGATACGGCTGTGTGCTGCTCAGGAGATAGTCCTGTAATAATAAAACATATACTGCTGGATGACTCCGGCATATGGTGAATAGACTGTCTGGTCAAATGAGCCACCATACTGTTCATCTATGACGCGCTTTATCCAGACATCTATCGGGAAGAAATCCAGACGATGGAATCCGAAGAGGGCCGTGCAGTTGGCGACTTTTTTCCCGACACCCTTGAATCCGAGGAGCTCATTATAGAGGGTCTGATCATCGAGTGCTTCCATATATTCGATCAGTGACGGATTCATGATGAGCCGGCTGATAGTCTCCTGGATATATGGCATACGGTAGCCGAGTGAACAGCTGTCAATCCCAGCCTCGTGATACGAGCAGAAACCACCGCCACATTTCTCACATGACAGAGCGACGAGCTGATTCAGCTGTGGGAATGAATACACATCTTCCCCGTCATAGTCTCCAAGGAATGATCCTGATGCATGACAGAGCTTGTCCACGCATGACTTGATGGCTGGTATATTTTTTCTCTGGGAAATGATAAAAGTGATCAGAGTCTCGAGCGGATCCTGTCTCAGGATCCTGATACCACGGCCGGCTTCTCCGGCCGCTGTCAGGAATGCATCATCACTGTCAATTGACGCAATGACCCTGTCATAGTTCGTGTCTATATCGAGATAATCCTTCCAGATCTGCTGATATTCATCTGAATCACAGTCTATGCTGATCGTCTTCGGATCTTCCTGTGTGAAGTACCGGACCTTGCCAAATGCTGTCACACGGAAGGTATCATCCGCTACTTCTTTCCAGCGGAAGCACTGCCCACTGTCGGCAATCTTTTTCAGATCGATAGTGTCGTCTAATTCAACTCTCATCTTACTTCTCGGTGAGCGCCTTCTCTACGCCTCTTGCGAGCTGGTCAGCACATGAAGTGCCTCTCATGCCGCATGGATTGCCCTTCAGGATATCAACTGCTGACTTCGCATCATATCCCTCGAGGAGCTTGGCAACTGCCTTGGTATTGCCAGGACATCCGCCATGGAATACTACATTGTGCAGCTTCCCCTGATCATCCAATGAAAAATCTATCTGTGTCGAGCAGGTCCCCTGCGTTGAAATACTATAATCACTCATTGTGTGCCTCCTGTAATATACATGCTTTTCTGGAAAATACAGATCCTTCCTGTATCATATTCATACGTTTCTAAAGATACTAGCACCTTTCAGTGTAATCTTCAAGATTTCAAATGTGTGCAATCAAAAAAAGAAGTGCCCAGCACTACAGGAATGGCACACATTGCTGTGTACGAAAGCCTGTCTAACGGCGGCACTTCTATAAAAAGTGGGATGAAAGGGACTCGAACCCCCGACAACCTGGTTGTGACCCAGGTGCTCTCCCAGCTGAGCTATCATCCCATTACCAGCCATCTGCTGCCGACACATCAGCACGTCAGCCTACGCATAAGAAAACACTGTTGTCAGCACGGAACCCACACTTGATGAGTTCTTACTCGCGAGCAGGTGGCTAATGAATATGATACTACTTTTGGATTGAAAAATCCACCGGAAATTTATTTTTTCTGTGCCCTGTAATAGTTGATCAGACAGCCATCCTCGATGATCTCACGCTCATCGTCAGTGAGCTCACCCATTGTGAGAGTGAACGGTACGAGACCGCCATCCTTTACTACATATGCCTCGATTGATGTATTCTTGTTCCTGATGTCGTCGAAGACATTCGGGATGAAGAGGTAGTCACCAAGCGCAAATGGCAGATCGCCAGCCGGGATCGTAAATGGAAGCATGCCCCAGTTGATCAGATTGCTTCTGTATCTCTTCGTAGCATACTCATTCGCAATATTGGCCCAGCCGCCAAGTACCTTCTGACAGCTTGCAGCCTGCTCTCTTGCAGAACCGTCACCCGGCTTTACCGCAAAGATGGTGCTTCCTACTCCGATATTATGTCTGTTCACATCCGGAAACCTCGTATGAATGGCATTCATCACCTCGTGGAATCCTGGATCTGCATCTCCCGGGCAGCTGTCAGACTCTATAGCACGCTGGATCTTCTGAACCTTCTTTGCCCTACCCACATACTCAGGATCCTTTCTCGAAAGAGCGAACTCCGCAAGAGCCAGAGGATTTGATCTGTATGATGAGGTCTCGCCGGACGGGATCAGCTCGTCTGTGGTAGTCACCGGATCATGTATCTCGGAAACGACCTTCAGGATAAGGTTCTCAGGAAGGGCTACCATAGCCGGCCAGTCCTTGATATTCGGTCCGAACTTGACCTCTACTGACGGATCAGCCACACCGTGACTGTCGAATACACGGTTCTTGTATATCTCTGAGTCGAAGAAGTACTTCGGCTTCGTGAAATCAATTCCATCAAGCTCATCAGCCCCTGTCAGGAAGCCCTTATTAGCTGCGGTTGCAGCGATTGAACGAGCATCCATAAGAGCAACAGAAGCGATCTGACCATTCTGGATCTTCGAACCTTCTCTGTTCGGGAAGTTCCTTGTAGAATGTCTGATTGAGAAGCCCTGGTTGGCAGGTGTGTCTCCAGCACCGAAGCACGGTCCGCAGAATGCAGTCTTTACGATAGCACCAGTAGCCAGAAGATCTGCAACAGCACCATTCTTTACGAGCTGCATGAATATCGGAGTAGAAGCTGGATAAACGCTAAGTGTGAAGTCATCATCACCGATTGACTTGCCACGGAGGATATCAGCAGCATCGCAGATATTCTCATATCCGCCGCCTGCACATCCGGCAATGATACCCTGATCTACATAGAGCTTGCCATCATGAACCTTTTCAGTGAGCTTCAGCTCGGCATTCTCACCAAGAGAAACCCTGGCTCTCTCCTCAGTCTCCTCGAGGATATCCATCAGATTGTCCTTGAGTTCTGCAATAGTATATGTATTTGACGGATGGAACGGCATAGCGATCATAGGTCTGATCTCAGAGAGATCGATCTCTACGCAGCCATCATAGTATGCGACATCAGCAGGATGAAGTGGCTTGTAGTCATCCTTTCTGCCGTGGATCTCATAGAACTCCTCTGTCTTGTCATCACATTCCCAGATAGAAGACAGGCAGGTAGTCTCAGTTGTCATGACATCGACACCGATTCGGTAATCTACAGACAGATTAGCGATTCCAGGTCCGACGAACTCCATGACCTTATTCTTGACATAGCCCTTCTTGAAGACTTGGCCAATGATTGCAAGTGCGATATCCTGAGGTCCTACGCCCTTGACCGGTGTTCCCTTCAGATAGATAGCGATGACATCCGGCATATTGATATCATAAGTCTTGCCGAGCAGCTGCTTTACAAGCTCCGGACCACCCTCGCCCATAGCCATGGTTCCAAGGGCTCCGTATCTGGTGTGAGAATCAGATCCAAGGATCATCTTGCCAGTACAGGCAAGCATCTCTCTTGCGAACTGATGGATGACAGCCTGATGTGGCGGTACATACATTCCACCATATCTCTTCGCACAGGAGAGTCCGAACATGTGGTCATCTTCGTTGATTGTTCCGCCTACTGCGCAGAGGCTGTTGTGGCAGTTCGTCAGCACATATGGGATCGGGAACTTCTCAAGGCCTGAAGCCCTTGCTGTCTGAATGATACCGACATATGTGATATCATGGCTGGTGAGCTTGTCAAACTTGATCTGAAGCTCTTTCATATTGCCTGAAGTATTGTGGCTCTTCAGGATTCCATAGGCCATTGTGCCTTCGGCAGCCTGCCCTTTGTCTGCCTTCTTTCCCATAGAGGAAAGCTTCGCAGCAGCTTCATTGTCATCTGCGACAATATTGGTGCCGTTTACTAAGTACACTCCTGTGTCGTATAATTTCATTGGTTCCTCCAATCTATATACTCGTTTTCACCTTGTTGCATTGTATCATTTTTTGAAAACACTGAAAAGTCCCTTTTTCCTGGGTTCATCATCTTCTGAACCGTCTTTCCAGTCAAAATATTCCCTGTCAAGCTCATCCGGGTCCAGCGGAGCCTGTTTCTCGCCGGATTCCTCACCATCGACGACAGTACCGTCCGGGATATCTCCATTTTTGAAAAAAGCAGGATTCACGTGAATCTCTGGCTTCACATCCGCATATGACGGTGTATCTGCCTCCTCAGTGAACTCTCCGGAATGCTCTTCTTTTTCAATGCGCCGGTTCTCTTCCTCTATGAGCTTCAGATATTCCTGCGTATCCTTCAGATCATTGAGCTGACCCTTGAGTTCGTACTGATTCTTCCTGATCCGCTTCTGCTCTTCCTCGATCTGTTCCATAAGATCCGAGTGGATCTTCTCGATCGAATCAGAAGCATTCTGTACTATCCTGTTGATCTGATTCAGAGCCCTGTCTGAATACATGAGCGAACCGGCATATATATCTTCTGCCTTCTTGCGCGCCCTCTCTTCAGTCAGATCTGCCTGCTTCTGCCTGCTCCTCTCGGCCTGCGCGTGGCTCGACTTCGTCAGCTCAGACTCATCAAGCATTGCATACAGACAGTCTCCCAGCTCCTTCAGTATGCTCTGTATCTCTTCCTTGTCAATGACAACCTTCGAATCACTTCCAGGCGCATACTCTGCATTTGCCACGAGAATATGCATTGCCCGGAGCGCATCTTCTGTCCTCTCCTGTGCACCCATATTTTATCCTCTGTCAGCTATTAAAAGGTGTCAGCACTCTCCCGAGAATACCGTTCAGATATGCGATCAGCACTCCATAGTTCGTGATTGGAACTCCCTGTGCCTTCGCGAGATCCAGCCTGTATCTGATCTCACGGACAGGTAGCGTACATGCCCCACAATGGATCACAAGCGCATATCCTGTCAGGTCATCCGGGAAATCTCCTCCGCTTGTAAACTCGAAATCAAAATCCTTGCCAGTCTTCTGTCGGATAAGTGCCGGGAGCTTCTGAGTCCCTATATCACCGCACTGTCTGTGGTGCGTACAACCTTCTGATATCAGTATCTTCTCTCCGCCTTTCAGATCAGAAAGTGCCCTGGCACCCTGTGTCTGAAGCGGCAGATCGCCCTTGTATCTGCTCATCAGTATTGAAAAAGATGTGAGCGGAAGGCTCTCAGGTACTATCTGCGCAACTTCACTGAAGGCCTGAGAGTCAGTAATCACAAGTGCTGGCGGGGTCTTCAGATTGTCAAGCATCTGCGGCAGCTCCCTGGTCTGCGCAACAGAACAGAAGCCCCTTGCATCAAGCACATCCCTGATCACCTGCTGCTGCGGCAGAATGATCCTGCCCTTAGGTGCTGCATAGTCTACAGGGATCACGAGAACCACATTGTCTCCCGGTCTGATCAGATCACGCACCAGATATCTGTCATGATCATCAGTATCGACCAGCTTTCCGATTCTGTCGCGGAGCGAATCAGCATAGATGGATGGATTCTTCGTGGTGCTGACAAGCATGATATGGTCAGCAGTGTCATTAAGCTCCTTGGCGAGATCAGATACCATCTCGTCCTTATTGATCTCATCGCCCAGCAGATCAGATTTACTGACCACGATTATATACGGTATATTTCGCTGCCGAAGCTCTGCAAGCAGGTCATTCTCAGCCTTGAAGCCATAGCCTCCTGCCTCGATCACGAGCAGTGCCATGTCCACCATTCTGAGTACTTTCTTAGTCTGCTCTACTCTCTTAGAACCCAGTTCACCAAAATCATCCATTCCCGGTGTATCGATAAAGGTCACCGGCCCTATCGGCAGCAGTTCCATCGACTTCTTCACCGGATCTGTCGTAGTGCCTTTCACATCAGAGACAACGGACATGGTCTGTCCGGTAAGCATATTGAGAATTGACGATTTGCCGGCATTTCTTTTTCCAAAAATCCCTATCTGGACTCGTTCTGCTGTCGGTGTATCATTAAGTCCCATTAAAATAACAGCCTCCATTCGCCTTTTCGCTTTTCAGATAATCATTTTAACACAATTGTCTCGCTTAAAAAAGTGCTTTGCCACATACAGAGCTTGACGCTTGAAATGAAAAAATGTACAATATTCTTTGTCGGGCAGCCGGGGGATTAGCGGTCCCCTGTACCGGAATATCCGCTATACGCCGGGGTGATTTCTGTTCGAGGGCTGTATTTCGTGTCAGCTGCCCTGAGTAAGTGGCGTTGATACCTGGGTCCTGCGCAATGGATGCCGGTGAACCGTGTCAGGTCAGGAATGAAGCAGCACTAAGCCGGATTTTTCATGTGCCGCAGGGCTGCCTGGGTTGAGCTAACTGCTCAGGTAACGTTTCACGGGAGCAGTTCGACAGCAGGAGCCCGATTATTTTATGCGCAAAAAAGGAACCACGGAAATCCGCGGTTCCTTTCTATTTGTCTTATGTAATCTATTAACCTTTTACAGCACCTGCGGTTGTTCCACCGACAATGTACTTTGAAAGGAAGAGATATACGATGATTACCGGGAAGATGGAGAATGCTATCATAGCATAAACCTGGCCCATATCAAACTTCAGGAAGTCTGCACCTCTCAACTGAGCAATGAGGATAGGCAGGGTCTTCATGTAATCCTTGTGCAGGATCAGGGCTGGCAGGAAGTAATTGTTCCATGCCGAAACGAATGCGAAGATTGCCTGTACTGCGATAGCCGGCTTCATAAGCGGAATAACTATCGTATTGAAGATTCTCATCTCACCTGCTCCATCGATTCTGGCTGCTTCCATCAGTGATGCCGGAAGCGTCGCATCCATCGACTGCTTCATATAGAAGAATACTACCGGAGCTGCGATCGAAGGAACGATCAGAGGGATGAAGTTGTCCATCAGTCCCCAACTGGTCATTAACTTAACGAAACCAAGTGCAGTAACCTGTGTAGGAATCATCATGATTGCAAGGATGAAAGTAAAGATTGCCTCTCTTCCTTTGAAACGATATGCATGGATAGCAAATGCCGTCATAGCTGAGAAATATGTCGTCAGTATCGCACATGAACCTGATACGATTACCGAGTTCAGGAGTCCTCTTGCTACAGGCAGTGTGCCATGCAATACATTGTACAGATTACGTCCAAGGAAAGTGCTCGGAAGGAGCGTAAATCCTTTTGTCAGCTCTGCATGAGATCTGGTCGCATTGATAAATAGGATGTAGAACCAGAACAGACAAAGGATGGAAATAATGACGAGTACGATGTATGAAATTACTCTACGAACATGAGTCGCTGTTGTTACTTTTTCTTCCATTATTTTCCTCCTTTCCTTACCTTTCTACTTCTTTAGATGCTGAGAACTTGAATACGATGAAGCTCAGAACACCTGTTACAATGAGCAGGATAACCGAAAGAGCACCACCCATACCATAGTTCTTACTGTACAGATGCTTGTTCAGCCACATGATGAGTGTCATTGAAGATCTCATCGGGTCACCCGCACCATTGGTCAGGATCTGTGGTACATCGAACATCTGGAGACCACCGATAAGTGATGTTATCATAACGTAAACAAGGATAGGGCGAAGCAGTGGAAGCGTAACTTTCCAGAAAATCTGGCTTGCTGTTGCTCCGTCAACCTCTGCAGCTTCGAAGAGGGAAGTATCGATTCCCATCATACCTGCCATCAGGAGAATAGTTGTATTACCGAACCACATCAGGCAGTTCATGAATGCTACCATTCCTCTGACGCTTCCTACGTGTGACATGAAGCTGTAAGGCTTTGACCAGAGTCCCATCTGCATAAACATGCTGTTGATAGGGCCTGTGTCCGCAAACAGTGTGAAGAACAGCATTGCGAATGCTGCTGCCATGATCAGGTTTGGCATGTAGATCACTGTCTTGAAAAATCTCTGACCCTTCAGACGAAGTGATGGATCTGTGAACCAGTAAGCAAGAAGCAGGGAAATAACAATCTGCGGAACAAATCCAAGAATCCACATGATCATTGTATTTCCGAAATACTTCAGGAAATCGCCACCGGTAAGGAGTGCTCCATAGTTCTTCAGTCCGACAAAGTTCGGGCCAATCTGTGTAAGTCCTGATCTGTAGTTTTCAAAGAAACTGTTGTATATCGTGCTGACCAGCGGGATGAGCTGGAATATGACGAATATGATAAAAAATGGAAGAAGAAATATGTAACCCCACTTATTGTAGGCGGTTACCTTATTATTCTTTTGCGGCTTTACTGCTGCCTGAGCTGTCTTTTCCATTTATCCCTCCTATTTCTCATTTGACAAACCGACCCCACAAAGCGTAACCACTTTGTGGGGCCGGCACTTTTCAGAAGAATTATGAAATTAACTTTCTGAACCGATTACCTATTGTGATTATCAGTCAGTTGTAAGATCAGGATACTTCTCTACGATTGCTTTATTGAACTGCTTGATCGCGTCATCATATGATGCATTGCCATCGAAGTAGTTCTTCATTGCTTTCTGGAACTCCTCGTTGCAGCCCTGGTCGTAAATTGAGATGTTGCTCATGTCAAGCTTTGAAGCGCCATCAGCAAGCTGCTGGTAAGGGTTCTGGCCACCAAGGATCCATGTGATTGAACCACCATCGTCCTTACCATTGGTGTGAGGCTTTCTCTGCTCGATATCAGATGAAGCAAGGTCTGCAAGAACTGACTGGCTGTTTACGCAGTCTGAATCATCAGTAGCGATAGCCTTAAGGACATCCTTATCTGTTGTCATTGTCTTAATGATCTGAGCTACAAGGTTCGGGTTATCTGTTCCGGTAGCTGCTGCGATCCATGTGCCGCCCCAATAGAATGACTGAGGTCCTACACAGAATCCCCAACCACCCTGGTTAGCGATCGATCCGTCTGTAGCTGCTGCCATTGAGAAGTTGATGAGCCATGCTGGTCCGAAGTAAGCAAATACCTTGCCATCTGGATAGAAGCCCTTGCTCCAGTCATCTGACCAAAGCTCATTAGTGGTTGTCTCACCAGCATCTACAAGAGCCTTAGAGTCATCAACCCAGTTCTTGATGTTAGGGTCGACTGTTACCTTATTGTCTGTTACCCAAGGAGCTGATACATTGTTTGAATATACACGATATGTATCATTTACTGTTGAAGTAATCTTGTAACCCTTGTCCTTAGCCTTCTTAGCTACTTCATTGAACTTATCCCAGTCAGAAACTGCATCCTGAACCTTGTCCGGATCGTCTGTACCAAGGACGTCCTTAGCAGCTGCTCTGTTGTAGATCATACCAGCTGAACAAGCCTGCCATGAAGAACCTTTGATGTTGCCGTCTTTATCAGTAACAATATCCTTTGTGTACTGGAACTGGTCTGCAAGATCATCATCTGTGATTCCAAGGTCTGAAAGCTTCATTGTGTAATCACTGTTGACATACTTCAGTGCGTAGTCAGCTTCCATAAGGAACATATCAACCTTGTCATCTGCTGATGCATTCTCGTTCTCTGGAAGAAGTGAATCAAGGTTGTTCTGATAAGCATTGTCATCTGAAGGTGTGATTGTCCACTTTACTGTAACATCACCGATCTTACCCTCGGTATCGCTTACCTTCTGGTAATCCTTGTAGTGATTCTCGATACGGCTCTTGAACTCTTCGTTCCATACCTGGATGTTGAGAACCTTTCCTGTGTCCTCTGCTGGCTTAGCTGCTGAGCTGCTTGATGAAGCTGCTGAGCTAGATGAGCTCTTTGATGATGAGCTTGAGCTTGTTGATCCACCACAAGCTGCCATTGATACTACCATTGCACCAGCTAATGCGAGGCTGGTGAGCATTTTCATGCGTCTCTTCATAAGTGTCTCCTTCTCTTATGTAAAAGAAAAATATTGTGCGGCTCGCTGCCGCGTCTCAATTAGCGTTCCTTCTCCGCTAAATCTGAGCTACTGAATCTCCGACCAGTAGTCTGCCGGGAATCTCAATCTCTTCGGCCATGCTGGTCTTCTTGTTCTCAATCATATGAACAAGCTTTTTTACTGACGCTCTTCCTATTCTCGGAGCGTCCTGATAATAAGTCGTAAGTCGGGGCCTCAGCACCTGAGAGAGCCTTATCCCATCGAATCCGACCACGCTCACATCATCCGGTATGGATAGATGAAGCCTTTCCAGTTCCATCATTCCTCCCAGATATGAGTAATCATCCGGGTACATAATGGCTGTCGGCGGATCTTCAAGTGACATCAGCTGCCTCGTGGCTTCCCCACTGGACTTCGGTTCATGGTAAAATGCTTCAACCACATATTCATCCGGTACTTCGATTCCTGCCTCGGCCAGTGCATTGTAGAAACCCGAGAGTCTCTTGCGTGTAACCGATGTGGTCTCTCCGTGGATGAATGCTATCTTTCTGTGCCCCTTTTCTATAAGAAGCTTTGTCAGCTGATACTGGCCCTCGGCATTCTTGGAAAGAACACTTGAGTGACCGTCAAACACATAATCGATAGACACTGTAGGTATCTCGCTGTATACCAGATCCTGTACCTGTTTACTTGAAAAATCTTCACTTACAATCAGGACTCCGTCACATTTCCGGTATCTACAATGCTCCAGATACGACCCATATCCAAGAGACTTGCTGATGAACGTCACATCATAGCCTCTCTGTTCGGCCACCTCTTTTGCGCTGTCAATCACACCGGAAAAGAACTCATGAGCAAGTCCGCTTCCTGTCCTATCGAAATAAACGATACCCAGGTTGTGCGAGCTGTTAGTCTTCAGCTGCCTTGCGGCTGCATTCGGAAGATAATGCATCTCTTGTGCTGTCTCCCTGATAAGCTCTCTTGTGGCTTCACTGATGTCTCCATAGCCATTCAGTGCTTTGCTCACGGTGGCGGGTGAAACTCCACATTTGCGGGAGATGTCCTTAATTGTCACCACTTGCATCACCACTCTTCCCGCTTTCCTGACCCAGGTCAGAACCCGAAATCTTTTATCTCCGATCCTCACCCGGATCAGGAAAGATGTGAATTTGCTTGAATCCTTCCGCGCCCCGGTTCCTTAGGCGTTTCCGAATTCGTTTTCGTTGCTATAATTCTAAATCGTTTTCGTATAAAGGTCAATATCCATTTTTCACAAAAGCTCCATAATTTTTTTGTGCATATTGTACAAAAACGATTTTTAACTTTACAAATCAATTGTGAGGATTTATAATTGGTCTAGATTAGTACGAAATCGTATTCGTAAATCTAAACTAAAAATAAACTCATATATAAAGGAGAAAAGGCATGAAATTCGGGCACTTCGATGATGACGCAAAAGAGTACGTCATCACTACTCCACGTACACCGTTACCGTGGATCAACTACCTGGGCAGCCAGGATTTTTTCGGACTGTTTTCTAATACAGCCGGCGGCTATGACTTCTATAAAGATGCAAAGCTTCTCAGAATTACCCGCTACAGATACAATAACAGCCCGATGGACGTCGGAGGACGTTACTACTATATTAAGGATGGCGATACGATCTGGAATCCGGGCTGGCAGCCAGTTCAGACTGAACTTGATTTCTATGAATGCCGTCACGGTCTTGGCTATTCAGTCATCACCGGCAGGAAGAATGACGTGAAGGCAGAGCTCACTGCTTTTGTTCCTGTACATGATGCCTGCGAGGTCAATCGTGTAGTTCTTACTAATGAAGGAACCAGTGAGAAGAAGCTCGACCTGTTCAGTTATGTAGAATTCTGTCTGTGGAATGCTGAAGATGATTCAACGAACTTCCAGAGGAATTTCTCCACAGGAGAGGTAGAGGTAGTCGGCAGCACTATTTATCATAAGACAGAGTACAGAGAGCGACGTAATCATTACGCTGTTTACTCTGTGAATGTACCTGTTGATGGTTTCGATACTTCAAGAGACGAATTCGTCGGTCTCTACAACGGAGCAAGGAATCCACAGGCTGTCACTGAAGGAAAGTGCCACAATTCAATAGCTCATGGCTGGGCTCCTGTAGGCGCTCATCAGATCAAGGTCACACTCGCACCGGGCGAGTCGAAGGCATTCATATATGTACTTGGTTTCTGTGAGAATCCTCGTGACAAGAAGTTCGTAGCTCCGAATGTGATCAACAAGGAGCCTGCTGACAAACTCTTAGCTAAATATCAGACTGCAGAGCAGGCACAGGCCGCTCTTGATGAGTTGAAAGAATACTGGACGAATCTCCTCTCTACCTATACTGTACATACAGATGATGAGAAGCTCAACCGCCTCGTCAATATCTGGAATCAGTACCAGTGTATGGTCACCTTCAATATGAGCCGCTCCGCAAGCTACTTTGAGAGTGGTATGGGACGTGGAATGGGATTCCGTGATTCATGTCAGGATCTCCTCGGATTCGTTCATCTTATTCCGGAGAGAGCCCGTGAGCGTATCATTGATATCGCTAATACACAGTTTGCTGATGGTAGCACATATCATCAGTACCAGCCTCTTACAAAGAAGGGCAATGCCGCAATCGGCGGCGGATTCAACGACGACCCGCTGTGGCTCATCGCAGGAACTGCTGCATACCTCCGTGAGACCGGTGATTATTCGATTCTCGATGAAAAGTGCGCATTTGACAGCGATTTCTCAGTCGCAGAACCACTGCTTCTGCATCTGGATCTGTCATTCAATTATACAGCTACCCATCTCGGTCCACACAAGATCCCGCTGATCGGACGTGCTGACTGGAATGACTGCCTGAATCTCAACTGCTTCTCAGAAGAGCCGGGCGAGAGTTTCCAGACCACAGGACCATCAGAAGGACCTGTTGCAGAGTCAGTATTCATCGGTGGAATGTTCGTAAAGTACGGAACTGAGTATGCCGATATCTTAAAGCACATCGGAAAAGAAGACAGAGCCAGGGAAGTCGGGAAGGCTGTCACAGATATGAAAGCAGCTCTTGAGACTGCCGGATGGGACGGTGAATGGTTTATCCGTGCCTTCGATGCGAAGTCTGATCCTGTCGGATCCCACGTATGTGAAGAGGGCCAGATCTATATCGAACCTCAAGGAATGTGCGTAATGGCTGGTGTCGGCGTAGAGAGCGGCAAGGCTGAAAAAGCTCTTGAATCAGTTAAGGAAAAGCTGGATACGAAGTACGGTATCGTACTCCTGACTCCTGCATATACAAAATATCACGTAGAACTCGGTGAGATCTCTTCGTACCCGCCAGGATACAAGGAGAATGCCGGTATCTTCTGCCACAACAATCCATGGATTGCATGTGCAGAGACAGTTCTCGGACATGGCAACAGAGCATTTGAAGTATTCAGAAAGACCTGTCCTATCTACCTCGAGGATATCAGTGAGATTCATCGTACCGAGCCATATGTATACTGCCAGATGGTTGCCGGCAAAGATGCTCCGACATTCGGAGAAGGCAAGAACAGCTGGCTGACCGGTACTGCAGCATGGACATTCACAGCCATGAGCCAGTACATTCTCGGAATCAAGCCTCAGCTCGACGGACTCATGATTGATCCGTGCATCCCATCGGATGTAAAAGGTTACACTCTTGACAGGAAGTTCAGAGGTGTGAACTACCATATCACCATCGACAATGCTGCCGGTGTTGAAAAGGGTGTCAAAGAGATCACAGTTGACGGAGCCCCGATCAAGGGACAGATCATTCCGTCATCATCGGACAAGACCGATGTATCAGTTAAGGTTGTAATGGGCTAAGTTCCTACCTTGTAGGTAATCCCCTCCTTCTTTAGCCTTTACAATAGAATTATTTCCTTTGATAAAAGGGCCGGCAGAAAAACTGCCGGTCCTTTTCTTTTACCTGACTGCATCGCACCGATCCAGCACGTACAGGTATTCATCATCATATTTTCCATCTATGCATACTCTCGATTTGAGAAGTGCTGTCCTGTGAAAGCCGAGCCCTACAAGCAGGTTCTGCGAGGCCTGATTCCACGGAAGTACTTCTGCCTCTATCTTTCCAACCCTGTAATTGTATCTGACAAGTGGTATCAGCGTGCTCAGCGCCTCTCTCGCATATCCTCTCCGCCTGAAGCCCTGGTCGATCTTGTATCCTACTATACAGGTGCCCTTATTGTCTTTATTGATCTCGCGAAAGCTCACTGTCCCTATGATCCGGAACGGATCATATTTCTGAAACAGATAGTAACGTATCCTGATGCCCTCTGCCCTGTATTTGTCCTCACATTCAAGCACCTGTCGCTGGTAATGGACCGACAGCGACTGTTTCCTGATCAGCGGCTCATACTGGGCAAAATCACTGAAATTGCGGCTGTAAAAAGCGGCAACGAGTGCCGCTTCTGTAGGTTTCAGAACTCTCATCACGAGATTCTGTGATTCTATTCTGTTCTCCATCAGTCCATCTGTATCGGAGGCTTTCCGACATCCTCTTCTGCCAGCTTCTTCTCTTCACGAAGCAGTCTGAAAAATCCTGTGATCATGGCCGCGCAGTCATCATGAAGCACATCATAGGTGATATCGCACTGATGATTGAATCCCGGCATCTTCAGGAGATTGATGACTGAGCCTGCACACCCTGCCTTGGAATTCTGAGTGCCTATCACGACTCTAGGGATCCTCGCCTGAACTATGGCTCCGGCGCACATCGGACATGGCTCAAGTGTCACATACAGAGTGCAGTCCTCAAGGCGCCAGTCACCTGTCTTCTTGCACGCTTCCTTTATCGCGATGAGCTCTGCATGAGACAGGACATTTTTGTCATTATTCCTGCGATTGTAGCCACGGGCTATTATCCTGCCATTACGGACTATGACACAGCCTATCGGCACTTCACGGATTGCAGCTGCTCTCCGGCCTTCATTGATCGCAGCCTGCATGAATCGCTCATCTGCGCGCTTCTGACGGTCCGAGTCCTTCTGGGCAATCTTTATGGCCTTCTGCCTGTCTTTTTCAGCCTGTGCATCATCCTTAGCCTGCTGCTTTGCTGCGGCCTTTTCCGCCTTTTTCTGCTCCAGCTCGTCCTCCGAGATCTGCGCCTTTTCCCTTAGTCTGTCGAAGATTCCCATTTTCCTTCTCCACTAACTTTAGTTTCTGCTGTCTTGTAAGCTTCTTTATCTGTGCTTCACGCGACATCGCATCATGCTTTGTCGCGAATTTCTCATAATATACCAGTTCTACCGGCCTGCGGCTTCTGGTGTACCTGGCGCCTGCCTTACCCTCATTGTGCGCCTTCAGACGGTGTGCAAGATCAGTCGTATACCCGGTATAGAGACTGTCATCGGAACACCTCACCATATAGGTAAAAAATTCTTTCATCCCTTCAGGCACTCCGTAAGCCTGACAAAATCATCAAGTGTCAGGACCTCTGCACGCACATTCGACTCAAATCCTGCCGCCTGTACTGCCTCTGTGATCTCAGACTTGCTACGCCCGAGAACACCGGCATTTGAAAGCGCATTCACCATTGACTTGCGTCGCTGGTTGAAAGCCGCTCTTATCACCGTAAAAATATCCTTCGCATCTGCCTTCTGCTGCTCTGTCAGATCCTTTTTCTTAAGAGAAATAACTGCCGATCCGACCTTGGGCTGCGGTACGAAGCTGTCAGGCGATACCAGGAAAAGTATCTGCGGATCTGTGTAATACTCGACCGCCAGTGATAGTGCACCATAGTCCTTCGTACCCGGACCTGCCTGCATCCTCTCTGCCACTTCTCGCTGAACCATTACAGTGATGCTGTCATAAGGGAAATCCTTCTCCAGAAGACCCAGAATAATAGGAGTTGTGATGTAATATGGCAGATTGGCCACTACTTTTACTTTTCCTTCAGAAAAAATACCTGACAGGTCAACCTTCAGGACATCGTCATTGATGATCGTGACATTATCATAGCCGCGCATTGTCTCGTCAAGGATAGGGATGAGCTTGTCATCTACTTCGATCGCGTATACATGCTTCGCTCTGTCTGCAAGCACACGGGTCAGGGATCCTACTCCAGGGCCTATCTCAACGACAGTGTCCTCATCCGTGACCCCTGCTCCATCCACTATGTCGTGGAGCAGATCCGGTCTGATCAGGAAGTTCTGACCATATTTCTTTTTGAAATGGAAATCATGCCTGCGCAGGATCTCCTGCATTTCTCTGTATTCTAAGTCAGCCATTGCGCTTCCCCGGCAGCTTTATGCCATAGAATTCATATCCGTTTTTTCTCGTCGTCTCCATGACGTGATACTCTGTATAGCCCTTTATCTCAGCTATACGCTTCACTATGTATGGCAGACAGCCTGAATCACTGCGCATGCCTCTGAATGGCTCCGGAGCCATATACGGGCAGTCCGTCTCCACAAGAATACGTTCAAGCGGTATCTCTGTTACCACCTTCCTGAGCTTCTTCGCATTCTTGAATGTCACTACCCCGCCGACTCCGATGTAGCAGCCCATGTCTATATACTGACGCGCCTGCTCCAGAGAGTACGAATATGCATGAATCACTGCCCTTGTGCCAAGAGCGCATGCTTCCTGCATTATATCAATGGTATCCTCGGCCGCTTCTCTTGAATGTACTATAACCGGCAGATCAAGCTCACGGGCGAGTTCCAACTGCTTTCTGAAAAGAAATCTCTGCCACTCTCTGGCCTTTGGATCGCTGACCCAGTAGTAGTCGAGTCCGATCTCACCGATCGCGACAACCCTGTCATCATATGCCATCTGCCTGAATTCATCGAGAACTGCCTCATAGCAGTCATCTGTCTCATGAGGATAATCATCCGGATAAAAATTGGTGCATTCCCGGCCATCAACCTCTTCAGTCACCATACGGCCCGGAATCCCGAAATCCCTGATCTCTTCAGGATGAATACCTACTGCTGCATAGATAAAATCATGTGTATCCGCAAGAGTCCTGCACTGCCTGCTCGATTCAAGGGTAGAGCCCACATCCACTATAGTCTCTGTCAGGCCATTGTGGAGCTGTGTGAGAAGCGGTTCCCTGTCCTCATCAAAAGCGGGATCCTCATAATGTGCGTGTGACTCAAATATCATGAAATCTCTGCCCCTGACGGCATATTTTTCTCTGGAGTGATAAGTGCCAGATTGCCATCAGCATCCTCTGCACACAGCAGCATACCCTGGGACTCAATCCCGGCGAGCTTTGCAGGTGCGAGATTCGTAAGTACCATTACCTTCTTTCCGACCATTTCATCGGCGGAATAGTATTTCTTGATTCCAGATACTATCTGGAGTGTCTCAGAACCCACCTGTACCTGTGAGCACAGCAGCTTCTTCGACTTCGGAACTTCCTCACATTTCAGGACTTTTCCAACTCTGAACTGCAGCTTCGAGAAATCATCGTAGGTGATCTGCGGCTTCTTCTCAACGTCGATCACACCTTCATCAGCATCGTCATCCTCTACAGCGCCAGTCTTCTTGTCACCCTTGAGGCTTGATGCGTTCAGCTTTCCAGCCTTTTTCAGATTCTCATAGGCTATGGCCTGCTGCTTCTTGAACTCTTCCTTCTGCTTCTTCGTAATCTCTTCGGTCTGTTTCAGGACCTCATTTACATCTTTTCTTGCGAAAAGCATCTCAGGCTTGTCTGTGACCTTCGTGCCTGATGGATAGAGACCGGTCTTGTCGAGATCATCGAAGTCACGGAGCTCGGTATTGAACTGCCTGGCGATATTCTCTGCTGTCTCAGGAAGGAACGGGAACAGAAGCGATGCTCCTGTGATGATGCCGTCGCTAAGGTTATAGAGCACTGTAGCGAGTCTGTCCTTCTTTGCCTCATCCTTGGCCAGAACCCACGGCTCTGTCTCGTCGATATATTTATTCAGGCGCTTAAAAATCCTGAATATCTCTGTCAGAGCATCTGCTGCATGGAGAGTGTCCATTTTTTCAATGCAGACATCACGGGTGCCTGTGACTACTGCCTTCAGATCATCATCCACCGGCTCGGCAGCTCCCTTGTCCTCTACCACTCCGTCGAAATACTTATTGCTCATGGAGAGTGTACGCTGTACGAGATTGCCAAGGGTATTCGCGAGATCTGAATTGTATCTCTCGACCATCAGCTCCCAGGTGATGACTCCGTCGTTCTCATATGGCATCTCATGGATGCAGAAATAACGGACTGCATCTACTCCGAACAGATCTATCATATCGTCGGCGTAGATCACATTGCCCTTTGACTTACTCATCTTCTCGCCTCCCTGCAGAAGCCACGGATGTCCGAATACCTGCTTTGGAAGCGGCTCACCAAGAGCCATCAGGAAAATCGGCCAGTAGATGGTGTGGAAACGGACGATATCCTTTCCGATCAGATGGAGGTCTGCCGGCCAGTATTTCTTATATAACGGGCCGCTCTCGCCATCCGGATCGTAGCCGAGTCCGGTGATATAGTTGGAAAGGGCATCGAGCCATACGTATACCACATGGTTCGGGTCGAAATCTACCGGAATGCCCCACTTGAACGAGCTCCTGGATACACACAGATCCTGAAGTCCCGGCAGAAGGAAATTGTTCATCATCTCATTCTTCCTCGATACCGGCTGGATGAACTCTGGATGCGTATTGATATAGTCGATGAGCTTCGGAGCATATTTGCTCATTTTAAAGAAATATGCCTCCTCTGACATCTGGTGTACCTCGCTGCCGCAGACTGGGCATCTGCCATCCTCTGTGAGCTGCGACTTCGTATAGAATGCCTCGCACTCGGTACAGTACATGCCGTCATAGGAACCCTTATAGATATCGCCCTGATCATAGAGCTTCTTGAAAATCTTCTGGACACACTTCACATGATCCTCATCTGTGGTACGGATGAAGCGGTCATAGGAGGTATTGCACATATCCCAGAGTCTCTTGATCTCAGTGGCTGTCTTGTCTACGAACTCCTTCGGAGAACAGCCATCCTCTATGGCACGGGTCTCTATCTTCTGGCCGTGCTCATCTGATCCTGTCTGGAAATATACGTCGTATCCTTCTTTTCTCTTGAAACGGGCTATAGCATCCGCAAGGATGATCTCATAAGTATTTCCGATATGAGGCTTTCCTGATGTGTATGCTATTGCTGTGGTGATATAATATGGTCCCTTGTTATTCAAAATCTTGCTCCTTAATCTTCTGTTGTCTCGTCTGCCTTCGTATCTTCAGGTTCCTCAACAGTGATATCATCTTCCTCTACTGTCTCGACCAGTGAAGCTCCGCAGTGACTGCAGAACTTCGCACCCTTTTCAACGAACTCACCGCAGTTCGGGCAGATGCTCTCGCCACGGATATCTGCGAGCTGATCCTTAGTAGCTGCTATCTCTGCGAAAATCTCCTTGATCTTCTTGTGCTCCGGAGTATCTTCGTCCGGATGTGCTTTATAATACTTCTGTCCGATGGTCTCGTACTCCTTGTGGAGCTTGCCATCCAGATCCTTGAGCCTTATATTGAGCTGTGCTGTCTTAGCTGCATCCTTGGCAGCTGCACCTATTCCTCTCCCTGCTTCGCCTACTGAATTAAAAAATCCCATAGCCTTGCCTCCTTTTCAGAAACATCTGTAAATAGGGTCATATCGCTATTATTATACTACAAAAGGGTGGAGAATATCCACCCTTTCTTTGATGCACGCCTGCCATTCAACGTACACAGATATATACCAGATATACTGCATACAGCAGTATCATTACGATTCCCTTTGATTTTGTGAGCTTCTTGTCTCTGAAGCAGAACAGCCATACAATTGCGGAAAATACGATTAGAACGAATGCATCGATGATATTTTCCATTGAGACTGTGACTGGTGTGATGACTGCCGCAATGCCTAGGATTGCGAGGAGATTGAAAATATTGGAACCGACCACATTTCCGACTGCCATGTCGAGCTCATTCTTACGGGCTGCGACGATTGATGTCGCAAGTTCCGGAAGGGATGTCCCACAGGCTACTATCGTGAGTCCGATCAGTGTCTCGCTGACTCCTATGGTCTTCGCTATTGCAACCGACGAATTGACCACAAAGTCGCCGCCGAACTTGATTGCTGCTATTCCACCTATGATATAGATGAGTGACTGCCAGATCGGCAGGATCCTGATATCCTCATCCACTTCTGCTTCCTCGGCCTGTTCTGCCGCCGTCTTTCGTGATTCCATTGTCCTGTGTACCATGGACCAGATGAAGTATGCAAAGAGCACCAGGAAGATGATTCCGCAGACCCTGTTTACTTTTCCAAGCACCATTGCCATTACTGCGAGGATTGCTGCTGCAAGGATTGAAAACGGCAGGTCTATTTTTATGACTGACTTCTGCACGTACAGTACTGAAAATAGTGCCGAACAGCCGAGGACTACCATCAGGTTGAAAATATTCGATCCTACGACATTACTCACGGCCAGCTGATTATGATGGGCGAGTGATGATGTCACCGATACCGACAGCTCTGGGAGTGACGTACCCATTGCTACTATTGTCATTCCTATGACAAGCCCCGGTATCCTGAACTGCCTCGCTACCGACGAGCTTCCATCGACGAAAAAGTCTGCGCCCTTGATGAGCAACACAAATCCGATCACCAGGATTACTACTGTCCAGAGCGAAAAGCCTGCTGCCACATGAGCGTCGAGCAGCAGTCCAAGCACCAGTACTACCATTGTTGCAATCAATTTTTTCATAAGAAGACTTCCTTTCCTTTACTCCAGTCCCATCAGGTGGGTGATAAGAATTCTTGTTCCTATGGCTATGAGAATGAGGCCGCCTATGAGCTGTGCCCGCTTCTCGAACTTCGAACCGAAGATATTGCCTATGTATACACCGCCATACGAGATCGCGAATGTCGTGCATCCGATGATGCCTGCTGCCTCGCCGATATTGAAATGCGGTGTAAATGAAAATGTGATCCCGACCGCCAGAGCGTCTATACTCGTTGCTACTGCCATCATCAGCAGTTCCTTCACATCGAGCGGCGGATCCTTTTTCTCAACATCCTGCTTATCGTTCCATTCCCTGACTGCTTCGATTGCCATCTTGCCGCCTATATACAGCAACAGGAAAAATGCTATCCAGTGGTCGACGCTTCTGATGTACCTCGCAAATGTGCTGCCCAGCAGCCAGCCAACCGTGGGCATCAGGGCCTGAAACCCGCCAAAGGCAAATGCTATTGCAAGGCACTGCTTCTTATTGACCTTCCGCATGGCGAGTCCCTTACAGACTGCTACCGCAAGGGCATCCATTGACAGCCCGACTCCCAGCAGAAAAATCTCCAATATCGACATTCTGTCGCCTCCTGTCATGAGTTATCCACATCCACAGGATTATTATCAACAAAAAATGAGGCTCCTGCATAAAGCCTGCAACTGCTGTATTTGCAACCTTTATGCACGAGTCTCATTCTTTAAGATTTGCCAGGGGCTTGCATGGGTTATCCACAACTGATGTTGGTAACTCATGCATCTTCCGAGATTGTTGACAAATCACATCAGGGATGCGAATTACTCCCTCATACATACTGTTCTTTTCAACTTTTATAACTTTTGATAAGTATACAAAATAGATGTGGTCATGTCAATAATCCATAATGCATTTTATGAAATACCCCCCTGGTACGGCTGACATGACCATATCGTATTTACATTACTACCTTACAGAACTTCTTCTTACCCTTGCGGAGTACGAAGTCCTTACTGAAGTCTGATGCTTCATATGAAGTATGTACATCGGTCACCTTATCACCATTGACTGTGACGCCGCCCTGTTCTACGGCACGGCGGGCTTCATTACGGGTATTTGCGAGGCCTGCTGCCACGAGAACGCCTACGATATCTATTTTCCCATCACGGAAATCGACATCAGAGATCTGTGCTGACGGCATATTCTCTGCAGAGCCTGTCGTGAATACTGATACGGCTGCAGCCTCGGCCTTCCTGGCCTCATCCTCGCCGTGTACCATTGATGTGAGCTCATGTGCCAGCATCTTCTTGGCCTCGTTGAGCTGCTCACCTTCCCACTTCTCCATCTCATCGATCTGCTCGAGTGGAAGGAAGGTCATCTTTCTCAGGAAGCCGACTACGTCCTGATCATCGACATTTCTCCAGTACTGGTAGAAATCGTATGGTGAAGTCTTATCCGGATCGAGCCATACTGCGCCGCCTGCGGTCTTGCCCATCTTCGTGCCGTCATGCTTCAGGAGAAGCGTGATTGTCATGGCGTATGCATCCTTGCCGAGCTTCTTCCTGATGAGCTCCGTGCCGCCGAGCATATTGGACCACTGGTCATCGCCGCCGAACTCCATATTGCAGCCGTAATCCTCATACAGGCGCAGGAAGTCGTAACTCTGCATCAGCATGTATGAGAACTCCAGGAACGACAGTCCCTTCTCGAGTCTGTTCACATAGCATCTCGCACGCAGCATCTCATTGACTGAGAAGCATGGTCCGATATCACGCATGAAATCAAGGAAATTCAGGTTTCTGAGCCAGTCGGCATTATTCACGATGCGTGCCTTGCCCTCACCGAAATCAATGAATCTGCTCATCTGCTTCTTGAAACACTCGACATTGTGGTCGATGGTCTCGGTCGTCATCATCTTTCTCATATCGGTACGGCCTGACGGATCTCCGATCATGGCTGTGCCGCCGCCCATCAGGGCTATCGGCTTGTTGCCACCCTGCTGCAGTCTCTTCATCAGGATCATGGCCATGAAGTGGCCTACATGCAGTGAATCGGCTGTCGGATCGAATCCGATGTAGAATGTGGCCTTGCCGTTATTTACCAGGTCTCTTATCTCTTTTTCGTCAGTCACCTGGGCGATCAGCCCTCTGGCAACGAGTTCGTCATATAATGTCATAATATCCTCCAGAAAATATATCAACAGATGAATTAATTCATCCTATGTAACCATTGATTATCATAAAAAGTATTGATTCCATAGCCTTGACATTATAACACCCCTTGCAAAAATCCGCAACGCCGGTATAATTAAGGGCATGGAAATTTCTATTGTAACGCCCGTATACAATGCAGCAGAGTATCTGCTGCAGGCTATTGAGTCAGTGAAAAGGCAGGGGTTCACTGACTATGAATGGATCATATGTGATGATGGTTCTACTGATGGCTCATCTGAGATTCTGGAACAGGCTGCCTCAGAAAATGAGCACATCAGACTGATCACACAGCCTAATGGCGGTGTCTCAAAGGCACGCAACAACTGTCTCAGACACGTCAGTGGCAAATATCTGATGTTTCTCGATTCAGACGACGTTTTTGGCGATGACTGCCTCCAGATTCTGTACAACCAGATGGAATCCCAGCAAGCTGATCTCTGTATATATGGATGGTATATACACAAGGGCGACGAACTGTACTCATATTTTTTTGAAAAAAGAGAGACAGAATGCTCTGCCGAGGATCGCTACCAGATGATCCTTACAGACCCGTTCCTATGCGGAGGCGGATACCCATGGAACAAAATATGGCGTACCTCTGCTATCGAGAAAAATGGCCAAATACCGTATTTCCGTGAGGATCTGAAGCATTACGAAGACAAGCTCTGGACCCTCGAACGTCTGGATGACATGAAGAATCCACGTGTCATCTACTACAACGAGCCCCTGTATCACTACTATATGCGCTCGGAGTCACTCTCACACTCCATGTCAGCTGATGGATTTATGAAACTCGCTGAAAACACCATTGATTCTCTTGATGCTATCACTGAATATATCAACAAAAGCCACCCTGATGCTGTCGCTACGGCAATCACGCTCCGAAATAGCAAATTACAGGAGATAATATCGGTCCTGCGCGAAGCAGGCATCTCAATCTGAGGTATATCATATGCAATGGGAATTTAATACACTCTACTGGTTCCAGAGCATTCACAATCCTGTGCTCGACAGGATCGAACCGTTTATCACGCTGTTCGGCGATGCCGGGATCTTCTGGATACTTCTTACAGTAGCGATACTTATTTTTGTAAAAGACAAAAGAGTCGGCATCACCTGTGCTCTTGCACTGGCAAGCGAAGCCATAATTGTCGTAATCCTTAAAAATACTGTGTGTCGCAGCCGGCCAATATGGCTCGATCCTACGGTACAGATGCTTGTAAAGATACCGAAGGACTACTCTTTCCCTTCAGGCCACTCCGCAGCTTCGTTCTCAGTTGCGGTAAGCATTTTTCTCTATAAAAAAAGATGGGGCATCGCCGCCATCATACTCGCTGCCCTGATAGCTATTTCACGGATGTATCTGTTCGTGCATTTCCCGACCGATGTGATCGTAGGGACGCTGATAGGCATATCAATGGCTCTGATTTTCGGATATCTCGTGAAGAAAAGACATCCCGAACCACAGGCACATATTTTTTAAAAATGACACACGCTGCTTTCACATAATACAGCATGTACAGACGCAAAAGTTAAAATCAGATTTTTTCAACAAAAAGCCGGACACCTCAATGATGCCCGGCTACTTTTTTATCTTATAACTCTGAACTACGAACTATCAACTGCAGGCCCTTAGTTCTCGCCCTTGCGGTACTTGCTGACCAGCCTGTCGATTCTCTCATACGGATCGAGAAGACTTGAGATCGAGCAGTCATGATTCAGGGTGTCGATGATGTATGCAATGTACTTGCTCATGTCACAGCTGATGTAGTAGTCACGTGACAGAAGCTCATCTGTCTGGTATACAAGATTCGTTGTGACAACCTTGAAGATCGTGCCTTCCTCAACTGCGTCATCAAATGCCTTGAGACCACTGGTGAAGAGACCGAATGTAGCCACGCAGAAGATACGGTTAGCCTTTCTCTTCTTGAGCTCTCTTGCGACATCGATCATTGACTCACCTGATGAGATCATATCATCAACGATGATCACGTCCTTGCCCTCTACTGAACTTCCGAGGAACTCATGAGCCACGATAGGATTCCTGCCGTCTACAATCTTGGAATAGTCACGTCTCTTGTAGAACATACCCATATCTACACCAAGAACTGTTGCCATATATACGGCACGGCTTGTGCCGCCCTCATCCGGGCTGATGATCATCAGATGGTCATTGTCGAGATGAAGATCCCTGACATGCTTGCAGATACCCTTGATAAACTGGTATGCCGGCTGCACTGACTCGAATCCATGGAGAGGAATTGCATTCTGGACTCTCGGATCATGAGCATCAAAAGTGATGATATTATCAACACCCATTGATACCAGCTCCTGAAGGGCCATTGCGCAGTCAAGAGACTCTCTTGCTGTTCTCCTGTGCTGTCTGCTCTCATACAGGAATGGCATAATGACGGTGATTCTCTTGGCCTTGCCGCCAACAGCAGCGATTACACGCTTCAGATCTGCATAATGATCATCCGGAGACATATGATTCGTCTGTCCGCACAGAGAATAGGTCAGGCTGTAGTTCGTCACATCAACCATGATATAGAGATCGAGACCTCTGACAGATTCATTGATCGTGCCCTTTGCTTCACCGCTTCCGAATCTCGGACAGGAGACAGAGATCTTGTACGTATCTGACTTGTAATTGTTCTGCTCTACGAAATCGAGATGATCTGACTTGCGGTTCTTACGCCACTTCACAAGGTAGCAGTCCACCTTGTCTCCGAGCTCCTCACAGCTCTTGAGAGAGATAAGTCCCAGAGGGGCTACTGGTTTACGGGTAGCCAGGATATCGTCATTTGCTGGCATGTCTTAGTTTCCTCCATTTTCCTTTGCAGGCTTTAAATCTTTGAGTCTGTTTTCGTACCTGCCGTCGAAACCAAACAGATGGTAAAAATTATATTTCTCAACGAGGCGCGAGTATATCCTCTCGGTATATCTCTTGCGGATCTCGTTCAGAGCCAGATTAGTAGAAATGATCACGGACTTCTCCTCCGAACCTCTCGATGATATCACATCAAAAAGAGCCGATGATGTGAATGCATTCGTGAGCTCGGTCCCAAGATCATCTATGATCAGCAGATCTGATGAAAAAATACTGCTGTAACCTATATCATCCGTACCACTGTCTCTGTTGAAAGAGTGGTCAGCCATTACATCGAAAAGCCTCGAAGCCGACAGATACAGTACCGTCTTCCCCTCACGGAGCAGATATCCTGCTATGCAGCTCGAGAGAAAAGTCTTGCCGGAACCCGGAGGCCCGTAAAATACTATATTCCTTGTACCCTCGCCGAAATTCTCGACAAAATGATGGCTCGCTTCAAGAGCCTGCGTGGCCCACTGTCTGGACGAAGCTCCGGTCTGACTGTCGATCCTGTCCTCAGGATAGTTCGTCACATCAAAATGATCAAAGCTGTCTGTCAGAAGCCTCTTCATGACAGGCTCATCTCGGAACACGAGCTCGATAGCCCTCTTACGGAAGCAGTGGCACGGCTCGCCGTCCACATAGCCTGTATCCCTGCAGTCTGAGCATCTGTACGGCGGATTCAGATAATCATCCGGATATCCGTTCTGTCTCAGCAGGTCCTTCTCCTGAGCGATCACTCTGTCTGTAAGTGCCCTGAAATCCGGCTGTTCTCCACTATCTGATAAAGAAGCGATAAGAGCTCTCCTGCCCTGATCCACGAAACCGTCATCTATCTCCGCAAACCCGGGTACCTTCGCCCGAAGCTCCCTCTTCCTGTCACGTATCAGTGTATCCCTGTCCTGCTGGAGCTCGCGGTACTCCTGCATTATAGAATTGTACTGAGTGTTTGTCAATTTCATGATATTTTAAAAAGTATTGCGCTTGAGCATCGCTGCTGCGATTGCCGCATCGTCATATCCATTGGACTCTGTAAAGGAAAAACTGCCTGAGCTCTTCCCTGCAGACTGGCTGTCCCTCTTGTACTTCTTCTCATTATCCTGCTTGTGGGAATCATCGTCTTCATGCACCTGATCAAGTGTCGTGATCCCCTTCTTGTGCCAGTCATCCAGTATCTTGTCAGCATAGCTGTACTTCGGCTGGCCAATATTGATTATAGTCCTGCTGCAGGCCTCTTCAACCATATCCTGCGAGAAATTCCATTCATGGAACCATCTGTCTATATACTGCATCTCACCCGGTGTCATCGCATGACCCGAGATGCCAAATGCCCTGCGGACCGTATTCGTCTCTGATGAGAACTGCTTCTGCTCGTTCGAAGCTGCATCCTTCGTATGAATGCCCTTCTTATACCACGCAATCGCAACCTGATTCATGTATGTCACGCTGCTCTTGCCCTTCTCGAGATTGCTCGTAATGAGATAGTCTATGGTATCCACACTCATATGGAGATCATAGTACCAGTACAGAACTGACTGGAGGTCATTATTCGACAGTGTATGTCCGAGATATCTCTGCACGATAAAGAGAAGCTCCTTCACCTCTGGATTGTTTCTGTCGGAGTCTCCGTGGGCTCTCATCTCCGGAGCTGTCTCCTCAGGCTCTTCTGCTTCAATGGCCTGCTGCTGAGGCTCTTCTTCTGCATGATCACTGACAGTCTCAATGATCTCCTCAGCTTCTTCCACTTCAGGCTCAGCTGCAGTCTCTGCCGTATAATCTGAGCAGCTCTTCACACAGATATCACAGAGCTCTCCTTCACTGTCATAGTCAAGAGCCACAAGGCCAGCTGAAGAGAGTGCGTCAAAAGATGTGCGCACCTGGCGGGCTGTAATGCCTAGTCTGCCAGCCAGCTCAGAGCATGAGAAAGAAAGGTCACGGTCTCCAAGACAGCGCAGAAGAGTAAGGTAGACCTTGACGGCGTCCCCACTCAGGCTCTTCAGAAAATGATCTATAAAGTAATTCGAAACACACGTCACGGAAGAAGCACTTCCGGCGTGAAGATGGATATCTGCCATGCAAAAACTCCCTTTTCCAGATATTGCTTCTGCATTATATCACATCGAATATTACAAATAAATTACATTTTCTTTAACTATCGTGTCAGTAGCATTTTGTGGATAATGTGGATAAGTCTGCAAAATCCATAAAATACGGCATTAAAAATCCACACCCTTCTGTGAAAGAAATTCACAGAAAAATGTGGATAATGTGGATAACTAGTCTTTTAACAGGTTTTCGCCTATCTTATAGACATCTCCGGCACCCATAGTTATCAACAGATCGCCGTCGATAATATTTTTTTGTAAATATTTTTCAATCTCATCGAAAGTCGGGAAACACTCGCACGGGGTTCCGAGTTCACGGATCTTCTTGCAGAGATCTATGGAATGTACGCCGTATATATCTTTTTCTCTTGCAGGGAAGATCTCTGCGAGAACCACCTGATCAGCTACAGAAAGCGCATGAGCGAAGTCATCAAGGAATGCCTTCGTACGGGTATAGGTATGCGGCTGGAATACTACCACAAGCCTCTTGTGAGGATACTTCTGTGCCGCATCAAGAGAAGCCCTGACCTCTGTCGGATGATGCGCATAGTCATCAATGACAGTTGCACCATGGTACTTTCCCTTGAATTCAAATCTGCGCTTGGCGCCGCCGAATTTCTTCAGGCCTGTCGCAATAGTCTCCATATCGAATCCGAGCTCTCTTGCTACAGCTATTGCTGCAAGAGCATTGCCGACATTGTGTCTGCCTGGTACGGACAGCACGATCTGGCCAAGATCTTTTCCAAATCCGATGACCCTGAATCTTGCCTCACCAGTCTCGTCATAGTTGATATCCTCTGCATGATAGTCTGCTGCCTCATCGAATCCGACTGTGATGACCTTTGCCTTTATTCCTTCAACAAGCTCCTGATAGTCAGGGATCTCATTGTTGATAACTACAGCTCCGTCATCCTTCGTATCTGCCGCAAACTGGTGGAAGCTCTTCCTGATATCATTGATATCTTTGAAAAAGTCGAGATGCTCCGCCTCTACATTCAGGATCACTGAATACTTTGCGTACAGCTGGAGGAAACTGTTGGTATATTCGCAGGCTTCTGTCAGGAACAGATCTGAATTGCCGACATGGATATTCGAATTGATGGCCTTGAAAATCCCGCCGATTGAAAGAGTCGGATCCTTTGGTCCCTCCAGAAGGATCTGGGAGATCATGGATGAAGTCGTCGTCTTGCCATGGGTTCCTGCTACTGCGATACTATTATCATAGTGCTTCATTATCTCGCCGAGGAGCTGTGCCCTCGTTAGCATCGGGATATTTTTCTCCTGAGCAGCCGCATACTCCGGATTGTCCGAATGGATGGCTGCAGTGTATACGACACAGTCTATATCATCTGTAATATTGTCAGCGCTCTGCGGATACATGATATGGGCACCCATTCCTTCAAGATGCCTCGTCAGGTCGCTCGGAGCCCTGTCCGAACCGCTGACCGTGAAACACCTGTCAAGAAGCACTTCAGCGAGTCCGCTCATGCTGATGCCGCCAATTCCTATGAAATGGACATGGATAGGCTGATCAAAATTTATCTCATACATAGTCATTCCTGCTTTCCTTTTTTCTAAAGAATACAACTATTTATTGTACAAATCAATAGATATCACCGATGAAGTCAGCACCAGTCTGCTGTCACGGAACTTGAGAGCCGACGCCGAATCACCAGACACTGACGACAGAGTGACTGACCTGACCCTGCCCATCGTATCATCTGTGCTGTATGTAGCTCCGATATCCTTCGACGTATCAAGAGTGTTGAGAATTGTATCAGATGACGCACTCTTGTAGCCATCTGGCGTATTTCTCACACGGGTGAGCCTGATCGAATTGTCATCCGATGTGACTGACTTTATATAAATATTATTCTTCTCGTAGTCCTTCAGCTTCGTGAGTTTTTCGTTCTTGAAGCTGACAATGGTGAGCTTGTACATATACTGATCTGAGGCGCTCTGACAGGTGCCGTACACGAGATTGTCCTCCATAAAGCACAGTACCACAAGCCTGTCAGTGCCTTCTGGCTTTATTGTAAAAATCTTCCCGGAAGCCAGGTCCCTGATTCTGATCCGCTCAGACGGATCGGTGCTCCTGGTCCACGCGATATATCTTGAATCGGATGATACACTGTACTGTTCCGGCTCCATGCCCTTCAGAAGTGTGTCCACCTCTCCATTACTCAGATCAATTGCCATCAGCTTGCCATTCTGCATGATATACAGCAGTCCGCCCGGCGTCCTGTACAGGAGCTCCGAGAAATTCTCCCTGATATAGGCAAGAGAATGCTGACTCTCAATAAAGCCCTCTTCTGATGCTATATCTGTTGAACTGTCATAATGATACAGATCCACTCCATTGTGACCCTCATGGTCTCCGGCATTCATGTATCCGTATACTGCGAAATCCATTGAGCCTGCTGCATCCACATTCAGAATCCTGATCTCATGATCCTGATTGCGTATCCGCGCGTCTCCTGTGATATTGTCTCCGAAGGAAAATACCTTCGTGATCTCTGTCTTGTTCTGGCTGTACTCATACAGATTGCCAGCCTGCACAAACGCTGCAACTGAGCCTGCTTCATTGGTACGTGTATTCATATCCGTCGATGCTGCACCGACTCTCAGGACATTTTTGCTCACTGAAAAAGTGCTCCTCGACGGAATTATGTCAAGTGTCCTCGTATAATCAAGCAGATACATCCTTGGAGAACCGTACCTGACCCTGTATGTCTCTTTTGCCAGATAATCGGCCTTTTCAATGCTGATAGTGTAGCTGATCTCGGCCGTCACCGTATCATCAGTCACATCGGTCACTGTAGTCACCGGATCAGAAGTCACCTTGTGGCTGTGGCCGTCAAGCGCTATATCTCCGATCTGCGACTTGATATCAACCCTGTACAGATTGCTCGTATCTTCAAGAGCTGCATCCTCATCTGTCTCCAGGTATTTGCCGATTGATGAATAGTTGTCCGACAGGCTCTTGTCATGGAAATCCTGTATGAAATCAAGTACATCACCCACATGACTGTTCGTCGTATACTCAAGCGGTGCGTAATACCACACATTCCTGCCATTCGATCTGAGCCTGATCACAAGGACATACTCTTCATCTGCATTCAGCAGGTTCGTAAGCTGTGTATCGAATGTCACGATATTGCCATCTGCGGACAGATCCTTTATCTTCTCTGAAGAAACCATTCTCTCTTCCTGCAGCGACCTGATCTCATACGACACAGCGTCTACAGAGGCGCCAAATGTATTGATCCGTGCCGACAGCTGCCTGTCTTTTCCTATTGGAAGAAGGAAATCATTCATATCGGAAACGGACATTTTTTTTCTGTAGCCCGAGAGCTCGAGCTGCTCGTGATCCTCCGTGGTAAGCGATACCGTCGGAAGCGTCGGCTGCTTCATCTCCGAAGCCTGTGGCGTGCTATGATGATTGAGTACCAGATAAAAGAATACCAGCGATGCCAGGAATACCACGACGAGCAGAATGATCCTGTTGCGCGTGGATTTGTTTATTCCTGTGGTCCGAAATGATAGAGCCATCTTTCTCCTTTATATGTAGTAGCGGAATATGAACCTGACAATAAATGCCGCCACTATTAGTCCTAATCCTGAATATGTGCCTGCCGACGCCTTCTCCCTGAGGAAAAGCATCGCCCAGATCACCGTGAATACCATCCACAGATTATAAATGAGCCAGAGCCATGAGTCAAATGAACACATTTCAACAGCTCTGTGGTAGCACAGCGGCGCATAGTAGTAGGCGATTCCTGTAAGAATTGCAAAAAACACATGATACGCCGTGATCTTCTTCAGGTCCTTGTGTCTGATAAACAGTGAGAAGACAAGTGCGACTATCACGACGACAAAGTATGCTGCTACCTCTTCAAGAGTGCCAAGCGGGTTCTTTTTTACATAAAGACGCTCTGCCGCAAGGATTACTGGCGACAGGAGAGCCGGGATCCACCACAGACCATGCTTGTGTCTGATGCCAAATCCCATGACGAGCACGCCAACAGCGATCAGCACATTGATGATGATACTCACAATTCCTGGTAATTTTTTCGAGAAAAAAATATTCGCCACGAATACAAATACCGGGACCAGCAGGTAAAACTGAGCCGTAGACAGCGATTCAGTGATGCCAAGCGCAATACACAGGCAGATGAATCCGAGTGCCAGCAGAACACCTGCTATGACTATGTCCTTCACGCTGTCTGACGAAAAATGCTTCGCGCTCTTCCAGAATCCTGTAAATGACAGCGTCGTAAAAGACAGCACGAGAATCGTGATCGAAGAGATCAGCACCGTCTGCGGTCCGGACAGCCCCACAAGCGCTGTACGGGCAAAAACTGCCACGAGACTCGCCAGCAGAACCGCTATTATGAACATAATCACCCAGTTAGTTAACATAAATCTTACCTTTTTCTAAATTCGTTGAAAAATCGCTATTTCTATTATATAATAAGGAATCGCTAGAATCAAATGGAGGTTCGTGGTGAAAAAATTCACAGATTTTTTGAACAAATACGCTCTGATTCTTCACATCCCATGGGCAATGCTTCTATGCCTGGTCAATGAATCACTGAGCCGTCACTCATTGTTGGAGGGCTTTGGTTTCATTGCAGAGCATCCCCTTCCATTTTTGTATAATTCATATATCATATACGTGATCCTGCTGCTGGTCTTCGTGACACCGAGGCGCACTTTTGCAAGGCTCGTGATATCGGCTATTGTGATACTCTTCGGTATCATCAATTCGATCATTCTGACGAACCGTGTGACGCCGTTCGGATTCACCGATATCAGCATGATCGGCGATCTGCTCACGATGCAGAACACGAAGTACTTCACGGCACAGCAGGCAGGCATCTGTCTCATAGCGATACTGATATATGTGTTCCTGATGATCATCCTTCATATAAAGGGACACAAGCAGAAGCCGAAGACCAAGCTGTGGGTGCGTCTCGCAGTATTCGGAATCGGCGTCGCAAGCCTGTTCCCAGTGACGAAGATCTGTCAGGGTACCGGCGTGCTTGCCACATATTTCGGTAATCTGGCGCAGGGTTATCTCGATTATGGCTACGGATACGGTTTTGCAATGTCGATGCTCGGCCGCGGCATGAACCAGCCGAAGAACTATTCTGCAAAGACTGTTGACAATATAATTAAGGATACCGAGAAGGGTCCTTCCACTATTGGAAAGGTAAAGCCGAATATCATCGTGGTTCTCCTCGAATCATACTTCGATATTGATGATTACCCGGCTCTCACATACAATAAGGACCCGATTCCTTATTTCCATGAGCTCGAGAAGAAATATTCGACCGGTCACTGCACAGTGCCTGTAGTCGGTGCCGGTACCTGTAATACAGAGTTCGAAATACTCACCGGCATGAGCTGCAAGTTCTTCGGACCTGGTGAGTATCCACAGAAGACCATCCTCAAGAAGACCGACTGTGAGAGTACAGCCGATGTCATCGAGAAGCTAGGCTACGGCACACACGTCGTCCACAACAACGGCGGCAATTTCTACAGCCGTGCGAATGCTTTTTCACAGATGGGTTTTGATACCTTCACTTCGAAGGAACTTCTTGATATCACGGATTACACTCCTCTCAAGACCTGGCCTACCGATGATATCCTCGTCGGAGCCACTAAGGATGCTCTTGATTCTACAAAGGGACCTGACTACTGCTACACCATCACCGTCGGTACTCACGGTGACTATCCGAAGCAGCAGGTCATCAAGAATCCTGAATACACGGTCAAGCTCAAGGGCAGCGATGAAGAGCACAAATGGATGTGGGAATACTACATCAATATGCTCCACAATACAGACCGCTTCCTGAAGGAATACACGGATATGCTCTCAAAGCGTGGTGAGCCTACACTGCTCATCTGCTTCGGTGACCATCTCCCTACCATGGGCCTAAGGAACAGCGATGTCAAGACAGGTGATATCTACAAGACAAAATATATCACCTGGAACAACTTCGGCATGGAGAAGCAGGATCAGGATCTGACAAGCTACCAGCTCGTTTCTGAGTACTTCGACAGACTTGGTATCCATGGCGGTACGATCGTTGATTACAACCAGACTATGACAGAGAGACAGGTCAATCCTGAATCTCCGAAATACCTGCAGAATCTCGAGACTCTGCAGTACGATCTGCTCTACGGCAAGAGATACGCATATCACGGTGTTGATATGTATCCTGCATCAGACCTGGTAATGGGTATCAGAGGTGTAAAGATTGACAGGACGTACATTTTCGATAACAAGCTCCATATCTACGGTGAGAACTTCACACCGTGGTCGAAGGTATACGTCAATGGTGAAAAAGTGAACACCACCTACGTCAGTGGACAGGTGCTCACGATAGATTCAGACCACATCCGGGACGGCGATTACATAGTCGTCAACCAGCTCGGATCGAATGATACGATATTCCGAAGTTCGAACGAATACCAGATAAAGCTTCCTGAATCACAGACAACAGAGCAATAAAAAGAGCCCCTCGCGGGGTTCTTTTTTTATGCCTCTTTAGTCTGCTTTCTGACTATGCTGTATTTTCTCTTGTTGCCCCATACCATGATGAAGACTCCAAGGAGAAGGATCACTGCACAGAAGATATACCTGATATCTATGCTGATATCTGCTGTCTTCGGTGTCACATCCTTGCCATTGTAGCTGGCGCCCTTTCCGCCGGAATTGGCATTCGATCCGCCGTTTCCACCGCCATTTATGGCCTTGCCGCCCTTGCTGGCATTACCACTGGCACCGCTGCCGCCGTTATTTTTCTTTCCGTTACTATTATTACTATTTCCGCCGTTGTTGTCATTCGATGGAGAATCAGGATCGTCATTGTTCTGCGGATCGTCTGACGGGGCATCCGGATCATCATTATTGGTGATGCCGCTGGAACTGCTGCTGCCGTTTGCCGTATCGGAGTTTGAACCTCTGCCCGGATCAAGTGCTATGAAGGTGATTCCGTTGCTGTTCGCATACGTCTTCGCTGCACTATTCTGGTATCCATACATCTCTCCCGGCTTCCAGCTGCCCTGCGAACCGATGCTCACTACAGATCTCGGTATCGTGATAGAGGATACTGCCGAATTCGTGAAAGCTCCGGATTCTATGGCATCTACCGAATTCGGAATGCTCACTGAGCTGATATTGCGGTTGTATGAGAATGAACGTGAACCTATCGTTCTCACATTCGATGAAAATGATACCGAAGACTTGCCTGGTGGAACCAGAATGAGTCTCGACCCTGAAGCATTGTACAGGCATCCGTCATATGACGAATAGAAGCTGTTCGATGCCGATATTGATGTCAGATTGTTGCACTCACCAAAAGCATTCGCATTGATCGAGCTGACGCCTCCCGGAATCGTGATCGATCCGAGTGCTGCGCATCCATAGAACGCCTGTGATCCGATGCCTGTCACTGTGGACGGGATCGACACAGATGTCAGGCTCATGCAGTTCTGGAAGGTACTGGCCGGAATGCTGGTCACTCTGCCGAGTGTGACACTCCTGAGATTCGTCGCACCTGAGAAGGCCCTGCTGCCGAGAGTCGTGACAGAATTCGGAAGCGATACATTAGTGATCGACGAATTGTTCGCGAACACTCCTGAGTCAATGGTCGTGACGCCGTCAGGTACCTGCACTGATCCTCCGGAACCCTGATATGACTTGAGTTCTGTCCCTGAATCATTCAGTACAAATCCCGCATCGGTCGTCTGATCTGCCTCCGAGCTATGAGATGTGAACACCCAGACAGCCATCACAAGGGCCGCCGTGATGAGTATCCATCCTATTTTTGTACTCTTTGTCATGTATTATTCCCTGTAATTTCCTCCGAAATAAATGTGTCTTATTCAATAATTATACAGCAATAAAAAGCGTGTTTCAACTCAAAAAGGGCCACAATCACTCATTAATCCGCTTTGCCACAATGAAGAGACGGCCATCCTCTACATAATTATTACATGTAGACAGAGTCAGGAGTTCATCCCCAGCCTTCACATCCATGCCGCCATTTACTACCATTCCGCCGACACTCTCAACAAATGCATCCCATTCATTTTCATTATTGGCCTGGATGAAATTGTAGTACCTGAATGTATCCTCGTCAGATGTCTGCACCTTTGCCAGGCAGACAGCTACTATCTCATACTCTCTGTGCTCGTATACAGTATCGAACTTTATCGTCCTGTGCTTGTTGAAATAATTCTCGCTCAGGTACTTCTTCAGACTGCCGAACATCGTGCTATTTTTCATATTATGGCCATAGATGATGGTATTCGTCGTCGGATTGACAGAGTCTGATCTGTAGTCCATGAAAAGGGCGCCGGCTGTACTATTCGTGCCATCAAAGGCATGTGACAGGTAGTATGAGTTGTCCTTTTCCTTCTGCATGACCGGATAGTTGATATCTGTGTCATCTATCCTGAGCCAGCCAACCATATCAGGATGCTCCTTCTTCAGGGACCTGTACTCACTCAGTACCTTCAGATCCTTCTCATTGACTGTCTTCGTACGCTTAAAAGGATCCTTGCCCTTCAGATCAGCTGCCTTGTCTGCAGATGCCCTGCCACCTGATGCTGACGATTCCCTTGCATCCTGCTCTGTCTGCTTCTGTGCCTGCTGGATCCGCCTCGTATTCAGATAATCATCAAACTGTCTGAACCCGAAATATGCGAAAAGCACTGCTGCCACTGTGATAATGGCCATTCCGAGATATCTCTGGTACTTCACCTGTCCTTCGGCTGTATCTACGACTTCCTTGTCCTTCAGCAACCCGACCGACTTGTCAGCGACCTTGTCTCCGAGATGAGAAAAAAAATCCTCACCTATCTTTGTCTTGAATACTATCTGACCGTCACGGATCGTATTGTACAGGCGCAGGACCATCTTCGGATCATTCATATCGATCTTGTCTTCAATGATCCGTATCTTCTCCAGATCCTCCATGCCGTCACGGTATTCATGAAAGTTGTCAAAAATATACTCTCCGAGCCTGAATTTCCTGACACCATTTATCTCTACAAGTCCGTCGCCCTCTCCCTCGATTGGCTTCACTTCGGGCTTGTCTTTCTTGTCTTCAGATTCCTGTTTCTGTTCTGACTTTTCCTTCTCGATATAAGGCCTCATGGCCTCATCTATCTCTTTGCTGCTCATGAGTGATATATTATCACGATTCCTTTTCTTAGTCAAAAAGAAGCCGGGCACTGCTGCCCGGCTCCATGATCACCATAGGTGATTCACTTTGCTCTTACTGTCCTGCCGTTAGAATACTTGCTGAAGCTCCTCTTTACACCTGACTGCTTGTATGAGATGACCTTGTAGGTATATCTCGTGCCGCTCTTCAGCCCTGTATTGGTGAATGAAGTGCTCTTTGTAGTCTTAACACGAGTCCACTTACTGCTGCCGCTTGTCTTTCTGTAGACCATATAGGCTGTGGCATTCGATACCTTCTTCCAGGTAATCTTGATCCTGCCCTTGCCTGTGCTCTTTGCAGAGGTGATCGTAGGCTTGCTCGTAGATGTAGCTATCTGCTGGACAGATGCTGAACTATAACCATTCACTCCGTTTGCAGTGATATAGCTCTGTACACCTACAGTGTAGACAACTCCTCTTGTGAGTCCTGTCAGATAAGTCGACTTCTTGCTACCAGATACATTGACCTGTTTCTGTGTTCCATTTGTAGGAGTATAGAAAACTCTGTATCCGCTGACTCCGCTGACCTTCTTCCAGGTTACCTTGAGTCTGCCGCTAGGCATTGCTGTCACTATCATCTGTGGAGCAGACTTTACATTGATATCAAAGTAAAGGTTGGCTGTTCCTGTGTAATTGTTGATTCCTGTTACTACTACCTGAGCTTTGCCCGGAAGAGTATTGTTGAAATACGATACAACATAATCGGCATTTCCGTCATTGGAGGTACTTGTTCCTGTCAGGAGTCTGGTTCCCTCAGTGATACGCACTGACGGTCTGTGAGCTTTCCCATTGTAATTCACATCACTAAGTGGTGTGAATGTTGCTGTATTGATGTTCTTCGACTCGATCGTGTAGTTGTAAGGGATACTCACTGTCTGGCCATGGCTCGTGATCGAAATGGTCATTCTGACATTACCGGCATTGATGCAGGCATCTCCATCACTCGTATTCGAGTATACGACTGAGTTTGTCTCGTATACCTGACCCTGCTTGTCTGTCACGACTGGAACAGGCTTGTGTGCCTGATGATCGAATACATATGAACTTGCGACTCCGATGACATTGTACATCGAAGCATCATTTCCGATGTCGAACTGTACAGTTCTGGTGCCTTCATAGTATGGGCCCTGTGCTGTAAATATTGCCGTACCCTTTGTCCTGTAGGCATCGGTCGAAGTAATGCTCAGTGTGTAGTCAGTTCCAGCTGCAAGGTCATTGCCACCGGCCTTGAGCGTTGCACCCTGAAGAGTCGTGATCGGCTCTCCGGTATACATCTGCTTCGGTATAGTAAATGTAGAAGTCCTGTCGTTCAGATCAGCCCAGATATTGAATGGCAGATCCCTGCTGCCGCTATAGTTTCCGATACCGGTGATCTTTACATTAGCTGCACCGGCCTTGGTATTATTCGTATATGTCAGAGAGTAATCCCTGTCCTTAGTCAGGACCACGGTTCCCTTATTTCCTGCAAATGTCACGGTCACAGCCGGCTGGATAGCACTGCCAGTGTACTTTCTCCTCGTGATTCCATCAGAGAATGCCACATACACATTGTTGTCCTGGCTGATATCCACTCCATTTATCTTGAAGTAGAGCACCTTAGTGCCTTCGTAGTTCTGAGGCTTGATAGTCACAGAAGCAGTACCGGCAGCGTTGTTGTTGGCGTAGGTGATCTCACTCGGCTGGAGAGGTATTTCTGTTCTCTGTCCTGCTGTGGTCAGTACATATGCCTTGACTTCAGGAGTAATAGGAGCTCCCTGATACTGAGCATAGTACATACCGCTTGAATCCATCTGAAGCCCAGTGAATTCCGCTGTCCATGTACTTCCACTAATAGGGTAAATAGTTACTCTTACTGTCTTGGTGCCATAAAGCGGGCCACCATTTATGGCTGTAAGAACGACCGATTTATCACCAGCATTTACCATATCATCCGGATACTTTACCTCATATTTCACTTTACTCGTATCCACATTTCTGTTCGGATGAGAGATGGTAAATGAGAGATTATTGTGACTATCTCCATTATATATTATTCTTCCACCATTCACTGATACTGTAGCACCACTGAATGAATGGCCAATCGTAAAATGAAGCGGTACCGAACCCTTGAAGTTTCCATGTCCTGTCACTGTGACTGTAGGCAGGTTGCTTTCCTCAAATCCGGAATTCACAGCACGCATTTCTTCAAGAGTACCGCAGGCATCTGTAATATCTCCTGTATATTTGAGCCACGAACTGTCAACCTTTGTACTTCCTCTATATACATCCGGTTTTACAGGATTACCTGTCCACTCCGCATTTGATACAGAGAAGTCTGATGCATCTCCGCTTATATCCTTTGGCTCAATATGGAGATCAGCCTTTGTATGTTCAGTTCCCTGAACCAGCTCACTTCCACTCTTGGCCTCTACGATAACATCGTAATCACCAGCATCTATCAGCTTACCAACCGGTTTTATCTCCTGATTTACCGGATTACCTTCACCATCTGCAGTACGGACAATACGCAGAGTATAATCCTTATCATACGTCAGTTGTTTTCCGCCATTAACCGGAATGGTAACTGATACATAATCATTAGGATTTGTAAAGTAATCTCCAGTATAGTCAAGATTAGTGATATTTACATTTGCATCTTCTATCCTGAGTTTTTGGATTATGTACTCTTCATCTACTGTTCCGGTAAAGTTGCCTTTTCCTGTAATCCTCACCTTTGCCTTATCAGAACCAGTTGATATAGATGAATTCCTGCCAGTACCTACAGCCGTATAGTCTGTATCAATTTCAAGTGGTGTCGTGAACTCATTGAGAGATATCGTCTGTGGAATGACATCGACTCCAGCGCCACCGTAATACTGATTTGGTATAGTAATTTTTCCGCTATCCTTGAGATTATAAGGTTTTATTATAAAGTAGCCATAGGTAGCTGCTCCAGCATAATTTCCTTTACCTGTTACCAGATATCTCAGCTTATAATCAGATCTGCTGCTAACATCCTTGATGCCATCAGGATAGCTGACATCGTAATCCGTTCCCTTTACCAGTGGAGCTTTAATTCCGTCATATGTGACTTTGCCAACGAAATCCGAATCAGGTATAGACTGCTCTGCACCATTATATGTCAGATTCGTAGTCAGATCAGCTGCATGCATATTCTGGTCTATATTCAGCGGATTTACAACATATGCATATGATGGTCTCGGGTCGCTCCAGTACTTACTATATGATGTAGGATCTATAGTAATATCATGGCTTCCAGCATTTGCATATGAACCACGTACCTGTGCTCTGCTGATCGTATAGTCAGATCCGACTGTAAGTTTCTTTCCATCCACAGTTACAGATATAGCGTTTCTGAAACCTGTATCATCCGTATATGGGTCACTGCCTGTATACGGATATGGTCCGCCAATTCCATCAACAGTTGCCGTTGAAAGATTATACTTTATTGAAAGAGTAAGCGTTGATGTCTGGTTTGCAGCAGGTGGTCCTGAGATAGTGATAGTATAGGTACCTACCTTGGTCAGTGTTGGCTTTACTTCATTTGAATCCTGTCTAGGATCAAGATTTGAATTATCACTTGATGTACCAGTAATGCTAACTCTGTCACCTGTAGATTCATCTGTACCAGATATCTGGGTCAGACTGATATTCTTTCCAGAATACTGACTGAATATTGCAAGTTCACTTTCACCCAGTCTGTATCCATCCTGTCTATAAGGAAGCTCCAGAGTATCACTGTTATTTGACGCCCACTGCAGGTTGGCTCTGCTCTCAACTACATTTAGTTTAATCGTGCTACTACCAGTATAAACACCTTTACCTGTAATTGTGATATCAACAGATCCCGAGCCTGTTATCTGCTTGGTAGATATTGTGTAGTCCGTACCTTCCTGCAGATCTATTCCGACTTCAGGTATAGAAATATGTACATCATTTAGATCTATATCCTGATCCTTTGCAGTTCTGAATGTACCCGAATCTGTAGTGTATACCGTAAGCCTTCTGTTTGAATCGAAAGTATAATCACCTACTCTGAATGTAAAATAGCCCTTATCATACAGTCTACCCAGATTACCTGTTACAGTATATGTAGCCGTGCTTGTACCAGCATATTTGCCAATACCTGTGATTGCAACTTCCTTGACCCCCGGATATGCAAAGTAATTATTCTCGCCCTTATTAGGATTCAGCTTATAATTACTGTTACTAAGTGGTGAGCCGTCTTCCGCACTTGTGATCTCAAGTTTTGTCCCAGGCTCTGTCACTGATTCATCATCAGCTGTCAGTTGTGGTAGAGGTGTCAGTGCATTCCCATCTTTAAATCCCTTATAGGTAATGCTTTTTGTTGTAAATTCCCAGTTGATCTTGTCATTTACACTCTGTCGTGATACTGCATACTTCTGAGGACCGATCTGGCCAGTCAGTTTTGTTGTATTCTCATTGCTGGTCTTCATCCTAATGGTTACTGAATAGTTCTTATCAGCGCCAATGAAATAACTGGCCTTATTGACCGTTGTTCCATCGATAGGATCGATCTGGGTGCTGTCTTTTGTGATAGTATCAGCTGCGTTCGTTGTGGCCGTTACCACGCCATCAGCACCTTTTGAGATTGTGAAATTATCTGTAATCTTACTTACAGGACTTGACGGATCATTGTTTGCATATGTTGAAAGCACATACTGATGTCCACTCTTATCCTTGTAGATCACATAATAATTCGTTCCGGCTATCTGAGAGTCGGTAGACTTCTGATGCAGTCCTACCTCCGGAAATACAGGATCTCCATTCCATGGATTATCTGCAGTAAACGGGCTGATTTCGAAATCAGTACTGCTTCCTATGTCTACCTGATCCAGATGAATTGTATAGCTTCCGTAGTAATTATTCACACCTGTTGCTACTACAGTCTTTTTATCTGTATTCAGACTGTTAAGTGTAAAATCGGTTGTTCCTTTCAGTTCTTCACCCTGCTGGTTTGCAGCTGAGGTCCAGTAGTTAGGTGCAGTCCAGGTGATTTTTTTATTGTCTGTAGTTCCCTCAAGCTTTGCTCTGGCATAATCGCCAGAAAGAACAGAGATTACCTCCTGACCAACATTTGATGGTTTCACATAGAGTTTTACCTGACCAAGGATTGTATTAATATCACTGTAACTCGTCAGCGCACTATTATCCGGTGTAATGCTCACTAGGTCACCAGTATTCGTAGTATTTTTATTCATCTCAGTATTCTTGCTGAGATCCAGTGGTCCAACATAGTAAGTTATTGTTCTAGGTTTTGATTTGCTATTATATAACACTGAAGAATCACTGTCTGCCGAAACATCGATAGTGTATTTCCATGTATTAGTCTCAGAACTATATGATCCTGCTACTCTTGTCGGTGCACTTACTGAATAGTCTGTACCTTCAGTCAGCTGTCTGTATGTATATTCTGGTGTAGTATTAGCTCCGCTTCCGCTTGATGTGACATTATTCGTTCCATCAATCCTTCTAAGCAATACCACTTTAGGTCTGACATTTGCTCCATAATATACCATTGCATGAGCTCTATCCTGTGTTCCATTAATAAGCTCACCAGTATATGGATTGAACAGCAATATCATAATCTGAGAGCCGTAATCAGTTGAAGTTACATTTTCATCAGATAAATCATAGCCTTTGCTTGCTTTGACAGACTTTGTCCCAGTATAATTGCCTTTGCCTGTAAGAGTAATTGTTGCATCTTTCTGAGCCTTCTTGCCCGTATCCACCTTTATATCAAAGTTTGTTATATTATTCTCTTTTGCTTTGATAGTTTTATTAGCAGAATTTTGCTTAGATGTATACTGAAGTGTTACATTAGCATTACCATCATCGCCGATTGTTGCAGACTCTAATGAAATAGAATTATCACTGAGCTTCAGCCTATCTACCGAAAACTGTACCTTGATCGTGCCAGAATAATTTCCCTGACCAGTAAGCGTCAGTACCCATTTCCAACTATTTTCAGTTACAGAAGGCCATTTATGTTCGCCTGACGTTGGCTCTATGTTCAACTTTGACGTCTTAGTCTTAGTATTATTATCTATAGTATATGCCGTATAATCTTTTTCAGAAACAAGTGTCTTATTACCGACTCTTACCACAAACTGAGGGACTTCACTATCTATCGGGTCATAATCAGTTGAAAAAGTATCATCGCTGCCAACTGTAGATGTCACAGCACTATTATTCTTATTAGAAACAGTTGCTGTCTTGCCATCAAGAGAAACAGTCGCACCATCTGAATTTATTCTACTTTTAGTAATTGAGAATTTATCATCAAATTTTCCCGCATAATTACCTTTAAAAACAATATGAGCTGTAGGCGCATCTGAATCAGATGATTCTTTGATTGCTTTATTATTCGTATACGTTACATCAAAATCCGTTCCAGCTTTTAGTGTCTTGACAACATTCTTGCCCTTAGAATCCTGAATTGGTTTGCCACTACTACTATCTATCGGGCTATATGTGATCTGCGGTACAGGTTCTACAGGATCACCACCTCTGTATACGCCACTAAGAGGTTCCATTGTGAATTCGCTGCTATCAAGTTCTCCACTGCCAGTCACTGCCTTTTTTGGAGATATAGTGAAATTCTTAGTTACTGTACCAGAATAATTACCCTTTCCTGTTATCTCTACAGATGCATTGTCTCCTGCATCTGTATTATTCTTATATTCTATGGAATAATCTGTTCCCTGTTCCAGTGTCGCTCCTGATACTGTCACTTTAGGAGTATGCGCTATTCCGTTGTATGTACCACCATCATCCACTGTAAACCAGTCTGACTGAAGAGGTGATGCTGTGATTGTATACTGAATAGAGATAGTTTCACCCGCGTAGATAGAATCAGATGGAATCTGCGCTTTAACCTTAGCCTTAGTGGTAGCTCCCTCATTGTTGCTATATGTAACAGTTGTATTTGCAGAAGTTACATCCTCCCATTGAGGTATCTGATCTGCGTCATATGACTTTACAACCTTGACAACAGGCTCAACTGGTGAGCCATTATACTGGAACGATCCTTCAGCCTGTCCATTCATATTCTTAAAGGTAACATTATGAAGATCGTTTTCATTACCCGATGGATACAGTTTTACTGCGCCATCTACAGTGGTAATAGACCTTTGTATATAGAATGAAATCTTACATCCTACATCGTTATTACTGCTCTGCCAATCACTTGTCGGATTGATGGTTACTGTCCCTGTAAGACCTCCATTGCCTTTGCTGTATGTATTATTATTTCCATAACCTACAGTATAATCCTTGTTTTTCCCTTTTGTAAGTTTTGAATTATTATAATATACAGTCACCTCCGGATTTACAGGTGTTTCAGTATCTCCATCATATATATATCCAATATATGTGGCAGAAACACCGTTCTGATTTGTTGACTTAACTTTTATTGGTGATCCATAATTCTCATCATCATCAAACACTACCTTCCAGTTTCCCGTTATTACAGTACGGTCTGACTCACTGAGCTCAGCTCCCTCGTCCTGTCTTGTCGGACTACGACGAATCGGCGCCTTCGCTGTCGCCTTTTTCTTTGTGCTGGACGCTGTGGTCTTCTTTGTTGCAGTAGCTTTTTTCTTCGTTACCCCTACCCTTGCGGTCATGCTCTTCACTGCATTGCCTGATGCCTGGGCAGCGTCTTTCGACACTTCTGCTGCGAAGGCGCCGACTGCCGCATAGTCACACGAAAAAGACGTCGCGAATGTCATCACGGCGAGTGCCAGCGCGGCTGTCTTCTTCAGTATTCCTTTTCCCTTATTCTGTGTACCTTTCATCATCTTTCCTCCGGTTCACAAATCTATATATACTATATCGTCAATTGTCTGTTACCGCCCGTTTCAGGGCATAATTATACATATCTATTTATTATTTCGACAATATATGAAAATAGTTTACCATATTTCGAATTTGCTGGGTGATTTTTTTATCAATAAAATTTGTTTCAACTGAAAAAAGCGCCCCGCAGGACACTTTTTTCTTATAGAAACTTCAATATTCCCTTGTACGTTCGATGTTCTCTGACATATCACGCATTCACGATTCGGCCTGTATACAGCTGGTAGTACTTGCCCTGCTTTGCCATGAGCTCTTCATGGTTGCCTCGCTCAATGATATGACCCTGATCCAGTACCATGATCACATCGGAGTTGCGGATCGTCGAGAGCCTGTGCGCTATGACAAATGTAGTACGGCCTGCCATCAGATGATCCATACCTTCCTGAACTATGCGCTCAGTTCTGGTATCAATTGATGATGTCGCTTCATCCAGTATCAGTACCGGCGGATCAGCAATTGCCGCACGCGCTATTGCAAGGAGCTGTCTCTGACCGGTCGACAGATTCGCTCCATCACCCTTCAGCACAGTATCGTAACCATTTTTCAGATGATTGATAAAGCCATCTGCATTGGCGAGCTTCGCCGCTTCCCTGACTTCTTCATCAGTTGCATCGAGCTTGCCATACCGGATATTTTCAGCCACAGTTCCGGTAAACAGATGCGTATCCTGAAGCACAATCCCAAGCGATCTGCGCAAGTCCGGCTTCTTTATCTTATTTATATTGATACCGTCGTATCTGATCTTGCCGTCCTCTACATCGTAGAAACGGTTGATCAGGTTCGTAATCGTAGTCTTGCCGGCACCGGTAGCACCGACAAATGCGACCTTCTGACCCGGCTTTGCATACAGATTGATGTCATAGAGTACCTGCTTGTTCGGCACATATCCGAAGTTTACATCCTCCATGACCACATCGCCCTCGAGCCTGCGGTAATCAACCGTATGGTCAGCCTGATGCTCATGTCTCCATGCCCATTCGCCTGTTCTCTCAGGAGTCTCCGTGAGCCTGCCATTTTCTTCCTTCGCATTGACAAGCGTCACATATCCCTCATCTGTCTCAGACTTCTCATCAAGCAGTGCAAATATACGTCTGGCACCAGCCATAGCCATCACGATGAAGTTGATCTGCTGTGACACCTGCTGGATCGGCATATTAAAGCTCTTATTGAATGTCAGGAAACTGGCCAGCTTTCCGAGTGTGAGACCCGAGAATCCTGAAATAGCCATTGCCCCGCCGACTACAGCGACCAGCACATAGCTCACATTTCCGAGCTGGTTGTTGATAGGTCCGAGGATATTCGCATATCCATTAGCATTTGAAGCACTCTTGTACAGAGCGTCGTTCAGCTTATCGAAATCCTCGATTGCCTGCTCCTCATGGTTGAAGACCTTGACGACCTTCTGGCCGTTCATCATTTCCTCGATATCACCGTTCAGCTCACCGAGGTCCGACTGCTGCTGGGTGTAGAACCTGCCTGACAGCGAAGCTGCTTTTCCAGTGACAAATATCATCACAACTGTCATTCCCAGAGTGATGAGTGTCAGGATCGGTGACAGATAGATCATTGAGATCAGCACCGCCACCAGCGTAAATGACGCATTGATGATCTGCGGTATCGACTGGCTTATCATCTGACGCAGCGTATCGATATCATTTGTATAGCAGCTCATGATATCGCCATGCGCATGCGTATCGAAGTACCTGATCGGCAGGCTCTCCATGTGCGTGAACATCGCATCTCTCAGCCGCTTGAGCATTCCCTGATTGACATAGATCATCAGGAGATTGTAGAGATATGTCGAAAGAATACCAATAATATAGAAAGCTGCGACTCTTCTGATCGCATCAAGCAGTGGTCCGAAGTCGTGGCTTCCGTCCTTCAGCATCGGCGTGATATAGCTGTCGATAAGCGTCTGAGTAAAAAGTGTACCCTGGACATTCGCCAGTACGCTTGTTATGATGAAAACCACCACCAGAATCAGGTGCACAGGGTAGTTTTTGAAAATATCACTGAACAGCCTTTTCATCGTGGCTTTTGCCTGCTGCTTTTCTTCCTTTGTCCGCTTCACTCCGCGGCCTGCATTATTTCTTCCCGGTGCCGGCATCAGTCTTCCTCCTTTTCGTCGAAATCTCCCGATCCACCGGCCTGTGATTCGTACACATCCCTGTAGATTGCATTTGTCTGAAGGAGCTCGTCATGGGTTCCGATGCCATTTATCCGGCCCTCGTCCATGACCACTATCCTGTCTGCATCCTGCACGGAGCTGATCCTCTGTGCGATGATGAGCTTCGTGGTTCCAGGAATCTCTTCCCTGAATGCCTTTCTGATCTTCGCATCCGTAGACGTATCCACGGCGCTCGTTGAATCATCGAGTATCAGCACCTTCGGCTTCTTAAGCAGTGCTCTCGCTATACAGAGCCTCTGCCTCTGGCCTCCCGATACATTCGTTCCGCCCTGACTGATCATTGTATTGTATCCATCAGGGAATCTATTGATGAATTCGTCTGCGCAGGCGAGCTCTGCCGCTCTCTGGCATTCCTCATCTGTCGCATTCTTATCACCCCATCTGAGATTGTCGTATATGGTCCCGGAGAAAAGCAGATTCTGCTGCAGCACCACGGATACGCTGTCTCTCAGCTTCTCGAGGTCGTAATTACGGACATCGACTCCACCAACCTTCACAGCTCCGGTTGATACATCATACAACCTGCTGATAAGGCTCACCAGCGTGGACTTTGAGCTTCCCGTGCCTCCGATGATACCGATCGTCTCTCCACTCTTGATATGCAGGTCTATATCCGACAGGACGTAGTTGTCATTTCTCAGATAGGAAAAATTGACGTGATCGAAGTCGATGCTCCCGTCCTTTATCTCCATAACAGGATTCTCAGGATTCTCGATTGCCGGCTTCTCATCGAGTACTTCACTGATACGCTGGATAGATGCTGTACTCATCAGGATCATCATTGCAACCATTGCAAACATCATGAGACTCATCAGAATACTCATGCAGTAGGTGAGCAGCTGAACCAGCTCTCCGGTCTGCAGTGATCCACCGACTATGAGCTTTGCGCCGTTCCATGACAGAAGAAGGATACATACATATACCGTTCCCATCATGACTGGCATGATCAGAGTCATGATCTTCTCGACCTTCAGGAAATTCTTATAGATAACTGCGCTCTTCCTCTGGAACTTTTTGTTTTCATAGTCCTCACGGACGTACGCCTTGACCACGCGGATCGCGGATACATTTTCCTGAACACTCTCGTTCATCGCATCGTATTTCTTAAATACCTTCTGGAACATTCTGCTGATCACCGGCAGCATGATTCCTATGATGACCACGAGGAAAATAAGCGCATACACATAGATCATAGCCATCTGTCTGCTGACTGCAAATGACATCGCAAGTGCTACGATCATTGATGCCGGTGCTCTCATTCCCATACGAAGAAGCATCATATATGCGTTCTGCACATTGGTGACATCTGTTGTAAGCCTTGTGATCAGTGATGAACTCTCGAATCTGTCTATATTTTCAAAGGAATAGGTCTGGATCTTGCGGAACATTGATCCTCTGAGATTCTTCGCAAGTCCGGCAGATGCCCTGGCTCCGAAGAGTCCGCCTGCGACGCCTGCTGCCAGTCCGACCAGAGCCACAACAAGCATCCAGCCGCCATCCTGCAGGATCACAGTCTGGTTGCCTTTATTGACACCGTCATCTATGATGCCTGCCATCAGGCTCGGGAGAATCATCTCCATAGCCACTTCTACAAGCATTGCAATAGGTGTGAGTATGGATACGACCCAGTATCCTTTAATATTTTTAACTATGTCGCGCATAGTCCTGTCTCCTCATCAGTCGTAATGTGCTGTGTTGGTCAGAAGCTTGAATCCGCCCACATAGCGGAACCAAGCCTTCCCTATAAAGGCATCCTTCTTCACATAGGTGTACTTTGCTGCTTCTTTTTCGTTCTTCGCGACTCCGTCATCGAGCGCTACTTCAGCCCAGTAGCGGCTGTCCTGTGAATTATTTCTGTTGTCCCCGAGCATCAGATAGCTGTCCTTCGGCACATGGAACACGTATCCGTCATTTTCGACGACCCAGTCTTCCTTCAGATAGTCCTCTTTCAGCGGTGTCTTGCTGTCATTGATGTATATCTTGGCGTCCTTGATCGTGACTGTGTCTCCTGGAAGCCCGATCACACGCTTGATATAAATGGTATCCGGGTCTACTGGCCAGTGGAACAGAGCTATATCTCCTCTCTTCGGCCCGTCAAACCAGTATGAAAAGCGGGTTCCTATGAGCCTGTCGCCTGTCATGATCGTATTTTCCATTGATCCTGACGGAATTCTGGCATTGACTATGACAAAATTCGTCAGTACCCAGACTGCTGCAAGGATAATGACTACCATCATTATCCATGAAATAAACTCTTTTACCCAGTTTGTCTTCTGCACCGGTTCCCTGTTCTCTGCGTTTTCATCGCTCCAGAAACTGGTCTGGTTGTTTTCCTCGTTCACTTTCTTATCCTTTCAGATATTACATTTTCTTTTTCTGCTGATGTGCTACAAGCGGAAGCATCAGGCCTGACGGCAGTATCTTTGCTCCAAGTGCTGCTGCCTTTATCGACAGACCCGGAACTATGACTGCTCTGTCATGCTTCATGCCTCTGATAGCTGATTTCACGCAGCTTCTGGCACTTATGCCACGCAGCGCGTTCCTGACACCGGCCTTTATATTGAATGGTGTATTCACAGGTCCCGGGCACAGACTTGACAGCTTCACCCTGCTGCCCTTTTCCCTGAGCTCTCTTCTGACTCCGTTCGTGAAACTCACCACAAATGACTTAGTAGCATAATAGACCGACATATACGGTCCGCCTGGGAACAGCCCTGCCGAGCTTGCGACATTCATGATCCTGCCGCCGCCTGACTTTTCCATCATTTCTATCATTCTATATGTAAAAAGCATCACTGCCCGGACATTGACGTCTACCATTTTCTCCTGGACATCAATGCCGATTTCCGTAAATTCACCCACGGCACCGAATCCTGCACAGTTGATAAAAATGGCCGGTACTCCGGATTCCTGCGCGATGATGCTTTTTATCTGATCTGCTGCCGAGTATAGGCCTGAATCAGTTGACAGATCCTTTGCTACGATCATGATCTTCTGATTCCTGGACTCGTGCTTTTTATTGTATGCTTTCTGTCTCTTGAGGAGTTTTTTTCTTACTGACTCGAGCTTCTCCCTCGTCCTTCCCATCAGAATCATGCTGTATCCCATGTCCGACAGCTGAACGGCGAATTCCTCTCCGATACCGGAACCTGCTCCGGTAATCATAGCCCACTTTCTGTACATAATTCCCTCCATATCGTAAAAAAGACTAAGGATTGTAAAACCCTTAGCCTCTTAATTGAATCGATGCGACTGGATTTGAACCAGCGACCTCTGCGTCCCGAACGCAGCGCTCTACCAAGCTGAGCCACGCATCGTTTGCAACCGAACGAATGATATTATATCACGCTCGTTCGGCAATTGCAAGAACTTTTTAACTAAGCACAAGGCCTACACCGCCGTAGATACCTGCGTCGTTTCCGAGTGTCGCAAGCATAATGCGTGTATCCTTGCATGCATGGAATGCATATTCCTCAAATGATGGGCGGATCTTCTCGATCAGGATATGGCCTGCCTTTGATACACCTCCTCCAAGGATAAACACCTCAGGATTGATGACATTTGCAACGATTGCAATCATCTTGCCGAGTCTCTTTCCGACTTCATCAGCTATCATATTGGCGAGGGTGTCACCTTCTTTTGCCTGATCGAAGACATCCTTCGCTGATATGTGCTCCATCGTGCGAAGCGGTGAATCAATGCTCTCTCTGAGCAGCATTCTGTGCGCAACCCTTACGATTCCTGTGGCTGATGCATACTGCTCTATACAGCCCTTATTTCCGCATCCGCAGTCTTCTGTCTCATCATCATCCACATGGATATGACCGATCTCTCCGCCTGCTCCGGTGAATCCTACAAGAAGCTTGTTCTCTATTACGATTCCGCCGCCGATTCCGGTACCGAGTGTCACCATGACCATACTCTGGGAGCCTTTACCGGCTCCCATGAAGTATTCGCCCATTGCTGCCACATTGGCATCATTTCCTACTTTTACAGGAAATCCGCATAGCTCTGTCATCTGGTCTGCTACTGCCCGCTTGTCATTCCACCCCAGGTTCACGCATTTATTGACGTATCCGTCTGGTGTAACGGCTCCCGGAACTCCGATTCCGGCTCCTTCAACCTCATCTACAGAAATCTTCTTGCCACCGAGGTAGCTCCTGATATTTTCTGCAAGATTCGGGATGATATGATCCCCGCCATCCTTCTTGTCAGTCGGTACTTCCCACTTTTCGAGAAGCTTTCCGCTCGTCTCAAAGAATCCTACCTTGCATGTCGTTCCGCCCAGATCAAATCCTACTGCGTACTTTTTCATTTACTGAACCTCTTATTCGCTGTCATCACGTTCATCTGTCGGCGGTGTCTCTGGTTCATCATCTCCGCTGTCATCGCCATTATCACTGTTATTACTGTTTTTATTATTTCCAGAATTGTTGTTCTTTCCGGAATTATTATTGTTGCTGTTGTTGTTATTATTACTCTTATCGGTATTACCGCTGTTGCTGGTACCACTATTATTATCTGTAGTAGTGCCGCTGTTGTCAGTAGTAGTACCGCTATCTCCGGTATCAGTATTCTGCTGATCGTCTTTCTTCTCTTCGAGCTCCTTCTCAGCTTCTTCCTCATCCTCGTCGGAGATATCTTCTTTGATCTTGCCTGTTACCTTTACCGGCTTGGCAAAATCCTTCGGCTTCAGCTTCTCATTCTCGATCACCTTGAGCATGAAGTTCTGCCAGATATGACCAGGATACGAAGCTCCCTGAAGACCATTGATTCTCACAGGAGTATCATTTCCGACCCAGATTGCTGTAGTGTAATACGGAGTGTATCCGCAGAACCAGCCATCCTTGTAGTCATTGGTAGTTCCGGTCTTGCCTGCACATGGCATGCTTCCGAGCTTCAGGCTCCTTGCGGTTCCCCATGAACTCGTAAATACGCCCTGGAGAATATCAGTCATCTGCCTTGCAGCATCCTGACTGTATACTACTGATTCCTCATGCTCATTCTCCCAGATCTTCGTGCCATCTGACGTAGTGATCCTAGTGATACATGAAGGGTCTCTGTATGCACCGTCATTCTCAAGTGTTGCATAGGCTTTTGCCATCTCAAGCGGAGACACACCATTTGTGAGTCCTCCGAGGCTGGCTGCCTGAGTCTCATCGCTCTTTACTATATTTGAAAAATCCATCTTATACAGATAGGATATTCCGACCTTCGGAGTCAGCTTTTCGAAAATCTGCCATGCTACAGTGTTGAGCGATCTCTCAACTGCCTCACGCATCTTGATCCTGCCGTGGTAAGTATCACCTGCATTAGAAGGTCCACCCTCGAACTTATGGTCATCTACTATGGTATCAGCTGTATATCCGTTCTCAAGCGCTGGTGTGTATACCACGAGCGGCTTGATCGATGATCCTGGCTGTCTGTAGCTCTGGAACGCCCTGTTCAGAGTATATCCGGTAACACTCTGGCTTCTTCCGCCTACAATTGCCACAACAGAACCTGTCTCATTGTCGATGCAGACGCCGGCTCCCTGTGTATTGTAGATTTTCTTCTTGGACTTCGCAGTAAATCCCTTCAGACCGTCATTGATACTCTTCTGGAGTTCTTTCTGCTTGGTTGGATCAAGAGTTGTATAAATCCTGTATCCACCGGTGAACAGTCTGTCATACCATTTGTCGTACTCTTCTTTGTACTTTGCCTGATATGCCTTTCTGTCCGCAGAACTGTCAAACTCGTACTGGAATTCAAATCCATCCGAATCCATCAGAGCCCTTGTCGCACAATAGTAGACAAAGGTCTCCATGTAGTTGTGATAATACTGCTTTTCCTTCTTGATCTTGATCTCTTCAGCTACCGCATCATCATACTCGGACTGACTCAGAATCGAATCATTCTTCATATTCAGAAGTACACGGTTACGCCTCTGGAGTGCCGCATCCAGATGCCGTCTCGGATCATATCTGGTCGGCGCATTCGGAAGTCCGCATAGAAAAGCTACCTGGGATGTATCCAGGTCTACTGCGTCTTTCCGGAAATACCCCTGCGCAGCCGCCTCTATTCCGTAGTATCCATTACCGAAGTATACATTGTTGAGATAGAATTCAAGTATATCGTGCTTTGAATACTTTTTTTCAAGGTCAAGTGCTATGAATATCTCTTCGATCTTTCTCTGCCAGGTACGCTTCTGGGTCAGGAAAACATTTCTCGCCAGCTGCTGGGTGATAGTCGATCCTCCCTGAGTGATCTCCCCGTTGTGTCTTATTAGAGAAAATGCTGCTCGCGTGATCGCCTTGAAATCCACTCCATGATGGTCGTAGAATTTCTTGTCCTCGATGGAAACTATTGCCTGTCGCACTTCTACCGGTATCTCATCATATGTCAGATACCTGACATCCTTGTCCCGCTTCAGTGTCGATATGACTTTTCCATCGGTATCATATGCTACGCCTGTCTCATCCGTCCGGAACGTGTCTCTGCTCGAATTGTCTACCAGATACTGCGCTTCATTTTTCAGACGGCTGACCTTGGCACCGAATCCGCTGCTATAGTAGACTCCTACTATGACAAGGATAATGCCTAGAACTACCAGCTGGAACCATAGGAATCCCCATGCTTTGCTTCTTTTCTTTTTCTTTTTTCTGCTCATAGGCTCCTGTTATTGCAGGTATGCCTTTACCTGCTCTGCTATGCCTTCTCCGTCGAGCTTGTACTTGTGCAGAAGCTCAACTGCCGGACCTGATTCTCCAAATCTGTCGTATACACCGATACGCTTTACAGGAAGAGGGCTGTTCTCTGAGAGGACTTCGCATACTGCACTTCCGAATCCTCCGATTACGGAATGCTCCTCAACTGTAACGACTTTGCCTGTCTTTTCAGCCTCTTTGATAATCAGGTCTTTATCTATTGGCTTTATCGTATGAATATTTACAATTTCAGCTGAAATTCCGTCTTTTGCAAGAAGCTCAGCTGCTGTATTTGCTGCGTCTACTTCGAGTCCTGTGGCAAAGATAGTTACATCTGATCCTTCTTTTACCACATATCCTTTGCCGATCTCGAACTTGTAGTCAGGTCTGTCATTGATCACTGGTACTGCAAGTCTGCCGAAACGCAGATATACAGGTCCCTCGTACTCATATGCGGCTCTTACTGCGGCTCTTGCCTCTACATCATCTGCCGGATTGATGACTACCATTCCCGGGATGACACGCATGAGTGCTATATCCTCAAGGCACTGATGTGTTGCACCGTCTTCTCCTACTGAGATTCCGGCATGGGTAGCGCCGATTTTTACATTGAGATGAGGATATCCGATTGAATTCCTCACCTGCTCATATGCTCTTCCTGCTGCAAACATTGCAAAAGTAGAGCAGAACGGAACCTTGCCGCATGATGCAAGTCCTGCTGCGATTCCCATCATATCAGCTTCCTGAATTCCGCAGTCTATATGTCTCTCAGGAAATGCCTTCCTGAAAATTGCTGTCTTGGTAGCTTCTGCGAGGTCAGCATCAAGCACCAGCAGGTCATCATGCTCTTTTCCGAGTTCTACAAGCTCCTCACCATAGCTCTGTCTCGTTGCAATCTTCTTTATTTCTGACATAATGCTTCACCTGCTTTCTCTAACTCATCCATTGCCTGCTTGTACTGCTCCTCGTTCGGTGCCTTGCCATGCCAGCCAACCTGTCCTTCCATGTATGACACGCCCTTTCCTTTGAGGGTCTTCATTATGATAGCTGTCGGAGCGCCCTTTGTATCACGGGCTTCAGCAAATGCGTCACGAAGCTGTGAGAAATCATTACCGTCAGCGACTTCGATCGTATGAAAATTGAATGCCCTGAACTTGTCTGCTATAGGATATGGAGAATCAACATCCTCAATCGGTCCGTCGATCTGGAGTCCGTTATTATCTACGATCACACAGAGATTGTCGAGATGTCTCGTTCCTGCAAACATAGATGCCTCCCAGACCTGGCCTTCCTCAATCTCACCATCTCCAAGAAGAGTGTATACCCTGTATGTGGCATTGTCCATCTTGCCGGCAAGAGCCATTCCTACTGCAACTGAAATGCCCTGACCAAGTGATCCGCTCGATGCATCTACACCTGGTGTCTCATTCTTGCACGGATGTCCCTGCAGGTATGAACCGGTATGTCTCAGAGTCTTCAGATCCTCTACCGGGAAATATCCTCTGTTTGCAAGAACTGCATACAGAGCCGGTGCATTGTGACCCTTTGACAGAACGAATCTGTCCCTGTCGGCCTTGTCCGGATTCTTCGGATCTATATTCATTTCTTCAAAATACAGATATGTGAGCACGTCTGCTGCGGAAAGTGATCCACCCGGGTGTCCGCTTTTTGCGTTGTACACACCTTCGATGATGCCTTTCCTCACCTCATTTGCCTTGATTTTGAGTTCCTGGTCAGTCATTACTTTTCCTTTCTTTTAAAAAAATTCTTATGACATTATAACATATCTTTTAGTTCTATCAGCATTATATTGCGTATTGTTTGTGAAACTGTACGAACATTCTCTGCAAATCCCGACACCGAGAAAAACAGGTAGAATGTCGTGACTTTATTATGTATCTTCTTGGTAAGATCTATGAGCTCCTTGACATCGACCATATCGACTTCTTTTTCCTGGAAAAAGCATCTGCCGAATGCATACGCACTCTTGCCTTCTGCCTCTCCGGTCGCCATCAGGTCGAAATCAATGCTCGTACCGGTCGTCTCGTCATTTTCCCACCAGTTACCAACATTATTGATGATAAACGGCAGTTTATTCTCATCCGATCTCCTGACCAGATATTCCCTGCATATCCTCGTGAAAACAGGCTTCATGAATGCGTCCCTGTTCTCTTCCCAGTATTCACGGATACTCTCAGTATCGCCGGTGGTGTACTCATCATATCTCCCGACTATGACCTGATACCAGAATCTGTCATGATCAGATACCAGTGAGTATCTGGTCTTGCGCCTGTTGGTAGGCTCTGTGACTGGATTCTCTTTTTTCACGAGGCCCAGCTTCATGAGTGTTGTCAGATACGGTACCACTACATCCTTCGGGCGTCCCAGCTTTTCTGACAGCTGATTCACTCTCTGACATCCGTTTGCCAGTGAATACATGAGTCTGTCGTAGTATGCTTTTTCTCTGAGTTCCTTGTCGAGGACATTCTCAGCAGAGCCCCTGAATCCATAGAATTTAGATAAAAATATCCGCTCTATGATCCTCCAGATGGTATCTTTTCTATCTAGTCCTGCAGCCAGTTCCTCATTTGCTGTCTCAAGCAAAACAGTAATTCCGCCTGTGATCCCGAATATCTCAGAAGCCGTCAGTGGATCTGCATTTTCAAGGAATTTCACTGAATCATGAAATGACAGCTGTTTCAGCTCGACCGTGATCGGTGACATATCTTTCCAGACTGACTTCGGCCCATTGACAAGCTTCTCCATCTGCAGATACGACGAGTCACACAGGATCAGCTTGACTCTACCCCTGGTCCATTTCTCAGACATATATTCATGCAGAGTCTTCTGATAGTAATCATCTGTCTTGACAAAGTCACAGTAGTGATCAATGATCAGAACTGCTCTTCCCTCTTCTGACATCTCTGTGACTTTTCCGAGAATATCGTCAAGTGTTGGGATATCATCCTCATATGTATATTCAGCTGCCTTTGCAAATAATGCTCTCTGCTGCTGATCTGTAGTAGAATAGGCTGTATAATACAGGCACTGCTTGTTTTTGGCAAACTCCTTCAGCAGGCTTGTCTTTCCCATTCCACTTCGTCCAAGAACTGTCAGTATATTCGTCTGGGAATTCTCATAGAAGGCGCTGAGCGCCTCCATTTCCCTCTCTCTACCTATCATATTAAATATAAAGCTCCTTTTTATGCTTTTCTATTGTAATACGATTCAACTAATCATGCAAGAGTTTTTTAAAGAAAAAGACTCCGGTATGATTTTCATCCCACCGGAGTCTTTATCCATTTGACATTTCTTTATGATACCCTGTATATCATTATAAGTCTTTATAGTACTCGCTCGTCAGCTTGGATACATTAGCAAGCATATCCTTATCTACCGGGTCTGCATCATCATCGTCTACAGCCTTGTAGTACTTGTACTTGTCTGGCTGCCAGATATTGAGTTCGGATGTGAAATACACCCAGCCATAACTATAATCACCCTTGGAATTTTTTGCCTTGTACTTGACTCTGTATTCGTATGTCCAGTATGGAGAATCAACATAATCCTTCATGCCCTTGGATGAAATCGTCATCCTGCCCTTCTCGATCTTTACGATCTGGAATGAGCTCGGACGCTTGAGATCATCTACTACATACCTTGCAAGCGAAGATGACATTTTCTTCTCTGTCTTCGTGTAGTCAGTGGCATAAGCATCGATTCCTACAGGTGCGAAAGTAGCTGACAGAGCAAGCACCGTCAGCAATAGAACGGCTGACAAGCGTTTAATCTTGTGAAACACTCTGCTCTGCACTCCTTTCTCCCTTTAATCTTGCTTTGCGTGAACTATAATTCTACTCGCGATGCGCCTCTCACCGTTCGCAGAACGACTGAGTCTAGTATATCATCTCTTCTGAAAAAAATTTCATTTGGTTACAGATTCTTTGAAAATATATAATTAATTGGTGTTATATAAATATGTGTTATTAAGAATTCCTTCAATTTTATTTTAAGAATTCTTATGGCATATATAATAAAAAAATGTCCCCTTTCACATAGACGGCCAAAAGACAGCCGTCAAGTGATGGGGACTCTTCGCATCGGCATGTTCAAAGACACATGACGGATGCTCTAGCTGCCCAGTTCCGGAATCGAACCAGAGACACGGGGATTTTCAGTCCCCTGCTCTACCAACTGAGCTAACTGGGCATAAAAAATATAAAAAACGCTCCGGGTCAGGTCGCTGACCTGGGGCTTATTTGGAGTTGCGGGGACAGGATTTGAACCTGTGACCTCCGGGTTATGAGCCCGGCGAGCTTCCAGACTGCTCCACCCCGCGATGTACAATAAAAAATATGGATGGTGGTGGATTCGAACCACCGAAGCAATTTGCAGCAGATTTACAGTCTGTCCCCTTTGGCCACTCGGGAAACCATCCATCTTGTCCTTAATTAAAAAGAACAAAAAAGCCGATGAGCGGACTCGAACCGTTAACCTGCTGATTACAAATCAGCTGCTCTGCCAATTGAGCCACATCGGCTTATTCAGTTTTCACTGGATAAATGGGACCTACAGGGCTCGAACCTGTGACCCCCTGCTTGTAAGGCAGATGCTCTCCCAGCTGAGCTAAGATCCCATACGACCTGAGAGGGGTTCGAACCCTCGACCTCCGCCGTGACAGGGCGGCGCTCTAACCAACTGAGCCACCAGGCCATATAACCCATTTATCTAAAGTGCTTTAAAAGTACCTTCAAAACTTCACACAGTATCTTCCGATTACCTCTGCTTTGATCAAGCCTTCGATCTATTAGTGACAGTCAGCTGAACACCTTGCGGTGCTTACACCCCTGCCCTATCTACCTTGTACTCTTCAAGGGATCTTATGTGCTTTATGCACGGGATATCTCATCTTGGGGTGGGCTTCACGCTTAGATGCCTTCAGCGTTTATCCCATCCGGACAAGGCTACCCGGCG
>JAQYAY010000013.1 GCA_029338735.1 Lachnospiraceae bacterium | reverse complement strand
AAGGTGTCATGATCGAGAGCTACCTCGTAGAAGGCAACCAGAAGATCTCAGACCATCAGACGTATGGCCAGTCCATTACTGATGCCTGCCTCGGATGGGAAGATTCTGAGAAGCTTCTGTATGAGATTGCTGAGCAGGCTTAACAGTTGTGAGTTTAGAGTATTAAGTTATGAGTGATAAGCTAAAAGCGTCTTATATTGACGGCCATTCCAGTCTCTATTGCCTCCTTGGCCATCCAGCAAGGCATAGCATCTCCCCGAAGATGCACACGACGGCAGCAGAGCTCCTAGGGATTAATATGGTCTATCTGGCCTTTGATATAGAGCCTGATGAAATCGGAATCGCTGTCGAATCACTCCGACTGCTTCATGCAGGCGGTTTCAACCTGACGATGCCATTCAAAAGAACAGTCATCCCGTATCTCGACAAGCTTACAAAAGCATCCGAACTTGCTGGTGCTGTAAATACCGTGATCAATAAAGACGGAGTCCTGATCGGTGACACTACTGACGGAGCAGGATATCTCGACTCTCTGATGGACTGCGGATTTGACTATCATGATAAGAAAATGACTCTGCTCGGGGCTGGAGGTGCTGCAACATCTATTGCAGTATCGGCTGCGCTTTCAGGCATGAAGTCGATAGATATTTTTAAAAGAAAAAATGCCACCTATGAAAAAACTGCTGAGTTTACAGAAAAGCTTAATGCAAATACGAACTGTTCAGTGCAGCTTTTCCCTATGGATGATGCAGATGCAATGAAGGCTTCAATTGGTTCATCTGATATACTGACAAATGCGACAAATGTAGGTATGGAAGATGATAAGACGAGTCTCGTGCCCAGAGATTTCCTGAGACCTGAATTATTTGTATCAGATATCATCTATCATCCGGCTGAGACCACACTTCTGTCATATGCACGAGAATGTGGCTGCCAGTATAAAAATGGAGAAGACATGCTCCTGTTCCAGGGAGCTGCTTCATTCTATGAATGGACCGGACAGCAGATGCCGGTGAAGGATGTGAAGAGACTGGTGTTTTAGAAAATATGATTTAGGGGATAGGGGATAGGAGTTAGGGCTTTTAACATAACCCTGTATCCTATCCCCTAACCCCTATATCCTTATTTACTTTTCCTGCTCTACACATGCAGTAATGAACTCTCTGAACAGCGGATGCGCCTTGTTCGGACGGCTCTTGAACTCTGGATGGAACTGAACGCCTACATGGAAACGGTTCTTCGGCTCTTCGACAGCTTCAACGATTGAACCATCTGGTGAAGTTCCTGAGATCTTGAGGCCAGCCTTTGTGAGGACATCCTTGTACTCATTATTGAACTCGAATCTGTGTCTGTGACGCTCATTTACCTGACGCAGGCCATATGCCTTTTCAAGCATTGTACCCTTTACGATCTTGCACGGGTATGCTCCAAGACGCATCGTACCGCCCTTGCGGACTATGCGCATCTGCTCTTCCATCAGGTCGATCACGAGATGCTTGCCATTCTCATCGAACTCACGGCTGTTGGCATCAGGAATTCCAGCTACATCACGGGCATACTCAATGACTGAGATCTGCATTCCGAGGCAGAGGCCAAGGTATGGGATATTGTTCTCACGGGCATATCTGCACGCAGCAACCATTCCCTCAATTCCTCTCTCACCGAAGCCGCCAGGAACCACGATTCCATCAAGACCTTTGAGTGTCTCGGCTACATTTTCATCTGTGATCTTCTCAGAATCAATCCATGATATATCAACATTTGCATCATTCTCATATCCGCCATGGTACAGTGCCTCACGGACTGACAGATATGCATCATGAAGTGCAACGTACTTTCCTACTATACCGACCTTTACATTCTTCTTCAGATTGTGGATTCTCTTTACTAGGTTCTGCCACTCTGTGAGATCCGGCTTCTTATTGCCAAGGCCGAGCTCACGGCATACAACGGTATCAAGCCCATTGTCATGAAGCATCAGAGGTGCCTCATACAGAGACTCCATTGTAGTATTCTCGATCACGCAGTCCTTCTTGACATTGCAGAAGAGGCTGATCTTGTCCTTGATACTCTGCTCAAGAGGCTCATTGGCACGGGCTACAATAATATCAGGTGAGATACCAAGTGAACGGAGCTCCTTGACTGAATGCTGTGTAGGCTTGCTCTTGTGCTCATTAGAGCCTGCAAGGAACGGAACCAGTGTCACATGAATGAAAAGTGTATTCTCAGTTCCTCTCTCAAGGGATACCTGTCTGATAGCCTCAAGGAATGGCTGTGACTCTATATCACCTGTCGTACCACCGATCTCTACGATCATGACATCAGCATTGGTACTCTCTGATCCGAGATATATGAAATGCTTGATCTCATCGGTGATATGCGGAATGACCTGAACTGTCTGTCCGAGGTACTCACCCTGTCTCTCACGGTTTAAGACATTCCAGTATACCTTACCTGAGGTCAGGTTCGAAAATTTATTCAGATTCTCATCAATGAATCTCTCATAATGACCAAGGTCAAGGTCTGTCTCTGCACCATCCTCAGTGACGAACACCTCGCCATGCTGGTACGGACTCATGGTTCCCGGATCTACATTCATATAAGGATCGAGCTTCATTGAAGCGACCTTGTAACCACGGGTCTTTAAGAGTCTTCCCAGTGAAGCTGCAGTGATTCCTTTTCCAAGTCCTGAAACCACACCACCGGTTACGAAAACAAACTTCGTATTCTTTGCCATTTCTGTTCCTTTCAATCTGAGTTATTAGTTCTAAGTTCGGAGTTTCTCGTACTGTATAATTACGAAATAACTAATAGATTATAAATCATTATTAAAAAACATTCAACTCATAACTTAGTACTCAGAACTTAAACTCCTGACTCATGCCGTATAAAAATCAATAATCTCCTCTGCCACCTGCCCACGCGACACTCTTCTGTCCATCGCAGTCTTCTCGATGTAGCGGTGAGCGTCAGGCTCTGACATCTCTTTCTCAGTCATCAGAATGCTCTTGGCACGATTTACAAGCCGCATCTCTTCAATCTTTTTCTCAAGCCTCTTTATCTCCATGTAGGCCTTTTTCATCCTGCTGTCACCAGCCTCTGCAAAGCCCAGGGCTCTGGCAAACAACAACTTGCTGATTGGCTTCGGGAGACACATTACTCCTTCTTTTTCAACTGATTCCGATATCTCGTCATAGTAATCCTCTTTGATAAAAAGTATCACCTGACAGCTGATATCAGCAGCGAGTTCGGTTGAAAGATTTTCTCCTCCCTCATGTCCGATCGGAGCATTTATGATACAGACATCAGGAGAAAATTCCGACATGGCCTGCCGGCCTTCCTCAACCGTGGCCGCAAGCCTTATTTTGTCATAACCATACTTTTCGAGAAAGTCCTTGAAGAATTTCATCGCCTTCGGAGCATCCGCGATAATCAAAGCTCTTTCCAACGGTTTACCTCCACTTACAGCTCATTATCCTTTAAGGTATCAAGGAAACGACCAGTGATGGCCTTTCTCTTTTCGTCATTCAGGAACTCCGACTCTCTTGCTACATCTATCGCCTCTCCAAGTGACAGTGGCAGCTTCTGATATTTCTTTCTATCTTCGTCAGAGATCAGATTACCTGGCTTCTCAAGCGGCTCAGGAAGCTTTTCTTTATTCTTTACTCCGAGGAGTCCGGCCTGGATCACCATTGCGAATGCGATGTATGGATTAAGCATCGAATCCGGCGAACGCAGCAGACAGTACTCATACCTGTCTGATACCAGCGGAACCCTGAACAGTCTCGATTCATTCTGATGTGACCAGGTCAGGTACTTCGGTGCCTCATTCTCTCCGAATCTGAGATATGACTCTTTTCTGGTGTTTAAGAAAACAGTTATATCGCGGATACGGTTGAAAACACCTGCCATAAAAGCAAATACGGTATCCGGATCCGTATCGAAAAGGTTCTCGGCTCCCCTGAACAATGCTATCTGAAGATGGAACCCGTTTCCCGGCATCCCTTCAAGCGGCTTCGGTTCAAAAGATGCGGTAAGACCGTTTCTTGCAGCAATCGTGGTCACGACATTCTTGTATGTCATGAAGTGATCTGCACTCTGAAGCGCCCCTGATGCGTGGAACTCAATCTCATTCTGTCCCGGGCCTGTCTCATGATGACTCGATCTCGGAGCCACCTCCATATCTGAAAGTGACAGACAGATCTCACGACGGATATTCTCACCCTTATCAAGAGGAGCCACATCGAAGTAGGTTCCATGATCCATCGGCTCCAGTGTAGGAGTACCGTCTTCATCATTTTTGAACAGATAAAACTCACTGCGGAGTCCGAGTCTCACCAGAAATCCCGCATCCCTGCACTCCTTGATGGAATCCATCAGGAATTTCCTGGTATCATATGGATAAGGCCTACCGTTCTGAGTCACTACGTTGCAGTAAAATCTGATGACCCTTCCGGTCTGTGGCCGCCATGGCAGTACAGAAAGTGTCGATGGATCGGGAATCAGATACAGATCCCTGTAATCCGGATCATCAAATCCCAGAATCCTGAATGCATCAAATGCTATACCCTGCGAGAAAGCCTGTGCAAGCATATCAGGCTGTATGGAAATATTCTTGTGATTTCCAAGCATATCAGAAAATGCAAGTCTGACAAATCTCACATCATTTTCTTCAACGTACTCTAATGCCTCTTCCTGCGTGTACCCTGACATAAAAACACCTCATTAAAAAATAGCACCTATCCAAGACGCATTTGGACAGGTGCTTTGAAAATTTGATGTATGATACACTGCCTTCCCTGTAAAAGCAGAATACCAACTTTTTGATTCTACTCTAATCTACGTAGAAAATCAACCCAAAATCTTTATTACTTATTGTAATTTACGATCTGTCCGAAGTCAGGCTTCAGTGAAGCACCGCCGATCAGACCACCATCGATATCAGGCTTTGCAAGAAGTTCCTTGCAGTTGCCAGCGTTCATTGATCCGCCATACTGGATTCTGATCTTCTCAGCTGTGTCTGTATCATAAACCTCAGCAATAGTCTCACGGATAGCCTTGCAGACCTCTTCAGCCTGATCAGCTGTAGCAGTCTTGCCTGTTCCTATGGCCCAGATTGGCTCATAAGCGATGACCATGGAAGCAGCCTGCTCCTTTGTCACACCTGCGAGATCGAGCTTGATCTGCATACGGATCCAGTCAAGAGTAATGCCCTGCTCTCTCTGCTCAAGTGACTCACCACAGCAGAGTATAGGCGTAAGACCAGCCTCAAATGCCTTCTTTACCTTCTTGTTGAGAAGTGTATCATCCTCGAGGAAGTATCCTCTTCTCTCTGAATGTCCGATGATTACGAACTCAACACCAGCATCCTTAAGCATTGCTGCTGAGATCTCACCGGTATATGCACCCTTCTCCTCGAAGTACATATTCTCGGCACCTACATGGACATTAGTACCTTTTACTGCATTTGCCACAGGTACGATATCGATTGCAGGTACGCAATAAACTACATCTACATCCGGATTATTAACCAGAGGCTTAAGAGTCTCAACGAGCTTTAAAGCTTCGCTCGGAGTCTCGTTCATTTTCCAGTTTCCGGCGATAATTTTCTTTCTCATTTCTTGGTTCTCCTTGTATCAGGGGTTAGGGGTTAGGGGTTAGGGGGCAGGGGTTAGGGGTTAGGAATTAATTATTATCTATCCCCTATATCCTATATCCTATATCCTAAAACCTTATTTCTCATCTGCTGCTGCGATTCCTGGAAGCTCCTTACCCTCAAGGAACTCAAGTGAAGCACCACCACCTGTTGAAATGTGGCTCATCTTGCTGCCAAGACCCATCTGGTTGACAGCTGCAGCTGAATCACCACCACCAATGATCGTTGTAGCATCAGCATCTGCCATAGCCTGAGCAACCTTCAGAGTACCTGCTGCAAGAGTAGGGTTCTCGAATACGCCCATAGGTCCGTTCCATACAACTGTCTTTGCAGACTTGACTTCATTAGCATAGAGCTCTGCAGTCTTAGGTCCGATATCGCAGGCCTCCATATCATCTGGAATTGCCTTGATGTCTACAACCTGTGTATCAACATCAGCATCGATAGGATCTGGGAAATCCTTTACTACTACTGCATCTACAGGAAGAAGAAGCTTTTTGCCGAGCTTCTGTGCCTTCTCGATCATTTCCTTGCAGTAATCAATCTTGGTATCATCGCAGAGTGACTTTCCTACTGAATAGCCCTGTGCCTTGATGAATGTATATGCCATTCCACCACCGATGATCAGTGTATCACACTTATCAAGGAGATTTGAAATAACATTGAGCTTGTCTGCTACCTTAGCGCCGCCGAGGATTGCTACGAATGGACGTACAGGATCCTCAACTGCCTTTCCGAGGAAGTCGATCTCCTTCTGCATGAGGTATCCAACTACTGCCGGCTTGCCCTCTTTACGAAGCTCTTCTGCGACACCTACATTTGAGCAGTGAGCTCTGTGAGCTGTTCCGAATGCATCATTTACAAATACGTCTGCGATTGATGCGAGATCCTTTGAGAATGCCTCTCCGTTTTTTGTCTCCTCTGGACGGAATCTGGTGTTCTCAAGAAGGATAACGTCTCCATCCTTCATCTCATCAACTGCTGCTCTGACATTAGCTCCTACAACCTCAGGATCTGCTACGAACCTGACATCCTGTCCGAGAAGCTCTGAAAGTCTCTTAGCTACTGGTGCAAGAGTCTTTGTCTTCTTGTCTTCCTCAGTCTTTACTTTTCCAAGGTGTGAGCAGAGGATTACCTTTCCTCCGTCAGAGATCAGCTTCTTGATTGTAGGAAGTGCTGCAACGAGTCTGTTCTCATCTGTGATCTCACCATTCTTGAGAGGTACATTGAAATCGCAGCGACAGAGTACTCTCTTGCCTTTTACATTGATGTCATCTACTGACTTTTTATTAAGTTCCATTGTGGATTCCTTTCTTCAAAAGAAAAGGAGCCCGGCCCCTAAGCCGGACCCCTGTAAAATCAAGGTCTTAATTCGCAAGAATTACTTGTTGAGGAACTTTGCGAAATACTTGATAGTTCTGCACATATTTGATGTGAATGAGTTCTCATTGTCATACCATGAAACAACCTGAACCTCTGTATTGCCATCACCTACTGGAAGAACCATTGTCTGTGTTGAATCAAAGAGTGAACCATAAGTCATGCCTACGATATCCTTTGATACGATCTGATCCTCGTTGTATCCGAATGACTCGTTTGTTGAAGCCTTCATCTTGGCATTGATCTGGTCAACAGTAACGTCACCCTTTACAACAGCTGTAAGGATTGTTGTAGAACCTGTTGGTACAGGTACACGCTGAGCTGATCCGATGAGCTTGCCATTGAGTTCTGGAACAACAAGTCCGATTGCCTTTGCAGCTCCTGTTGAGTTAGGAACGATGTTCTCAGCACCTGCACGGCTACGACGGAAGTTACCCTTTCTCTGTGGTCCATCAAGGATCATCTGGTCACCAGTGTAAGCATGGATTGTAACCATGATACCTGACTGGATTGGTGCGAGCTCGTTGAGAGCCTTTGCCATAGGTGCGAGGCAGTTGGTTGTGCATGATGCAGCTGAAATGATGTTGTCATCTGCTGTAAGTGTCTCGTGGTTTGTATTATAAACGATTGTAGGAAGATCATTTCCTGCTGGAGCTGAGATAACTACCTTCTTAGCACCTGCATCGATATGAGCCTGTGCCTTAGCCTTTGAGGTATAGAATCCAGTACACTCAAGTACTACATCGATATCAAGCTTGCCCCAAGGAAGGTTATGAGCATCTGGCTCTTTGTAGATCTCGATCTCCTGTCCGTCTACGATGATGGAATGATCAGTGAATGAAACCTTGTCAGCCTTTGCATAACGACCCTGTGATGAATCATACTTCAGAAGATATGCAAGCATCTCCGGGCTTGTCAGATCGTTGATTGCTACGATCTCGAATCCCTCTGCCTGGAACATCTGACGGAATGCAAGACGACCGATACGTCCAAATCCATTGATTGCTACTCTTACTGCCATTTGTAAATTCCTCCTACGTCTGTAAGTTTTGTTTTGTCTTCGGAACAATTTCCGTAAACACATATACTATAACGAATTTGATTATATTTTTCAAGTCTAATTTTTATGTTTGACAAAGTTTTAACGGAATATCTATTTTGTGTCAGATGTGCAGAGGCTTTTTTCACTCTGCCCTTCTTCCACATGGCACATGATATATTTCTGTGATATAATTCATCCCAGGAGGCACACATTATGCTTTATGACACACATATGCACACAAGGTTCTCTGGAGATAGCGACGCTGAGCCGGCTGATATGATAGCTGCTGCTAAAAAGAGAAATCTTGGCGGTATCTGCTTTACTGATCATCTGGATATAGACTACAAAGAGGAGCCACATCTTTTCGATTTGGATTTCGAGAAATACTGGGATGAAATGCCTGTTATAAGAAAAAAATATAGCAGTGATGATTTCAGGATTGAAATTGGAATTGAAATGGGTCTTCAGCCTTATCTGGCTACGGAGCATCACGAGATTCTGAAAAAATATGATTTCGATTTCGTCATTGGATCTGTCCATGCGATAAACGGATATGACCCGTACTATGAGGATTTCTATAGAAATATAAATGTCCGGGATGCTTACAGAACCTACTTTGATCAGGTGCTTGAAAATATCCGTGCCTTCGATGAATACGATACTCTCGGGCATCTCGACTATGTGGTCAGATACGGCCTTAAGTATTTCGGCTCACCTGCTGCTGACTGCCCGTTTGAAGATTATAAGGAACAGATTGATGCTATTCTCAGACATCTTATCATGCATGGCAAGTCACTTGAGGTGAATACCGGTGCGTTCAGATATGGCATGTCTGAGCCGAATCCGTCATATCAGATTCTTCAGTACTACTATGACATTGGCGGGCGTGACATCACGCTGGGTGCTGATGCGCATGAGCCGAAGGATGTGGCAATTGCGTATGAGAAAGTGGTGCCTGAGCTGAGATCAATTGGGTTTGAGTATTTTAACGTGTATATGGACAGAATTCCGCGCAGGGTTTTGTTGTAATCTACCTGATTATGCCTCCACCTGCGACATAATCTCCATCATATAGTACCAGTGCCTGGCCTGGTGTCACGGCGCGGACTTTTTTTTCAAACGTTACTTCTAAGATGTCACCATTATATCTGATGTGACAGGGTGTGCCCGGATCTGAGTAACGGATTTTTCCGATATATGTTTTTTCCTGAGAGAAATGTTCCTCACTCATATAGCACAGATTATCGGCTGTAAGTGTATCTGTGAACAGATCTTCATTTTCTCCGAGTACCACTTCATTATGCGGCACATCCAGTTTCTGCACGAAGACCCGATGTCCTAATGCTATTCCAATACCTTTCCTCTGGCCTATCGTATAGTGAGTGATTCCTTTATGTTTTCCCAGGATTTTTCCATTTTTATCTATATAGTTGCCCTCGCCTGGTGCATCAGCCCCGAGCTCACTGTCAAGAAAGGCTCCTGTATCGCCATCCGGGATGAAGCAGATGTCCTCTGAATCACGCTTATGTGCGACCGGAAGGCCGGCTTCTTCTGCTATTTTCCTTATTGTTGGCTTATCATAATCGCCGACCGGCATCAGAGTGTGGCACAGCTGTTCCTGTGTCAGGGAATAGAGCACATAGGTCTGATCCTTTTCAGCGGTCACAGAATTTTTTATTGCTACCCTTCCATTCGGCAGTGTCTCGATACGCGCATAATGACCTGTTGCGATATAGTCTGCTCCTATATCAAGGCTTCGCTTGAGAAGGCCTTCCCACTTGATATAACGGTTGCAGGCTATACACGGATTCGGTGTCCGGCCATGCTTATATTCGTCGACGAAATAGTCCATTACATATTTTCTGAAATCATCCTTGAAATTCATCACATAGTACGGAATTCCGAGTACTCCCGCTACCCTTCTGGCATCCTCTACTGCAGAAAGTCCACAGCAGCCACGTTCCTCAAGACGACAGGCCTGATCAGGATTCTGCCAGATCTGCATAGTAACTCCGATGACATCATATCCCTGTTTTTTTAATAAATAAGCGGCAACCGATGAATCGACGCCGCCACTCATTCCAACTACTACTTTAGCCATATGTTTCAATAATTTTAGTTAAAAAGACAGGAGAACCGTCCCCTTGTCATGCCTGATATAAGACATTTGAACTACGAAGCATCCCGACTATGTCCTTTAAAATGTCTACTGTCCTGTCAAGCTCTTCCTGTGTCGTGGTATCTGAGAGCGTGAAGCGCAGAGACTCACGTGCTTCGTCCTCATCCCGTCCAATTGCGAGCAGAACATGTGACGGATCAATACTTCCGGCTGTGCAGGCTGATCCGCTTGATGCTGCTATGCCCTTCTGATCTAAGAGAATAAGTGCTGACTCTGCCTCAATGAATCTGAATCCGATATTTATATTTCCCGGAAGTCTGTTACGACCCTCTGCGCCGTTCAGGTATGTGAGAGGAATTTCATCAGGCACTTTTCCGATGAAATAATCACGTAGTTCTGACTCCCTCTGCATCCTCTCATTGATAGTTGATGACGCCAGTTCACAGGCTTTACCGAATCCGACTATTCCAGGGACATTTTCTGTACCGGCTCTCTTGTTTCTCTCCTGTCCGCCGCCATGAATCAGCGATCTGATGCGTGATGCCTTCGGGCTCAGATACAGAAGGCCTACGCCCTTCGGTCCATATATCTTGTGCGAGCTGGCAGAGAGCATATCGATATTCATCTCATCAGGATTTATAGGAATCTGTCCGAATGCCTGGACAGCATCTGTATGGAACAGAATTCCATGCTCATGAGCCAGTTCTCCTATTTCTGCTACAGGCTCAATCGTACCGATCTCATTATTTGCTGTCATTATAGAGATCAGGGTTGTATCTTCCCTGATCGCATCTCTGACAGAATCGACTGAGACGAGTCCCTTTTCATCAACTGGCAGAAAAGTCACATCAAAGCCCTCATCCTGCAATGCTTTCATTGTATTAATGACAGCCGGATGCTCGATTGAAGAAGTTATCAGATGCCTGCCCTTATCCGACATCATCTGGGCTGCCTTTATAATGGCCCAGTTGTCAGACTCAGAACCGCCCGATGTGAAAAATATTCTCTCAGCCTTCGTATGAAGCAGAGCTGCTGCCCTGTCACGGGCGACATCTATGGCGTACTTACTCTTATTTCCCAGTTCATAGACTGCCGATGCATTTCCATAATACTCACGGAAATATGGCATCATCTCATCCAGGACTTCCTGCTTCATCTGCGTGGTTGCAGCGTTGTCAAGGTATATCATTTCTTTGCAAGCCTCTGTCTGACCGCCTCAAATGCCACTATTCCGCATGATACGGAAGCATTGAGTGAATCAATATCTCCAAATGTCGGGATACTCACGACAGCGTCGCACTTCTCCCTTACAAGTTTGCTGATACCCTTTCCCTCATTTCCGATCACAATTGCAAGCGGTCCTGTAAGTGCAGTCCTGTATATGCTCTCTCCATCGAGATCACAGGCGTAGACCCAGACCCCCTTTTCCTTGAGCTCATCTATGGTACGTGAGAGGTTTGTGACCTTTGCAACCGGTGTATAGGCGATAGCGCCTGCAGATGCCTTCACAGCCGATGCTGTGAGGCCAACTGCCCTGTTCTTCGGGATTATGACGCCATCTGCTCCTGCCATGTTTGCAGTACGAATGATGGCTCCGAGATTATGCGGATCCTCGATCTCGTCAAGGATAAAGATAAACGGATCAGTTCCTTTTTCCTGTGACTTTGCAAGAATATCATCAACAGTAGAATATGAAAAGGCTGCAACGTATGCGACTACTCCCTGATGCTTCCTGTCAGGGCAGATTTCATCAAGTCTCGACCTGTCTACATAGTCGGTCCTGATACCCTGCTTCTTCGCCTCACGGATAATAGTGTGGATTGGTCCGTCGTAGCTCGACTTCTGGACAAATACCCTCTCGACCGTCACATCACTTCTCAGTGCTTCTATGACGGCATTGCGGCCCTCTATAATTGTACTTTCGTCATGCATATATATCTTCTTTCAAAAAAATGACAGCTGTCATTTATTAGTCTCTTCCATATCTGATGGCTTCAGTTCACAAAGTCTGGTATCTTCAAATCCCTTTCTGATAAGTGTGAGAATACGGTCATTATCACCCTTGATGAAAAGATATCCGAGCAGTGTCTCGAATCCGGTCGCCATACGGTAGTCAGCTACGCTTGCATTCTTCGCATGAGTGTAGCTCTTCGCATTGCGGCCACGCCTCAGGATATCTTTTTCCTCATCTGTAAAAGATGGCTCAAGAGCCTCTACCATCATCCGCTGTGACTGCGCCTTTACTATATGCGCACTCATATTGTGAAGACGGTTCGGATGATTGTTTCCTGTTCCGGTCACGATTGAACGCACAATGATCTCATACACTGCATCACCAAGAAAAGCCAGTGACAGCGGTGAATATGTCTTCAGGTCGATATCCGGCATATCGAAGACCTGTCTCAGATTTTCGAAGCTCAGATCTTCTTCCACTTGACACCCTCTCTGGTATCCATCAACTCGATACCCTCTTTCAGGAGGTCGTCACGGATCTGGTCAGCAAGTAAGAAATTCTTCTCTTTACGGGCCTGCTGCCTCTTGTCTATCATCTCCTGAACATGAGAATCGAGATCATCATGATCTATTGTGAATTCAAGTCCGAGAACTCCCATCAACTTTTCGATCTTCTCGAATACTTCCATGAGAATACGACCTGAGCTGTTCTCGTCAAGCCTGGTATTGGCAAACTTAACGAGTTCGAAAATGGCTGCAATGGCATCTGCTGTATTGAAATCATCATCCATTGCTGCCTCAAACTTCTCGACATATTCCTTTGTAGTGTCAAGAAGCTCGTCCTCTTCCTCTGTCATCTCCATATCTGTAGCATTGGCTATGAGATCCTTGAGACGGTCACCTGCAGTACGGATCCTGTCAAGACCGTTCTTTGCAGACTCCATCAACTCCTCAGAATAATTGAGAGGGCTCCTGTACTGGGCGCTTAGCATAAAGAATCTCAGCACATCAGCGTTGTATCTCTTCAGAATCTCTCTTACGAGAAGGAAATTGCCAAGAGACTTGCTCATTTTTCTGTTATCAATATTCAGGAAACCATTGTGCATCCAGTAGTGTGCAAATGGCACTTCATTTGCAGCCTCTGACTGGGCGATCTCATTCTCATGATGAGGGAAAATTAGATCCTCTCCGCCTGCATGGATATCAATCGTATCTCCCAGGTATCTCTTCGACATGACTGAGCACTCTATATGCCAGCCCGGTCTGCCGTCACACCACGGAGACTTCCAGTATGGCTCGCCTTCCTTCTTCGGCTTCCAGAGTACAAAGTCCAGATAATCCTCTTTGTCATCGCCTGTCACCTTGATATCACGATGTCCGGCCTCGAGATCATCAATATTCTTGTGTGAGAGCTTGCCATAATCCTTGAAGCTTCTGGTCCTGTAATAGACTGTGCCGTCCTTTGCCACATATGCATCACCCTTATCTATGAGGGTCTGTATCATGTCGATCATGCCGTCTATTTCCTGAGTGGCACGTGGATTGGTCGTTGCCGGCATGATATTCATGGCCTCCATATCTTTTTTGCATTCAGCAATATAGAACTCTGCTATCTCCTGAGCACTCTTGCCTTCTGCATTGGCTTCCCTGATGATCTTGTCATCGACATCGGTGAAATTCGATACATAGTTCACATCATAGCCCTTGTATATAAAATATCTGCGAACTGTATCAAATACGATCATCGGACGGGCATTGCCGATATGAATGTAATTGTACACAGTAGGTCCACAGACATACATCCGCACCTTTCCCTCTTCGATAGGTACGAAATCTTCTTTTCTTCTTGAAAGCGTGTTGTAAATCTTAATCATAAAGATCTCCTTATTTTCTCATCGGGCATCCGCCACAGCCTGAGTTTATAGGCCTTCCAGCTTCGTAGAGCGACTCAATGATACATACTGCAGAGGCCGAGATACCCTCGCCTCTTCCGGTAAATCCGAGATGCTCTTCTGTTGTCGCCTTTACATTTACCATATTTTCGGCAATCTGTAAATCCTCTGCGATGTTTTTTTTCATCTGATCGATATACGGACGCATCTTTGGTGCCTGGGCTATGATGGTCGCGTCAATATTTCCGACCACATATCCTTCATCAAGGAGCTTCTGCCTGACTTCTTTTAAAAGTTCACGCGAATCTGCACCTTTGTACTTGTCGTCATTATCAGGGAAATGAAGGCCGATATCACCAAGACCTGCCGCTCCTAGCAGTGCATCCATCACCGCGTGCAGAAGCACATCTGCATCGGAATGTCCCAGAAGCCCCTTTTCATAAGGGATCTTCACTCCTCCGATGATCAGATCACGGCCTTCTGTGAGCTGATGCACATCATATCCGTTACCTATTCTCATAAAATACCTCATACCACAAAGGGCTGTCACATCTACGATGCAACAGCCCTTCAACCTTAACTTAACTAGCGAGAAAGAGACTCGAACTCTTGACACCACGGGTATGAACCGTGTGCTCTAGCCAACTGAGCTATCTCGCCATATCTGCTCTGGTATGCAGATATAAATGGGACCTACAGGGCTCGAACCTGTGACCCCCTGCTTGTAAGGCAGATGCTCTCCCAGCTGAGCTAAGATCCCTCGTCGACACGGATTCCGCTTCTACATGTCTGTCATGCACTTTGCTTTCTCTCAGGCGACTTGAATAGTTTACCAAAAGAGAGATGCAATGTCAAGGATTTTTTATTATTTTTTAATCATCTGATTCTTCATCATCAGTCGTACTGTAGACTGTTCTCTTACGAGCCAGCTCATCAGATGCCAGATACTCATCATATGTAGTGATCTTGTCAATCATGCTGCCATCAGGAAGGATCTCCATGATTCGGTTGGCCGTAGTCTCGACGATCTGATGGTCACGGGATGAGAAAAGAATGACCCCCTTGAACTTAATGAGTCCCTGGTTCAGTGCCGTAATCGACTCCATATCCAGATGGTCAGTAGGCTCATCAAGGATCAGCACATTCGATGCCTCAATCATCATTCGTGACAGAAGCACACGGACTCTCTCGCCTCCTGAGAGAACCTTCATTTTCTTATTGCCATCTTCTCCTGCGAACAGCATTCTGCCAAGGAATCCACGCACATAGGTGGCATCCTTGATCTCCGAATACTGGGTGAGCCAGTCAGCGATGATCATGTCATTATTGTCAAAAATCCTGGAATTGTCCTTAGGAAAGTATGACTGTGAAGTCGTGACACCCCACTTGTAGTCACCGCTGTCAGGCTCCATATTGCCAGTCAGGATCTCGAAAAGTACAGTCTTCGCAGCTTCATTTCCACCAACAAATGCAATTTTGTCATCATGTCCGACTACAAATGAAATATTGTCGAGTACCTTCTTGCCATTTATTGTCTTAGTCAGGCCTTCAACAGTGAGAACCTCATTTCCTATATCTCTCTTCGGACGGAAATCAATATACGGGTACTTACGGGAAGACGGACGGATATCGTCAAGCTCGATCTTCTCGAGAGCTTTCTTACGCGATGTAGCCTGCTTGCTCTTCGCAGCGTTAGCAGAGAAACGTGAAATGAATTCTTTCAGTTCCCTGATCTGCTCTTCCTTCTTTTTATTGGCCTCTTTACGCTGCTTTAAAATCAGCTGTGAAGACTCGTACCAGAAGTCGTAGTTTCCTGAATAGAGCTGGATCTTGCCATAATCAATATCTGCAATATGTGTGCAGACCTTGTTCAGGAAATATCTGTCATGGGATACAACAATGACCGTATTCTCGAAATTGATCAGGAATTCCTCAAGCCATGCAATAGCATCGAGATCCAGATGGTTCGTAGGCTCATCGAGGAGCAGGATATCCGGATTTCCGAAAAGCGCTCTTGCAAGAAGCACCTTGACCTTGAGTGCACCCGGGAGCTCATGCATCAGCTTCTGATGATGCTCTGTATCCACACCAAGTCCATTGAGGAGTGTCTCGGCATCAGCCTCAGCATTCCAACCATCCATATCTGCGAATTCAGCTTCGAGCTCCGACGCACGGATTCCATCCTCATCTGAGAAGTCAGGTTTCGCATAGATGGCATCTTTTTCCTGACGCACATCATACAGATGCTGGTTGCCCTGGATGACAGTATCCAGAACTATCTGATCATCGTATTTGGACTGGTCCTGCTCGAGGAATGACAGTCTCTGTCCCGGTGTGATCGTGATCTCACCGGTTGTAGGCTCGAGCCTTCCAGATAATATCTTAAGAAATGTAGACTTTCCTGCACCGTTTGCACCGATGATACCGTAGCAGTTTCCCTCGGTGAACTTGATATTTACATCTTCGAAGAGCGCCTTTTTCCCGACACGCAGCGAAATATTTGAAGCCTGAATCATGTGTATCCTCCGTATTTTTACAAAACTTTCCTTATTGTACAGGAAAAATGTTCAATAATCAAGTATCAGTGACCATGCGGCTTTCTGTACAGAAGCTCCTTCTCATAGGTCCTGTCTGCATGGAACAGTCTGATAAACAGGAAAATCTCCACTGCCGTCGCAGCCCAGATGGCGTAATCCTTTATAACGAGGCATAGCGCCGAACAGAGTGCTACCCCACAGACAAATGACAGGATCATGAATCCGTGCCTTGCGAAACGATTGAGATTTACTGACTTGCCATGATGCATGAACTGTACCAGATGACTCCCGAACTGTCTCACATGATTTGTGATAAAGGTCGTCGCCATACCGACTCCCTCTGCCTGTCTGAATGTATTGAACTGCATGGCTGCGAGGAAATTGAGCGACAGCTGGCAGATCTGATCTGGAGCTGATGACGGGATCAGACCGAGTATCAGTGTAACCACTGCCTCAAGTCCTGCCAGGAAAGTATCCCATCTCATCAGATGTATGGTCTTGATCCTGAATGCCAGCGCTTCGGAAATCATTGTTCCGCCGAGATATGCAAGAAATGGGAAGAAATAATATAATGCTCCACTGAAATCCCCCTGTCCCAGATGAATAGCAAGCATTACGAGGTTTGCTGTCTGTGCATTACAGAACACTCCGCCTCTCATCACAAAGGTATATCCACCAAAGACTCCTCCTGTGAAGATCAGGCAGTAGAATACATACTGTTTTTCGCATTCGAGGTATTTCACATCGTTATCATTCTTATCCATTTTTTCCTCCAGACGGTTTTTAATTATACACTTGAGTGGAGAAAAAAGAAATGTTAAAATCGTACAAAATCAGAAACGGAGATAAGAATGAGCAGAAAAGCAGTATTTTTTGACATCGACGGAACACTCTGGGATACGCACAGTGTGATTCCTGACAGCACGGTAGATGCAATTCATCAGCTACAGAAAAACGGACATCTCGCCTTTATAAACACAGGACGTACAAGAGCATTTGTCAGGAGAAAAAATCTTCTCGATATCGGATTTGACGGTATCTGCTGCGGATGCGGCACGATGCTCGAGCTGAATGGCAAGGCAGAATATTACTATAAGATTCCTTGTGACTTTGCAATATATACAGTTGAGACTATAAGGAAATTCAGATTCAGACCGGTTCTTGAGGGCAGATATCATCTATATCTCGATGATGAAGATTTCGCCGGGGACTTCTTCGGGATGAAGCTTCGGGACGAGATGGGCACCGACCTCTGGACTATCCGTGATCACTGGGGCAAATGGGAGATCAGCAAGATGAGCTGTTCTACCCCGCAGCCTGAGGCTGACCTAGCAGCCGCTCAGAAGGTTCTTGGAAAAGATTATGAATTCATGTCACACAATCCCGAAGTCGTAGAACTGGTACCAATGGGGCATACCAAAGCAACGATCATCGACAAGGTCTGTGAGAGATTTGATATTGATCTGGCGGATACTATTGCTGTCGGTGATGGGGTAAATGATCTCGAAATGCTCCATCATGCAGGAACCGGTGTGGCGATGGGAAGCGGCACCGATGAGGCAAAAGCCGCTGCAGATCTTGTGACAACAGGACTTAAGGAAGACGGCATCATGAATGCCATGAAAAAACTCGGACTCATATAAAGAAAAGCCGCCTGTATCTATGTTCAGGCGGCTTTTATATAAAAATTTTCAGATAAAAAGACAGGAGAACCGTCCCCCTGTCTGGTCAGTTCTTGAATGAGTGGATTGGTGCCGGGATGCGGCCCTTGCGGTTGACGAAGTCCTGGCAGTCGAACTGGTTGACTGGCATTATCGGAGCATAACCAAGGAGACCTCCGAACTGGACTGTGTCACCAGTGCCCTTGCCTATTACAGGAATCAGACGGACTGCTGTGGTCTTCTGATTGACCATTCCGATTGCCATCTCATCGGCAATGATTCCTGAAATTGTAGTAGCCTTTGTATCACCAGGAATAGCTATCATATCGAGTCCTACAGAGCAGACACAGGTCATGGCCTCGAGCTTCTCAATGGTAAGAGCTCCCGCCTCTACAGAGTCGATCATACCCTGATCCTCTGATACAGGAATGAATGCTCCTGAGAGTCCACCGACATATGATGATGCCATGATACCGCCCTTTTTCACCTGATCATTAAGGAGAGCAAGTGCGGCAGTAGTTCCCGGAGCTCCGGCTTTTTCAAGACCGATTTCCTCAAGGATATCGGCAACAGAATCTCCGATTGCAGGTGTCGGTGCAAGAGACAGATCAATGATTCCGAACGGAATATGAAGCATTCTGCTGGCCTCTTTTGCAACGGCCTGACCTACACGCGTGATCTTGAACGCAGTCTTCTTGATAGTCTCACAGAGGACTTCGAATGACTCGCCTCTTACCTGACTAAGTGCAGTCTTTACAACACCAGGTCCTGATACACCGACATTAATAATCGCATCAGCTTCAGATACACCATGGAAAGCGCCTGCCATGAACGGATTATCATCCGGTGCGTTACAGAATACCACAAGCTTGGCACAGCCAATGGACTCCTCATCCTTTGTCGCAAGAGCTGTATCCTTTACCACCTGTCCTAAGAGACGGACAGCATCCATATTGATTCCTGTCTTCGTTGATCCTACATTTATCGAAGAGCATACAAACTCAGTACTAGAAAGTGCTTCCGGGATTGACTCTATCAGATATCTGTCCTGAGTAGTCATACCCTTGCTCACGATTGCAGAATATCCACCGAGGAAATTGACTCCGACCTTTTTCGCTGCCTTATCGAGAGTCTTTGCAATTGATACATAGTCCTTAGGGCTGTGGCAGGCAGCAGCACCAATCATTGCAATAGGTGTAACAGATATTCTCTTATGTACTATAGGAATTCCGAATTCTTTTTCGATCTTTTCACCGGTTGCTACAAGATCCTTTGCTACTGTAGTGATCTTGTTGTAGATATTCTCATTCAGCTTGTCCAGATTGCTGTCCATGCAGTCAAACAGGCTGATACCAATGGTAATGGTACGGACGTCAAGGTTCTCATCAGAGACCATGCGGTTGGTCTCTTCGACTTCTAAAATATTAATCATTTATATTCACCAACTATTTATTTACAAAACCTGAAATGTCACAATCATCAGATACGATGCATCATTTCAAAGATTTCTTCTTTCTGACATCTGACATCAACACCGATATCTTTTCCAATATCAGCAAGACCCTTCTGGATATCGCCGAAAGACTGATCAGCAGAGCTCGTGTCAACGATCATCATCATCGTAAAAAATCCATCGAGGATAGTCTGAGAGATGTCAAGCACATTGGCCTTGTGTTCTGAGAGATAGGTGCAGACCTTTGCAATGATTCCGACTGCATCCTTTCCTACTACGCTGATGATGGTTCTGTTTTTTGATTCCATAGTTTTCTCCTTAAACTACTACTTTTTCCGACACTTCGTGCCGTGATGCTACTGTTATGTTGAAATCCTTCGCTTTGTAAGGATTATCTCCATCTGTGATCTCCTGATTCACCGTTTCTACCGCAAGCGGTGCATAATTATTCTCTGCGGACAGATGTCCGAGATAGACATGCTCCATATGGTCATTAAGAATATGACCCAGCAGCTGTCCCGACAGTGAATTCGACAGATGACCGTAGTCACTTCTGATACGGCGCTTCAGAGGATACGGATACGGTCCGCAGGTGAGCATATTCTCGTCATGATTGGCCTCAAGCAGTACTGCTGAAAGACCCTGCAGATTGTCAACCGTATAATCATCATAGGTACCCAGATCTGTCACCACACCGACCTTTTTGCCGCTGTCATCATCTTTTAAAATATATCCTACAGGGTCAGCCGCATCATGCGAGATATGGATTGGCTTCACATCAAGTGTCCCTATCTGGAATTCCTCGTCTGGTTTTATCACATTGAAAAGTGATTCGTCAACCTTTCCGACACGCCTGTCCTTAAGAATTGCCTTTATAGTGCCATGCGTCGCATAGACCGGCAGTCCGTACCTGCGCATTATGACACCAAGACCAGCTATATGATCTATATGCTCATGTGTGATCAGAATGCCCGAACAGTCAGGAGTAGTGAGATCGTATTTATTGAGTCCGGTCTCTGTCTTCTTCCCTGATATGCCGCAGTCTATCAGCACATGATCATTATCATTGCCTGCGCAGATACAGTTGCCGCTGCTGCCGCTGGCAATTGAAAACATTTCCATGTTATCCTCCAATGAAGTTACACTCGTCTTGGCCTCAGAGCTCTCGGTCCACAAACTCCACAACCAGATCATCACCATCGGTGATTGGATCTGCATAGCCGCACTTTGCTCCGTTCTTCTTCGTCAGGGCAAGACGGCCGTTTGCCTGATTCACATCGAAATTCACCTTTGCGAGGACGTCTGCAAAAATATAATCCAGATGGCCGCTTAAGGTCACATCTTCACCGTTGAACCTGACATGGATCTCATTGCCGGCCTTCTTCGGAATATCAGCCGCAGCCTCCTCTGTAAGAGGCGTTGCAGGAATATCCGGTGAGTTGGTTCTCTCAGTAGCAGCAGACTGCTCAGACTTTTCATCCCCAGTAACATCGCCATCATCTGTACTGCTGTCCTCTGTCGGTTCAGATTCAGTTACTTCATCAGTATCTTTCTCTTCCTCGGGAGTATTCTCTATATCCTCTTCCCTATCCCCTGTATCCTCCTCCGGCTTCGTATAACCATTTCCTGTCAGTGTCCACTCTATTGAGAAATTCTCATATATCAGTGTATTCAGATCAGCCACATTATTATTGACGAGGATCTGGTGATCCGGATCAGGCTCCACATCCATGAACTCAGCGAGCTGGCCCACAGTGTAATAGCTTCTCGTCTCGATGTCATCACCGTCTTTTATCTCATAGCTGCCCGGACGGAGCTGACCATTGACTTCAACAAATTCAGGACATCTGACCTTTGTTCCGTTTACATTGAACGATACAAATGCTTTCGTGAATTCGTCGAGATTCTCAATACGAAGTGAACCCTCCTCACCAGCTGTAGAACCGGTGATAGTAACTGTCGCATTCGGGATCAGGACTGTATTAAGGGAAGCCTCATGACCATTCATCATGACTCTTGCAGACTCGCCCTCACGGCCTCTTATCATCCGCTCCTCTCCATTTACCAGGAAGTGGATTTCTTTCCCTCTCTTAGGGAACAGTTCTGCTGTATCCATGCCGCTCTGCATTGCAGCATCTACGATTTTCAGATGGCCGTTATCATAAAGCTTCATCATCTCTCCATTGAAATGGATCATGATGAAATTATTCTTCTGTTCATAGTAGTTCAGGCAGATTCCAATAGGTGTGACAAACAGAGAATCCTTCTTCACTCCCTCAGGGAAGGTTATATTCTTCATGACCTCTTCGCCACGGAGAGCCACACGCTCAGATACGATACCGAGCTTTCTCGACAGATGGTCACAGAAGCCGTGAACCTTACCGCCACCACCTACTACAAAGGCTGCAGCCACAGGCTTGTCACCATTCAGTTCTATGATCTTCTCTCCGACAGCATCTGTGATCTTTGCCATCACAGGATCTGTCAGCTTCCATACCTCTTTGGCAGAGATTGTATGTGAGATACCCATGATATCATCATAGGTGACCTCTTCCTTCTCCGTAGAATCCTTCTTGATCTGCTCCGCTGTATCGAAATCAACAAGAAACGCCTGAACGAGTACCTCTGTCAGCTCATCGCCAGCATATGGGATCATGCCATACGCAATGATGCTGCCATCCCTTGTGATACAGATATCGGATGTACCGGCTCCGACATCGATAAGGGCGATATTGAGCATCCTGAAATTCCTGGGGATTGCAACAGAAATAGCGGCAATAGGCTCGAGAGTCATATTCATGACAGAAAGTCCTGCTCTCTCAACTGCCGAATACAGACCGTCTACTACATCCTCAGGCAGGAAAGTAACAATGATCACTTCCTCGATCTTTGTCGCCTTATGTCCCTCGAGATTCGTAAAGAGCTCACCATTCAGATAATACTTCATCGTCGAATAACCGACACAGTAGAATCTGTACGGACCGCCATCGAGATTGATATCACGCTGGGCCTGATCTACTCCCATCAGATCAAGGGTATTGATATCATCACCGGTGACAACAGTCTCCTCATCGAAATCCATCTCAACCCTGGTCGTAACTGTACGGAGTACACGTCCAGCGGCTGCGATACATACTTCATGAAGCCTGAAACCGAGCTGCTCGTTCAGGTCATCAGTGACCTTCCTTACGATATCGGCTACCATTCCAATATCATGGATCTGTCCGTCGAGCATCGCACGATTCTTGTGCTCCCTGCTCGACATTGCAACAACCCTGAAGCTGTCCTCGCCATCCTGGTACCCAACAGTACCAACTACATTACGGGTACCAATATCGAGGCTGTATACCAGCTCACTGCCTTCAGGAACGGAAATACCAGCTTTCTGCTCTTCGCTCACCTCAATCATCCTGTTCTCTCCATTATTTCCAAGGAGACGGTCCATCTCCTTTTTCACATCTGGAAAACCTCTCTCGAGTCCGTATGAATTGTCGATAGTGACCTGACATCTGTGACGGAACTCCTCATCAGACAGCTGTGCCTTCAGGATGGAATCAATCTTCTCATCTGAATAGCCCCTTGACTTCTTCAGGCGGTCCCTCCTGACCTCCTTCGAAGCATAGATATACCAGATCTCATCACAGATCTCATCATATCCCTCTTCAAGCAGAAGGGCTGCCTCAAGGAAAAACACATCCACATTGCCAGCCTTTCTGGCTGTCTCCACACGCTTCATGATCTCTTCCTTGACAGCCGGATGAACTATCCCGTCGAGCTTCTGTCTCTTCGCATCATCGCTGTAGATGAGATCAGCAAGCTTCTTCCACTCTATACGCGGCTTGCCAGGATGTGATGCATCATCCAGACCCCAGATGTCATCATCATGAAATTCTTCTCTTATGATATCGTAGCAGGCATGCCCCGGAGTCTCCAGCTGTCTGGCCAGATCATCCGAGTGCAGTACCTCTGCGTTATAATTTTTCTGAAGGAAGCTGAGCACTTCACTCTTGCCGGCACCAACTCCGCCGGTAATTCCGATAAAATACATAATAGCCCTCACAATCCCTATCAGTATAGCACTTTAGAGCAATTCTGCAAAGAGTCGCAGGAACATCTGAGGCAGTTTCATAAGGCCTTTTCGTCCAGCCTTATAATCCATTGTCACCTCTTCACACTCTTCCATCGTTTTTTCAAAATCATGCTTTGCATCTATTACCGCATCACAGTATCCAAAGAAAACTGCATTCTCGAAATGATGATACAGACTCCTGTAATCAAAATTGATGGTGCCGCAGACAGCAAGTGAATCATCTGATACGACGAGCTTGCCATGCATGAAGCCAGGCCTCCACTCATAAATCCGCACGCCCCTCACACACAGATCATGATAGAAGGACCTCGTGATCGAGTAGACCATCTTCTTGTCAGGCACTCCTGGTGTGATGATCCTCACATCAACCCCTCTCATTGCAGCAAGTGTTATTGCAGACTTCAGCTCATCTGTAATAATCAGGTATGGTGTCATGATATACACGTAGTCATCTGCCTTATCAAGCATTGATATATAGACATCTTCTCCGACCTGCAGTTCGTCAAGCGGCGAGTCTGCATATGGCACTACAAAGCCATGCGCCGAAGTATCTTTTTCTGCTACAAGGAATTTGTCATAGACCTTATCCTTCTCAAAATGCTTCTTGGTCGTATTCCAGTTTTCAAGAAAAATAACTGTCATTGAATCAACGGCTGACCCTGTGATCCTGATACCGGAATCTTTCCATGCCCTGTACGGACGCTCGATATTGAAATATTCGTCGGCCAGATTGTATCCGCCAGTATATGCCACTTTTCCATCTACTACAGTCACCTTGCGGTGATCACGATTGTTCAGGAATCGGTTAAGGCCTGGGAAAAATGGGTTAAAAACCCTGCATTTGATACCGAGTGAATTTAGTTTTTTTGAAAAAGCTGTATTGATAAATCCGATACTGCCGAGATCATCATAGAAGACCCTGACTTCAAGGCCGGCATTTACTTTTTCCACAAGTATCTCCTCGATACGGTGCCAGGCTTCCTTGTCATCTATTGCAAAGTATTCCATGAATATAAAATGCTCTGCTTTTCTCAGGTCACGAAGCATTGCCTCAAGTGCTTCGCAGGTATCCCCGAAATAGGTGACATTACTGTTCTGGTATGGTGGAAAATGTGCCTGATTCTCGAGATATGAGCATATTGCTCCCGCTCCGGAATCCTGATCCCTGATGCTCTCTGTGAGTCCATCATTTCTGTCAAGCATCGGCATCAGTTTGTCATCAATTTCCCTGTATCGCTTTTTCATTTCAAAGGTATGGGCATTGAGACCTATAAGCAGATACATAATGATTCCGAATATAGGGACCGCCATGATCAGAATGATCCATGGAGTCTTGAATGCAGAGTTGCGGTTCTCATTATAGATGAGTATCACAAGAATGACGGCAAGAACCCTCGTCAATACATTAATCCACTCTGCATGCGCATTGAGTCTTGTGAATAGATTCGTTATGAGAAAGATTTCAAAACTGATAGCGATAAGTACTGCTATCATTCTGAAAACTCCGTTTTTCCTGGCGGCCTTCCGCTCCGGTGCAAGCTTTTTATGTTCCATATATTTAGTGTGCTGAATACCAGTCTTTTCCTTCTTCAAGATCTATTTCAAGCGGTACCTTAATGGCCGCTGCATTTTCCATCTCTTCCTTCAGTATCTTCTCTGCCTCTTCCTTTTCACTCTCAGGCGCTTCGATCAGGAGCTCATCATGAACCTGCAGCAGAAGCTTCGACTTCAGACTTTCTTTTCTTAATCTGATATAGACATTGAGCATTGCAATCTTTATGATATCGGCGGCTGTTCCCTGAATAGGCGCATTCATAGCCACCCTCTCTCCGAACTGCCTCTTCATGTATGCTGAGTCATTTAGCTCCGGAACAGGTCTCCTGCGGCCATACATAGTCTCGGCATAGCCTTTTGCCTTTGCCGAATCCACAAGGCCATCCAGGAAATCGTGAAGTCCCGGATACGCCTTGAAATAGTCATTGATATACTGCTGGGCCTGCTGCCTCGAAATCGACAGATTCTGCCCTAGTCCGAATGAGCTGATTCCATATACAATTCCGAAATTGACTGCCTTTGCAGAACGTCTCATAAGCGGAGTGACTTGGTCAGCCGGCACATGAAATACTGCTGCTGCTGTAGCCGTATGTATATCCTTATCAGCCCTGTATGCGCTGATCAGATTCTCATCTCCCGACATATGGGCAAGCACCCTGAGCTCAATCTGCGAATAGTCTGCATCTACATACAGTGAATCTCCTGCAGGCAGAAAGACCTTTCTGATCTGCTTGCCGAGCTCGAGCCTGATCGGGATGTTCTGCAGATTCGGATCAGTACTTGAGAGTCTGCCGGTGGCTGTAACGGTCTGCTGGTAGGTGGTATGTACTCTGCCATCAAGTGATACGCAGTTGAACAGACCATCGGCATATGTACTCTTGAGCTTCGCATATTTCCTGTATGAGAGCACATCATCTACTATAGGATAATCAGGTGCCAGCTCATCAAGAACCTTCTGCGAAGTGGAATAGCCGGTCTTTGTCTTCTTGCCAGCTGGCAGATGGAGCTTGTCAAAAAGGATCTCACCGAGCTGTTTCGGAGAATTGATATTGAACTCTTCTCCGGCCTCTTCGTATATCTTTTTCTCTAATTCATCTATATGCTTTCCGAGCTCTGTACCATAATCCCTGAGACGCTCTGCATCCATATAGATGCCGGTCTTCTCCATATCATACAGCACAAAGATGAGCGGCAGTTCAAGCTCTGTATACAGCTTCTCCTGCCCGTCCTCTTTAAGAGCTTTTGCAAACTGCCCGTGCGCCTTTGCGACGTCTGCTGCAGATGATGGTTTGAATTCATTCAGTGGATCAATGATATAGCTCTCGATCTTTGCATCATCAAAATATTTATGAAGAGCCTGTCCATATGATATCCCGTCAGATAGTGATTCATTCCATGCCCTTTTTTCTGTCTGCATGATAAGGTCATAAAGCTCTTTTGCCACCTTATTCTCATGAGACTGCGTCTGTTCTGAAAACATGGACAGCTGTCCGTCTTTTTCTTCATGAATCGTCGGGTCATTTTTCCTGATCTCGAAATCAAAACCAGCATCTTTGCCTAGTTCATGAAGAAGTGCCTTGAGGTCCGAGAAAATGACCTTTTCTCCGTTTTTCAGGCGCTCTTCAATTGTCTTTATCCTGTCAGTGTCATTAAGGTCAGTAAAAAATGCTACTGCAGATGTATCCACCGTTTCAGCAGGTATACTCACCTGCATCTCTTCAGGAGATGCTTCTTCTATCAGGCCGTCAGCAGCTAGTCTTTCTATTCTCTCCTGATCACTCAGAGAAACGATAGACATAAGGCGGTCATAATACTGCTTTATCTCATCCTTCTTTGCAGCAATTATCTTCTCTGTTCCAAAGAATGGTACTTCAGAAATCCTGTCAGGGCTTCCGGCCTGCTCAAGAATTTTCTCAGCACTCTTTTCTCCTATGAAATGAGAAAGGACACAAAGCTCTGCACTGACAGGCTCTGTAACTCCAGTCAGATGGCTTCCTTCGCTGTCAAATGATACGTAAAAAATCTCAATATCCTGATCAGCTAGTGTCAGGAAATCCCGATCAGCCGAATAGATATGCCATTTAGCTCCATCAGCCACGTCAGTGCTCAGTAAATATGCGACTGCGTTACGGCGTTCTGTGTCTTCTTCTGTACCGCAAAAAGGCAGCCCGTTTGCGGCTGCCTGTGATATGCTCTTTTTGTCTATATATAGTGTACTCATATGGCTCTTGTTGCTTCCTTTAGCCAGGCAGCCTCCTCCTTCGGAAGAAGCGGTGCAATGGCCTCGTAAACATCTGCGTGATATGCGTTCAGCGCCTTTCTCTCATACTGCGTCAGCTCCTCAGGAATCACTGCATCGAGATCGATCGGTGCAAAGGTCAGATCCTCGAATCTGTAGAACTGACCATACTCTGTCTTCTGGTCAGGAACTACCAGAAGCTCACTCTCGGTCCTGATACCGAACTCACCCTCAAAATAGAGTCCAGGCTCATCGCTTGTGATCATGCCCGGAACCATCGGTACCAGATCATCAGGATTCTTTGGATTCCAGCGGAATGCATTAGGACCTTCATGGACATTAAGGATATGTCCTACTCCATGACCGCTCCCGCATCTGTAATCAAGTCCCAGATCCCACATCGGACCACGGGCCAGAATATCCAGATTGGCTCCGCACACACCCTTAGGGAAATGAGCTGTAAGAAGTCTCAGATGACTCCTCAGTACTCTGGTAAAGCACTCCTTTTCCTTATCAGACACCGGTCCTAAGACTATTGTCCTCGTAATATCTGTCGTACCATTCAGGTAATGCCCTCCTGAATCTACAAGAAGCATTCCCTCCGGTGCAAGCTCTATCTCATGATCATGTCCCGGCTCATAGTGCATCAGAGCCGCGTTCTCTTTGTAAGCACTTATAGTATCAAAGCTCACATCGAGAAAATCAGGGGCAGCCTTTCTGAACTCGAGCAGCTTGTCTGCCGCGCTCATCTCGGTTATCTCTTCTTTTCCAATGGTGTGCTTGAGCCAGTATATAAATCTGGTGACTGCTACGCCATCCTCAAGATGGGCCTTTCTCGTATTACTGATCTCTACAGGATTCTTGACTGCCTTCATCAGGCGGGTAGGATTCTCTGCCCTGATCAGGGTCACAGAACTCGGCAGCTCATTGATGAGCTCTGAATTCACTACCTTAGGATCAATCAGAATCCTTTTCTCAGAAATGCTGTTCAGATCAGTATATATCTTGTCATACGCATGCAGCGTGACACCATTGTCATACAGATACTTCTTCAACGGCACGTCAAACGCCTGCCCGGAAGCATAAAGAATACATGAATCTGCAGTCAGATAGATATATGACATGAACACCGGTACACAGTGGATGTCATCTCCTCTCAGATTGAGAAGCCAGGCTATATCATAGAGACTCGTAAGCAGGAATGCGTCTGCCCCATACTTCTCCATTGCCTCTCTTACATCTGAGATCTTGTCTGCAACAGATCTGCCTGAATATTCATCCTTAAGAACCCAGACCTTTTTCTCAGGAAGAGGAGGTCTCTTTGTAAAAAATGCATCCAGCAGATTCTCATCGGTCTTCAGAAATGCCTTTTTCTCATCGCAGAGCTGCTCGACCTTCTCATACCATTCAAAAGAGAACAGTCTGCCATCAAATCCAAGAGTCCTGCCTTCTGACAGATGTGATTCCAGAAACTCCAGAACTGTCGGAACGCCCTCGGTGCCTTCCTCATACAGTCTGATCGTGGTACCAGCCATCTGCTGTCTGGCCTGGATGAAATACCTGCCATCCGTCCACAGACCAGCCTCTTCATGAGTCACCACCATAGTGGCATTGGTACCTGTGAAACCGCTTATAAATTCAATTTCCTTGAAATGATCTCCTACATACTCGGACATATGATAGTCGGCAAGTGTCATCATGTAGATATCAATACCGGCCTTGTCCATCTCTGTACGGAGTCTTGTCAGTCTCTTCTTTGTCATTTATCTCTGTCCCATTTATCTGAAAGTGCGTTGATCTGATCAGCGAATCTTGCCAGATCCTTGTTGGCCATGCCTTCGCACTTCTGTATCACAGCCATCAGCCTCTGGCCTGCGGCCAGTAGACGTGAAAATACATTGGAGGATACCCTTACCCTGCCATGTACTTTCTTTACCTTTTCTCTGCTTCCCTCTTCTATCTGTTCACCGGTGATGAGATCGAATGCATCTCCGGAATACGGAGCATACGCTGGGAATCCGGTATGCTCTGTGACTTCCTTTGCATAGCCGTCTACTACATCGTCATCGCCATGAACCACAAACACCTTCTGTACAGGTGTCTCGAAGTTCTCTATCCACTTGAGAAGCTCAGTATGATCAGCATGTCCGCTGATTCCTGGAAGATTCTCAATCCTGCAGGCAACCTTTACGGTCTCGCCGAACAGTCTCACCTCTTTAGCACCGTTCAGCAGATTGAATCCGAGTGTTCCCGGAACCTGGTAACCCACAAAAATCACGGTGGAATCGCTTCTCCAGAGATTGTGCTTCAGATGGTGCCTGATGCGGCCAGCCTCGCACATACCGGATGCTGATATGATGACCTTAGGTGTGGAATCGAAGTTGATAGCCTTGGACTCGTCAGGAGTCACAGCCACCTTAAGCCCCGCAAATGATATAGGATTGATCCCTCGGCTCACAAGATCCATTGCCTCTTCATCAAAGCACTCAGACACATTCATTGAAAAGACGTGAGTGGCCTCAACTGCCAGTGGCGAATCCATAACTACCGGGAATCCAGTGTCTATATGCCTGACCAGCTTCTCCTCCTTAATTCGTCTGATGGAATAAAGGATCTCCTGTGTACGTCCCACAGAAAATGCCGGTATCACGACATTGCCGCCATTCGATAAAGTCTCATCAATTACATTTGCAAGAAGCTTCGCAAAGTCCCGCTTCGGACCATGCTCACGGTTGCCATAGGTGGACTCAGTGAGCACATAGTCAGCCTTCGTAAGAAGCTCTGGATCCTTGATCAGAGGCCTGTCAGGATTGCCGATATCTCCCGAGAATACAAGAGTCTTTGTCACATCGCCCTCAGTCAGCTCGATAGAAATCGAAGATGAACCAAGGAGATGGCCTGCATCATAGAAAGTAGCCGTGATCTCATCGGATACATGAATCACATCATGATACCTGACCGGGACAAAGAGTGGCAGGACTCCGTATACATCTTCCATCGTATATACAGGTGTCACTTCTTCTCCGCCGGCACGCTTTGCCTTGCGGTTCTTCCATTCTGCTTCTGACTCCTGGATATGTGCTGAATCACGAAGCATGATATCGCACAGATCACAGGTAGCTTCAGTCGCAAATATCTGTCCTCTGAAGCCGTGTGCATAGAGAAGTGGAAGCAGTCCGCTGTGATCAATGTGCGCATGAGTCACGAACACATAGTCAATCTCTGCTGCCGCCACAGGCAGATCCTGATTCTCATATATATCAGGTCCCTGCTGCATTCCACAGTCTACTAAAAACTTCTTGTCCCCAACCTCCACATAATGACAGCTCCCTGTCACCTCGTGGTCAGCCCCGATGAATTTTATCTTCATTGAAATACCCCTTATAGAAAAACCGCAGCCGGCTCACCTTCTGCCAGCTGCGGCCATAAATGTCCGTAATTACTTATTTCCGTTCTTGAGGAAGTCAGGAATCTGAATATCTCTTTCCTTCACAGAACTCTTTGGAGGTTCTGGCTTTGACATTCCTGTAAAGCCCCCGTTGTTGACTGCCTTGGACTGGGATGCAGATCCGTTCATATCCTTCAGGATATCGTCCATCTCCTTGTCTGTAAGCTTTGACTTTGCAGTAGTTGCTGCATCATTCCTTGAAATATTGCTTGCAGGCGGTACATATGGCTTGATATGGATCCTTCCTGTCTCATCCTTTCTTACAGGCTTCTTGTCAGTCTTTGGCTCTTCAAGTCCGGTTGCAATGACTGTGACCTTGATCTGATCAGTCATTGAATCATCATACATTGCACCAACGATGACATTGGCATCATCACCAACGATACCCTTGACATAGTCTGATGCATCATTGACATCATAGAGTGACATATCACCACTGACATTGATGATGACATCTGAAGCGCCATCAATCTTGGTCTCGAGAAGCGGTGATGAAACAGCTTCCTGAACTGCTTCGCTTGCCTTGTCATCTCCCTGTCCTACACCAATACCGATATGAGCGAGTCCCTTGTCCTTCATGACAGTTGTGACATCAGCAAAATCGAGGTTGATGAGTGCCGGGATATTGATCAGATCCGTGATTCCCTGTACTGACTGCTGGAGTACCTCATCAGCCTTCTTCAGGGCATCCGGCATTGTAGTGCGTCTGTCTACGATCTCTAAGAGTCTGTCATTCGGAATCACGATAAGAGTATCGACATTGGCCTTGAGTCTGTCAATTCCTGCAAGTGCATTGTTCATGCGTACCCTTGCCTCAAATGTAAATGGCTTCGTGACTACTCCGACAGTGAGAATTCCCATCTCTTTGGCGATCTGGGCAACAACCGGAGCTGCACCTGTACCTGTTCCGCCGCCCATTCCACAGGTGACGAAAACCATATCATAACCCTTGACTGCATTAGATATATCTTCAGAGCTCTCCTCAGCTGCCTTCTGTCCCATCTCAGGAACTCCGCCAGCTCCAAGTCCCTTGGTCAGCTTCTCACCGATCTGAAGAAGCTCAGGTGCCTTGCAGAGATCAAGTGCCTGCTTATCTGTATTTATACCAAGGAAATCTACTCCTTTGACTTCCTCGTCTACCATTCTATTGACTGCGTTGTTTCCGCCGCCGCCTACTCCGACAACGAGAATCTTCGCTCCACCTAATCCGTTATTCTCCTCAGTAACTTGTATCAAGGGTGTTTCCTCCTAACTTTTAAAAGCGTCTATCTGCTTTTATCTTTCACTACAATATAATAAGATTTTTTGGTAAAATACGCAACCCTTTTTTGAAAAAATTTAGGCCGCGTCAAACACAATATCTGTGTTATCACTCGTGTAATTTTCAAAATGTAGTGTTCCAGCCTCGTTTTCAACCTTTGGCAGAATGTATGAGAGTCTGAGCAGTTTATCCTTCAGACTGTCTGCCGTTCCGAGCTGGACCGTGACCTTTCCACACACCATTGTTATCTGTCCGCTGTTGCCAAAGGTAATGGACCTGATTCCCAGATCCATATTATCCTTTGACTTGAAAATCAGCGAAAGGGCTGCAACCCTGTTCTCCGCAGCCGGGTACATCTGGCCGGCAGTTATTTTTTTCTTTGTAGGCAGACCATCTACTGGTATCATATCCGGAAGCAGTTTGCTGCTGATATCAGTGACCCTTCCGTCTCTGTCAAGATAGATGAGCTTCCCGTCAGAAGCAGCCATGTACCCCACTATATCCTTTTCAGTAACTGTGATCGTAAGAATATGTAAATGCGAAAGGCTCACCTTCACATCACTCACAAATGGTATATCATGCCTCGGATGCACCTTGTTCTTTATCACATCCCAGGCACCATTCGTCCTGTACCTGTCATTTAATACCAGATGCTCTATCTGTGAACTGGTATAAAACGAATTACCCTTCACCTTCACTTCCTGCACTCCACAGGCAAGGATAAGAATCACCAGAAATGCTGCGATCAGGATCAGCAGGAAAAATATGAAGTTTACCAGATAGAATCTGAATGGCGAAAATTTTTTCTTTTCCTGCATCATCAGAAGTCCTCTTCGAGATTAATCCTGTCAAGCCTTATCTGCCGCGATACCGAAAGCACCATGCCTATCTCAAACAGCGTACACAGAAGTGACGAGCCTCCATAACTGATGAATGGAAGCGTGACTCCGGTATTAGGAAGGACATTGGTCACTACAAGCATGTTGAGCACTACCTGGATTGCGATATGAAGGAAGGCTCCTATTGCAAGGAAAGATCCGAACATATCCTTTGCATTGACAGCTATTATGTATATTCTCCAGAGCAGAAGCACATACATCAGAATCAGGCATACGACTCCGAACACACCAAGCTCTTCTACTATTACTGAAAAGATCATATCGTTCTGCGATTCAGGCAGATTTCCGAGCTTCGTGGCACTGGCTCCGATACCTTTTCCAAAGAGTCCTCCGGAACCTATTGCATACAGTCCCTGAAGTACCTGGAATCCACCATTCTGTGTTGCCTTTTCAGGGTGCTGCCAGTAGTAGATACGTCTGAGCCTGTAATTGCCCGGCTCGGAATTCGACTTGCTGATAACAAAGACTGCTGCTATTATGACGACAATCACCGCAAAGGCTAAAAGCGCATACAGCGGTTTCTTTCTGCGGCTTGCGATAAGGAGCATTCCGAATCCGATAAACGCAATGATCGCTGCAGTTGTCAGATTCGAAATGAAGACAGGCAACGCCGAGATGAAAATAAAGAGCAGCATATCAATATTGAATCCGGCCCTGCCCAGACAGTCAGAATGCTTCGCAATAAAATATGCGCAGAAGATTATGATACCAATCTTCATGAATTCCGACGGCTGGATCTGGAATCCGCCGATACGGAGCCATCTCGTAGAACCATTACCGCTTCGACCGACAAATAGCACTGCAACATTCATCAGCCAGAATATCCAGAATATAGGTACCGCAAAGACACGCAATACATCATATTTTACTCTTGAGGCGACAAACATCACGATGAATCCCAGGATGATAAACATCAGCTGACGCTTCAGATAATATGTCGGACTTCCGTATCTGAGTGAAGCAGTGTAGGCGCTGGATGAATACAGCATTACCAGGCCGAAAAAGAGCAGCATGATGACTACACCCAGAAGGATGTAGTCGAAATATCTCACTCTCGAATAATCTCTGAATTTTGCGATCTTTGCACTGCTCTTATCACTCATCAGTCAGGTAACTTCCTCACATAATCCTTGAACTCATCACCACGGGTCTCATAATTCGGGAACATATCCCAGCTGGCGCAGGCAGGTGAGAGAAGTACATCATCTCCCGGTTCTGCTGCTGCCACACACTTGTCGATAGCTTCTGTAAAGCTGTCAGCAAACTCATAGTCCTTAAATCCGTGCCTGTCACAGCAGTCTGCGATCTTCTGCTTTGTCACACCGATCAGGACGAGTTTCTTTACTTTTCCAGGGAAGGTATCAACCCACTCGTCGTATGTGTTTCCCTTGTCATAGCCTCCGCCGATCAGCACTGTCGGTCCAGGCATCGAAAGCACAGCCTTGATGGCTGCATCAGGATTGGTGCCCTTGGAATCATCGTAGTACCTCACACCTTTTTTCTCGCAGACGAACTCGATCCTGTGCTCTACTGCCGTAAACTCAGGAAGTGCTTTCTGGATCGTCTCCATCGGAACTCCGAGTGCAAGCGTCAGTGCCACAGCCGCGCAGACATTTTCATAGTTGTGTGCGCCTATGATCTGGAGCCTGTCTACGTCGATCACCTTTTCCTCAGTACCATTATTGTCTATAAAAATAGCTTTTCTGCTGTCATCATAGTAAATGCCGTTTTCTATTTTTCTCCTGCTTGAAAAATACACGACCTTCGTCGGCAGAGTCTTGCCGAACTCTCTTAATACATCATCCTCGTAATTAAGAACTGTTGTATCATCAGCAGTCTGATTCTTTACTATCGACTCCTTGGCGGCGATGTAATTCTCCATTGTATGATGACGGTTCAGATGATCCGGAGTGATATTCAGGATCGCAGCTGCCTTCGGATGGAACTTGTCTATCGTCTCGAGCTGGAATGATGATACCTCGATTGCAACCCTTGTATCCTCTTTCGTAGTTGCAGCCTCGTCTGTAAACGGAATTCCGATATTGCCTACGATCCTGACGTCATCATAGTATTCTTTTAAAATATGACCTGTAAGTGCAGTCGTAGTAGTCTTGCCATTGGTTCCGGTGATCGCTGCCACATGATCTGTATGAGAAAAATCATATGCGAGTTCTACTTCTCCTGACAGATGGATTCCACGTTTCTTCAGATCCTCTACAAACGGGATATCAAGAGGTACACCAGGACTTAAGACTGCTTCCCCGATCTGTGCATAGCATTCCTCCGGCAGCTCCTCGGTATAGAACGGAAGGCCCAGAAGCTCAGGATTCTTTTTCTCAAAATCATTTGCATCCATGTCTGAACTGTTGAAAAGGATGACTTCTTTTTTCTGTCCTAAAAGCAGTTTCGCGGCTGCTATTCCGCTTTTTCCAAGACCAACGACTAAGTACTTCATTTTTTCTTCTTTGCCTCCGGTTCGATATTATAGTAAGGTAAAATTGTCTTGAATATATCGTGCGCTATTTCCTGCGCATAGTTCGAATGCGCCTGATCGGCCGCATTCGGTTCGTCTACAACGACATATACGAGGAGCTGCGGATTCTCTACAGGTGCAAATCCGATAAATGATACCAGATACTTGCCCTGACGACGCGGCTGCTTCTCGGCTGTTCCGGTCTTTCCTCCGATCGAATAGCCCTTTACAGCTGCCTTGACTCCGGTTCCGTCTGTGACTACAGACTTCAGATAGCTTCTCATACGATCCGATGTGGTCTTCGAAATAGTCTTCTTCAGAACCACCGGATCATTTTTCTGCACGGTATTTCCAGATTCATCTTCTATTTTAGTCACTACTGTCGGTTTGTAAAGAGTACCGCCATTGATGATCGAAGCGAATCCACTCGCGAGCTGAACCATTGTCGTATTGAAGTTCTGGCCGAATGAGTTCGTGGCCAGGTTTATCGGCTGGCTCTTCAGCTGCTTTTCCGTATATACCAGTGTATTAGTTCTCGGCTCACCAGGCAGATCAATTCCGGTCTTCTGACCGAAGCCGAAGGTATGCTGGTACTTTGCAAAATTGGCTGCGCCTACCCTTGCTCCTATCTGCATCAGCGCATCATTACACGAATGCATGAGTGCCTCTCTGATCGTCTGGATTCCATGATAAGACTCGCATCGTACATACACATTTCCCGGAAAGCTCTGGCCACCGTCGCACATGAAGGTGCTCTTTGTAGAAAGAGTGCCTGTCTCAAAGCCTGCCGATATGGTAAAAGGCTTGAATGTAGAACCAGGCTCATATGTATGGCTCACCGGGAAGTTCTGCCACAGTTCATTCAGGGCATCGAGCTGCGCATCATCGTCCATGCTCTTTATCTTTTTCTTCGAATAAAGGCTCGTCAGGTCTCTTGGATCATCAAGAGAAAAAGTAGGATACGTTGCCATCGCGTATACCTGGCCATTATTCGGATTCATCACCAGAACTGCTGTATTTTTCGAACCGCGCTTGTGATTGCCTGCTGCCTTGGCCATCTTGTTGTTGAATTTCAGGATTGCCTGATTGACAGCCTGCTGCGTCAGGACATCGATTGAAGTCTGTATCGTATATCCGTTGACCGGATCGATCACATTTTTCTCAAGAGAATTATCCTCATTCTGATATCCGAATGAGCGTCCATCAGTACCATTGAGTACACTGTTGTACTGGTTCTCAAGACCCGTAACACCGTTATTGCCTGATGCTACAAAGCCAATGACCTGTGACGCCAGATCCGGATATGGATACTGTCTCTCATATTCCTTCTCAAACCAGATACCGTAGGTCTTGCCTTTGCCTTCATCACTGTCGTTAAAGTCCTCAAAGGCCTTCATTTTTTCATAGCTTTCCTTTTTCTTAAGAACCCTGTACTGGCTATCCGGATGCTTCTTTACCTCGTTTCTTACATCATCTTCGCTGATATCGGAAAAGTACTGATGCACATACCTGGCGGTTGAATCAACGATACCCTCCTTGCCCTTTGTCCTGCTCTCTGTATTCAGAGCCTTGCAGTCGAGGACAACGGAATAAACATCTATCGATGTCGCAAGTGTCGTGCCCTTTGAGTCAACTATATCTCCACGCTTGAACGGGATCGTGCGGTTCTGGTACTGCTGCTGACTCAGGACCTGTCTGGCATACTTGCCACCATTTGCTGCCTGTATATATATCACTCGTCCGATTACAAAACAAAAAAGGGCAAGGCACAGGAAAAACAGACCCGTGAGGGTTCTCTGCATTCTCTTAAAAAGCCTTTTCCCTTTTCTGTGACGTCTTCTGCGTTCTGCCATCTGTGTATTACCTGTCGTTTACGCTCATGTAATCCTGTTCCCTGACGGTATAATACTCTATCTGGTCGGCCTTCGCATACTTCATTCCGAGCTTCTTTGCTTTTTCCTTAACTGAAGAAAGACTCGCATCTGTATTGATCCTTGAAAGAAGTGCTGCATTATCTGCCTTGAGCTCTGACAGTGTCTCTTCATCGGCAGATATGGTCTGCATGGAAGCTGTTATATTATTTTCAAGCCAGACAAACGAACCGAACATTGCCACGAGTACTATCCCGATTCCAAGTGAAAATGCGATACGTCTGTTGCGCATCTTCAGGAAATGGGCGTTCTTTCTGATTCTGGTCCTTTGTCTTTCTCTTTCCTCTCTCTGCTCCCTGCGTACATGCTCTTCGTGCTCCTCTTCCGTGACGAAACGATGAGCTTCACTTCCTCTTTCATAGTACATTGTCTGCCTCATCAGCGACTCCCTTCACTAATGCTTCCTGTGGTCTAGTGGCTGCGATGTGTCTGACGTCTTTCTCACGAATACACGTAGTTTCGCGCTCTTTGACCGTTTGTTTTCTCCTAATTCCTTATCTCCCGGAAGGATTGGCTTTCTAGTCAGCTCATATCCCTTCGAGATATTCCCGCATACACATACCGGAAAATCCGGCGGACATGTACACGGGTATTCTTCTTTTCTGAAATGGCTCTTCACTATCCTGTCTTCAAGCGAATGGAAAGTGATGATGGCGAGCCGTCCATCCTCATTCAGAAGGTCTATCATTGTGTCGACAGTTTCGCTTAAGACTGTCAGCTCTCTGTTGAGCTCTATCCTGATTGCCTGGAACGTACGCTTCGAAGGATTTCCACCAGTCCGTCTGAACTTCTCAGGTATCGACTCCCTGATGATCCTGTTCAGATCACCCGTTGTCTCAAGTGGCCTCTCCTTGGCAATATTTTTTGCGATCCTGTCCGCAAACTTCTCCTCACCGTAATCACGGATGATCCTTGCCAGATCTCTCTCGGAATACGTATTCAGCAGATCTGCTGCAGTGAAATCGGATTCCTGATTCATCCTCATGTCGAGAGGTGCATCGTCTGTCCTGTATGAGAATCCTCTGTCCGGCGTATCGAGCTGATATGACGAAACTCCAAGATCAAGAAGGATTCCATCAGCCTTGTCAATGCCAAGTCCTGATAGGACATCACTGATATTGCCATAATTGTCGTGGACTATCGTGACCCTGTCACTGAATTCCTTCAGGTGCTCTGTAGCCGCCTTTATCGCGTCTTCATCCTGATCTATTCCAATGAGCCTTCCGCCTTCTGTGAGCCGCTTTGCGATCTCATATGAATGGCCTGCTCCGCCGAGCGTACCATCGACATAGATACCATCCGGCTTTATATCAAGCGAGTCTATGACCTCATTTAGCATCACAGGATAATGTCTGAATTCACTCATAGCATCAGTCCCAGTCCGCCAAGCTTGTCGGCTACTTCATCCATATTCTCGAAGCTGTTGGCACTGTCCCAGCGTTCCTTGTCCCAGATCTCTATATGACCGAGATTTCCGGCGATCACGAGATCCTTGGACAGTCCGGCATATTCACGGAGATTTGCCGGGATCAGGATTCTGCCCTGCTTGTCGATGTCACAGTCCGAAGCGCTTGAGAAGAAGAATCTGGAGAACTGTCTGGCCTCCTTGTTCGTCCTGATGGTTTCCTGGAAGTTGCGTCCTACTTCTTCCCATTTGTCATATGGGTATCCGTAGAGGCAGCCGTCAAGTCCCTTGGTAATCACGAACTTGTCTCCTAAGTTCTCTCTGAACCTGGCTGGGATTATTACCCTGCCCTTAGGATCAAGTGTGTGATTATATTCACCCATGAACATGACGGTCACCTCCTTTCTTAACCATCGAATTTCACTTTCCTCCACTTCGAACCACTTTTCAATAATAATACAGTTTTTACAAAAATTTTTCAACAAAAAAATCTGTTCTTTTCAAGCTTTTTTCAATGGGTGGTGCAAAGTGGAGGGCATTTTCTACACTATATGTTGTGCAGGCATAAAAAAAGCCCACCACATCCGTGGTGAGCAAAAAGTTTCTGTGCAATTTTCACAAAAATTATGTTCTATCTTTTTCTGCCCAGTCTCTGACCATATACCTGTAGTGGGCAAACCACATGTATAGCACGCATCCTGCAAAGAGCAGGATTCCAAGCAGCTGTGAAACAGGGATTGATGTACCTGCTATACGCAGCTGGTCTGTACGCAGCCTCTCGATAAACGAACGTCCGAGTCCGTAGAGTGCCATGTACCAGAGAAATACCTCTCCATCGAACTTCTTCCTCTTTCTGTACCAGAGCAGGAAGAAGAAAATGCAGAGATTCATCACTGACTCGTACAGGAACGTAGGATGAACCTGGATACACTCGATTCCATTTCTTGTGACGAGATTGTTCATCATTTCCGTCGTGATATCCTGAGGTCTGTTGACTGCATTGACGGGTATCTGCATCGCAAAAAGACTGTCCGTATATCTGCCGAATGCCTCTCTGTTGAAGAAATTGCCCCAGCGGCCGAAGATCTGTCCGATCAGAACACCGAAGCATATGATATCGGCGCTCTTCCAGAAGCTCAGCTTCTTCATATAGCACATCACGATGACCGTGATGAGACCGCCTATGATACCGCCGTAGATAGCAAGTCCGCCGCCCCTGATATTGAATATCTGGATAGGATTGTCCTTGTACATATCCCACGAGAATATCACGTAGTATATACGTGCGCCGATCACGCCAAAGATGATCCCGAAGATAAACAAATCCATGAAATCATCCTGTTTGTATCCTACTCGCTTTGCCTCTTTCATGATAAAAATGAATGCGAACACCATTCCGATCGCGATCACAATTCCATAAAAGGCAATATTAAAATTTCCAATGGTTAAATGCTTTCCCACATGGCTGAAAAGTATATGAAGATGCGGGAATGCAATACTGTCTTCGTACATTGCTGTCTGTTCCTTTACCGGGTTCAGTCATCCGGATCTATATACATAGCGTCACCGAATGAGAAAAATCTGTAGCGTTCCTTCACTGCCTCTTTGTATGCAGCAAGTACATGCTCACGGCCTGCAAGCGATGACACCAGCATGATCAGTGTAGATTCAGGCAGATGGAAATTCGTGATGAGTCCGTCTACTATCTTCCATTTGTATCCCGGATAGATAAAGATGGACGTATCACCTTCCTGAGCCTTCATGTGCCCGTCCTCATCTGCTACCGTCTCAAGTGTGCGGACAGATGTCGTACCGACTGCTATGATACGGCCTCCATTTTCTTTTGTCTTATTTATAAGGTCTGCTGTCTCCTGAGTCACACGGTACCACTCTGTGTGCATCTCATGCTCCCTGACATCGTCCACCTTCACAGGACGGAAAGTGCCGAGCCCTACATGAAGAGTGACCTGGGCTATATTGACACCCATATCCTTTACTTCTTCTAGAAGCTCTTTTGTGAAATGCAGTCCCGCCGTAGGCGCGGCTGCCGAACCGTCAAACTTTGCATAGACTGTGTTGTAACGGTCTCTGTCCTTGAGCTTGTGTGTGATGTATGGTGGAAGAGGCATCTCGCCGAGTCTGTCGAGAATCTCTTCGAAGATACCGTCATAGTGGAACTGAACGAGTCTGTCCCCTCCTTCTACTACGTCGAGAATCGTAGCTGTAAGAGACCCGTCTCCGAAAGTCACCTCTGCACCTGGTCTCAGTTTCTTGCCCGGACGCACGAGTGTCTCCCAGATATCATCCTTTTTTCTGCGCAAAAGAAGAATCTCGACATGGGCTCCTGTATCCTTCTTGGTACCTACGAGTCTTGCTGGGATCACTCTTGTATTGTTGATGACCAGACAGTCACCAGGATGGAGGTAATCGAGTATCTCCCTGAAATGATGATGGCTGACATGTCCTGATTTTTTACCTAAGACCATGAGCCGTGAGGAGCTCCTGTCGTCCAGAGGATCCTGGGCGATGAGCTCCTTGGGCAGGTCATAATAATAGTCTTTAGTACTGTATCCTGTTTCCATTGTCCTCACTTTCTTAACGTAACATCCATCTGAGCCAGCCTGCCGAGGATCGAATCCATTGCAGCATTTACATCAGTGTCTGAAAGTGAACGGTCATTCGCACGGAATGTGAGTCTGTAAGAAATAGACTTATATCCGTCTGCAACCTGCGCTCCTTCATATACATCGAAAAGCTTTACTGACTCAAGGTATTCGCCGCCTTCTGCGTAGAAAATCTTCTCCACATCTCCTGCAAGCGTATCCTCTGGCATTGTAAGAGAAAGGTCTCTCGTAGATGCAGGGAAATTGGCGATGCCTGTGTATTTCTTGTCGAAGTTTGCAAACTTCACAATGTATGGCATATCTATAACTGCGATATAGACTCTGTCCTTGATGTCGTAGTTTGCTGCTACTGTAGGATGAAGCTCACCTAAGTATCCGATCACCTGACCATCGTAGATTATATCTGCGCATCTGCCCGGATGAAGGTATGGACGCTTATTCGAAGGATCATAGGTCACCTTGTCTACCATACCGACCTTGTCGAGGAACTCCTCAACTACACCCTTCATAGTATAGAAGTCCTCTCCATCTCCGTAGCTTCCGAGTGTAAACTGCATTCTCTCATCAGGAAGATCCGTGAGTGGAAGTGACTTTGCAATATATACATTTCCAAGCTCATAGAGGCTTACATTCTCATTTCTCCTGTTGAAGTTCGTAGAAAGAGATGTAAGGATTCCGTTCAGCGGAAGAGTCCTCATGATAGAGAAGTCTTCACCGAGAGGATTTGCGATCTCGATTGCCTTTCTCACAGGAGCATCTGCAGGTAGGAGGAGCTTGTCGAATACCTTCTTGCTCTCAAATGAATAGCAGTATGCCTGTGAGAATCCACAGTACTCTGCGACGTCCCTTGCAATATCCTCGATCTCCATTTTTTTAGACTTGCCGCCTGCTGTGGCTGAAGTCTTAGGAAGTGTCGTAGCTACATTAGCATAGCCATAGAATCTTGCTACTTCCTCTGAGATATCTGCAAATGACAGGAGATCCTGTCTGAATGTAGGGATGATGAGTTCTTTCGTCTTCTCATCATAGCCGAGTTCAATCTTCTTAAGATATGTAAGCTGCTGCTCTTCAGGAATGTCGGTGCCTAGATATGCATTGATGTGCTCAGGCTCGAACTTCACCCTCCATGGACTTACAGGCTCCGGATAGATATCAACGACTCCGCCGACTACCTCACCTGCACCGAGCTCTTCTATGAGATCACAGGCACGGTTCATGGCATCTATTGCATTATTAGGATCGAGACCTTTTTCAAAAATACCTGAGGCCTCTGTTCTCATACCGAGTCTCTTGGCTGAAAGACGGATATTCGTTCCATCGAAGCAGGCTGACTCGAAAAGCATCGTCTTCACATCATCAGTGATCATGGAATTTGCGCCGCCCATGATTCCGGCAAGGCCGATTGCCTTCTCACCATCATTTATCATGAGCATATCTTTATCAAGCTCGTGCTCTTTCTCATCGAGAGTGATAAACTTCTGGCCGTCTGTGGCATTATCTACAATGATCTTATGACCTGCGATTGTATCGAGATCATAGGCATGCATTGGCTGGCCGTACTCTTCCATAACGTAGTTTGTGATATCTACGATATTATTAATTGGTCTGATGCCCTGGCTTCTGAGTCTCTCCTGCATCCAGCGAGGTGATGGAGCCAGATGAATATTCTTCACTACTCTTGCCGTATATCTCTTGCAGAGATCATGATTCTTTACCTCAACTGAGATATATTTATTCACGTCATCGTCGTCTCCGACCTCAGTGACCTTTGGTGGGTTGAATGGGAGATGGAAGGTTGCTGCTGCCTCACGGGCGAGTCCGATTATTGAGAAGCAGTCTACACGATTGCTTGTGATCTCATACTCGATCACTACATCATCAAGGCCTAAATATGCTACTGCGTCATCGCCTACCGGAGCATCATCAGGCAGGATATAGAGTCCGCTGACTGGTGCGTCCGGGAAGACGTCTCTTGAAGAACCAAGCTCTTCGATTGAGCACATCATACCGTCTGACTCCACTCCACGGAGCTTGCCCTTTTTGATCTTAATGCCGCCCTCGGTCTTAGTACCGTCATGGCCGCCGGCCACTTTTCCACCATCGAGGACTACCGGCACCTTTGCACCTTCTGAAACATTCGGAGCACCTGTTACTATCTGGAGAGTCCTGTCTCCTACGTCTACCTGACAGATCACGAGGTGATCAGCATCAGGGTGCTTTTCTATTTTCTTGACCTGACCTATGACTATCTTGTCGAGGTCCTTATTCTGTACTGTATAGAACTCTACCTTGGAGCCTGAGAGCGTCATTGCGTCACAGAATTCCTGTGGGTCATTCGTGAGTCCCGGCACCATTGACTGGAGCCATTTAAGTGATGTTCGCATTTATCTGTTTCCTTTCATAAATAGGGATCAGGGTCTATATCCTATCCCCTTATCAGAACTGACTTAAAAACCTTATATCATTCTCATAAAGCAGCCTCATATCGTCGATCTCGTACTTAAGAAGTGCGATTCGCTCGAGGCCGACTCCGAATGCAAATCCCGAATATACGTCAGGATCAATGCCACTCATCTTTAGAACCTTCGGATGCACCATTCCGCAGCCAAGGATCTCGATCCAGCCCTCGCCCTTGCAGAAACGGCATCCCTTGCCGCCGCACTTGAAGCAGCTCACATCCATCTCCGCTGATGGCTCTGTGAACGGGAAATGATGCGGACGGAACTTGACACGTGTATCCTCTCCGAAGAGCTTGTGTACGAACATCTCAAGAGTTCCCTTGAGGTCTGAGAATGTGATGCCCTTGTCTATCACCATTCCCTCGATCTGATGGAATGACGGGCTATGTGTAGCATCTACTTCATCTGCACGGAACACACGACCTGGTGCTATCATTCTGATAGGAGGCTTCTTGGCTTCCATCTGACGCACCTGAACAGGTGATGTCTGTGTACGGAGAAGTATATCTTTATTTATATAAAAGGTATCCTGCTCGTCCTTCGCAGGATGATTTGCCGGGATATTGAGTGCCTCGAAATTGTAGTAATCTTTCTCGATCTCCGGTCCCTCTACGACATCAAATCCCATTCCGATAAAGATCTTCTCAACCTCATCGAGGGCTATCGTATTCGGATGTCTGTGACCGATCTTGTTTTTCTTTGCAGGAAGAGTGACATCGATAGTCTCATGCTTCAGTCTCTCATCGAGAGCTTTCTTCTTCATGGCATCACGAGCCTCTGCCATCTTTTCTTCAATGGCATTGCGGGCTTCATTTACAAGAGCTCCTACCTTCGGTCTGTCTTCCGGAGCTACATCCTTCATTCCCTTGAGGATTGCGGTGAGCTCACCCTTTTTTCCGAGAACCTTTACTCTGACATCATTAAGGGAATCCTGATCATCAGCCTGATCAATAGCTGAGAAAGCTTTTTCCCTGATTTCTTCGAGCTTTTCTTTTACCATCTTCCGGTACTCCTTTGACATTCTTTCACTTAATGAGCGCAAGCATAGAGCCGCGCGAATTTAGTGTGGCGTAACTTCGTTTTATTTAAGCCACACTATAGAATAATAGAAAAAGCCCTGTTTGTCAAATACAGGGAGAAATATTTGCCTTGATTTTTCTATATAAAAAGACTACAATTATGTCAAAAGGATACCTGGGGTGTTCGATCTAACCCGTAGTTTTTGAACCTACAATTACTTTAAATCGGGATCCCTATTATAGCAGACAGGATGTCAGGCTTAGGTAATGCATTTGCAGAGAGGTCTGAACCACCTCCGTTAGAAGGCTGACTGTCTGTTGCGGCAACCCACCTGGCTGTGCGCTAGGAGTCAAAGATGCGGGCCCGGCACTTCGGGCTTTTCGTAGAAAGCAATAAGGGGTGTGAAATAATCACACCTCATGAATAAAGTTAAAGGCATTTGAACGAAAAACCGTTCAAATGCCTTTATTTGTGCTATAATTTAACTGTCATGAAAAGCAACAGCTCCTGAGGCGGTCTTTATCCGCCGTATCTGTCGTAATGTTTTCCTCCCCAGTAAACCCTGTCATTTACCTCGGCCTTCGGTCCCAGCTCAACTCCTTCAAAAAGCCACTTTTTGAATTCATCAAATCCGGTGCGGTCCACTATATAGCCGATATGCTCCTTGTGCTCCACTGCGTCGGGATCTATGTACTCCTCGATATAAGCATAGGTATTTTTTACCATTTTCAGGATG
>JAQYAY010000012.1 GCA_029338735.1 Lachnospiraceae bacterium | reverse complement strand
TACTTGACACAATAGGCAGATGGGTTCCTGACCTGCATGTGGATCTGATGATCTACACGATAGACCAGGGGCTGATAGGAGCGACGATATGATACATTTCGTAGGTGCAGGCCCGGGAGCGACAGACCTGATCACGGTCCGGGGAATGAGACTCATAGAGAAGGCTGATGTGCTTATATACGCAGGCTCGCTTGTAAGTCCGGAGTTTGCAGACCTCATGAAGCCGGATGCAGAGGTCTACAACAGCGCAGTAATGACGCTTGAGGAGGTCTGTGACGTATTTGAAAGGGCTTCGGCAGATGGCAGGGACGTAGTCAGACTGCATACAGGCGATCCTTCGCTCTATGGTGCAATAGCAGAGCAGATATCTTTTCTCAAAAAAAAGAATATCCCTTATGATGTGACTCCCGGGGTTACCTCCGCTTTTGCGGCAGCGGCCGAAATGGGAATGGAATATACGCTGCCGGGAGTCAGCCAGACGCTTATACTCACGAGGACAAAAGGCAGGACCCCGGTTCCTGATGAGGAATCGATCGAAGCTCTGGCGAAGACTCATTCATCAATGGCCATATATCTGAGTGTGAGCAGAGCGGCAGAACTAAAGGCCGCACTGCTAAAGGGAGGATACCGATCGGATACGCCAGCCGCAATTGCATATCGTGTGAGCTGGCCTGACCAGAGGATTATAAGGACGACTGTCGGAGGGCTGGACAGTGCCCGGCAGGAATCCGGGATCAGCAAGACGGCACTTGTGATAGTGGGTGATGCGGTATCACAGTCAGACTTTGACAGGAGCTGCCTCTACGATCCGTCATTTACTACAGAGTACAGGAGATAAATTTGGTAAGGGTCATTTATTTTACGGACAAGGCCGCAGACCTTGCGACTCAGATAACTGAATACACTGATCTCGTAGATGGCCGTGAAGGCGGCGTCGAAGCAGCACTTAAAGAGGCTTTTGATAAAAAAATTGACCTCGCATTCATCGGTGCAGCAGGCATTGCTGTTCGCCTCATAGCTCCGTATATCAGGGACAAGACAACTGATCCGGCTGTCATCTGTATGGATGAGGCCGGACGCTTTGTGATCTCACTGCTGTCAGGACACTTAGGCGGGGCCAATGATCTGGCGAAGCGTGTCGCTGTGCAGATCGGTGCGACACCTGTGATTACTACAGCGACAGATCTGGAGCATACCTTTGCGGTGGATATTTTTGCAAAAAAGAACGGACTCGGAATCATGAATCCATCAGCAATAAAGACAGTTTCATCAAAAGTGCTGAGGGGAGAGATGATCCCGGTAAAGACTTCAGATCCCACTCTTATTTTTCATGAAGAGTGCAGGGATTTTCTGCGCCCTGTAAGAGATGATGAGAGACCGGTGATCAATGTAGTGGACAGTGGATGGCTGTTTTCAATGCTTGATCTGGCAGGAATAGATCCGTACATGCCGCTTCCGGACAGAAATACAAGAGAAGACCTGCTGATGGACTGCGGGGTGAATGACAGATGTCTGTACCTTTATGAGCAGGATCTGGCAGTCGGTGTCGGATGCAGAAAAGGTACTCCGATAGATGAGATATTTCCGTTCCTTAAGGATGTGCTGATGCACAAGGGACTCTGTATGGCGAGAATCGGTTCTGTATCTTCGATTGATATCAAAAAGGATGAACCGGGAATCCTGGGACTCTGCGGAGTTCTCAATGTGCCGTTCCATACATATACAGCAGGTGAACTCAGAGCAGTCAAAGGTAAATTCACCCCATCGAAGTTCGTCGAAGAACAGGTCGGGGTGGACAATGTCTGTGAGCGTGCAGCAGCCCTTACGGCCGGGGTAACAGGTGAGAAGATAGTCGGAAAAATGAAGACTGAGCGTGTCACGATCAGTATTTACCGCAAGGGAAGCATATGAAGAATATAGTTATTTTCTCTGGAACTACTGAAGGCCGGCTCTTGGCAGAATCATTTGCAGTTGCAGAGATTCCTGTTACCGTCTGTGTCGCAACCGAATATGGCCAGGAGGTCATGGAGCCTGATCCGTATATCACGGTCCATAGAGGCCGTATGGATGCAGGACAGATGAGCAGGTTCCTGCGTAGGCATGATGCAGATGTGGTATATGATGCCACCCATCCATATGCAGTGGAGGTCAGTCAGAATATAAGGCAGGCCTGTGACAGTGAGAAAATCACATACAAACGGATAGAGAGACAGACTCCGGCAGAATCGCATGACGGCTATAAGGTCACACATGTGAAAAGCACTGCAGAAGCAGTTAAAATACTTGAATCAGCTGCTGGAAGTATTTTCCTGACTACAGGGAGCAAGGAACTGCATGATTTCATCAGCCTGAGAGACAGACTGTATGTCAGGGTCCTTCCATCGGCTCAGGCAATCGGCATCTGTGATGACTGCGGCATTGAGAAAAGTCATATAATAGCCCAGCAGGGTCCGTTCACATATGAGGAAAATCTGGCCCTTCTACGCCGGTACGATATCGGAATCCTCGTGACGAAGAATTCAGGGAAAAATGGCGGCTATGATGAGAAGATCAGGGCAGCGGAGACTGCCGGTATACCTGTCATAACTATAGATAAGCCCCTTGCAGCAGCACCGGCTCACACAGGGAAGCGCATGATTTCCATAATCGGAGCCGGCTGTGGGGAGAAGACCCTGACGCTTGAGGCGGCAGAAGCCATCAGACAGGCAGACCTGATCATAGGTTCAAAGCGCCTGCTGGAATATGATATTGTAAAAAAGAACAATTGCCCGAAGTACAATGCTTATATGCCGCTTTATATCAGGAATATCATTGATGATGAAAAAAAGGACAGGGTGGCTGTTCTCTTTTCCGGTGATTCAGGATTCTACAGCGGAGCAGAAAAGTGCAGGGAGAGTCTGCCAGATGGTTATGAGGTGGAAGTGATACCGGGGATTTCGTCAATCAGTGCCATGTCTTCGGTCTTTCATATTCCTTATGACAGAGCAGTGATAAGGTCATATCATGGAAGGCAGATAGATAATGAAGAAGTATCAGATACTGTGAGAAAATATAAAAATTCATATTATCTGCTTTCGGGACGTGAGGATGTAATTAAAATAGGACAAATCATCAAAAATACTGGAATTGATGCGAGAATACATATCGGCTGTGATATCGGCGGGGATAATGAGTCATTCGTGACAGCTGATCCGGACAGAATGGAAGAGAACCTGCCCCAGGGACATCTGTATACGATATGTGTGTCAGGGAAAGAGGATGCGTAATGCATGGATTTATGATAGCAGCAGACAGGAGCGGAGCCGGGAAGACGACGGTGACACGTGCACTCATGCTGGCACTTATGAAAAGAGGATTTAGCGTCTGCCCGTTCAAATGCGGGCCTGACTATATAGATCCGATGTATCATTCTGCGATTACGGGTGTCCCGGGACATAATCTCGATACCTTCTTCACTGATGAAGATACCACAAGGAAGATATTCGCAAGAGATCTCGAAGATGCTCCTGAGACGAACAGAATTGCTGTTGCAGAAGGTGTCATGGGCCTTTTCGATGGAGTCACAGGATTTCTGCCCGAAGGTTCATCATATGATATGGCCAGGGTACTTCAAATGCCAGTGATTCTATGTATCAATGCAAGAGGAGCGGCGCAGACTCTGCTCGCTGTGATTTCAGGAATCCTGAACAATGATATACAGAAGCTGATAAAAGGCATTTTTCTGAACCAGGTGTCGGATGGATTCGCTCCTGTGCTCTCACAGAAGATAGAAGAGGCATTCGAAATTCCTGTGGTCGGTCATTTCCCTGTGACAGATGAGATAAAAGTGGGCAGCAGGCATCTGGGACTCCTGAAGCCGGACGATTTCGATGAAAAAAATCAGGATGAGGCACTGTTGAGACTTGTTGATAAAAGGATCAACATAGACATGATATATAAGATCAGTGAGATGCCGGATGCTGATTTTATGGGATCTGAAGCGCCATCACATAAGTTGAAACTAGCGTCAGCAAATGATGAGGCCTTTGATTTCTTCTATAGAGAGAATGAAATCATGCTGCAGGATCTGGGAGCAGAGATTGTTCATTTCTCACCGATACATGACAGTGCGCTTCCAGATGATATTGACGGACTGATCCTGCCTGGAGGTTATCCTGAGCTCTATGCAGGTGAGCTTGCAGACAACAGGTCCATGACTGAATCTGTGAGGGATGCATATACCAATGCGCTGCCGATGCTTGCAGAGTGTGGCGGGTTCATGTACCTGCACAGGTCGATAGGCGGCAGGGGACCTCTTGTGAATCTGTTTGGCGAAGACTGCCACAATACGGGCAGAAACGTTCGCTTCGGCTACCTGTCATGCTATGACAAGGCGCATTATTTCGTGAAAGAGGGACACAGGATAAAGGGACATGAATTCCATTATTATGATATGGACGATGTGGGACATGATGCCATAGCTGAGAAGCCGTATTCGGACAGGAGAAGAGAGCTCGGGTATGTGGATATATGGAGCTTCTTAAGTTTCGCTCATTTCTACTACCCGTCATGTCCGGAGTTTGCCAAGCATTTCATGGAAGGAGTCAGAGAACATGCCAGACGAAGATCGCTACAGAAATAGCTTCAGGTATTTTGAAAATCATGACTGCCGGTTCTATCCATGCCATGATGCAGAGCATATCAACTGCCTGTTCTGCTACTGTCCGCTGTATCCGAAGGATGACTGCCCCGGTTCATATACATGGATTACATCAAAAGATGGAAGAAAGATTAAATCATGTATAGACTGCATGTGGCCGCATGAGCCCGAAAACTATGAACAAATTATGAAACTTCTTTCGAAACCTTGAAAACAGATTGCGTGCGATTTATATTAGTTGCACGAGGTGTTTTTAATTTATGAGAAAGAGATTTTTAGCATTACTGCTATCAGCAGGACTTTTCCTTACAGGATTTACGACTGCACCTGTGATCGCACAGGCACAGACATCTGAAGAAACAGAGCCCCTGGGTGATATCCATGCTGGGGCAAAGAAACTTGCCGATACAGGCACGAAAAGTGCATTTGTCGGTTCAACGAATTCCACTAAGGGTGATTCATACTGGGACCAGTTTTCCGGGCATGTCTATTATGACCAGCTGGATCCTGATGAAAAGGCTCTCTATGACAAGCTCAAGGCCATGTCAGACAAGTATCTGACTGGTACTACTTCTGCAAAGCGCAGGACACTGAATGACGGTAGCAGTGGGTATTATACTGATACGGTCACTTTTTCAGACATGACCGCCACACAGGCATTCAGTGTTGCAACCATTTTTTTCTTTGAGAATCCACAGTATTATTTCTATAATGACGGGATTGGCTATACAGATCCGATAGATTCATATCTGTTTGATATCCACGAACCGGGGACAGTCAGTCTCGGCGTCTATTCGAAGTATGCAAATGGCAGCAGCCGAAGGAGCTATACACAGCAGTACAGGAATGCCATAGACAGCTATATCCAGGGTGCATCAGCATACAGCACGGATCTGGCAAAAGAAACATATTTCCACGATGAGCTCGCTTCCACAATTTCATACAATCAGAATACTACAGACTATAATGAGGATACGACTGAGAGCCAGAGTGCTTCATCGGCATTTTTGCTGAGAAATACTGTGTGTGCCGGCTTCACAAAGGCATTTTCACTGCTCCTGAACTCGCAGGGAATTGAAAATGTCGGCGTCACTAGTGATTCACATGCCTGGAATGAGGTCAGGATAAACGGAAGATGGTATATCACCGATGTGACCTGGGACAACAACAGATGGCCGTCGCATGCATATTTCAATATCAGTGAGAGTGAGATGCAGGATGATGACCAGCAGTGGGCACATTCACCACTCATGTACTATTATGGAATCCGCCCGGCATGTACCACGAATCATACATCTTCAGTCGATGCTTGTGATCTGAATGCACAGGCACAGCCAGACCAGAATACAGGCAACAACAGCTCATCAGGCAATACGTCGGATAATAACAATCCGGCAGTTACCCCTGGTAATAATGACAACCCGACGATTATCCCAGTGACTCCGTCACCACAGCAGGTGACACCTGTGCGCCCGCCGAAGCCGACATCTTTTTCAGTGAAGCGGGTAAAGAGAGGCACACTGAGCCTGACTGTGAAGACATCAAAGAAGGTTGCGGGTTTCTATATTTACTACAGGCTGAAGGGTGAGAAGATCTGGGATACCAAATATGTCAGAGTCAGCGGAAAGTCAAAGACATTCAGGATTTCAGGACTGTCGAAGAACAAGTCATATCAGCTGAGGGCATTCAGTGTTGATTCCGATGGGAAACTGTCAACAGGTACTAAGACGAGGACCGTTAAATCTTAATTTTTAGTAAAAAATGTACACTATATTTATTGAATTAACATTATGATTGGTATAAAATAAGTTCTGTAGAAACTTATTTTTTTATAGTTCTGTAGAAACTTATTTTTTTATAGTGAAAGGGTCTAAAAATGAAGAAACGTAATAGGGAAAAAGTTGCATTCCTGAAATCGACTAAGGGGCGCGTGATAATGGTATCGATAGTGGTAATAGTAGTTATCATTGTTGTACAGAATACAGTTTCCATTAAGAGATTCAGAGATTCAGTGACGGGTGTGACCCAGAACTATATGCAGGATCTCGCATTTGCATATGGTCATTCAATGGATGTGGAGCAGAGCGGAAAGGGTCAGTATTCACAGAGAGTCATGACCGCGGATTTCCTTGAGTCACAACTGAAGGGAGTCGGTGTCAAGGGCTACAAATCAAGTTATGCATATTTAGTCAGTGGTGACGGGACGATGCTTTACCATCCGACTAAGGACAAGATCGGCAAGCCGGTAGAGAATCCGGTGATTTCCAATCTGGTCAGGGAGATTAAGGCAGGCAAGACCCCGAAGCCGCAGAATGCCACAGTTTCATACAACTTCCGTGGTGTCAAGAAATATGCAGCCTATTATATTGCTTCTGACAATTCATTTATTCTCGTTGTTTCAGCAGATGATTCAGATCTTATACGGCCTGTGAATGCTACGCTGATCGCAGTATCTGTCATTGGTACAATTATTGGTCTTGCAGGTCTCTTTATTCTTGTAGCTCTTCTTACCAGAAGCATGAGGCCTATCAGCCAGCTGTCACAGTTTGTCAATAAAATGGCTGATCTTGATTTCAGCAAGGATGAGAATAGTGAGAAGCTCGCAAAGAGACAGGATGAATTCGGAGTCATGGCCAGAGCTATCATTAACCTGCAGGGGTCTCTGAAATCTGTTATTGTCAATATCAAGAGTCAGTCCAACAGGCTCTTCGAATCGTCCACGGGCATGTATAAGCATGCTGCAGATATGAATGAGACTACAAACCAGGTCGATACAGCAGTCAATGAGATCGCTCAGGGTGCTACGTCTCAGGCCAGTCAGACACAGAATGCTTCTGAGAATGTCATCACGATCGGCAATATGATCGAGGAGACAAATGAAGAGGTCAGTGGTCTTGATGAGACTGCCAACAAGATGAAGAAGTCACATCAGACTGCAGTATCAATTCTTCATGAACTCGGTGATACTAATGAGAAGACAAAGGAGAGCATCAACCAGATAGCAGAGCAGACGAAGACAACGAATGAGTCTGCAGGCAAGATCAGGGAAGCTACTTCTATTATTGCAAATATCGCTGATGAGACGAATCTTCTGTCTCTTAATGCTTCAATCGAGGCAGCAAGAGCCGGAGAGGCAGGACGTGGATTTGCAGTCGTAGCTTCACAGATCCAGCAGCTTGCAGACCAGTCCTCTGATTCCGCAAAGCAGATCGAGCAGATCGTAGACGAACTCATAAAGGATTCTGATCAGGCCGTAGCTACAATGGATACGGTAAAGGAGATCATCGAACAGCAGTCTGACAACGTAGACCGTACGAAGACAGCATTCGAAGAGGTATCCACCGGAATTGATGATTCTATCAGTGCAGTATCAGCCATCTCAAGCAAGATGAAGCAGATGGATGAGGCGAGAAAGAACGTCGTAGAGACTGTTTCGAATCTGTCAGCAATCGCCCAGGAAAATGCAGCAAGTACAGAAGAGTCTTCAGCATCGGTTTCTTCAATTACGACAATTGCAGACGAGATCGAGGAATCATCCGGTGATCTCAAGAACATCGCCAAGGAACTTGATAATGATATGAACAGGTTCAGATATTAAAGAATCTTTATCAAAATATAATGGCATACCAGTACGGTATGTGATATAATATCATCAAACGAAACACCGCGGAAATCATTTTTTTCGCGGTGTTATGCGTTTTACAGGAAACTTTTTACAATTCAGAGGAAAGAAAGATATGAAGAAAAGGACGATAGCAATACTTGGCATTGCACTAGCTGCTTCGATTGCAGTATCAGCTGCATCTCTCGGCTACAATGTGAGACAGTCAGCCCGCGTGAACAGGTTCATCACGAATCAGCTGAAGAGACAGGCTAAGGAAGAAGAAAAGAAAAGCAACTATCAGGAAGACGGATACAAGGTCGGTGGCCAGTATGAGATCCGTTCGACAAAGGACATTTCAGACGCCTATAAGAGTGGGGATGACAGCAAGCTCAGTGATACAGACAAGGAGACATTGAAGACTGCTTCGGATATACTGAAGAAGATCATCAAGGACGGAGATTCTGACTATCAGAAGGAACTCGCAGTCTATGAATGGATGTATGAGAATATCGGTCAGGGGCAGTCTACAGTGGTGACTCTGCCGGCTGCAAGCGGCTCTGACTTCACTCCACAGGGAGTTCTGGTATCGAAGCAGGCCGTATGCGTCGGCTATGCGACGACATTCCGTATGTTCATGCAGATGCTCGGAATGGACTGTCATATCGTACACAATGACTATCATTCATGGGATCTCGTGAAGCTTGATGATGGCAACTGGTATCATGTGGATATATATACAGATGTCAGCGGAAAGTCCGAATTCCAGAATTTTAATATGACAGATGCTACGGCGAAGACCGGTCATGACTGGGATACTGCAGCACTTCCGGCGGCTGATGGCATCAGGTACACCTATGCTGTCCAGAACAATACTAAGGTTAGTGATCTCACGTCAGTAGTTGCCAGGGTCAAAAAGGAAGTAGACAAGAAGGCTTCAGAGCGAAAGAGCCAGTATTTCTCCTTTGAAAAGAAGTATACAGCTGATGATCTGGGCAAGGCCGATGCAGTGATCAATGGCCTGAATGCTGCTCTTCAGAATACAGGCCTGTCACAGCTCAATATTAGCGGTGCCTGGTACAATGGCGAGAATGACAGCTACATCCTTGGTGTATTTATCAGTGATTATTCATCGTCAAATGGCGGAACCAGGCTCACTAAGAAGGAAAAGGACAGACTGTCGGCAGCTATCAGCAAGGCATTCGGAGTTGAAATCTCTGATGATCAGCTTGGCATCAATGTGACCGATGATGCCGGCAATCAGGACAGCACAGGTCAGATCAATTGAGAGGTGTGATATGAAAAAAGTCATTTCAGTTTTTTTAATATGCCTACTGACAGTCTGCTGTCTTGCGGCCTGTGGTGGTTCTTCGAAGGCCGCAGATGCAGTTTATGTCGGTAAGAAGGTGATGGAGTCTGCATCGGGATATCCAGCTATGAAGACCATTGATTCATCTGAGAAGGATGCTGATATCAATTTTACTACTCTGTGTGATTTCGATTATGACAAGATCAGCTCATTCTATTATGCATACTCGGCAGATGGTACTGCTCCTGAGATAGCTGTTGTCTCATTAAAGGACAGTGATAACACTGCAGATCTGATGTCTGCACTCAAGAATCATGTGAAGACGAGAGAGGGTACGATGCAGGAGTATTCGCCCGATCAGGTGGAGATGGTGCAGAACTATATCATGACTCAGGAGAATGGTACTGTAGGCCTTTTCATCGGCAAGGGTGCTGCAGAGCTTGAGAAGAGTTTTAAGGCGGCTTTGAAGTAGGAGATCTGCAATGGTTTTTTCAAGCATGGTTTTTTTGTGCATCTTCCTTCCGGCAGTATTTATCATATACTATATCTGCCCGGGGAAATTCCGCAATCTCTTTCTCTTCATCGCATCCCTGGCCTTTTATGCCTGGGGTGAGCCGGTATATATTTTTATCATGCTCTTTTCAACAGTCTTTGACTATGTGAATGGAAGGCTGATAGAGCATTTCAGGGCACAGGAGCGTCAGAGGGCAATGAAGACGGTGCTTGTTGTCTCAATAGTCGGGAATCTGTCGATTCTCGGCTTTTTCAAGTACACGGATTTCTTTATTTCAAGTATCAATCATATCACTGGTTCATCAATCGGCCTTTTAAATATAGCGCTTCCAATAGGTATATCTTTTTATACTTTTCAGACGATGTCATATACGATAGATGTATACAGGGGCGAGCTACATGCTCAGAAAAACATCATCAGTTTCGGTATGTATGTCTGCCTGTTCCCACAGCTGATTGCCGGTCCTATCGTGAGATACAGGGATATCGCTGCTGAGGTGGACAAGCGTCATGAGAACGCATCTGATATAGCTCTGGGTATTTACCGCTTTTCAATTGGACTTGCGAAGAAGGTCCTGATCGCGAATAAGGCAGGCGAGATATACAATTATGTCATAGCGACACATGATGACAATCTGACCGGTCCGCTCGTTCTTATTTCCGCAATAGTCTATTCCATTCAGATATACTTTGATTTCTCTGGATATTCCGATATGGCGATAGGTCTTGGAAGGATGTTCGGATTCCATTTCCCGGAGAACTTCGATCATCCATATGAGAGTAAGAGCATCACAGAGTTCTGGAGACGCTGGCACATGACTCTCGGTTCATGGTTCAGGGAATATCTCTACATTCCTCTCGGAGGCAACAGGCGAGGGCTTGCCAGACAGATTCTCAATCTGCTGATCGTGTGGTCGCTGACAGGTCTCTGGCATGGCGCTTCATGGAATTTCGTTCTTTGGGGACTGTATTATTTTGTACTGCTTTTCATTGAAAAAATATTCATGCTCCGCGTCTTTACGAAGCTGCCCCAGAGACTGTCATTTATCAGAGTGCTTGTCACAATGGTTCTTGTGATGATCGGATGGATACTTTTTTCTCATACGGATATCAGTGAAGCATGGATGTATATTGAGAAGCTGTTTTCTCCATCAGCATGGGCAGCAGGCTTCAGCGCAGCAGGTGGCAATGCATCCGGACTGTACTCGACTCTATATGCCCTGAGGGGTTCTGCTGCGGTCATGATTGTGGGAATCATCGGTGCTACTTCACTTCCACACAGATGGTTTGCGAAGATTGATGCTCATTCTAAGAGGCATGGCCAGGGACAGATCTCTGATCTGCAGATGCTGCTGTCATTCATCCTCATTACTCTGTCAATCATAATTCTGGTGTCGGCCGGGTTCAACCCGTTCCTATATTTCAGGTTCTAGCTTATGAAGAAGACGAATAATATTTTTTACATAGTAATATTTTTTGTGATACTTCTGATAGTGAGTCTGTTCTCTGTTGGACATGCGCCTATACGTGTCTCCGACATGGAGAACAGGAAGCTCGTCACGCTGCCGCATTTTTCGATGAAGAAGATACTCAACGGTAGCTACCAGGACCAGATGGAAAATGGTCTCAAGGACCAGTCGCTGATCAGGAATTCATCCGTCAGGATATCAATATTTCTGGATGCAGCCTTTGGCAGACAGGACAGAAATGGCACATATTTCGATAATGACGGAACCTATGTCAAAATGGAGACAGATAATGACTATAACGCTTCGAGAGTGTCACTCAATACAAGGATCTTAAAGCGCTTCTCCGAGGAATCAGGCAGGCATGTAGACATCTGCATTATTCCTCCCAAGGGTGCCGCAGAGCCACAGAAGCTTCCGGTATTTGCACCATATATCAATGATGTAGCAATCCGCAGGGAAGTCTGGAAACAGATCAGAAATGATGACAATATGTCTCTCATCTCCATTGAGGGCTTCATGAATGGCGGGGAAGACAGGTATTTTTATACGGACCATCATTACAACTACCGTGGCGCATACCTGGCGGCAAGGGATTATCAGAGATCGAGAGGTATTGACCTCTTGGATATAGATTATTATGATCCTGTCACGGTGGGTGATAATTTCCATGGCAGCCTCTACAGGAAGGCACCTCTTTATATCGCAAAGACTGACCGGATGACAATGCCGTCTCATCTGCCTGATGTATCGATCAGGTATGATTATGGCTTTGACGGACGGCTTGGAGCTATCAGCAGCTCGAAGAGCCTGTACGAGCCTGAATATATGTTTACATCGGACAAGTACAGCGTATATATGGGTGGAAACCATGGACTGGCTGTGATCACGAATGAAGATGTGCAGGATGGCCCGACACTTCTGATGATCAAGGACTCATTTGCAAATTCTGCAGTGCCTTATCTGATCGGCAGCTACAAGAAGATCGTCATGATAGATCTCAGATACTATGGCGGTGATTCACTGCTGAATGAAGTAAAGAATCAGGATCCGGACAGGGTCGTAGTGTGGTATGAGACACTGGATTATGCTACGGAGACCAGATTTGCACAGCTGCTGAAGTGAGTATCAGTCATGCCATACTGTATTTACCAGGTAGCGGGTCAGGGCATTACCCATTTTTGCATATGTATATTTTGTCATATGCAGATTGTCTGCAGTCGTATATGGACAGTTCTTCTCATTCACGAATGATGCTGTCCTGAAACGATATACCTTAAGCCCCAGTTTCCTGTATTTTCTTATTATATTATTCTTGGCACTGTTGTACGATTTCAGAGTGTATCCGATTGCGTTCTTTGTGGCAAAGCGGCTCTGTCTGTGCTCAAAGCTCGTACATCTGTCAGAATACATCAGATCAGGCATTACGATCTTTATAGGTGTCTTTCCGGCCTTTACTCTCTTATCATTGGCTTTAGAAATCTGCGAGAGTGTCTGATTCAGGGCACCGCAGTAGGTCATCTCATCACGTGAATTGATATCACCTATAGGGATGATATCAGTATAATCATTTGTCCCTGCAAAAATAATAATCGTATCGAAGTAGTCAAAAGTCTTTTTATTAGGCTCAAGAAGACCGACAGGTGCATTCGGGGTATTTCCCATGGCGATGCGCGGCACTACATCCTTTACGATTCTGTACCTGTGGAATGGCGCAGAACTTACAGCGCTGTAGGCCATTGTCGCACCTGGGATCGCGGCATTATAGTAGTTGGAACAGGTGAGCTGCATGACTCTCCATGGATAGGAAAAGATGTACCTGTTCAGATCAGTCTTGTAGGGGCTGCCATAGGTGATCGAATCGCCGATATACAGTATATTGTGTGCAGAATAATTCCTGTATTTCAGTGTAAATGTCCCGCTGCGTGCAGAGATTGTCTTTCCATTCCTTTCAGCATATGCAGTTACGCAGTAGTCATATCCCTTTCTGATAGGGACCCTGCAGTCAATATATGCTTCGTGTGTCCTATAGACTGATGCATATGAATAGTATTTTGTCTTTCCATTCTCTTTATATTTCAGCTGTACCAGGTACAGATTCGCATATGGCACGCTTGTAAAGCTTAAAATACCATGACTCAGGTCTTCATTATCGAACTTGACGATCACAGGGGCATTGAGCCTGTAGTATCCGTCCTTATCGTATGGCGACAGGGATATCTTGTCGAAATCAATACTGCGAAGAGTGGCCCTGACCGCATAGCTTACCGTATGTGATGAAGTGTCGAGATAGCAGTCATAGCTTAAGTACTGTTTTTTCTCAAGCCATGAAAATGTCCTGCTGTACACATCTGTAAATGTAGTCGTATTGGCATTCGCAAATCCGATGTATTCGAAATGACCATTTTCCATTTTCCTGTAGATGCGGTAACCGTCAGCACCCTTTACCTGACGCCATCTGATGCGGGTGTCGAGATTTCCGACCTTTGTGGTGACGGATGTCCTGCCTCTGATCGTGCGCAGGCCGTCATGGTCATATCTGCTGAGTCTGTTGTTGTAGATACCGGCTCCACGCTGTCTGACAGTATAGATATAGTCTGATCCTGCAGGAACGGATCTGTCGGTGTAGCTCGTCACATCGTCATCTGCGATCACTCTCCCGATGCGTCTGTAGTGGCCTCCTGCAGGCTTTCTGTAGATATAGCAGGTATTGCCAGGAGTGGCTTCGAAGGTGAGCCTTGCAGTGTAGCCATTATCGCGGGTCTGGGTGTACAGTCCCAGCAGCTTCGGCGCGTCCAGTTCGTCAGCATCTGCCTTTATTGAAAAAAATAAGAGAGCCATCATCACGATGATTGTCCCTCTTAATATTTCTTTTTTGTTTTTCATGATATACATTCTACCATAAAAAATACTTTTATGGTAGAATTAATGAAGTTTTTATTGATCAGGAAAAAGAAAAAGGAGTACAAATGAAGGAGTTTACTGAATTTCTAGGTAAAGTAGACAACTGTGTATGGGGTGTTCCGCTGATGATCTTTATTCTCGGAAGCGGAATTTTCCTTACGATCAGACTTCACGGAATCCAGTTCAGGGGATTCGGGCAGGGTTTTAAGAACCTGTTCTCAAAAGACCAGAAGTCAGACAAGAAAGGTGAGGTCAGCGGATTCGCGGCTCTCTGTACCGCACTATCAGCTACTATCGGCACCGGAAATATCGTCGGAGTAGCAACTGCCATTGTGGCCGGCGGTCCGGGTGCCATGTTCTGGATGTGGCTTGCAGCTATCTTTGGTACGGCTACTAAGTATGCAGAGTGTACACTCGCTGTTCATTACAGACAGCAGGGCAAGGATGGCCATATCATCGGAGGACCTTTCTACTATATTGAGAAAGGAATGGGAGAAAAGTGGAAATGGCTCGCCAAGATCTTCGCATTCTTCGGAGTGTGCGTAGGTCTCATGGGTATCGGAACCTTTACACAGATCAACGGTATCACAAGTGCCGTGAAGAATTTCTTCGATCCTGAAGAGAAGTTCACAGTCAGTATTCTTGGTCAGCAGACATCAATCGCAGTTGTGATCGCAGGTATTGTTCTTACAATCTGCATCGCTCTTGTAATCATTGGCGGACTCAGGAGAATCTCAGCTGTTGCTGAGAAGATAGTTCCTTTCATGGCAATCCTTTATGTTGGAACTGTTCTGATTCTTATTTTTACAAATCTTGATAAGCTTCCTGGTGCATTTGTTCAGATCTTCGAGGGAGCATTCGGAATCAGGGCTATGGCCGGCGGAATGCTTGGAGCCATTATTGCTTCTATGAGGAACGGTATTGCAAGAGGAATCTTCTCAAATGAGGCCGGACTCGGTTCTGCTCCTATTGCTGCAGCCGCAGCCGTTACAGACTATCCGTCTGAGCAGGGAGTCATTTCAATGCTTGGAACCTTCATCGATACCATCATTGTCTGCTCGATGACAGGTCTTTCAATCATCATGACGGGATCATGGAATATCGGCCTTGAGGGTGTGAACGTCACAAACCATGCATTTACTGAGGGACTTCCGTTCCCGTCTGTGGTTGCTTCATTCATCCTGATGATCTGCCTCGTATTCTTCGCATCGACTACTATCCTTGGATGGGACTATTACAGTGAGAGATGTCTCGAGTACCTCGTAGGAGAAAAGCCGAAGGTCATTCGTGCATACAGATGGCTGTATATCTTCTGTGTATTCATAGGACCATACATGACTGTATCATTCGTATGGACTCTGGCAGATATTTTCAACGGACTCATGGCGATCCCGAATATCATCGGACTGCTGGCTCTGTCAGGCGTCTGTGCCAAGGAGACGAAGAGATACTTCGATGTGTTACATAGTGGACCAGAGATAAAAGCAAAGTAAAAAAATAACAGGCTGTGGAGATTGATTTCTTCACAGCCAATTTTTATGCTCATTTTATGCTCTGTCGATCAGGTCATCTGATTCTTCGAGGTATTTGATACACTGGGCTATCTCCTCTTCCATGGCTGCCTTGCCAGGAGCTCCTGTTGTGAGACGTTTGTCTACACAGGTCTTCAGGGAAATGGCATCATAGACATCTTCTTCAAATGCCGGAGAGAATTTCCTGAGCTCATCGAGTGGGAGATCATCTATAGCACATTTTTTATCTATGCAGTCAAGAACGATTCTTCCTACGATTCCATGGGCGTCACGGAACGGAACTCCCTTTCCTACGAGATAGTCAGCTGCGTCTGTGGCATTCGTGAATCCATGTCTGGCTGACTGCTCCATGATATCCTTATTGAACTTAATGGTGGCAAGCATTCCGTCGAAGAGGTGGATGCAGCCCTTGGCGGTATCCATTGCATCGAATGAGAACTCTTTGTCTTCCTGCATATCCTTATTGTATGCAAGAGGGATTCCCTTCATGGTTGTGAGCAGCTGAACAAGAGCTCCATAGACACGTCCCGTCTTTCCACGGACGAGCTCTGCGATATCGGGGTTCTTCTTCTGAGGCATGATCGAACTGCCTGTAGAGAAAGCATCATCGATCTCTATGAATCTGTATTCATTAGAATTCCAGAGTATGATCTCTTCGGAGAATCTGGACAGATGCATCATGATGATTGACAATGCCGAGAGAAATTCCAGCAGGTAATCTCTGTCTGATACGCCGTCCATTGAGTTCCTGGTAGGTCCGTAGAAGCCGAGTGACTGTGCTGTCATATCACGGTCGAGCGGATAGGTTGTTCCTGCAAGTGCTCCACTTCCAAGAGGGCAGTAGTTCATTCTCTCATAGATATCATGAAGCCTCTCGCGGTCCCTGCGGAACATCTCGAAGTATGCTCCGAGATGATGGGCCAGTGTCACAGGCTGTGCCTTCTGCAGATGGGTAAATCCCGGCATGATGGTATCTATATTTCTCTGCATGATTGAGAGAATAGTTCCGAGGAAATGCTTCAGGAGATCATCTGTCTCACGAATCTGCTTTCTGGTGTAGAGCCTCATGTCAAGGGCTACCTGGTCATTTCTTGAACGTCCGGTATGCAGCTTCTTGCCTGGATCACCGATACGGTTGATCAGATTGGCCTCTACAAAACTATGGATATCCTCATATTCATCGGTGATCCTGAGACGGCCGTTATCAACATCTGCCTCTATAGAATCGAGTCCGCCGAGAATGGCATCTTTGTCTTCTTTTGAGATGATGCCCTGCCTGGCAAGCATTTTCACATGTGCTCTTGATCCTTCCACATCTTCATGGAAAAATCGCTGATCGAATCCTATTGATGCATTGAATGCATATACGAGCTTGTCTGTGTCTTTGGTAAATCTTCCACCCCAGAGCTGTGCCATTGTGAAAAGTCCTCCTGTTATTTAAATATTCCTGCATCATTGCGCCAGCTGTAATGATTTATTTTCTTCTATATTGCTGTGGCGCTCTCTATATGAAAAAACGCATCCACAGTAGTCCTGCCTGTAGATCCCATATTCTTTTGAAATCTGGCAGCTGCGGAGATATCCGTTTTTCTTCTTGAAATCTGAGTGGAGCCATCTGACTCCGTACTTCTCACCCATTGCTTCTCCTATGCGGTTCAGAAGTGCTGCATCCTTCATCGGAGAAATGGTTAGGGTAGAAGTGAAGTAGTCAGATCCTTTATCCCTGGCCATCTGAGCTGTCTGACCGAGCCGCAGTTCAAAGCACTTCGTACATCTCTTGCCGCGTTCCGGCTCATTCTCTAGTCCTTTTGCGGCGGCATAGAACCTGTCTGTATCAAAATCGCCTTCAATGAAGCTGACAGGATACTTCGTCGGGAACTTCCTGATGAATTCCTGCTGTTCCTTTACCCTGTGATAGTACTCGCTGTCTGGGTAGATATTCGGATTGTAGTAGAAGACAGTCACCCTGAAATACTGCGACAGGTATTCGATGCAGTATGAGCTGCATGGAGCGCAGCAACTGTGTAAAAGCAGCGTCGGTACTTCCCTCTGTGCAGTTATCGCTGCGATTTCATCATCGCATAATTTCTGGTAATTGATCTTAGGTTCCTGTCTCATCCTTTTCTCCAGTCACAAAACATCTCTATTATACAAAAAAGTGGTTGCAAAAACAAGGCGAATCCGGTATAATACTCTACGCATGCTCCGATAGCACAGTTGGTAGTGCACTTCACTCGTAATGAAGGGGTCGTCCGTTCGAGTCGGATTCGGAGCTGATTATGCGGCGCTATGGCGTCGCTTTTTTTGACCTTTCCCGTAAATAATGGTAAAATAAACACATGGATATTTCGGTTATCATTCCGTGCTATAATAGCGCAGATTCGCTTGAACGAGCGGTTGCGTCGGTTGAGGCGCAGGAGAATGTAGAAAAAGAAATAATCATAGTGGACGATGGTTCTGATGTGCCGGTACAGTCTGTCATGGAAAGCAACGATTACAGGGTATTGAGAATCCCTCACAGCGGTGTGTCGGCTGCCAGGAATAAGGGCCTTGAAGAGGCACAGGGGGAATTCGTCACTTTTCTGGATGCGGATGATTTCCTCGTGGAAACTGAAAATGCTGTAAATGGTGTCAGCCATGCGACAGGCGCGACTGCGAATAATTTATATCATGATATCATAGAATTCATGCGGGAAAAGGAGTATGATATAGTATGTGGTGACTATATCAGACAGGATCTGTCGACAGGAGAGAAGACAGTAGTCAGAAGCCTGCTTGAGGGTCAGGTCAGGCTTGAGAATATCGACACTGATTTCACTGCATTCTTCACACCAGGCAGTTTCTGCTATGTGTGGAACAAGATATACAGGAAGAGCTTTCTCGAGAAGCATGATCTGAAGTATGATGCGATTCGATTTGCAGAGGACAGGGATTTCAATTCCAGATGCCTGCTGTGTGGTGCATCGGCCTACTTTACTGACAGGATATTTGCAGAATATCACTTCAGACCGGATGTCGGACGGGTAGCGCCGGATGCAATTTTTGATGGGTTTTTAAGACAATCACAGGTCTTTCGTGAAATGTCTGAAGAACGGGATTATTGCAGGGCGTATGCGTATCAGGCAGCCTATACAAGTGCATTCGGGCTCTTTTTTGCAGCAGCAGGTCTTCCAAAGAGCGAGAAGAAGACAGTGATAGATAAGGCACTATCGGATGACTTTTTCATGGAGGAGATGAAGGTACTGACCAGGTACCCTCGTGGAGCGCAGACGAAGAGAGGCATGAGATGGGGAGTGCTGATCACTGCAGTACTACTCAGAATGAGGGCGGCAGGATTCGTTGCATGGATATTTACTTTTGCTGAAAAGAAGGGATTATCCAGGAAGAATTCACCATCAGGGCTTATGAATGAGAACAAATGAATTTAAAGTATATGAAGACTGCGGCATTTTCAGACTGGTCTGTACGGATTACGATAGAGTTGAATATCTGCCTTCGGTCATCATCAATAGGACAGGCGCTTTTATCATAAAGAGTATTATGAATGGAGAGCCGTTGGAGAATATAGCACGCACACTCTCAGAAGGGGATGTGAGTGCGCAGCAGGCAGAGGGCGATATAGAGGAGTTTCTCAGAGCGCTGGCCTGCAAAGGATACAGAATAGAATAGGATATTGATAAATGAGAATACTGTTAGCGGGTCATTTCTGCTTTTTTCTGCGCACATTGAGGAACAGATTCAGGAAAGAGGGACACGAAGTCTACTGGCTTTCGGGAGCAGATTATCAGAAGAGAAAAGAAAAGAATTTTAAATGGCAGTACGACTTCGGCTTCGAGAGTCCGTCCATGCCAGAGATCATCGGTTCAGCAAGTCCGGATGTGGTCATCTTTCTAGGGGCGCATGATCCGTATTATGGTGATTTTTCTGACAGTGAAAAATCAAGGTCATATATTTCAGGACTTTTAAATATCCTCCAGACCACATACAATTCCAGAAAAAATACAAAGTTTATATACCTGTCATCAGAAGAGGTATTCGCCGGCAATGAAGACGGCCTGTACGATGAGAGCGTCGAACCGGTCGTCTATGACAGCAGAGGCAAGGCAATCCGGCAGGGAGAGCTGGCAGCCCTTTCATTTAAGGAATCATTCGGAGCAGATGTGAAGGTGCTTCGTATCGATCATCTCTATGGAATTCCTGAGAGCTGGGAAGATATGCCATATGTGCTTGCCCCTATGATGCGTCAGGCTCTTCATGAGCAGAGGATAGATGTCAGGGAAAATACTGGTTATGGCATGCTCTCGGATGAGGATGCATCATTTTTCACATATCGTATAGCGACCTCAGACAGTAAAAGGGATGTATATCATCTCGGTACGGTCAGCGAGATATCAGAAGCTGATACAGGCCGCGCCATCAATCAGGGATTTGGCGGCTCACTCACAGTCGAGGAGCATGATTATGGCAATGCGGTTCATAAGAGACTCGATCCTATGGCCTTTGATACAGAATTCGAGACGCAGGCATTCCACAATCCGGTGGACGATATAGCCGGTATAGCAGCATATATTTATAAAAATAAAAAGCGGTTCGATGAAAATACTGCATCTCATGGAGCAGGAATTAAAGAGGGCCTTTTGGTCCTTCTGGGACTTCTGGTGCCTTTTATCGAGAATGCAATAGTATTTGTGCTATTTTTCTTCCTGAACAACAGATTTTCAGACGGCAGCTTTTTCTCATATGTCGATTTCTATCTGATATATGTGCTGATCTTTGCAGTGGCATTCGGACAGCAGCAGGCAGCATTTTCGGCTATACTTGCGACTTTCGGCTTCATATACCAGCAGGCGCAGCATATGACCGGGTTTGAAGTCATAGTAGATTACAATACCTATGTCTGGATAGCCCAGATCTTCATAGTAGGTCTGGTGGTTGGCAATCTGAAAGACCGGATCACGAGGACGAAGGATGAGGGAGACAGGCAGAATGAATATCTAAGGAGCAGGCTCACTGATGTGGAGACAGTCAATACAGCCAATGTCAGGATCAAGGGTGTGCTCGAGAAGCAGATCATCAATCAGGATGATTCATTAGGCAAAATATATCAGATCACATCCCAGCTCGACAATTCATCACCTGTAGAGGTGCTCTTCGACGCAGCACAGGTGGTTGGTGAGCTGATGGATTCCAAGGATGTGGCAGTATATCAGGTCGCAAATGGTGATTATGCGAGACTCTTCGCATCTACATCTGAGATCGCCAGATCACTGGGCAATTCAGTGAAGTACACGTCATACAAAGATATGTATGAGGCAATCAGGGATAAAAAGGTATTCATCAACAAGACAATGGATGATGATCTCCCTATGATGGCGTCAGGTGTATGGGAAGGCAGGAAGCTCGATGTCATCATCATGATCTGGGGAATGGACTGGGAGGATATGACGCTTGCCAATGCGGACAAGCTTACAGTCATTGGACTCCTGATACAGAATGCTATCGCGCAGTCTACGAGATATATCGATGCCCTGCGTGAGCAGAGATATGCACAGGGTCTTGATGTGCTGACGGATTCTGCATTTGAGACGCTGCTGGGCGCTTTTGTCAATGCGAAAAAGAAGGGCCTGACAGATATGACCCTGATGTGTGTCAAAAACGATGAGCCGCTTGAGCAGACTGCGCCGCTTGTCAGAAAACAGCTGCGTTCCAGCGATTACATGGGCGCAACAAATAAGGGAAGACTGCTCATCCTTCTGTCAAATACGGATTACAAGAATGCACTCAGGGTTCAGAAGAGACTGTCGACTGCAGGACTTCATACGCAGATAGTAGGAGAGATATAGTGGTAGTATTATTAGTCATCAATCTGATAATAGCAGTTATCTGGCTCATACTGGGACTTCTGCCGGGAAGAGACAGGAAGAGGACAGTGATTTATTTTGTACTGATGCTTCTTGTTCCTGTATTTTTTGAATCGCTTCTGGCAGTGACATGGCTGATGAGACTCATTACTGGTTTCATGCATGTCGATCTGTCTGATGTCATCTTTGGAAAAGATAAGGCAGCAGGCCTTCAGAGAGGTAATGCAGAAGAAGAAAACAACCTGGTCCCTATAGAAGAAGCACTTGCAGTAGCTGATACGACATCACTTCGTACATTCATGCTCAATATCCTGAAGGGTGATGTGAGTTCTTCACTGAACAAACTGAAAGAAGCACTTCTGTCAAGCGATACTGAGACTGCCCACTATGCGGCAACAGTTCTCCGTGAGGAGCTCGGAAGGTTCAGAGGTACAGTATTCCGTTCTTTTGCAGCCATACAGAACGCAAAGGGAGAAGAAAAGGACGAGACCTGTATCGTAACAATCAGGTATATGAATGAGTATCTGAAGAAGGATCTGTTCTCAGAGGATGAGATGACAGAGTATGTCACAAGACTCGCTGATATCGGAGACATTGTCTTTGATGATGACTACACTCTTCTGACAGTTGATGATATGTATGGAATAGCCATGAGACTTCTTGATGCAGGACTCTATAGCAGATGCAGACAGTGGTGCATCAGACTCGCAGATATCTATCCTGATGTAAAGGAGAGCTATCTGGCCATGATGTCATTCTGCTTCAGGACCGGCAGAAAGGATGGGTTCAGACAGGGGATGCAGGAACTCATGGATTCGGGCATTCCGGTAGATGAGACGACGATGAAGAATATCAGGGCATTCAGATAGGAGAAATAAATGGCAGCATACAACTGTTTTATGGCAGTTCTTATAATGATCACATATCTGCTGGGCATCATGCTGCCAGCAGCAGTGATCCTGTATCCAAAGGTGGAGAGGCGGTCTCTGTCAATGAGGCTTGCCGCTTATTTCGTGTGCGGAAATACTCTGGCTTCGAATCTCGTATTTGTACTTGTCTTTTTCCATATTTTGTATACTCCTGTTCTCTGGATTGCTCTAATTGCTATTACTGTAGTGCTGTCTTTTAAGACAAGGCGTATCCCGCTTAAGAACCTGCCTGTCATAATAATAAATTTTTTTATAGCACTTCTTGGAAATGACCTGGGTGGTGCATTTGCAGCCAGACAGTTCTTTGGCAGACTGGGAAGAGGTTTTGCGGCAGTAGGAAGATGGATCAGGAAGTATCTTTTGAGACACATTCTTGAAACAATCCTTGCATTGCTCTTTCTTGCTCTTTGTGTGTATGTATATCAGCAGGGGCTTATATCTTCATTTGGTTACCATGCGTCAGATGTTCCGGTGCATAATTACTGGATCAATGAGATGATCTTACACCAGAGACCTTTTGTGGCAGGACTGTATCCTTTTGGATATCATACAGTTATTGCATACCAGTATCTGTTATTCCATATTCCAATTATGGACACATTGAGTTTCTTCAATTATGTGATTCTTGCATTTATATCATTCTTTCTGGTTGCCTTAGGGAAAAAACTGACCAGGAGCTTATTCCTGGGCTACATGCCACCATTTATTTATTTTGGTGCGAAGGCACTGTATGTCAACTGTATCAACCGTTATACAGCACCGCTTCCTCAGGAATTCGGACTTATTTTTACTTTTGCAGGAATTCTATTTGCCATTGACTATTTCAGGAAAAATAAAAAAGAAAAGTCACTCGCAAGACAGGATGAATGGCTGTTTGCCTTTTCAGTATCAATGTGCCTGTCACATCTGTACACTGGAATCATACTTTTTGCAGCCTGCATATGCATTGCGATTTCGCGTCTGTTTGTGTTTGTCAGACCGTCATATTTTCTGCCAATTGTCAGATCAGCCGTGATCGGAATAGCCATCGCTGCCTGGGGGATTGGGATTGGAGCACTTATGGGTATTCCTCTTCAGGGTTCTGCAAACTGGGCCAGACAGGTGACTGAGCAGTCTATAAGTACAGAGTCTTATTCTGATCAGACGGAGGCAGTGGGCAGTAGCAGTACGACTTCGTCAGGCCATACCAGCAGTGCATCTGAACCAGTGAAGGAAGAGAGACCATCCATCAGAGAAAAAATTTCACAGACAATAGATACCATCAGCGACAGTATTGCATCAAACGTTTTCTATTCAACGATGAAATATAATACTTCAAAAAAGCTGGCGCTATATATTATTTATGCGTATGTATTTTTCTTTATATTCTCATTCCTACTCAGAATAAGAAGTATGGATTATGGGAGAAACCTGCTGTTTGTGACGCTGTTCGGGATGTGTCTTCTGGTCATGTTCTCTGCTCTTATCCTTGGACTGCGTCTCATAATAGACATGGATCGTGCAAAAGAGTTCTTTGTGATCTGGACATGTCTGGCTATACCGGTTATGGCTGATTCAGTGATAACTTTTGTTGTAGGATTTAAAAGAAGAACACAGACAGTGATTCTTGATGTTATATCAGCAGCAGCCCTGTGCTTTACAGGATATTATGCAGTGAGAAATGATCTGATAAGAGAGCCTGTACCATATATCCAGATGGAGAAAAACGGGGCAATTATTTCTCTGACAAATATACTGAAGAACAACCGCAATCACACATATACTGTGGTTTCAGCAAATGATGAGCTTCATATGATGGAGACCCAGGGATATCATGTGGAAATAGATGAGCTGCTCAGGAAGATTGAGCACTATAATATCGATACTTCATTTACGATCCCAACTGCTAAGGTGTATTTCTTTATAGAGAAAAGACCATTGTCATACTATGATTCTGATTTTGAGGGTGAAGGAAAAGGCGTAAACGTGTCCGGAGCTTCACAGAATCTTCCTCAAAAAGGAGGATTATACATATATATGGGAGACAACAGGTATATAGAAATGAGCAGGATGTATTATTTTGCGCAGGAGCTTATGAGACGTTTCCCGGAGCATACACATGTGTACTATGAGGATAGGGATTTTGAATGCATCTGTCTCGATCAGGATATGAATTCACCTATGAATCTGGCATTTGATTACGGGTATAATAAATGATGAAGGTAAGAAACTTTGTAACGATCACAATTGTCATAGCAATAGTTTTCTTCCTTTTCGCGAGTCAGGGAATGGCAAGACTTTCCATGAGCGACAAAGGGGAAAATCACTATGCCTTCAGTTTCGGCAATGATAAGGACAAAAGTGATGCGTTGAAGAATATTAACAGCAATAGGAATTATATATTTGTTGGCAGGGATAAGAGTCTGTATCATACAGCCAGGCAGTATGCAATAATAAGACATGCTTCTCTTCATAAGACGGCAAGCATTGCAAAAGCGGCTTCAGAGAACTCTGGAGAAAATACAGTATATCTGATAGATGGCAGCCTGATAAGCCAGAGCGATATCTCTGATATAAATGAAATTCTTTATCACCAGTCAGTCATTGTGTTTATGACACTTCCTGATGAGAAGCTGATAGAGAGCTCCGGGACACTTCGTGATATTCTTGGAATCCAGCGTACCCGTGGAGATATTCATATTAAGGGATATCAGCTGTTCAAGAACTTCATGCTTGGTGGTGAAGCATACTATGTAGAAGATAAGGTAGAAAAGGGTGAGAAGCCAAGACAGGATCTGCCACTTGATATCACCTATTATGAAGTGGCATCTGCCTGCAGGTCATATATGATCGGACAGATTGATCCCAGGAAGCAGGACATTAAGGATCTGGATAATGACAACACGAAGAATATAGATGCAGAAGATTATCCGGCGGTCATCTGGCAGCATTCTCCTGAAAAGGGTCATGTATTCTGCATAAACGGTGATTTCATGAAAAATGATACCGGAATTGGAATTCTGTCAGGTATCGAATATGAGACAAGTGATTATCTGATCAGCTCATTTGCTGATGCGAGAAGCTTTGTTGTACAGAATTTCCCTGATCTCTCAGATGAGAATGATGACCAGATTAATGAGCTCTATGGACAGAACCCGTATAATTTCCAGAGAAATGTACTGTGGCCATTTATAGTATCAGCTGCATCAATCAATGATGACAGGATCACAGCAATGGCGGCAGATCATATTAAGATGGGCACAGGCCTATATAGCAGAATGGATTCCTATCTGACTCTCGCAGAAAATGAGAGGGCGGAACTTGGTGCAATGGGAGAGGGTGCATCTCTTGTACAGAAAGGACTATCAGCTACATTCCCTGATTATGATATCACATCATTTTATGGACAGGGTGATAAGGGAGTGGTACTGACAGACGACGGGAAATATCTGTATGGAATGAATGATAAGACACTTGATATCAGAACTACACTGAGTGCTGATGAGATGAAATATTCTGACGATCTCAGATTCAGGGGAGTCGTGAGTGCAACTGGCTATTATGTCACCGCACTTGATGTCTCAAAAGTCATATATCCGGAATCAAAGGATGACAGGTATGAGAAAGTCACGCGACGTACTAATGGTAATCTGAATTCGTATTATGGCAAATTCAGTTATCTTGATGCACTGCCTCTGTCACAGGCGGCCAGAAAAATCGAAAATCTGGCTGATTCAGGCTACAGGGTTGTATCCTCATCCAAGGATGATAAAAAGGTTGTTATGAGGGTGGAAAATCCCCAGCAGTCATCAGAGTTCCTTCTAAGAACTCATGGACAGGGAATCTCAGCCATAGAAGGTGCAACATATGAGAAGATTGAGGATGACAGCTATATCATTAAGGCTTCAGATTCTGATATAGTAATAAGATTTGTGGACGAAGACAAGCCAGATCTGACGGAGTAGAATATGACGATATGTATAATTGCTGAGGGATGCTATCCATATGTGGTAGGTGGTGTCTCGAGCTGGATAGACAGCATGATAAGGTCATTCCCACAGTATGATTTCTGTATTGTGGCAATCCTGGCCGACAGGGACAGGCGTGGCAAATTTGCCTATGACCTGCCTGAAAATGTGATATCGGTTTCAGAAGTATATCTTAATGATGAAGATTTCGCTCCTGTGACAAAGATTCATAAGAACAGGACACAACTTCAGGGATCTGAGAGATATGCACTGAACTATATGCTGTCAGGAGACCGGGACAGATGGGATGATGTATTTGATATGTTCGCAAAGAAGCCGTCTGTGAATGATCTTCTGATGGGACCTGATTTTCTGGATGCGGTGAAAAGAGTATATGACAGGGGCCATACAGATGCTGTATTTACAGATTTTCTCTGGACAATGAGATCCATGTATCTGCCACTTTGCTTTACTCTTGAAACGGATATTCCGAAGGCTGACCTGTACCACTGTGCAGCAACAGGATATTCAGGAGTCATCGGGGCAATGGCGAAGCACTTCTATCACAAGCCACTGCTGATCAGTGAGCATGGTATCTATACGAGAGAGCGTGAAGAAGAACTGATTCGTGCCCAGTGGGTAAAGGGTGAGTACAAGGATATCTGGATCGCACAGTTCAGGAAGATGTCAACCCTCGCATACAACAGAGCTGACCTTGTGACCAGTCTGTACGGGCATGCGAGACAGCTGCAGCTCGAGCTGGGATGCCCGAAGGAAAAGACTCTGGTGACTCCTAATGGAATTGATCCATCCAGGTATCAGGATATTCCGGGCAAGCCGCCAGAGGATGAAGGATATACAGTATTCGGAGCAATCATCAGAGTAGCTCCGATAAAGGATGTCATCACTCTTATCAGAGCATTCTCTATTGCAAAGAAGAAGGCATCAGATATCAAGCTGTATATCTGTGGTCCATGGGAAGAGGAAGAAGAGTATGCGAAGAGTATCTTCGATATGGTAGACAATATGGGACTAGGGGATGTCGTCTTCACCGGCAGGATACGTACACCTGACTATATAGGCAGAATGGACTGTCTGGTACTTACCAGTATCAGTGAAGGTCAGCCGCTCACTATACTGGAAGGCTATGCAGCGAAGAAACCTTCGATAGCAACAGATGTTGGTAACTGCCGCGGACTCATAGAGGGTGAAAGTGATAGCTTTGGAAAAGCTGGCATTGTGACTCACATCATGCATGCTGAAGAGACGGCACAAGCAATGCTCGAGATGAGAAATCATCCGATACTAAGAAGACAGATGGGTGAGAATGGATATAAGAGACTCATGAATGGATACAAGCTGACGGATATGCAGCAGACGTATGCTGATATCTACAGCAATTTTCTGGAAGAGTCTGACGAAAGGAGACAGTAGTGGCAGGAATAGGAATCCAGCTCAACAAATTTTATAAGAGAAGGTCGCTCTTTGCACGAGTCAGTGGATTCGCGTATATCCTGGGAGTGTCAGTGCTTCCAATGGTACTGGTGATAGTTGCTATCATTGTGATGGGAAGGATTAATGGGCTTGACAATGAGTTGCTTGCCAGAAGAGAACTGTTTTCTGCAAGTGTACTATACTGCTTCATCTTTTCACTGCTTGCGGCATCACTATTCAATGCGGTTTTTTCAAGGTATCTGTCTGATATCATTTATGATGAAAAGTATGCTGCAATCAGACCATGCTTCATATATGGAATGCTGATCAATGCCATTGCAGGTTCTGCATTTGCCATTCCATTCTATGTGAGAGCGTATTTTGTATCCGATATTGGCAGATGGTATCTGTTTTTCTCATATTTCCTTTTTATGGGACTTCTGTTTTCGTTCTATTCGATGCTGTACCTGTCGATCACAAAGGATTATGTGAAGATCACCTGCTTTTATCTGGCTGGTATGGTTGTAGCAGTGCTATTGTCCAGGGGTCTTATAGTATGGTTTTCTCTTCAGACTGATTTTGCAATGCTGATAGCTCTGTCGATTGGATTCCTGATAGTTGCCGGGCTCAATACTGCTCTTACATTTTCATATTTCAGGGAAAATGATGGCAGCTATACAGGAGTGAATTCATATTTCAGGACATACTGGCAGATCATTTTTTCGAACTTCCTGTATATTCTGTCACTGTATGTGCACAATTTTGTATTCTGGCATTCAGATCTGGGAATGACAATACAGGGTGTCTATACGATTGCGGAACCGTATGATATGGCATCATTTCTGGCACTTCTGACAAGTATATCGGCTACAGCTATTTTTATCTCGAACACGGAGACAGATTTCCACGAGATGTACAAGGCTTTTTCGGAGAGCCTTACGGGTGGCAGGTATTCTGATATCGAAGCAGCAAAGGGCAGGATGTTTGACTCATTATCTGCTGGACTTCTGTCACTGGTCAGGGTTCAGTTTACTATATCTGTTGTGCTCTTCCTGCTGTTTATCATCTTCATGCCAAGACTCGGATTTGCAGGAATGGTGATGCAGATATATCCGGTTCTTGCGGCAGGCTATTTTGTGATATTCCTTGCATACTCGTCGATTCTGTATCTGTATTATTTCGATGATACAACAGGCGCTCTGATGGTGACGTCCGTTATGTTCATCGTGACTCTGGTGGTATCGTATTTCTGCCGTTATCTGCCGGTTGAGTTCTATGGACTGGGACTCTTTGCAGGAAGTATGGCTGGATGGGTCATCTCATTTTTCAGACTCAGAAGTACATCTAAGAATCTCGAGACGCATATCTTCTGCCGTGGAACTGTAGTGAAGAGAGGAAAGGGCATCCGCCCTTCATCTGTTGTGTATGAAAAAAAGTAGGGTGCTTTTTGTCATAAATACTCTCGATAGAGGAGGGGCTGAAAGATCACTGATCAATACTTTCTGTGAGAAAGACTTTTCTGACAGGCAGGTTGATCTGCTTGTGCTGACAGGTAAGGCAACGCTGATTGATGAAGTGCCGGAATATGTGCATCTGCTCAATAAGCATACATATAGATCTCGTATCGGACTTTTCTTCAGATGTCTTTACGCTGTTTTCTACAGAGGATATATCTTCAGACGATTCAGATACTTTGCAGGGAATTTTATCCGTATGATAAGAGAAAGGAGGTTTCTTGCAGACAAGCTGCTCTGGGAAGCCATTGCTTTTTCGGCTCCTGCTGCGGAAGGCTGTTATGATGAGGCAATCGCGTATACAGAGGGTGGAAGTGCCTATTATGTGGCGGACAGAACAGATGCTTTAAAGAAAACGGCTCTTATCCATATAGATATGCAGATGGCAGGATACTGCAGGAATCTTGATCTGGATCATTACGATAGATTTGACAGTATCGGTGCGGCTTCAGAAGATGCCAGGATTAGTTTTTTAAATGAGTATCCAGAGCTTACAGAGAGAACTTTTCTGTTTGATAATCCGTTGAATGTGAACAGGATTGAGTCTATGTCTCACCTGGACACAGGTATTCATTTCAATACCGATGGGCTTCGTATCTTTACGGCTGAGCGTCTGGTAGAGCAGAAAGCTTGTGATGTATCTGTAAGAGCTGCGTCGATTATGAAAGAAAAGGGCATTAAATTCGAGTGGATAGTAGCTGGTAATGGACCCGAGAAGGGAAATTTAAAAAGGCTCATCAGAAAACTTTCATTAACTGATGAGTTCATACTGACTGGAGAAATTGATAATCCTTATGCTTTGATGAAAGAGTGCGATGTGTATGTGCAGGCTACCTCATATGAAGGGAAGAGCATGTCGGTAAGAGAAGCACTGGCCCTGGGGAAGCCTGTTATAGTGTCTGACAGAAGTGGCAATTCTATCAAGGCAGACAGAGAGACTGTTGTTCCTCTGTCGCCTGAAGGAATTGCTGAAGGTATTATTGCTTTTCAAGAGAACCGAGAGTGAGTGAATTATCTGAATAACCGTTATTTGCCAGGATTACAGGACGATTTGCAGCACTGTTTGTAAGAGAAAGTGAGGCTGTATATACACCAGAATTCAGATTCTTTGATCTCGTATAAAAGTGAAGAATGGCTTCGCCGTCATAAGCAAATGATTTTCTGTCAAGAGAAGTCCTCAGTGTGATGACTGAACCGTCTGATGCAGTAAGTGTAAGAGCAGCATCTGTATCTCTGTAGACTGGTGCAAAGCCTCTGTTCTGTACAGTGACGTCAATTGAGACATCTCTCAGAAGGAATCCGTCACGGCTTACTTCTACCGAGCTGACCAGAGGTCTGTAGCCCATGTACAGTCCAATGGCATTTATGCCATTGACAGTGATGTCCGTTCCGGGAATAGTGTATGAGCTTCTCTTCCAGCGTGAAATGGTCTGCTCGCTGAAGTCATGAGACAGATATGATATATGCATCTGTCTCATCTCGGTCATTGCATTGTCAAGCTCTCCATATGAAGAATATCCTCCGGATTCACCACCGTTAGGGACAAAGCGAGCCAGTGAATTCTGATACGAGATTTCTTCACTTCTTGTCCCTTTTGCATGGAGATCCTTCTGACCGTTCATAGTGGTGTCGCCATATGTGCCGAGGTCAATGTCGGAGCCGAACATGCCATCATTAAAAAGGCCAAGCCTTGAAGAAAGACTTCCATTATAGGCATCAGAGAGAGCTATAGAGTTTTTGGAACCAGTTATAAATCGTCTCTGGGCGGGAGTCCTTACAGCAAGATAGATAGACGGATCCAGAGATGCAGACAGCTTCTGCGCAAGCTTCTTCATGGAAGAATCGGTAAGCAGGTATGAGCCGTGCATTTCTGCATGATTCCCTAATAGCATGCCCTGGAATACGAATACAATATCCTTGTATTTATTTATGACAGGGGCAAGTGAGTCAATGTGTGAATATACCTGATCAAGCGTTTCTGGCTCCGTGAGATCGGCTCGCCCATTCCAGTCGTACATGACACGGAGTATTACTGAGTGGCGTGCATATCTGTACTGTGACAGAATGGAGTCAAGCTGTGATAATGCATTGGAATCAATATCTCTGTTGCTGAATTCATTGATATTGATCTCAATGAGATCTGTTGTGATACCGTCTTCTCTGTCCCATGCGAGATTGGTGCTGACATCAGCCATATTCAGGCTGTTTCCGAGTTTATACCCATGGATGTTGTACCATCCGCAGTCAGGCTGGCCTGTGAGAACCGTATTTGAATCGCTGCCATCAAATGATGGAGTAAATTGTGGAGATATAAGTGACATGAATTCTCCTGGAGTAAATATGAGAGCTGCCACTAGTGTGGCAACGAGAGTAGTTATTTTTAAGTTCATGATACAAGTATATCAGATGTGGTAATCTTATGAAAGATATTCTTTCGGACTTTATAAGAGAAAAGTCATATGAACAACTGTATAGTGAATCGGAACTGCAGGGTATCTCTGCGCTTGTGTGGTCTGTGATCCATGACAGGCAGGATATCCCTCTATCGACACGTGCTCTCTTTGAGAAGTCGGCAAAAAGTGTGATTCTGAGCAATGACAGGCTGATCTTCGATACGGCAAAGCAGGTACAGCTTTTTGAAAAAAATGGCATAGGCTGCGCAGTGCTGAAGGGAGTGGCTGTTGGAGCATATTATCCGTCACCAGTCATACGGAGAGCTGGAGATATAGATATATACGTTCATGATCCTTCTGAGTTCAAAGAGGCTGCGCAGCTTCTTGCGGATAATGGCTTTGTGCGTGAAGAAAAAAGCTACAGTCTGCATCATGTGGGCTTTACAGGGCCTGATGGAATTGAGACTGAACTCCATTCGATGCTGGTTGAACCGTTTGATGACAGGCATATCAATGAGATGGCTGCTGATTTTGAAAAAAATCTCACGTATACGAGAGTTCAGGTGAGAGACAATCTTTTTCTTCCGGTCCTCTCTGAAAAGGATAATGCTGCCTACCTTGTACTTCACCTGCTTTCACATTTTCTGGGTGAAGGAATGTCACTCAGACAGCTGATAGATATTTCAGTGCTTTTTAATGACATCCAGAACGATGAATGGCAGGGATTCTTTCGTGATTTCATGACTGAGGCAGGTCTTAAATCATTTGCTACTGCTGTGTGCGGGTACTGTCAGAAGCATCTGGGACTGAGGCAGAATCCGATGTCACTTTATATGAATCAGTATGATGAGACGATGGAGTCTCAGATTGAAAAAGCGATAGAGGGTGGTGACTTCGGTCATCATGGAGCAGAGAAAATGGCTGTCCCATCGAAGTCACTCTGGGCGACATTTATCACTCAGGTGAAGAGACAGTATCCGGATGGATGGAAGAAGCCTGTTATCAGGCCGTTCCTCTGCATCAGGGTTGGTATTGGATTCATCAGGAATAACAGGAAGATTCGTCATGTATCTACAATGTCTGTCCTGAAAGATGCCAAAAACCGCGGAAAGGAAGCAGGATATCTAAAAGTATTCAGTGATGATGACACCTTTACAGCGATGGCTTCAGGCAACAGCATGTGGCCATTCATAAAGGATGGAGACAGAATCAGTATTTCTCCGGTCAGCAGACCGCCAGAGAAGTACGATATAGTGCTGTATCGTAGAGACAATGGGATGCTTGTGCTGCATCGTGTGATAAAGGTGAGTGCAGACGGGTACTATATCGCAGGTGACAATCAGACAGAACTTGAAGGCCCTGTTACAATGGATATGATTCAGGGAATCCTCAAGGGGTTCTATCATAATGGCAGGTATACAAAGGCTTCTTTCCTAAGAGGCAGGCTGTGGGCTGCTTTAAGACCATTGAGAAAGGCATACAGAGGAGTGAAAAATGCGTTTAAGGGATGATGTTTCTGTAAAAAAGGCTGGTGACGACTATTTCATTGTGCCATATTCATCAGCACAGGCATATCATGTGAGAGGAGTGGGTCTCAATGAATTCGGTGCTTTCCTTGCACAGCAGATGGAGTGTGAGATCACAGAGAGAGCACTGATAGAACTGGCATCTGTCCACACAGGTGAAAAGGCAGATGATATAGCAGACGATGTGCGAAGCTTTACTCAGTCGCTGGCAGCTACCGGCCTGATGTCAGATGATTTTTCCTATGCAGAGCCATCTGACAATGCAGTCTATCTGGAAATGGCAGGGATCAGAATCATTTTTAATGAAGGAGAGAAGTATCTGCGGGATGAGATCCTTTCTTTTAAATGTGATCCTTTTTCTGATGATGACTGTGATCTGTTTGTATCATCTGGTCAGGAAGATGATGACTTCACGGAATATCATCAGCAGGTCTACATGAACGATGTAGCCTGTCTGTATGAGAATCATGATGACTATGTGCTCTGCTACAGTGAGCTGGAGACGATCAGATGGATAAAAATAAGTAAGGATTATAAAGAGGCGGTACTTTGCCTTGGATCTGATGATATTGAACCGACAGAAGCCGTAAAAGATGAGATATATCTGGCACTTAGACCAGTATTCTTACTCGCTGCACTTAAGGACAGAAAGATAGCTCTTCACTGCTGTGCATGTCTGGACCAATATGGAGCTTTTCTTATAAGCGGACATTCTGGTGCAGGAAAGACTACACTGTCTGAACTGATAAAGGAGAGTGCCGATATCACTGTGATCAATGGTGATCTGGGACTGCTCGGGACAGAAAATGGAAAGGCATATATCTATGGAATTCCATGGTGCGGGACTTCGGGTATTTATACGGTTTTAAAAAATGCACTTTCATCTGTTACTTTTATTAAGAAGTCTGACGATAATATAATTGAGAAGCTGGATGCAGGGCACGACTCCATGGATTTCATGAACAGGATCATCACTCCGGTATGGAACGAGAGAATGCTTGATGCCAGGCTCATGAGTGGTGAAATGATACTCCGGACTATTCCGCTGTACCGCTATTATTTCAGGAAAGAAAAGGAAGCAGGGAAAATATTTTATGAACGACGTATTGCTGATAATACCAGCGTACAATGAAGAAGATTCGATTGTGTCATTGATGGATAAGGTGGAGAAATATCCGCAGTATGACTATCTGGTCATTGATGATGGTTCTACAGATCACACTCTTTCCATTATTGAAAAACATGAGTATCATCATGTGAGAAACATTGTAAATCGTGGCATTACTGAGACCATGAGAATCGGGATGAGATATGCACTTGAAAAAGGATATAAATATGCGGTGCAGATTGATGCTGATGGGCAGCATGATCCGGCCTATATAGGCGCCATGGCAGCAAAGGCTGATGAAGGATATGATATCGTCATTGGTTCAAGGCTGATTGGAAAGAAAAAGCTGAATATGGGAACTGCCAGAAAGACAGGGAGCACCCTGCTGAAAGGTGCAATCAGACTGCGCACAGGTCAGACGATTACAGATCCTACATCCGGGATGCGTCTGTATGACAGGAAGGCACTCAGATTCATGATTCGTCATCCTGAATGTGGCCCTGAACCATCAGGTATTGCATGGATGATCCGTTCAGGCGCAAAGGTGGCAGAAGTGCCTGTAGTCATGCATGACAGGGCATACGGGAAGAGCTATCTGACATTCCATAATGCGTCCAGATACATGCTCAGGGAACTCTTTGGAATACTTAGGTAAACCGGTATCGCAAAAAGTCCACAAAATGTTCCAAATTTAGTTGTAAAATTCTGTTACGCATGATATAATAATCATTAAATATGATTTTGAAGATTTACCGGTACTATTTAACCGTTAATCCTTGATGAAAAGAGAAAGGTGACAATTATGTACGAGAAACCGATGTTTTTTACAACAGACGATTTTGCAGAAGGTATTTATCTGAAGAGTGGAGATACTGCAACAAATAATTCTGGATGTTACACAGCTACTGCGTATATTCATCAAAAGCCACAACCTGGCAGTGATGTTTACAGAATTCAGGTTAATGGAGTGCACAAAGCTGACCATACAAGGGACGCACAGGTGTTGCATATATCTTTCAATCAACCAGTAACATATAACAGCAGCAGTGGTCAGTATGTTTCAGGTAATGGTACATCTACGCTTGAAATAGCATATACATATCATCAGAATCCAACTGATAATATTGGTTTAGGGGATCTTGTTGTTTCTTCTAATGACGGTCTTGCAGTTACCTCTGTTTCTATTACTGACTGATATATCTATGTAATTTATTATCAGGGCTTATCGAAAATATGATAAGCCCTGTTTTTTGTGTAAGGAATATTAATGAAGAAGAACCTGATAGGAAGATTGATGAATCTGGATACAGACTCATTAAAAAAAAGTATTTCTTTTGTATATTATTTTACCAGACAGCATATTGGAAGCATTGTTTTTTATACAGTAATGAGTCTGACAGGTGTTTTTACAGGATTACTTTCTTCATTAATTTCTAAAAATCTTGTGGATATAATCACTGGTCAGGAAAAAGGGGAGCTGCTTAAATATTTTATTCTGACTATTGTTGTTGCATTAGTAAATATGGCGATAGCACAGGTGACTAATTATTTTTCACTTAGGATAAGCCTGACTGTGTCAACGTCGATTAAGTCTGAAATATTTGGACGAATGATAGATTCAAAATGGGAAAAACTTTCGAAATATCATTCGGGAGATATTTTAGCGCGACTTAATAATGATACGGAAAATATTTCATCTGGTGTGTTGAGCTTTATACCGGCGGTTATTACAAATATTGTAAGGTTTGTGGGAGCCTTGGGAATGGTTTTGTGGTATGACTGGACTTTTGCGATATTTGCGCTCCTTGGTATTCCTTTTTCAATAGTGATATCCAGAAAGATGACAAGGAAAATGCAGAACAATTCCCTTGCCAGTTCTAAGAAAAATTCCGATATATATGGATTTACTCAGGAAACATTTTCAAATATAGGTTTTATTAAAGCATTCGATCTTCTCAGGTTATATGCCGCAAGGTTTAAAGAATCATTGCAGGAGTTCAATCGTATGAAGATAGACTACAATAACATGACTATTGCATCATCTATAATCATAAGTCTTGCCGGTCTTCTTGTCAGTTACTCTTCCTATGGCTGGGGTATTTACCGCGTGTGGTCCGGTTTTATCTCATATGGTACGATGACCATGTTCTTAAGCCTGTCAGGAACACTTACAGGATCTGTAAATTCGCTAGGTTCATCATTTTCACAGGCTATTTCTCTTGATACATCAGCACGTCGAATTCTTGAAATCATTGATATGGATAAGGATGACTTCTCAGATGATCCAAAGACACTGAAGATGCTGCCTGATATGAGAAAGGATGATTTCACAGTTCATTTTGAGAATGCATCATTCCATTATGAGGGGTCAGATGATTACATATTTAAAGATGTCTCTCTTGAAATGGAGAAAGGCAAAGCCTATGCCTGTGTCGGACCATCGGGAGAAGGCAAGACTACATTTATAAGATGTCTCTTATCACTAGTCAGACTTTCAGAAGGAAAGGCATATGTGAGCTGTGATGGCAAGGAACTGCCATTGTCAGCATCGACCAGAAAATTTTTCTCGATAGTGCCACAGAAGAGTACGATGTTCTCAGGCAGTGTCAGGGAGAATCTGCAGGCGGCAGATCCGCAGGCTTCTGATGAAGAGATGATAGAAGCGTTGAAATGTGCCTGTGCCTGGGACTTCGTATCAGAAAGAGGCGGACTGGACTCCGAAGTCCTCGAAGGCGGGAACGGCTTCTCATCAGGTCAGATCCAGCGAATCGCAATCGCCCGTGCCATTCTCCGTAAGGCACCAATCCTTGTCCTTGATGAAGCAACCTCAGCCCTGGACCTTGCGACAGAAGAAAAGGTCATTGCAAATATAATGAGGGACAAGGAGTCCAGGCTGACTGTAGTCACAACACACAGACCGGGAATCTTGAAATACTGTGATAAAACATATGATTTTAGGAAGTCCATGGGCGACAGTAATATACCTCTTGAATTTACGATGTTATTGTGATACCTTATTAGTGCATTAAAGTAGTAAATTAGGAAATTGATTTCTGGAGGACAAAATGAAAGTATTCAAGAGACTACTCACCTTAGCACTCATAGGCGCAACAGCATTCTCCCTTATGGCATGCGGCGGAAGCGGCAAGGCTTCATCAGGAGATAGCACTACAAAGGTTTCTAATAAGAAGACCAAGGCCGTGAAGAATACCGACAAGGTATTTATCGTAGGTTTCGACCAGAACTTCCCACCGTTCGGATATGTAGGTGACGATGGAGAGTTTACAGGATTTGATATAGACCTTGCGAAGGAGACCGCGAAGAGGCTCGGACAGGAAATAGTACTCCAGCCGATCGACTGGGATGCCAAGGATATGGAGCTCTCAAGTGGAACGATCGACTGTATCTGGAACGGATTCACGATCAATGGCCGTGAGGATGCATATACCTGGTCAGACTGCTATATGGACAATGCCCAGGTATTCGTGGTCAAGAGCAATAGCGGCATCAAGGATAATAGCGGACTCAAGGGCAAGACAGTAGATGTGCAGAAGGATTCATCAGCAGAGTCAGCCCTTAATAGTGATGAGAATAAGGATCTGAAGAACAGCTTTGCACAGATGATCTCAGTAGCAGATTACAATACAGCCATGATGGACCTCGAGTCAGGAGCCGTAGATGCAGTCGCAATGGACAAGTTCGTAGCACTTGACCAGATCAAGAACAAGAAGGATGAGTTTACGATTCTGCCGGATGAGATCAGCTCAGAGCAGTATGCAGTAGGCTTCAAGAAGGGAAATGGCGCACTTCGCGATCAGGTGAACAAGGCACTTCACGAGATGGATGAGGATGGAACCTTTGAGAAGATCTCAAAGAAGTGGTTCGGTGAGAACGTCAGCATTTTAGGTGAGAGCAAATAATGGATATAGCAACTATACTTCTTGAACTCGGACAGGGAATGCTCACGACGATACAGATCTTCGTTCTGACACTCGTTTTTTCCCTGCCATTAGGCTTTCTGATATATTTCGGCAGAGTATCGAAGAATCCGGTCCTTTCATGGATCATGAGGATCTACATAGCCATCATGCGTGGAACGCCTCTGATGCTGCAGCTCATAGTCATCTATTTCGGACCCTACTATATATTCGGAGTATCCACAACACCGGCGTACAGAGGAATAGCGGTAATCATCGCTTTTTCTCTCAACTATGCAGCATATTTTGCAGAGATATACCGCTCGGGCTTTGGCTCAATCCCTCAGGGACAGTATGAGGCAGCCGAGGTGCTCGGATATTCGAAGAGCAGGACATTTTTCGCCATAGTTCTTCCACAGGTCTGGAAGAGGATACTTCCATCGATCACGAATGAGGTCATCACTCTGGTAAAGGACACGTCCCTTTCATTCTCAATCGCTTATGCGGAGATGTTTACAGAGGCGAAGGCTCTTTCAGCGGCAGTCCATAACGTAGGTCCTCTGATGGCAGCAGGCGTCTTCTACTTCATTTTCAATGCAGTAGTAGCATGGATCATGGCACGCATTGAGAAGAGCATGTCATATTACAGTATTTAGGTGTAAGAATGCATATTGTTGAGATAAATCATATAAAGAAAAGCTTTGACGATACAGAGGTATTAAAGGACATCAGCCTCTTCGTCGACAAGGGCGAAGTCGTCAGCATCATAGGTCCGTCCGGTTCAGGAAAATCTACACTTCTCCGTTGTGCGACATTCCTTGAGACAATGGATGACGGCAGCCTTGCGTATATGGGCGATGAAGTCGTAAAGAGTGTGAACGGCCATTCTGTCTATGCGTCAAAGGATCATATAAGAAAAGCCAAAGGATATTTCGGACTGGTGTTCCAGAACTTCGAACTGTTTCCGCATTTTAACGTGCTTCGGAATATTACCGATGCCCCTATCCACAATCAGAAGAGAGACAAGGCAGAGGTTTTTAAAGAGGCCAGGGAACTTCTTGAAAAAGTTGGACTGTCTGATAAGGCAGATGCGTATCCGTGTGAGCTCTCAGGTGGACAGAAGCAGAGAGTGGCAATTGCCAGGGCACTTGCAATGAAGCCCGACATCCTGTATTTCGATGAACCTACATCGGCACTTGACCCTGAGCTGACTCAGGAGATTCTGAGAGTCATCAAGCAGCTTGCAGCAGAGAAGATGACGATGGTCATTGTCACTCATGAGATGCAGTTTGCAAGAGAGGTTTCTGACAGGATCATCTTCATGGAGAAGGGTGTCATCATAGAAAATGATACGCCTGAGAAGGTTTTTGCTTCCACTAATGAGAGAACCCGGCAGTTCCTTGGTAAATTCTGAACAATTACAATTAACTCAAAATGTATATTTAAAAAATACATGCGACCCGCGATTGAATATTCAATTACGGGTCTTATTTTTTTATAATAATTTGTGAAAAGATTATGTTTAAAGAAACGGAGTGAAAAGTTTCAGATGTTAAAATTTGGAAAGGCAGTAGTAAAGAGCAGATTCGTAATTCTGATCCTTGCTGTGCTGTTGCTGATACCTTCATTGATCAGCTACGCGAACACGAGAGTCAATTACGATATTCTTTCGTATCTGCCAAAAAACATCGACACAATGAAAGGACAGGACATCCTGCTGAAGGATTTCGGAACAGGTGCCTACTCATTCGTTGTAGTCGAAGGTATGGACAACAAGGACCTGAAGAAGACAGCGGATACTATTTCAGATATCCCTCATGTCAAGAAAGTTCTCTGGTACGGATCAGTGATGGACATGAATATCCCGAAGGAAGCACTTCCTGAGAAGGCATACAAGTTCATCCACAATGCAGACAAGAATTCGGATCTGATGGTCATTCTGTTTGATCAGGGTATGGCCGCTGATGGTACGATGAAGGCCCTGAATACCATGAATGCAAAGCTAAGTAAGCAGTGCTTCGTATCAGGTATGGCTTCAGTCATAAATGACACGGCAAACCTCTCAGAGAAAGAGGTTCCTATATACGTCATCATCGCAGTTGTACTCTGTCTCATAGTCCTGATGATCACACTGGATTCGGCCTTTGTGCCTTTCCTTTTCCTGGTATCAATAGGAATGGCGGTTCTGTACAATCTCGGTACGAACTTCATCCAGGGAGAGATCTCGTATGTGACGCAGGCCCTGGCAGCTGTCCTGCAGCTCGGTGTCACGATGGACTATTCGATTTTCCTGTGGCACAGCTACGAAGAGCAGCAGGACGTATTCAAAGAGGATAATAAGACTGCAATGGCACATGCCATCAGTAAGACTTTCCTTTCAATAGCGGGTTCTTCGACGACAACGATCGCAGGTTTCATAGCTCTGTGCTTCATGAGCTTTAGAATCGGTCTTGACCTCGGTATCGTAATGGCCAAAGGTGTTCTGTTCGGACTCGTTTCCTGCGTGACCATCCTGCCGTCACTGATCCTGGTATTCGACCCGATCGTCCGCAAGACGAATCACAAGGTCATCATGCCGGACCTCGGAAAAATCGCCAACTGGGTAGTAAAGCACTGCTATGTATTTTTCGTGATCTTCCTTCTGTTGATAGTTCCTGCATTCTATGGACAGAATCACACGAAGGTGTACTACGACCTCGCAGGCAGACTTCCTGATTCGATGAAGAGCAAGCAGGCCAATGAAAAGATGAACAGTGATTTCAAGATGGGTGCAACTTCTGTCATCATTGCAGATGCAGATCTGCCGGCAGAACAGTCGGATAAGATGATCAATGACATCCAGAAGCTTCCGGGTGTCAAGATGGCAGTATCTGCTGATTCACTGACAGGTCCTATGATTCCATCTGATATCATTCCTCAGAATATAAAGGAAGAGATCAATAACGGAGACAAGCAGCTGATGATCGTCACATCCGATTACGCGACAGCTACATCAGCGGTCAATAAGCAGTGTAATCAGATTGAGAAGATCATCAAGAGCTATGACAAGTCAGCAATGCTCATAGGTGAGGCTCCTTGTACGAGGGACCTGGTCGATGTCACGAATACAGACTTCAATCGTGTAAATGCGGTATCAATCATTATCGTGTTCTTTATCATCCTGATTTCGTTCAGGTCGATTTCGATACCTGTTATTCTGGTGGCTGTCATCGAGTTTGCTATCGCCATCAATATGGGTATTCCTTATTACACGAATGTGACGCTGCCGTTCATTGCAAGCATTGTCATAGGTACTATCCAGCTGGGTTCTACCGTAGACTACGCAATACTTATGACGAACAGGTACAAGACGAACCGGTACAATGGAATGGAGAAGAAGGATGCCATCACCGATGCACTGCACGGGTCGATCACCTCGATCGTTGCATCAGCACTTACATTCTTCGGAGCTACATTCGGAGTTGCAATCTACTCTGACATCGACATGATCTCATCCCTCTGCATGCTCATGGCAAGAGGTGCACTGATCAGTATGGTGGTTGTAATCTTCATGCTGCCGTCGATGTTTATGATATTTGATAAGATAATAATTCACACAAGTGCCGGTTTCAGGCCGAAAGCTGATAGATGATAGATGAAAGGAGAAACATTATGAAGTTACCTGAATTAAGAAAGATTTTTAAGAAAAAATATATCATCAGAGTTGTTGCCGGCGCCCTCGTTGTAGGACTTGTGGCAACAGGCTCAGTTCAGTACACAGCTATGGCAGATAAGGCTTCTGCGACTGAACAGACGACAAACAGCCTGATAAACGGTGATCATGTAAAAGTGGAGAGCAAGGATCTCGACAAGGATGAGACAGTCTACCTGATCTCCAAGCCGGATGGCTCAGTATCTGATACAATCGTTGCATCTCACCTCATCAATAAGGACGGCGAGGATACAATTGATGATGTAGCAGAGGATCTGACAGACATCACGAATACGAATGGTAATGAGAAGTTCACTCAGGATGGTGACAAGCTCACCTGGCAGGCTGATGGCAATGATATCTACTATCAGGGTCATACAACGAAGCAGGCTCCTGTCTCTGTAAAAGTCACCTATACGCTTGATGGAAATGAAGTGACTCCTGACGAGCTTGCTGGTCAGAGCGGTCATGTGAAGATCCATTATGACTATACGAACAATACGAATTTCGAGGAAAAAGTAAACGGCGAGAAAGTATCAGTTGTTGTTCCATTTGCAGCCATTACAGGAATGATCTTAAACGATGATTTTTCCAATGTAAAAGTGACTAACGGCCGTATCGTACAGAATGGTACGAAGTCAATCGTCCTCGGATATGCACTTCCGGGAGTCAGGGATTCTCTTGAAAAGGCTGGCGGTTCTTTCGACAAGGATCTGTCACTTCCTGAGTCATTTGATGTCGAGGCTGATGTGAAAGATTTCGATCTTGAGACTCAGATGACAGCTCTTGTCGATGCATCCAATCTCCTGACTTCGAACTCTGAGAGCACGGATGATCTGAGCTCTGATATGGACAAGCTCACAGATGCTACGAAGCAGCTAGAGGATGGCAGCAAGCAGCTGAGTAATGGTGCTACGAAGCTACAGGATGGCGCTGGTCAGCTGAAGGATGGCAACAGCCAGATCACGAACGGACTTGGTACTCTTCAGAAGAGTATGGGAACTTTCTCAAATGGCGCAGGAACGCTTTCAAAGGGACTCAAGACATATACAAACGGGGTTTCACAACTGAATGGAGGAATCGGACAGCTTCGCAGCAGTCTCGCTCCTGTAAAGACACTGGTCCCGGTACTTACAAAGCAGCTCTCAGGCAGCAATCTCGTACAGCAGTTACAGCAGCTGTCTACAGGTGTTGCAGCACTGAAGAAGGGTTCTGATCAGCTCGTTGCCGGATACAATGGTGATGGCACGGACAAGAATCCAGGACTTGTCAGCAGCATGGACAAGCTGACTGCCGGATCAAAGCAGGTATCAGATGCAGCTTCTCAGGTATCAAGTGGAGCGTCTGCTCTTGACAAGGGAATCGGACAGATCTCATCAGTACTGAATGGTGCAGGCACACTGTTCACAGCCCAGTCAGATAGGCAGCTGACAAATGAGATCAATCAGAAGCTCAATACCGAGCAGGTTCTCGGACTTCTCCGTCAGAGCGGAATTCTCGGAGCTGACGAGAAGATTACTCTTGACAATATAGATACTGTTGTGACAAAGCTCACTGCAGGACAGCAACAGATGATCACAGCACTTGCACAGGCCAATGGTGGAGATGCTACGAAGGCTACTGCTACATACTACACAGTTCTTGACGGACTGCATCAGGTTCAGGCCGCAAAGACAGCTCTTGATACAGCAGGCAGGCAGCTCGAAAGTACATTGAAGAGTGAGGCAGTACAGGGACAGGTAAAGAAGCTGACAGATGGCAGCAAGCAGCTGGCTGATGGTTCTTCAAAGCTGGCTGATGGTGCAAAGAGTGTAAGCGATGGAATGACTCAGGCAAATGCCGGAGTGAAGAAGCTTGCCGATGGTCAGAAGCAGCTCGGTGCCGGAATTGATACTCTGAATTCTGCTGTTAATTCAGCAGATATAAGTGGAGTTAATCTGTCCAATATTTCAGGCCTTTCAACTCAGGTCAATGCACTCCTTGATGGTGTAGATAAACTCTATTCAGGCAGCCAGAAGCTCGTTGCCAATAATGACAGGCTTACAGGCGGTGCTTCACAGCTCGCATCTGGTGCAGGTCAGATCTCTACTGGCGTCAATAAGCTATACAATGGTTCTACAAAGCTTGGTTCTGGAATCGACCAGCTCTATGATGGATCAGGCTCACTTGCTGATGGTGCAGACGAGCTCTATGATGGTGTCGTGAAGTTCAACAAGGAAGGCATCGAGAAGCTGATCAATGCCTATAATGGTGACATCAAGCCTCTTGCTAATCACCTTCGTGCCGCAATAGATGCTGGTGAGAGCTATCAGAGTTTCACTGGTATTGCCGATGGCAAGAACGGCGCTGTCAAGTTCCTTTACAGATTTGATGCGATTTCGTCGGATGATGAAGACTGATAATAACTTTTGCGGCGGGTATGGACCCGTCGCTTTTTTTTCGCTATAATAGATTTATGAAATTCAGACCTTGTATAGACATCCATGATGGAAAAGTGAAACAGATTGTTGGCGGGAGTCTGCGGGATGAGACGGACTCTGCGACTGAAAATTTCGTGGCTGATAAGGACAGCGCATACTATGCTCTGATGTATCAGCAGATGGGACTCACCGGTGGGCATGTCATCATGCTCAATGCCCGTGGTACGGCTGAGTATGAGGCATCAAAGAAGCAGGCACTTCTTGCGCTGCAGACGTATCCAAGCGGCCTGATGGCTGGCGGCGGACTCGATGATACGAATGTATCAGAGTTCCTTGATGCAGGCGCATCACATGGTATTTTCACAAGCTTTATTTTCTCAGATGGGCAGATACAGATGGACTGTCTGAAGAGACTTGTGAGTGTGGCAGGGAGAGAGCATATAGTGCTTGATCTGTCATGCCGTAAGAGAGACAACGAATATTACGTAGTGACTGACAGATGGCAGAAGTTCACAGATCAGAAGCTGTCTCCTGATCTGTTGTCATATCTCGATGATTACAGTGATGAATATCTGATCCATGCAGCAGATGTAGAAGGGAAAAAGGCAGGAGCAGATGAACAGCTGCTGTCAATACTTTCTGACTATGATGGTGTGCCCCTCACCTACGCCGGAGGAGTCGGAAGCTACGATGATCTGCGAGAAATCAGGAAGCTGACAGATGGACGTATAGATGTGACGATAGGAAGTGCACTTGATATTTTCGGAGGAAGGCTTGAACTGTCAAAGATTTTAAGTATAATAGAAGAAGGCTGAATTAAGGAGTGATTTTTATGACTTCGTTTGATTTTACAAAAATGCATGGTACAGGCAATGATTATGTATATGTAGACTGTACTGAGCGTGATATTGATGATGCACCTGCGGTTGCAAGATTCGTAAGTGACAGGCATTTCGGGATCGGATCAGATGGACTTATTCTCATCAAGAAGAGCAAGGTAGCAGACTTCCAGATGGATATGTACAATGCCGACGGTTCCAAGGGTGAGATGTGCGGAAACGGCATCAGATGTGTCGCAAAGTACGTCTATGACAATGGTCTCACAGACAAGACAGAGATCACGGTAGAGACGCTTGCAGGAATCAAGACACTTGAGCTCACCATAAAGGATGACAGGGTAGATACAGTTCTTGTGGATATGGGATCACCGATTCTTACGGCATCGAAGATACCGGTTACTTTTCCAAAGGAGCAGATGGTCAATGAGCCGATGGAGGTCGATGGCAATATCTTTCGTGTGACCTGTGTATCAATGGGCAATCCACATTGTGTCATCTTCACAGATGAGGATACAAGGACACTCGATCTGCCGCATATCGGGCCACTGTTCGAGAATCATCCGACTTTCCCACAGAGGATCAATACAGAATTCGCCAATATCCTTGATCGTAAAAATATCCGTATGAGAGTCTGGGAGCGAGGCAGCGGAGAGACAATGGCCTGCGGTACAGGCGCCTGCGCGACAGCCGTAGCAGCAGTCATCAATGGCTATACAGATGATGAGGTCACGATACATCTCTTAGGCGGCGACCTCGTAGTTCATTATGACAGGGATAAGGACACCGTCTTCCTCAAAGGCCCGGCAACAACAGTCTATACAGGACATATTGATATACCGGAATCATTCGAGAAGGATGATGTGAAGATATACGAACCAAAAAAGTAAGGAGTTTTACATGTACCAAGTCAATACCAATTATCTAAAGTTACCCGGCAGCTATCTTTTTTCCACTATCGCGAAGAAGGTAGCAGCATATCAGGAAGCCAATCCTGACAAGGAGATCATCCGTCTCGGAATCGGCGATGTGACGCAGCCGCTGCCGAAGGTAGTGATTGATGCACTTCACAAGGCAGTAGATGAGCAGGCAGATGCAGCCACCTTCCGTGGATATGCACCGGATCTCGGATATGATTTCCTGCGCAATGCGATCGCAAAGCATGATTATCAGGACAGAGGCTGTGATATAGCACCAGATGAGATCTTTGTATCAGACGGCGCCAAGAGTGACTCAGGAAATATCCAGGAACTCTTCTCAGAGGATAATAGAATTGCAGTGACAGACCCGGTATATCCGGTATATGTGGATTCAAATGTCATGGCAGGCCGTTGCGGCAACTATGATCCTCATACAGAGATGTGGGACAATGTGATCTATATGCCATCAACAGCAGAGAACGGTTTTGTCCCTGAGCTTCCGAAGGAGACACCGGATATCATCTATCTGTGTCTGCCGAACAACCCGACAGGAACAACCCTCAGGAAGGATGAGCTCCAGAAGTGGGTAGACTATGCAAATAAAAAGGGCTCGATCATTATTTTTGATGCAGCCTATGAGCATTATATTTCAACACCGGATGTACCACATTCTATCTATGAGTGTGACGGTGCGAAAAACTGCTGCATAGAGATCAGATCATTCTCGAAGACAGCCGGATTCACAGGACTTCGTCTTGGATTCACAGTGGTTCCGAAGACTCTTAAGAGCGGAGATGCTTCTCTTCATGATATGTGGGCACGTCGTCACGGAACGAAGTTCAATGGCGCACCTTACATCGTGCAGCGTGCAGGTGAGGCTATCTATACAGAGGAAGGCCAGAAGGAAGTCGATGAGCTGGTAGGCTACTACATGGAGAATGCCCGCATGATCCGTGAGGGACTCACAGCAGCAGGATTCACCTGCTACGGCGGCGTGGATGCTCCGTATATCTGGATGAAGACTCCTGACAAGATGACTAGCTGGGAATTCTTCGATTATCTTCTCGACAAGGCCAATGTTGTCGGAACTCCGGGTTCAGGATTCGGACCTTCAGGAGAAGGATACTTCCGCCTGACAGCCTTTGGTACTCACGAGAATACCAAGGCAGCACTTGAGAGATTCAGGACACTGTAATTTATTTTACGGATTTCCCCTGTATTCTGTAAAAGAGCACAAGTGGCTTGTTGGATAAGGAGAATCATATGACTGATATCAGGGAACTCGTCGTAAATGAGGATAGCTACGATGAATTCATGAATACGACAGTTGCAAAGTGGCTGAAAGAGTCAGTGCATCATGGCACTTTTAAGAGCTTTGACGGAACAGAGCTCAGCTATTTTTATGCGATTCCGAAGAATCACAAGGCCAATATACAGATGCTTCATGGGTTCTGCGAAGGCTTTCCGAAGTATCATGAAATGGCCTGTTATTTCTATTCACAGGGGTATGCATTTTTCTTCCTTGAAATGAGGGGGCATGGATATTCCCAGCGTTTCGTGGATCAGAATGATTATGTCTATGTGGACAGCTATGACCAGTATGTAGATGACGCAAAGGCGTTTTATGACAGGATAGTCCGTGACAAGCTCTACAGAAAGCCGCTGTATCTGTTTTCTTTTTCAATGGGTGGAGCCGTGTCTGCACTTCTCATGGAAAAATATCCTGATATATATGCGAAGGCAGTCATGACATCGCCTATGCTTCAGATCCAGACAGGCGGGATTCCATGGGCAGTGGTGCATGGTGTCATGTTCTACGCACACAGACGCCGCCTCATGAAGACTCCGGGGCCTGGTCAGCACAGATTCGATGCCAGTCATGATGAATTCAATGAACAGCGTGCCGTGTCGAAATGCAGATACAGGTATGTGAGAAGGCATGATGTATCAGACAGTCATTACCAGACTTTCTGCGCGACATATGGCTGGATGGACGCTTCCTTTAAAGCTGATAAAAAGCTCATGAAACATGCATCTGAAATAAAAACTCCGGTTCTTCTGTTTCAGGCCGGTGCTGACCAAGCAGTGGAGCCGAAGGCGCAGGATGAATTTGCGAAGAAGGCACAGAATGTGCAGATCGTACGCTATCCGGATTCCCATCATGAGATCTTCTCAGATAAGTATGATACGATAATAGATTTCTATACAAGGCTATTTGAGTTTCTGGACTGACCAGTCATTTCAGGACTCTGATGGGTTTGAAATTCAGATAGTCTCCGGATACCAGTGAGTACTTCACACCATGGTATCTGCCCTGAATGCTGTCATGGAACCTCTCTTTTCCATGGCTATGTGAATAGATGACCTGCTCTGCACCGATTTCCTCTGCAATCTGAGTGAAGACCGATTCAGTCTGGATGACTGATGTCGGAGGATAGTGAAGGAAAATAATGAATTTCGTGAACCCGGCGGCTCTGGCGGCATCAATGCCTGTCATGAGCCGCTTTTTTTCGCGCTCCACAAGCACAAGTGAATGCTCATAGGCATCCTTGTCGTATCCGGTGATCATTCCGTTTCTTCTGTCTACGTAAAATGGCCCCTCGAAGCAGAATCCCTTGGTTCCTACGAGGGCATAATCCTTGTAAGAATAGAAATTGTTCTGCAGAAAAAATAGTCTTCCATCGAAGATATCATTGAGCTTCTGGGTCTTGTTTGCTTCCCAGAAATGATCGTGATTGCCACGCAACAGGATTTTCCTGCCGGGGAAAGCTTCAATGAAATCGAGGTCTCTTTTGCACTGGACCAGATTGTTACCCCAGGAATGGTCACCTGTCAGAACTATCGTATCCTCAGGTTTTACCAGCTTTTCAATATTCTTTTCTGCCTTCCATTCATGATCATGCCATATCTTTCCGAAGCGTTCCTGAGACTTCTCAGGATTGCTGAATGACAGATGCAGATCGCCAAGAGCATATAAAGCCATATCTTTCTCCTTGATAATAAAATCAGTAAACATTATAATCAAATCCGAAAGGAATTGAAAGATGATACCGTTCTTTACTTATGAAGATGATATACCCGCCGGGGCCGGGTATCAGATATTTTCTGCGAAGCATTTTGCCTGTCTTCTGACAGTTGCGGTGCTGATGGCCGTGATCGGATTCTTTTTCGTAAAGCAGGATGAAAAAAACAGGGACCGAATTCTTTTGGCTATACCTGTTTTTCTGTTATGCATGGAGGCTTCAAAGTGGATAGTGCTTTTTTCACTGCATCATGCAAATATCGGCATGCTGCCACTGCATCTGTGCGGTCTGGCAGTATATGACTATCTGCTGGCATCATTCCTGCCGTCTGAAAAGGCAAGGAGCTTTTTTGGAGAGATTGCCGTGATTCTTCTGGCTCCAGGCTCTGTATTTGCGCTGCTCTTGCCAGACTGGACTCTGTATCCGGTATGGAATTTTTTCAATATGTATGGATATCTGTGGCATGAACTGCTGGTGCTCTATTCAGTCCTGCTACTTATAGATCACAGAGTCAGTCCTCGTATTTATCACATCTGGTATGAAGCTGTATTCCTGGGCGTGATAGTTCCGCCAATCTATGTATTTGACAGGCGCTTCAGGTGCAACTATATGTTTGTGAACTGGCCACCGGAAGGAACGCCGCTGTCATGGCTTTTTTCTTTTATGGGAAATCCCGGATATCTGCTCGGGTATGCGGTAATGGCAGCTCTTGTAATGCTTGTGATCTATGTGCCGTTTGAGGTCATTCATGCCATAAGGAAAAAAGATGTTTCTTTTTTGCCCAAAATGTAATAGAATAGTATGGATTAATGTTCAGGAGGAAAGATAATGGCATTAAAGAAAAAGCCGGTTAACGGAATGAAGGACATACTCCCTCGTGAGATGGAAATCAGGGATTATGTGACCGGCATCATCAAAGATACTTACAGGAGCTTCGGATTTACGCCGATAGAGACACCGTGCATGGAAGACATCAGGAATCTGACGAGCAATCAGGGCGGTGAGAATGAGAAGCTGATCTTCAAGGTACTGAAGAGAGGCGAGAAGCTCCATTTAGAGAATGCAAAGACAGATCTCGATGTTTCAGATATGGGTCTCAGATATGACCTTACACTTCCTCTTTCGAGATTCTATGCAAATAATGAGAATGACCTGCCATCTCCGTTCAAGGCACTTCAGATAGGAAATGTATGGAGAGCAGACAGACCGCAGAGGGGCAGATACAGACAGTTCACCCAGTGTGATATCGATATATTAGGTGAGCCATCAGACCTCGCTGAGATAGAGCTGATCCTGGCTACGACCACCTGCCTTGACAGGATCGGATTCCATGGCTTCGAGATCAGGATCAATGAGAGAAGGATCCTGAAGGCCATGGCAGAGTACTGCGGCTTTGATGAGGACAGATTCGATATCCTCTTTATCACTCTCGACAAGATGGACAAGATCGGACTTGACGGAGTAAAAGAAGAGCTCATCGATGAGGGCTTCGATGCTGCAGCAGTAGACAAATATCTCGATATTTTCAACCAGTTAAAAGACAAGAAGGATGTAAAGGACGGCGTTGATACCCTTGTTTCGATCATCGGTGACAAGCTCGATCCTGAAGTCGCAGATTCGATGAAAGAGATTGCAGAAAGCGTCAATGAGTGCAAGACTGCAGACTTCGAGCTGGTATTTGATCCTACGCTTGTTCGTGGAATGGGATACTACACAGGCACGATCTTTGAGATAGCAATTCCTGAGTTCGGTGGCAGCTGCGGAGGCGGCGGCAGATACGATCACATGGTTGGCCGTTTTGCAGGACATGATGTACCAGCTTGCGGATTCTCGATCGGATTCGAGCGTATCATCATGCTTCTTCTCGAGCATGATTTCCAGATACCACAGAAGCCTAAGACCGCTTTCCTGATCGACAAGAAGCTCGATGGCTACAAGCTATCATCAGTCATAAAGCAGGCAAATGAGCTCAGAAGTCAGGGCCAGACGGTACTTATCGAGAAGATGAAGAAGAATAAAAAGTTCCAGAAGCAGGGCTTAACTGATTCAGGATATACAGAGATAAAGGAGTTTTACAATGACACAGTCACGGACTAATAATTGTGGCGAACTAAGAATAGGAGATGCAGGAAAAAAAGTCACTCTGTGTGGATGGCTTGAGAACGACCGTGAGGTCGGATCCAATCTGTCATTCATCGTACTGCGGGATTTCTATGGTACGACACAGATCACGGCAGATACAGAAGAAATGGTAAATGCCTTCAAGGCAATCAACAAGGAATCCACTATTCAGGTTGAGGGAACGGTAAGGGAGAGAAGCTCCAAGAACCCGAAGCTTGCAACCGGAGATATCGAAGTAGTACCTGAAAAGGTCACAGTACTCGGAAAGTGTACTCATGAGGCACTTCCATTCGAGATCAATCACAGCCGTGAGGCCGATGAGAGTGTCAGACTCAAGTACAGATATCTTGATCTCAGAAATCCTGAGGTTAAGAAAAATATAATCTTAAGGAGTCAGGTAATAAAGGCTCTCCGTCAGTCCATGGAGGATCATGGATTCATGGAGATTACAACTCCTATCCTCACAGCATCATCACCTGAGGGAGCAAGGGACTATCTCGTTCCAGCTCGTAAGCATCCGGGTGAGTTCTATGCTCTGCCGCAGGCTCCTCAGCAGTTCAAGCAGCTGCTCATGGTATCAGGAATCGACAGATATTTCCAGATAGCACCATGCTTCCGTGATGAGGATGCCAGAGGAGACAGATCACCAGGTGAGTTCTATCAGCTCGATATGGAGATGGCATTTGCCACACAGGAGGATGTCTTCGATGTAATGGAGGATGTGCTCCCGCCTGTATTCGAGAAGTTCGGTACATATGACCGTTCAACAAAGGCTCCATTCGTCAGGATCCCATATCTGACAGCTCTTGAGAAGTATGGAACCGACAAGCCTGACCTGCGTATAGATCTGACAGCCACAGATGCTACTGACCTGATGAAGGGACTCGGATTCGGACCTTTCGATGCAGAAGATGCAGTAGTAAAGGCCTGTGTCATTACAGATTTCCATGAGAGCAGGAAGTTCATTGACAAGGGCTGTGATGATGTAGAAGTGATCAGTGGTGCCAAGCCATACTGGTTCAGAATAGACGAGAACGGCGAGATCGTCGGCGGCATCGCGAAGTTCGTAAAGCCGGCTGCTGACAAGATAAAGGAAGCACTTGATCTGCATGAGAATACACTCGTAGTTCTCTCAGCTGGCAAGAAGAGCCAGGCTCAGAAGACAATCGGATCAGTCATCAAGACATTTGGTGCCCGCCTTCCGGGACATATGGACAAAGAGCAGTATCAGTTCTTATGGATCGTAGACTTCCCGATGTATGAGATAGGTGAGGAATCAGGAGAGCTCGAGTTCTGTCACAATCCGTTCTCAATGCCGAAGGGTGGTCTTGAGACGCTTGAGAAGGCAGAGAGAGGCGAGATCGATCCTCTGACTATCATGGCAGACCAGTATGATCTTGTCGTAAATGGCGTCGAGCTCTCATCAGGAGCTGTCAGAAACCACGATCCTGAGATCATGGTCAAGGCATTCGAGCTCGTGAGACTCACAGAGAGAGATGTTCAGCAGAAGTTCCCTGCACTCTACAATGCATTCAGTTACGGAGCACCCCCACATGCAGGAATTGCTCCTGGAATCGACCGTATGGTAATGCTTCTTGCAGGAGAGGATTCAATCCGTGAGATCATTCCATTCCCTATGAACAAGAATGCAGCCGATCTGATGATGGGCGCCCCAGGAAAGGTAACAGATGCACAGCTCAAAGAGCTTCACATCCAGGTGACAGACGTTACAGAATAAGAATAAGAATAGGAGACGGATATGGAAAACGAATTCCATTTCAATAAACAGGAGAAAAAGTTCTTAAGAGAGTTCCCGGGAATGCTGGTGATCTTTCAGATCGTAGACGGCATGGACAGGGTGGTGCTTGCAAGTGATGCTATGCTTGCTGATATGAATATCACCTTCCAGGAACTCCAGATATTCTTCGTGAACGGTTACAAGCCTATCATCAGATATTCTTCACCAGAGGGCGACAAGAAGGTCTATATGGGCAGGGAGATCAGCCAGAAGAGAAAGCACTGCACTCTCAGATATGTGACATATGCAGATGTGACTGGTCTTTTTGACAGACTTGACAGATATGCTGACATGAATGGCGGGCTGTATGATGACAGCTATTATAAGAAGATCCTTGATAATATCAAGGTCGGTGTATTCTGGAAAGATAAAGACCGTCGTTTTGTGGGTGTGAATCAGGCATTCCTTGACGCATATGGTTTTGACAGTGAAGAGGATGTGATCGGCAAGACTGATGAAGATATGGGCTGGCATCCTGAGCCTGATGAATTCAGAAATGAAGAAGAAAAAGTGCTCTCCGGTGAGGAAAGCACTCTGGTACAAACGAAGAACCTGATCCAGGGCCGCGAGCGTGACATCATTGCCAGCAAATCGCCTCTCTATGATAAGAAGGGCCAGGTCGAAGGTCTGGTAGGTTCATTTGTAGATGTGACAGGGATCGTTGAAGACAGGGATGAGTGATCATCTCGCATACAGTCCCTTTATCTCACCTATGTAAATAGTGTGGTCATTGCCATCGGCATACCACTTCTCCCTGATGTCCTCTGGCAGCTTGTCAGAGGGCATTTCTATTGATGCCATCTTCTTGCAGAGAATCAGCATATTGGCGTCATCAATGTAAGGGATATTGTCCTTGTGGGCAATGGTGAGTCCGGCTGTCTTGATCTTGTCCTCATCGTGACCTGATACAGCACCGAGGTATTTGAGGACATTCTTGTATTTCGGCTCCTCTGGATTGAAGAATGATAGTGAAAAATAATCACCTGCATCTATGAGCTCTTTGGTATAGCGGCTCTGACGGACGTATACAGTGGCTACATTCGTGCCCCAGAGCACACCGACTCCGCCCCAGCTGACTGTCATGGCGTCTGTCCTGCCGTTGGCCTCTGTAGTAAGAGCAGCCCAGTCCTTTCCTATGAGCTGGAATGGATTGAATTCTGTGTTGCTGATATCTAATTCCTGAAATGCGTGCATGTCGTATCCTCCTTTGTATTGGTTTATTATAGACGATAATGATTGATCTTGCAATGCGGGCAAAAAAAGGAAGCATCCCGGGGAAGGATGCTTTCAAAAAGGGGGGTTATAAAAATATAAAAGGGGAAATGATCTAAGGAATTCTAAAGGGGGTTCATTCCTTAAGTCTCTTATAGTATAATACGATTTCTGCGATTTCGCAATAGTCAAACCGACAGTTTTCACAAAAATGATTGCAAAAAATTGTCTAATTATACCAAAACATATGTGCTGATACATGAAATAGGTGATTTTTTTTACTAAAAGGTTTACAATTGATCGTATGATTAATTCGGAAGTACTTATCACGAATCTGAAAGAAAATAAGGATCTGCGAACTACCCTGTCGGACATTAGAAAGTCCATCAGGGAGGGGGATGAGGCAATAGGCCCAAGCATAGCTGATGACAGCGAGAGCGCACGTGCTCTTGTAAGAGGTCTTGACTGTGATGATGCCAAGGTCAGGAAATCCGCAGCACTCCTTATTGGCGAGCTCCCGCTTGATCTGGGAGACAAGGATTCAGTGATGCTTCTTGAAGCACTGATGGATGCCTACAGGAGAGAGGATAGGCTTTTTGTCAGAGAGAGCTATCTGAAGTCAGTAATCAGGCTAGGCGGAAAAGGCATACTGAGTGACAGCGATGCCGCATACCTTGAGAAGAGGCTTAAAGAGATAGATACGACTTCATTCCCTGAAGCAGATATGAAGCATATCCTTGCTGAGAGAAAGCAGCTTGTCGAGATTCTGGATGCTGGTGACAGCCATCAGGCTGCTGTATTTATCAAACCGGATTCTTTCGGGGCACTGCTTGTCCCTGTCAGGGGCTTTTATGAGCCACTGAAGGAAGAGCTTAAGCACCGTGGAATAGATAAAGGCTTTTCGGCAATCGGAGCTCTCATAAAGAGCGAGGATCTTCCGAGAGTGCTCGATATCAGGCTGTACAGTCACCTGATGTACCGGATTCAGGGGACATTTAAAGCCAGACCTGATACCATGCGTGAGGAGATTTCAAAGAGTGATTTCCTCAGATTTCTTCGCAGGACCACGAGACCAGATGACAAGATCTCTGTCAGAATAGTGGTTCATGAGAAGAAGGATCATCATACAGACGCAGCAAAACGCTTTACAGCGGAGTTTTTATATCTTTTCAGAGACAGACTTGTCAATTCAGCACCATACGATATGGAGCTTCATTTCTATCCGAAGAAGTCAGGTGGATATGCGCTTTTCATAAGGCCGCTTGGAATGGCAGATGACAGATTTGCCTATGCCGCAGACCGTCTTTCTACATCCATGCAGCCGGTCAAGGCCGCTATAATGGTGTATCTGGTCAGAAAATTTCTGAAGGAAGATGCGAGAGTAGCGGATATTTTTTCAGGAAATGGTACGCTGCTTCTCGAGAGGGATGAGTATCTGAAGACACATGTATTGTTTGCAATCGATACCAGTGCGGATGCAATCAGAGCCGGAAAGGCTGATGCGATGCGCAAGGACAAAAATATATATTTTGTCAGGAGGAGTGCCTTTACATTTGAGAGCGATGAGCCTTTTGATGAGATCATCTCAGAGCTCCCGGATATGTATGATAAGGATGAGGGAGATAGAAAGGAGTTTTTTGAAAAAACGGAAAAAGCGACAGTAAAATTGCTAAAGCCGCACGGGTATGCCTTTTACCTTACTGGGGGCAGTGAAATAAAGGCAATGATCAGAAAATCGGGTGGACTTTCCTTCTGTGAGGAGATTCCATTTGATGATAAAAGAAGTATTTATGTAATAGAACGGGTATAAAAATGTCGGAAATTGAGACAAACAGACAGAAACTTAACGAAGTAATAAAGGAGCTTCTGGAGCATGCCGGAATTTCCGGGCTTATGGCAGACACCGATGGCAAGGTGATGCTGTCATATTTCACGGATGTTGATACAGAGCAGCTTTTCTTTAAGAGGGTGAACAGGGAGACAATAGGGGATATCAGGAGTTCATTTTATGATTATGACGCCACTGATGTAATAGACAGGGATTTTGATGACATACATCTGCGCACAATTGCGATCAGACGTGGCGACGGGAAGGTCTGCGGGTACCTGTTTCTTGTAGATAAAAATGATACTAAGAGGGCAGACGCTCTGACAAAGGTCTTCAAGGACCTCCTGGGGCTGTTCTGTGATACAGAGTCGGAGCTATCGGATGCCCATACTCAGGGACAGAAAGGTGCAGAGGATGCTGACAGGCTCTTACGCACGAAGAAGTATTACAGATATCTGTCAATGCTGGTAGATGATATGAACGGCAATATCAGCTATCATGATGCGGCAGATGACATTGTGAAGAAGATGGCTCTCTGCATAGATTTTGACAGTGCAGTGCTGATCACTTCAGATGGTAATAAGGTTGAGACTGTAAATGAATATTCAGGCAGTGACGGTGCTGTGAAAAAGGTGTTCGCCGATGTAAAGCCGGATGATCTGCCATTTCTTGATGGCAAGACATATACCATATCTGCAGATTCACTTATCTCTGATGGATTCAGGAATTTTATGCAGAAATATGGGATTACAGCGGGAATTTTTACATGTCTTGAAAATGACAGCAGAATGAGCTATCTCTGCCTTCTGAGCTTTGACGAGGGCCATGTATGGCATAGTGATGACATTGACTTTGCGAAGAGGGCAGGGAATCTGCTCAGAGCCAAGAGGGATACTCAGAAATATTCTGACCTGTTGCGCGGTGCTGATGATTTCATGCGGGCATTTTACGATTCGGCCCAGTTTGCCGTTGTGATCTTCAATGACGCTACGAATGAACTGATATTCAGAAATAAAGCTGCTGATGAGATTTTTGCAGATCCTATGAATGAGGAGCTGTTCAGAAGAAGATTTGTGATAGGTGATTCTGCTGAAGAGGCTGTGAAGGCACCTAAGGAGTTCTCGGCTGCCGGCAGTGGTGACATATACCTGGTTTATACAAATGTGACTCAGTGGCGGGATGGCTCTAAAGTGGACGTATTCACGATCACTGATATCACGAAGCAGAAGCAGTATCAGAAGAAGATCAGGGAGTCAGCTGATCTTGATGATCTGACAGGACTCTACAACCGTCACAGATTCCACCTGGATTTCGAGACGTGCATCAATGATGCAGTCAGAAGCAAAGGCCAGGGAACTCTTATTTTCGTCGATCTCGATGATTTCAACGCATTAAATGACGGACTAGGTCATGTGCTTGCCGACAGATTCCTGAAAAAGGCTGCATGGTCGGTCCAGCAGGCTGTGAAAAAGGATGCGCAGTGCTATCGTATAGGCGGCGACCAGTTCGCAGTTCTGGTGCCATATTCCGGATTTGAAAATGTCAGCCAGATTACTGAGAATATAAAAAACAGATTCGAAAAGCCGTTTTCTCTCGATGATAATGAATATTACTGTACTGCCTGCATGGGAATCGTATATTTTCCACAGGACGGTGATAATGAGGATATACTGCTGCAGAGGGTGGACTATGCTCTTCATCAGGCGAAGTCAAGAGGCAAGAACAAGACTGAGTATTTTACAGATGTCTCTTCGAAGATGCCGTCAGACAGGATGGGTATTGAGAAGGCATTGAGAGAGGCTGTGGCTGATGACTGCCGGGAGTTTGAGGTATATTATCAGCCGGTTGTTGATATCAGGAATAATGTCGAGCCGCGATGCTGCGGTGCTGAGGCACTTGTCAGATGGAATTCGAAGAAGCTCGGCTTCATGACTCCGGACAAGTTTATTTCCTTAGCAGAGTATCTGGGACTCATTATCCCGATCGACGAGCATGTGCTCATTGAGGCCGCGCGCCACTGCCGCTACTGGAATGACTATGGTCATCCTGAGTACAGGGTGAATGTCAATCTGTCAGTCGTACAGCTGCTACAGAACGATATTGTAGACGTGATCGCAAATGCGATAAGGATCACCGGTATCAATCCAGACAACCTAGTGCTCGAAGTGACTGAGGGCATGGCAATAAATGACATGGACCGCATGAAGGATGTCCTGTCACGTATCCATGATCTGGGTGTGCGCCTGGCTCTTGATGATTTCGGTACAGGTTACTCGTCTCTGTCACGAATCAAGGATTTCCCTCTTGATGAGATTAAGATTGACCGCTGTTTCGTCAATGATATTGACAAGGACAGTTTCTCGGATGCTTTCATCCGTTCTGTGTCACAGCTTGCTGATGCCGTGAATATGAATGTAGTCGTAGAGGGCGTGGAACGTCAGCCACAGAAGAAGAAGCTCGAAGACATGAATGTGTCGATGATCCAGGGCTTCCTGTACGACAGACCACTGCGTCAGGAAGACTTCGACAAAAAATATATTTAAAAGTTGAAAAAAGTGCTTGACAATCACATGCTGTTTTGGTATCATATACATCGTTGCGAGAGAGCAACAACAACTTAACAGATGCGGAAGTGTCGGAACTGGCAGACGAGCAAGACTAAGGATCTTGTGGTAGCAATACTGTGTGGGTTCAAGTCCCATCTTCCGCATTACATTATTAAAGAGTCACCCGTTTATCGAGTGACTTTTTTGATGGCAGCGCTGCTGCCGGGCCCCATTCCTGAGACGCCGGCTCTGTCACAAAAGTTCAGCACCATCAGTCTTTTGGAGGAAAGGAAGCAGCGCTATGAAAAAGAAAATTGCAAAGTACGTGTCCTTGAATGTGATCGGCATGGTAGGCCTTTCGGTCTACATCCTTGCCGACACATTTTTTATTTCATGGGGATTCGGAGCAGACGGTCTGGCTGTACTCAATATGACACTGCCGCTGTACGGACTCATGTACGCACTTGGTTCAATGATCGGTATCGGCTCATCTGTTATATACAGTCTCAGAAGAGCGAGCGGTAAGGACGTGAGCTGGTACTTCATGCAGTCTATCTGCTGGACACTTATTATAAGCATTCCGTTCGTACTGCTTGGGATATTTGTGCCTAAGCAGGTGCTGGCCCTGATGGGAGCCGATGCGGCGTTGCAGAAGATGGGAGAGGGCTACGCAAGGCTATGTCTGATGTTTGCACCGGCGTTTATGTGCAATTACACATTTACAGCCTTTTGCCGCAATGACAGGGCTCCTGGCATCGCCATGGCGGCACAGCTCTCAGGCAGCGCTTTCAATATAGTTTTTGACTATGTCTTCATGTTTGTCTGTGGACTGGGATTCACAGGTGCAGCACTGGCTACAATCTGCTGTCCGGGACTTTCGATGCTGATCTGTCTCATTCATTTCCTTGGAAAGAAGAATACAGTCGGTTTCAGTAGACACCGCCTGTCATTTTCATACCTCAAAAGTGCGGTGCCACTAGGTATGAGCGGATTCGTAGGCGAGATTTCAAATGGATTTACTTCTCTTGTGTTCAATTATCTTTGTCTCGGGATTGCAGGAAATGTGGCTGTGGCGGCATACAGCGTCATTGCAAATATAGCGCTTGTCGTGGTTGCTATATTCAATGGAATATCGCAGGGACTCCAGCCTCTGATCAGTGATTCATATGGCAAGGGCAGAAAAGATGATGTGAGTATGGTGCTTCGCTCAGGACTCATCATTACAGCGGTTGCAGAAGCGCTGTTCGTTGCTGCAGGATTCCTGGCTACAGATCCTATGATCGGTATCTTCAACAGCCAGCATAATGCTGAGCTTCTTGCAATAGCTCACAGTGGTCTGCGTCAGTACTTCCTTGGATTTGTATTTGCGGGTATCAATATTTTCCTGCTTGCCTACTATTCAGCAACCGCCAGAGCGAGAATCGTGGTCACAGGTTCACTTCTTCGTGGCATGATCCTGATAGCTCTCTACGGCTTCGTACTGTCCCGTATCTTCGGCCTCTCAGGTGTGTTCCTGTCATTTGCAGCATCCGAACTCACGACACTGATCGTGATACTGGCTATGGGGCGTTTTGCCATATAAAATTAGCATCAATATAGCCTTGCTGGACTTTGTAATTCTCGCTATATAATAATAATACATCTGGCGGCATCAAATCTGATGCTGCCTCTTCTGATATTCTCGCAATACATTAAGCTAGGTGCGAACAGCATCAAAATTGCAACGTTTGAATTACAACATTCTCACATAATACCTTATTTTTTCAAACTCGCATCAAAACAGGTTCAAGTAATTTAATTAGTGCTGATGCGTTTTATTTCAAATTCGTTCAACTGCGAAAATCCTTTATTGCTACCACATGAAATTGATGCCAGAAGTGTAGAAATTTTTGCAGAGTGAAAACATACATATGAAAGATTACCACTAGCACAATAGAGCATTATGGCACAAAAGTCACAAATGATCTCGAAGATACGCTGATATTCTGAATATGTAAAGAATTATTTAATTATTGTTGCATTCCCCACACTATGGTATAATTCTGATAAGTTCCTTGCGAAAGAGAGGCTGCATATGAGGAAGGAAAACGGGAACCGTGGGTTCACTCTGGTAGAACTGATTGTGGTGATGGCGATCATTGCAGTGCTTGCAGTGATTCTGGCGCCGCAGTATCTGAGATATGTCGAGAAGTCGAGAGTGGCTGTCGACTGTCACGCAGCGGCGGAAATTCTTGAAGCCACAAGTGTGGCGGCTATGGACGAGGCCGTGTATAAGGACATTCCTGAAACTGGTGCGACAGTAGTATGGACTGCAACCAATGGCAAAGGAAAAATTGAATGCGATGATCCCCATGCGCTACAGGAAAAAGTCAGGGAGAGTATCGGCGATACGACAAGGAGCTCCAAGGCACTGAAGGATGCTGTCTGGACAGTGAATGTAGAGCAGGATCCTGCTTCCAAGTCTATTTCGTGTCAGGCTGAATGGAGTGATAAGAACGGGGAGAATGCTGATAAATACAAGGAATATACAGAGCAGTCAGGCGGGACGTATGAAAGCGCTAATGGTCAGGAGGACTAATGCTTCGCGTAACATTTATACATCACAGTTCTTTTGTGGTGGAGACAGATACAAAGCAGCTGGTATTTGATTATTTTCCAGCCTGTACATACAATGATGTGATTTTTCATGGCAAGGAACCGGTTTTCTCGGCAGAGAAGCCGGTTTATGTGTTTGCATCACATTCACATAAGGACCACTTTTCGCCTGATGTCCTGAAATGGGCAGCAGAGCGGGACGTGCATTATATTTTTTCAAAAGATATAAGGCTCAGCAAGAATTATCTGATCAGGAATGGCTATGATCCACAGATCCGCGATCTGATAAAGTTTGTAAAGCCGCTTAATGATTATGAGATTGCAGATATGAAGATAAAGACACTTCTGAGCAATGATGCGGGAGTGGCTTTTCTGGTGCAGACTGACGGGCTCACCATCTATCATGCCGGTGATCTGTCGGTATGGAATGTCGATGAAGACGGGAATCCGCTGTATTCGGACATCTATGGCGGCGGATACAAGAAACAGATGCGGCATCTCGAGAACAAGCATATAGATTTAGGTTTTGTGGTGCTTGATCCGAGAATGGGTGCAGGCGCATATGTCGGACTTGACTATTTCGTGCAGCGTATAGACTGCGACCTGATATTCCCAATGCACTGCTGGGAGGATTATTCCATCATTGAAAAATTTAAACGCCGCCCGCAGGTGGCACGTTTCCGGGACAAGATAGTAGATATCGACCGGGACAATATCATATTCAATGTAGACTGAAAACAGCTCCCATGGATTTCCATGAGAGCTGATATTTTTATTTGTCTGTAAAAATTGCAATGCTCTGTGCTGGCATTGTAATGGAGCCGTCTTTTATTGTGACTTCGACTTCTTTTTCAGAAGTTTCTGAGGAAGATGATGTGGCGTCATTTCCACCCTTCCTGGCATTTCCTGAAGCACCTGAGATCAGCACTCCACCGAGCTTTGAGAATCCGTCAGGAAGTGCAGACTGTTTTACGGTCTGTGTCTTGTCGGTGACATTGTAGACTATCACTACCGGATCATAACTGTTGTCATCCATTTTCTTTTCTATGGCAAGAACATTGTCATCAGAAGCACCGTCGATTACTGATACAGTTCCGCGTGCTATTACCGGGAAGGTATTTCTGAGTTTTACAGCCTGCTTCACATAGTTAAGTATTGATGTGTCATCCTTTGCCTGCTTGTCCTCTGAGTCGAATTTCATCTCGAATGAATCCATGTCATCAGGGCCCCTGGTCATGCCTTTTGCAGAAGAATCAGACGACCAGTACATCGGAGCCCGCTTATTTTCATCTTTGCCGCTTCCCTTCATGCCGAGTTCTTCGCCATAGTAGACAAAAGCGTTTCCGCTCATCATCAGGTTCATTCCTGTCGCCAGCTTGACTTTGGAACCGTCATCGCCAGGATAATAGCCAGCGGAACGTGCCATATCATGGTTTGTGTAGAACGGGGCTTCTATGCCATCCTTATTATTAGCCCTGATCTCATCCTGCACTGTGACCATCATTTCACCGAAACCTTTTGCGCCGCTGGCTGAACGCACTGTAGAAGCAATGGCTCCGCTGTCATTGGCGAAGCTGAAATCGAAGAAGCTGTCAATACCGCTCTTGTAGTATCTCGCATATGTCGTATAGTCAGTCCAGCATTCGCCGACCATATATGCATCAGGATCCTTTGTTTTGACCTCATCATTCAGCCACTTGAGGAATGCAATATTTTTGTCATCATTGCCTGTATAGTAGCTCGTTACGGCATCGAGACGGAATCCGTCTACACCTTTGTTGAGCCAGAAATCTGTGATCTTTTTGATCTCATCTTTCACGGCTTCATTATCCAGATTCAGATCGGGCATGCCTTCCCAGAACCTGGCTTCATAGTACCAGTCACTGCCGGCCAGCTGGGCGTAGCCCTCTTTTGCTTCTCTGGAAAAATTATAGTAATTCACATACGGGCAGTCCTTTGCGGAAGGCTTGTCATTTTTTCCCAGACCGTTCAGATACTGAGCGGCCTCTTTGAACCACGGATGCGCGGTAGAAGTATGGTTCAGTACCAGATCAGTGATCAGCCGGATGCCATTGTCGTGGCAGGTCTTTACCAGCTTTTCAAAATCATCCATCGTGCCGTATGCGGGATCAATAGCAGTATAATCGGTCACATCATATTTGTGATAGGTAGGCGAAGGGCAGATCGGCATGAGCCAGATCTCGTTGAATCCCATATCCCTGATATATCCTATTTTTTCAGTGACACCGTTCAGGTCGCCGGTGCCGTCTCCATCGGAATCATAGAATGATCCTACAAAAATCTCATACGTCGTCCGGTACTTGTCATCCACGACATTGGCGTCATAGGTGCTGTTGACCCGCTCCATGTAGCTGCCCTTTTTAGCAGAAGAAGAGCCATTTTCCCTGGCACATCCGGTAAGCATCAAAGCCATCATAGAGGCAGCAAGCAGCAACCCTATTAGTTTCTTTTTCATAGTAAAAACCTCCAGTAATCAGATTATAGCTGATTTTTTCGAGGAAAGTCTTTGCATTTCTGAATCGCTAAAAATTTTAATATGAAAAATGAAAATTTTACATAAGACAGGAGAACCGTCCCCATGTCTTGCTTTTTGTTGTTAATACAACGGAGATGTTTCTGATTTTCTGATAAAACTATTCATGTCAGATGAAAAGAAACATGAAAATTATTTTTGGAGGTTTTATCATGGAAAATCAGATGTTTTGTTATCAGTGCCAGGAGACAGCAGGCTGCAAGGGCTGCACAGTATCAGGTGTGTGCGGAAAGAAGCCAGAGGTCGCAAGAATGCAGGATCTGCTCATTTATGTGACTAAGGGACTCAGTGCGGTAACTACTGCATTAAGAAAAAAGGGAAAAGAGATTCCTGAAAAAATAAATCATCTTGTTACAGTAAATCTGTTCACAACTATCACAAATGCGAACTTCGACCTTGATGCTATTAAGGCAAAGGTTACAGAGACACTTTCAGAGAAGGCAGAGCTTTTAAATGAGCTTTCAGAAGCTGAAAAGAATGCACTTCCGGAAGCCGCCAGATGGAACGGAAATGAAGCTGAATATGACGCCAAGGCATGGAAGGAAGGGGTTCTTTCTACAAAGGATGAGGATATCAGATCTCTTAGAGAGCTGATCACATACGGACTCAAGGGACTCTCAGCTTATACGAAGCATGCCAATGCGCTTCTTAAGGATGATCCAGAAGTTGATGCATTCATTCAGGAAACTCTTTCAAAGACTCTTGATGATTCACTTACAGTAGATGATCTCGTAGCTCTTACACTTGAGACAGGTAAGTACGGTGTAGCGGGCATGGCAGATCTTGATACAGCAAATACTACTGCCTATGGCAATCCTGAGATCACAAAGGTAGATATAGGTGTAAGAAAAAATCCTGGAATCCTCATTTCAGGTCATGACTTAAAAGACCTTGAGATGCTTCTCGAGCAGACAAAGGGAACAGGAGTAGATGTATATACTCATTCTGAGATGCTTCCGGCTCACTACTATCCATTCTTCAAGAAGTATGATAACTTTGCCGGGAACTATGGAAATGCATGGTGGAAGCAGAAGGAAGAGTTCGAGAGCTTCAATGGACCAATCCTTATGACGACCAACTGCATCGTGCCTCCAAAGGACAGCTACAAGGACAGACTCTGGACAACAGGTGCAGCAGGTTATCCGGGATGCAGGCATATTGATGCTGCTTATGGTGAGACGAAGGATTTCACTCCGATCATCGAGCAGGCTAAGAAATGTCAGGCTCCTACAGAAATAGAGACAGGAACTATTGTCGGTGGATTTGCTCATGAGCAGGTATTTGCACTTGCAGACCAGATCGTTGATGCAGTAAAGAGCGGAGCTATTAAGAAGTTCGTAGTAATGGCAGGCTGTGATGGCAGAGCTAAGTCCAGAAACTATTATACTGATTTTGCTAAAGCTCTTCCAAAGGATGCAGTGATCCTTACTGCAGGCTGCGCGAAATATAAGTACAACAAGCTGAACCTCGGTGACATCAATGGAATCCCAAGAGTACTCGATGCAGGACAGTGCAATGATTCATATTCACTTGCACTTATCGCTCTTAAGCTCAAAGAGATATTCGGACTTGATGATGTAAACGATCTGCCGATCGTCTACAATATCGCCTGGTATGAGCAGAAGGCTGTAATCGTCCTTCTTGCACTTCTTTACCTGGGCGTGAAGAACATTCATCTTGGACCGACACTTCCGGCATTCCTTTCCCCGAATGTAGCAAAGGTACTTGTCGACAACTTCGGCATCGCAGGAATCGGAACAGTGGAAGATGATATGAAGCTGTTCTTTGAATAAAAACAACCTGTTTTCAAAATGGCAGTCCGTCTATGAGACGGGCTGTTTTTTTGATTTGATATTCCTGCGTGGCATGTTATAATTTTCTCAGAATTTATGAAATGCAAGGACGCTTGCTGATAAGACAATCGAGGATATGTAAATATGAAAAAGTTAAGTCTGCTATTCCCGGACAGGGATGATAAGAAATATAAGAGACTGAGTGAGACCACAGTTCATGATCTGGGGATGGATTCGATAATAGATTCTCTTACTGACAAGAAGACAGAGCAGGTCTATATCTACAATGTGATGAGGCTGGAGACCGCAGATCCGGATATAGTACAGTACAGATGTGATGTATTCGATGATATTTTTCATAATAAAAAAATGAGAGATGACATCGTGGATATAATGAGCCGTATCAATTTCCTGAAGGAATATGGCAGCTATATCCACGACAGGGATCATGACGCAGGTGCTTTTGATCTGCTGCACAGGCTGCAGGAGATCGGAGACTATATCGAGAGCATAGAGGCTATCTATAAGTGTCTGACTGATGCGGACATTCATTCTAAGGGGCTTCTCGATCTGAAAAAATATGTGACAGATCTTTTCGAAGATAATGGTTTCGAAGGGATGAAGAAGGATGTGGCAGCACTAAGAGCAGATACATCTGATCTCAAGAGTATTACAGTGGGAATCAATCTTAATGAGGCTTTTGAGGCGCAGAGTATAGGAGTTATTTCCCTGAATAATAAGCCTTTTACAAAGTCAGGAATCATTTCGAACTGGGTAGACAAGATGTCCACAAAGGATCAGATACACGATAGAACTGACTGGGACGGTTCATATCACTTTGAGCAGTTCGATGCAAAGCCGGAGGGCCTGTCTGATAATACGACAAAAGCACTTACCGCAATGGTGAATCCATTTGCCTATGCATCTCTGGCTTGTGTACCTGAAAATGATAATTCCACGCGGTCGGTAACTAACTATATGAATCAGGTGACAAACCACATGCTGCATCGCACGATAAAGCATCTGAAGGATGTGCTGAATAAATACAGCATGCTGACAATCACGGATATTACTGATCTGATGCCGGAGTTTATCTACTACATCAGGTGGGCTGAATATATTGAAAAACTCTCACAGAAGGGATATTCATTTGCACGTCCTCAGTGCAGTAATGAGGCAATGTCTGCCGAGGGGATCTATAATATCAAGCTGGCCGCTCTTGAAAATCATGATGCAGGCCATATCATAACCAATGATATTGATTTCTCGGATGAGCATCGGATTTACATCCTTACAGGTGCGAACCGTGGTGGAAAGACAACGATCACTCAGGCGGTCGGACAGCTTTTCTTTATGGCAGAAGGTGGGATCTATGTTCCTGCGAGCCAGTTTTATTTTACTCCCGTAGATGCAATATACACGCATTTCCCTGCCGATGAAGACAAAACCATGGAGCTTGGAAGACTGGGTGAAGAGTGTCAGAGATTCCGTGAAATCTACAAGGATTCTACGAAAAACAGTCTGCTGCTTCTGAATGAGACGTTTTCTACGACATCATTCGAAGAAGGATATTACATTGCAAGAGATGCAGTAAGAGCAATGCTCCTTAAGGGATGCCGGGTCATTTACAATACCCATATGCACAAGCTGGCAGAGGATATAGATGAGATGAATCAGGAATCAAAAAAATATCAGGCAGCATCTCTTGTTGTAAAATCCGATGGCGGCAACCGTTCATACAAGGTAGAGGTCGCTCCACCGGCCGGAATGTCATACGCAAAGGACATAGCTGAAAAGTATGGTGTCACATATGAAATGCTGACGAAAGAAGGGTTGAAAAAGTGATAATGGAGAGAAGAAAATACAGTTATAGTTTGGTTTGATAGCAAAGAATTATTTGTGTATAATGGGTCTATGATTTATCCAGAATTTTTACAGAATGGCAGTACGATTGGTATTGCGGCACCGAGTGCCGGTGTCGGCGATGATATAGATGACTGGGAGAAAAGTATCGGGGTTCTCGAAAGAGAAGGTTTTCAGATATCTGAGACTCCGTCAGTCAGGAATAATGATGAAAGAAGCGCAGATGCTGTGACAAGAGGCAGGGAACTTACATCACTCTTTACTGACCTGAAGGCTGATTTCGTGATGTGTGCAGCCGGTGGTGATTTTCTCGATGAGTGCCTGCCGTATGTGGATTTCGAGGCGATGAAGATCAATCCGAAGTGGATTATGGGTGCTTCAGATCCGACCGGGATTCTGTATCCATATACGACTAATTATGATGTAGCGACAATATACGGACTAAATGCCGGAAGCTACAGCGAGTCTCCACTGCCGGACTATGCAGAGGACAATTTAGAGATCATTAAGGGTGAGAAGTTTACAGAGACGAGTTTCCCAAAGTATATGTCAGTACCGACATTTCAGGCAGACCATATAAAGTATGACAAGGATTCTGATATGACATGCTCCGTGTCTTGGCTTGATGCAAAGGGCAGATGCATAGGTGGGTGCATTGATGTGCTAAAAGATCTGATTGGTACTCCGTATGATGGCACAAAGGATTTTATAAAGAGATATCGGGATGACCATTTCATCTGGTACTTCGATAATTTCTCTCTGAGTGCAGAGGTTTTCTACAGGACGCTCCTTCAGATGAAATATGCAGGATGGTTTGAAGGCACAGAGGCTGTCATTGTGGGGCGTACTCTTTTTGAGTCATCTGATACAGGAATGACATATGAGGATGCTACGAGGATGGCACTTCATGATATTCCTGTTATAAATCGTGCGGATATCGGACATACTGTTCCTCATATGACAATGATAAATGGTGCGATGATGCACCTGTCATACAGGAATGCTAAGATGAAAGTTACTTTTTCGCTGGTGTAAGGTATGGATTTCTTCAGGAGCATGGCGATAGCCTTTTCGATGTATTCGGCAATACCGATGCCGCAGTTCCAGTGGGATCAGAAGAGCTATCAGAATTCTTTTTCATTCTTCCCTTTTGTGGGAGCAGGACTGTCAGGAGTGCTTTTTCTCATATATAGACTTTATTGTAGGATTGGACTTAGCAGTCCTGTGGCTGGGATGATTCTCACAGCAGTCATTGTAATCTACACAGGCGGATTCCATATTGATGGTTATATGGACACGATGGATGCACTCTGCTCTCACAGGTCGAGAGATGAGAAAATCCGTATCATGAAGGATCCGCATATTGGTGCATTCGGAGTCATCCAGCTGGTGGTGCTGATGCTATTTACGGTGTCCGGAATCTACGAAGCTCTTGGAAGAGGACAGTTCTATTCTCTATTATATGCGTTCGTGATCTCAAGATCATTGTCGGGAATTGCAGTCTGCACTTTTAAGAGGCGGGATAATAACACTTCACTAATCCGGTTTGAGACAAAGGGCAGCAGGCAGGCAACGCTGGTATGGATGTTTGTATATATTTTCATAGCTCTTGTACTCATGTTTTTAAATCATGATTCAACAGCAATTATAGCAACACTTGTGAGCGTGGTATGGCTATTTATTTCCAAGGCCATATGTGAGAAAGAGCTGGGAGGTATCAGTGGAGATACAAGCGGATATTTTCTGTGTATCTGCGAAGCAATATTTATATGGACAGATGTGATAGCAGCATCGGTCATACTATATTTTAAAGTGTGACACATTTATTTTACATAATTCTTTGACTATGTAATCTTTCAAGTGTATAATATTTCTTTGGAAATTAAACAACTAAGGAGTAAATCAACCATGAAATACGGAGTAAATGAGCTCAGAAGAATGTATCTGAATTTCTTCGAGAGCAAGGGACATCTCGTAATGAAGAGCTTTTCGCTGGTACCACACAACGATGATTCGCTGCTTCTGATAAATGCAGGAATGGCACCGCTGAAGCCATACTTCACTGGTCAGGAGATACCACCGAGAAGAAGGGTTACTACATGCCAGAAGTGTGTACGTACTGGAGATATAGAGAATGTAGGAAAGACAGCGAGACATCTGACATTCTTCGAGATGCTCGGCAATTTCTCCTTCGGTGATTATTTCAAGAGAGAAGCCATTCACTGGTCATGGGAATTTCTGACAGAGGTCCTGAAGCTGGATCCGGAGAGACTCTATCCATCCATCTATGGTGAAGATGACGAGGCATTTGATATCTGGAACAAGGAGATCGGAGTACCTGCAGAGAAAATCTACAGATTCTATCGTGACCCAAAGACAGGTGAGTGTGACAATTTCTGGGAGCATGGGGCAGGACCGTGCGGACCATGTTCTGAGATCTACTACGACAGAGGACCACAGCATGGTAATGGACCAGAGGATGTCATGGGTGGCGAAGGCGACCGTTTCATGGAAGTATGGAACAATGTTTTCACACAGTTCTATAATGACGGTCATGGCAACTATTCAGAGCTGAAGCAGAAGAACATTGATACCGGTATGGGACTCGAGAGACTCGCAGTCATCATGCAGGATGTAGATTCAGTATTCGATATCGATACGATGAAGGCTATTCGTGATGCTGTTTGTGCGCTTTCAGGAAAGACATACGAGACGAATGAAAAGGATGATGTGTCTATCAGACTCATCACAGACCATATCAGATCAACAACATTCATGATCAGTGACGGAATCCTTCCATCAAATGAAGGCAGAGGCTACGTTCTAAGAAGACTGATCAGACGTGCTGCCCGTCATGGACGTATGCTTGGCATCAAGGGCGAGTTCATGGGCAAGCTCGCAGATGTCGTTATCAGAGAGAGCCATGATGGATATCCTGAGCTTCTTGAGAAGCAGGAGTTCATCAAGAGAGTCCTGACAGAGGAAGAGCGCAAGTTCAATGCAACTATCGATCAGGGACTTGCAATCCTTTCAGATCTTGAGGATGATCTCGCGAAGAATGGTGAGAAGACTCTTGCAGGCAAGGATGCATTCAGACTCTATGATACATACGGATTCCCTGTAGATCTCACAAATGAGATCCTTGAGGAAAAAGGATTCTCAGTAGATATGGACGGATTCAAGGCTGCCATGGAAGAGCAGAGGCAGAAGGCCCGTGATGCCCGTAAGACATCAAACTACATGGGTAAGGCTGCTACAGTTTATGATGATATCGACAAGACCCTTACAACAGAGTTCGTAGGATACGATACACTTCATACGACTGGAAAGATCACCTGCATGACAACAGAGGTCAACCCAGCAGAGGATAAGTATGGTGAGATCGTGACATCCCTTTCAAATGGTGACAAGGGAACGATCATCACAGATGTGACACCGTTCTATGGCACAATGGGTGGTCAGGTCGGCGATACTGGTGAGATCCGCACAGACAATGGTGTATTTACAGTTACAGATACTATCCATCTCCTTGGTGGAAGAGTGGGTCATGTCGGATATGTTTCAGACGGATATATCTCACAGGAAGAGCCTGTAGAGATGTCCGTAGATGCCGACAGGAGAGCACTCATCTGCCGCAACCATTCGGCTACACATCTGCTTCAGAGAGCACTTCGTGATGTACTTGGTGAGCACGTGCAGCAGGCTGGTTCATATCAGGATGACAAGGAGCTAAGATTCGACTTCACACATTTCTCAGCGCTCACACCTGATGAGCTGTCAGAGGTAGAGAGACTCGTCAATGAGCGTATCCATGCCGGAGTCGATGTAGTGACACAGGTCATGAGCCTTGAAGATGCCAAGAAGACCGGAGCCATGGCTCTCTTTGGTGAGAAGTACGGTGAGAAGGTCAGAGTCGTCAAGATGGGCGACTATTCTACAGAGCTCTGTGGTGGTACACATGTGAAGAATACAGCTGAGATCGGAGCGATCAAGATCCTTTCAGAGACTGGTGTATCTAGCGGTGTGAGACGTATCACTGCACTGACTTCAGACAATATTCTCGTCTACTATAAGGACATGGAAGAAAAATTAAATGAAGTTCTCGCAGCACTCAAGACTCCTCTGAATGGTGCAGTAGCAAAGGTTGAGTCGCTTCAGAATGAGATTAAGGCATTAAAGAGCGAGAATGAGTCTCTGAAGAGCAATGCTGCAAAGGATGCTCTTGGAGATATAGATGCAGATACACAGGATGTAGACGGCGTGAAGTTCTATGCCAAGGCACTCAAGGGTGTTGGCGGCAACGACCTTCGCAAGGTCGGTGACCAGATCAAGGACAAGCTCGGTGACGGAGTCATTTTCCTTGCATCAGATAATGATGGCAAGGTGGCTCTCCTTTCAATGGCTACAGATGAAGCAGTGAAGAAGGGAGCACACGCAGGCAATCTGATCAAGGCCCTCGCACAGATCGTTGGCGGCGGCGGTGGCGGACGTCCACAGATGGCACAGGCTGGCGGCAAGGATGCTGCAAAGATTCCTGATGCTATCGCAAAGGCAAAAGAAGTACTTACAGAACAGTTATCAAAGTAATGGGGCTTTCAGAATGGACTGCAGGGTCCACAATTTTAAAGGGAAATGATACCGCTGATTCTCTGCTGATCCTGATCAAGGGATCGGTAGAGATTGTGATCAGCGATGTCACCATCACTCTCCAGCCAGGCAGTATCCTTGGACTTGGAGTTGGACCAGGTGAGCAGTATGGCTGTGATTACAAGGCACAGTCAGACTGCTCTACTTTTGCCTGCCCATATTCAGATGAAGAAGGGATAGAATCACTTTTTACAGAATATGCAAAGCTTGCACCTACGATGACGCAGCAGGCGGTGAAGAATGCCTATAAGGTTTATAATGCTCTTCTCGAACTGCGTGAAAGTGCCGAGGCACAGTACAGCAATGTGATAAGCAGGCTTTCTGCGTACCCGGATATCTGCAGGATGACGGGTGATCAGATCAGGGACTATACCGTACTTTCTGTATTTCCGCAGCCACAGACAGATACCGGAATAGAGGAGTGGAGAGTCAATTTCATAAAAAGTCTTATTACCCTTGACAGCAAAAAAGATGAGCTGCTGAACGGAAGGCCGGGCCTTTCTATAGGCTTCACAGGTATGGCCGTTGATTTCATCAGAGATGTGCGGACTCAGATAGCTCAGACTGAGAAATACAGGTCTGAACTGAAGAACGCATCTGCAGATTTCCTGATAGTTTTTGCAGCGCTAAGTGCCAAAAAGGCTGCTCTTGCATCCGGTGGTGGTGATGATCTGTCAGCTCTTACAGGGCTTTTTGACAGGATTCTCGTGTATTCGAAGCTGTCGGCAGAAGATACAAAAGAGATCCGTGAGTCGATGGCTGAATACAGATCAATTAAGGACCGCTATGGCATCTCCGATGACATCAGAAAAATAAGGCGCCGTCTGTCCAATGCCTATTATCCACTGTATGAAGCAGTGCTTCTGCGTGCCATAAAGGAAAAGGATATACCTGTCTATGTGAAAATGTTCCTGATGTTCGGACTTCTCGATGAGACGCTTGTGACACAGGATGAGCTGCAGACACTGTACGGATTTGCATCATCATACCGTCCTGATACTGACGCACATGTGATGTGTGCATATGAGTGGCTTGCAAAGATATATTCTCTTGAAGCTGAGCCGTCGAGAAACGAATTTGACCTCGACTATCCGGCATATCTCCGCGAACAGAAGAATAGTGGCGAGATTACTGAGGAGCAGGAGAAGAAGCTGCTGGTAAGCCCGAAGCACAGACTGGACTTTGAGATGTCCAATCTGTTCAAACTGGGCAGTAGAATGACATTCGGGCGAATCAGTGCCTTCGAGCCTGTTTTTGACGATGTAAATGTAATTGGTTCGATGGAAAGAGGCTATCTGCATGCAGACAGACTGAATCAGGAACTCAATGATATTACTGACCGGGATTTCAGCATTTTTTATCGTGAAGATATATACTCGAATCCTGAACAGAATATCACACAGCTGCCTATACATCGGGAATACCGTCCGGACTTTATTCTGATGCCGGTGATGGGCCAGAGATTCGCTCTGTGGCAGGAGATAGCAGGCAAGAAAAGACAGTCGAGTGCCAGGGTTCTGGTGCCGATCATCATGTCAGACGATATCCCGACAGCAATGACGAAGCTGTGTGGCGAGTTCCGCTGGGAGATGTGCAAGACAGAACAGGGCATTCACTGGAATGATATGAGGGATCCATCGCTTACGGCCGAGTACACAGACTATCTGCAGTTCTACCGGAAGAATTCGATGATCACGGCGGACATCAAAGAGCGTATCAAGACCGAGCTCAAGAAGCACAACAATAATTACAAGTCGGTATTTGTCGCAGACTATACAGACTATATCCGTTATGAGAGCAATGGTTCGCTGCGCCTGTTAAAAAATGCACGTGAGATCCTCGCGAAGTACTGTCCGTTTTCAGGAAAGTCAAAGGAACTGCTTTCAGAGAATCCTCAGTACAAGCCATATATTGAGCGATTCAATAATCATGAGACGAGGGATCGAAGGATCATAGCACTGACAATAAAGAGGTTCGAAAAAGACGGTATAGAAGTGCCTCAGGAGCTGACCGATGAGGTTGCATACCTTAGTCACTGATGACTTACTGCCTGATTCAAAGATTTGAATCTATTTTGCTCAGAAAAAGCTTGACATCTCTGCTGACAGTGGTAAAATATCAATTGCGTGAGTTTTCACAATCCCAACACTGGAGGGAGGTAGAGCAAGAGTGGCAAGCGTTATCGTTAAAGAGAACGAATCATTAGACAGTGCACTTCGCAGATTCAAGCGTAACTGTGCTAAGGCAGGTATCCAGCAGGAGATCCGCAAGAGAGAGCACTATGAGAAGCCAAGCGTCAGACGTAAGAAGAAGTCTGAGGCTGCCAGAAAGCGTAAGTACAACTAAGGCTGACTAATGTTTCTTAGCTACATCAGTTAAGGGATAGAATCAGAGAAGGATGCAGGTCCTTCTCTTTTTTTAATGCGAATGCACCGCGAAATGACGAAAGGAAAAAAGAAAATGTCAGAACACCCAGAGAGAATAGGCAGACACAAGGTATATACCGGTGCTGTGATAAATGTATATCAGGATGATATACAGCTGCCAGATGGCAGGGTAGAGAAATGGGACTTCGTGGAACATCCGATGGGAGCAGCCTGCGTGGTACCGGTGACAAAAGAAGGAAAGATAGTTCTCGTCCGCCAGTATCGCCCGGCGCTGGATCGTTATACACTTGAACTGCCAGCCGGAAAGCGTGACTCACTAACCGAGGACACACTTGTGACAGCCCAGCGTGAACTTTCAGAAGAGACAGGCTATACATCCGATAACTGGTCAAAGCTCCTGGCACTTAAGACCACGGTCGCATTCTGCAATGAATTCGTAGACGTATATCTGGCACAGGATGTAGAGAAGACAACCGGCCAGCATCTTGACCCGGATGAGGCGATAGAAATAAAAGAGTATGATCCCGACTGGATCAAAGAGCAGATGTACGCAGGTAAGATACAGGACGGAAAAACGGTGGCAGGCGTCATGTCATATCTTGCAAAATCTGTACAATAGAGCAGCTGGCATTCGGACGTGTATTGGTGGACGCGCTTCGCAAACGCGTTAGGCCGTTCCCGGCTGCGACAATTACAATCACCTATGCATTTTTTCGTGTACACAGTTGACATGGCCCCGCTTTATGATTAGAATAGGGACAATTGAACAGTAGAAAGTCAATGGGGACTTCAAAGCGACACTTTATATAGGGTGCCTTGCTTGAGGTCTCTTTTTTCTTGCTAAAAATTAATTGTCAAACAATTTGAATAGTCTGACAATAATAGATGTGGCATTGAGCCAAGACCTCGCTGTCACACTGGAAAGGAAAAGTTATGTCAAATCCAAGAGAAGAAAGGCTCGCAAAGCCGGAAGGCCTATATGATCCGCAGTTCGAGCATGACAGCTGCGGAATCGGAGCAGTCGTAAGCATCAAGGGAATCAGGACTCACAAGACCGTATCCGATGCTTTGAAGATTGTTGAGAACCTCGAGCACAGAGCCGGAAAAGATGCATCAGGAACTACCGGTGACGGAGTAGGAATCCTGCTTCAGATCTCGCATAAATTTTTCAAAAAGGCAGCAGCAGAGATCGGTATTGAACTGAAGGGGGAAGGCGACTATGGCGTAGGAATGTTCTTCCTGCCGACAGAGGAGCTGCAGCGTAAGCGTGTCCAGAAGATGTTCGAGATCATCGCCGAGAAGGAAGGCGTACCATTCCTTGGATGGAGAGATGTCCCGGTAAAGACAGAGATTCTCGGAGATCTCGCGAAGTCCACAATGCCATACATGGCACAGGCATTCGTAGGAAGACCTGAGGGAGTCGAGAAGGGACTTCCATTTGACAGGAAGCTCTATGTAGTGCGCCGTGTATTCGAGCAGACCTGTGAAGAGAGCGCATACGTAGCATCACTTTCATCAAGAACCATCGTTTATAAGGGCATGATGCTCGTTAATCAGCTCCGAACCTTCTATTCAGACCTTACGGATCCTGATTATGAGGTAGCAATCGCCATCGTACATTCACGTTTCTCAACGAATACGAATCCTTCCTGGGAGCGCGCACATCCGAACAGATACATGGTTCACAATGGTGAGATCAATACTATCAAGGGAAATGCGGACAAGATGCTCTCCCGTGAGGAGACAATGTACTCCGAGTATCTTGAACAGGATATGTCGAAGATCATCCCAGTCGTAAATGCGAATGGTTCTGACTCAGCAATGCTTGATAATACACTCGAGTTCCTGATGATGAACGGCATGCCTCTTCCACTGGCAGTCATGATCACGATTCCTGAGCCATGGGCGAATAACCGTGCCATGGACGAGAAGAGAAAAGATTTCTACGAGTATTATGCAACGATGATGGAGCCTTGGGATGGCCCGGCTTCGATCATTTTCTCAGATGGTGATATCATGGGAGCAGTCCTCGACCGTAACGGCCTGCGTCCATCGAGATACTATGTGACAGACGATGATTACCTGATCCTGTCATCAGAGGTCGGTGTGCTTCCTGTAGATGAGAGCCATATTGTAAAGAAAGACCGTCTGATGCCGGGCAGAATGCTTCTCGTGGATACGAAGCAGAAGAGGCTCATCGATGATAAGGAAGTCAAGGATATGTACGCTTCCCGCCATCCATTCGGTGAGTGGCTCGACCAGAATCTCGTAAATCTCTCAGATGTACCAATTCCGAACAGACCAGTACCAGAGAATACCAGGTCTGACAGACAGAGGCTCCTGAAGGCCTTTGGCTATTCATATGAGGATGTACGTGAAGGCATCATGCCGATGGCAGAAAATGGAACCGAGTCGATCGGAGCAATGGGAGTCGATACTCCGCTTGCAGTTCTTTCAAATCAGCACAGGCCGCTGTTTGACTATTTCAAGCAGCTTTTCGCTCAGGTTACGAACCCGCCTATTGATTCTATAAGAGAAAAAATTGTCACCTCTACAACGATCTTCCTCGGAACTGCAGGTAATGTCCTGAAGGAGAGTGCAAAGAACTGTAATCTTCTTCGAATAAATCATCCGATCCTTTCTGATACAGACCTTCTTCGTATCAGGTATATGGACAGACCGGGATTCAAGGTAGAGACAATACCTATCACATATTACAAGAATACGTCTCTTGAAAAGGCAATCGAGCATCTTTTCGTAGAGGCAGACAGAGCATACAGGGACCGTGCCAATATCCTGATTCTTTCTGACAGAGGTGTCGATGAGAACCATGTGGCAATCCCTTCACTCCTTGCAGTATCGGCTCTTCAGCAGCATCTGGTACGTACGAAAAAGAGAACACGTCTCTCACTCGTGCTCGAAAGTGGTGAGCCAAGAAATGTACATCATTTCGCAACTCTCCTGGGTTTTGGTGCTTCTGCCATCAATCCTTATCTGGCACATGAGAGCATCCATCAGCTGATCGAGGAAGGAACCCTTAAGAAGGATTACTACGCAGCCTGCAAAGCTTATGATGATGCCATTCTTTCAGGTATTGTAAAGATAGCTTCCAAGATGGGAATTTCAACCATCCAGTCATATCAGGGTGCCAAGATCTTCGAGGCAGTAGGAATCGATCGTTCCGTGATCGACAGATATTTCACAGGAACGACTTCACCTATCGGCGGAATCACTCTTTCTGATATCGCAAAGGATGTAGAGTACCGTCATGACAAAGCTTTCGATCCACTTGAACTGAGAGAAGATACTACCCTTGATTCAAGCGGCTATCACAAGATGCGTTCAGGAAAGGAAGAGCATCTGTACAATCCGAATACAATCCATCTTCTCCAGAAATCAACCTGGACTGGCGATTATCAGCTGTTCAAGCAGTATGAGGATGAGGTTGAGAGAGAAGACTGTGTAAAGAATCTTCGTGGACTTCTTGATTTCAAGTTCCAAAAGAAAGGCATCCCTCTTTCAGAAGTTGAGCCTGCAAGCTCTATCATGAGAAGGTTCAAGACAGGTGCAATGAGCTACGGCTCTATTTCCCGTGAAGCTCATGAGACACTGGCTATCGCCATGAACATGATCCACGGCAAGTCAAACACCGGTGAAGGTGGTGAGGAAGAAGACCGCCTGAGCGTCGGTGCTGATGGACTGAACCGCTGCTCAGCAATAAAGCAGGTAGCAAGTGGACGATTTGGTGTCACATCTGTATATCTGAATTCAGCACAGGAGATTCAGATCAAGATGGCACAGGGAGCCAAGCCTGGTGAAGGCGGACATCTACCTGGCAAAAAGGTTTATCCATGGATTGCAAAGACAAGGCTTTCAACACCAGGTGTATCGCTTATTTCGCCACCACCTCATCATGATATCTATTCGATTGAGGACCTGGCAGAGCTGATCTACGACCTTAAGAATGCGAATGATAACGCCCGTATATCTGTAAAGCTCGTATCTGAAGCAGGTGTTGGAACTGTAGCCTCTGGTGTAGCAAAGGCAGGAGCACAGGTAATACTTATCTCAGGTCATGATGGTGGTACAGGTGCTGCACCGCTTTCATCAATCCATAATGCAGGAATGCCGTGGGAGCTTGGTGTAGCTGAGGCTCATCAGACTCTTATCAGAAACGGCCTCCGTGAAAAAGTGATCATCGAGACCGATGGCAAGCTGATGACAGGCCGGGATGTCGCAATCGCAGCAATGCTTGGAGCAGAGGAATATGGTTTTGCTACAGCACCTCTTGTGACACTCGGATGTGTCATGATGCGTGTCTGCAACAAGGATACCTGCCCGATGGGTATAGCTACGCAGAATCCGGAGCTTCGTAAGAGATTTATGGGCAAGCCTGAATATGTAGTGAACTTCATGAAGTTCATCGCAGAGGATCTCCGTGAGATCATGGCAAAGCTTGGAATAAGGACTATAGATGAGCTTGTAGGAAGAAGCGACCTGCTCACAGTTCGTGAGAACGTGACAGACGGAAAGCATCCGAAGTATGCGAAGGTAGATCTCTCAAATGTCCTCGACAATCCATTTGTAAGAGATATGAAGCCTGTTCATTATGACAAGAAGAATGAATTCGACTTCAAGCTGAAGGATACTCTTGATGAAAAGGTACTTCTTAAGAAACTGCCTCTCGACATCGAGCCAGGTGAGAAGAAGTCAATAGATGTAGATGTAAAGAATACCGACCGTGCATTCGGAACCCTCTTCGGTTCAAGGATCACTAGAAAGTTCAAGGAGTCACTGCCTGATGATACCTATACAGTACACTGCAAGGGAGCAGGCGGACAGAGCTTCGGAGCATTCATTCCGAAGGGGCTCACCCTCGAGCTTGTCGGTGATTCGAATGACTACTTCGGTAAGGGCCTGTCAGGTGGTAAGCTGATCGTCTACCCGCCGAAGGGATCGAAGATTCCGGCCGATGAGAATATCGTGATCGGAAACGTAGCTCTCTACGGTGCCACAAGTGGTAAGGCATTTATCTCCGGTGTCGCAGGCGAGAGATTCCTTGTAAGAAACTCTGGAGCGACGGCAGTTGTAGAAGGAGTCGGAGATCACGGATGCGAGTACATGACAGGAGGTACGGCAGTCATTCTCGGACGTACCGGCAAGAACTTCGCAGCTGGTATGAGCGGAGGAATTGCATACGTACTCGATGAGGATGCCACCCTGTACAAGAGACTGAACCAGAGCATGGTAAGCCTCGAGCAGGTAACGGACAAGTACGATGTACAGGAGCTCAAAGAGCTTATTGCAGAGCATGTTTCAGTGACCGGCTCTGAAAAAGGAAAAGAGATCTACGATCATTTCGCAGAATATCTGCCGAAGTTCAAGAAGGTCGTACCGCATGACTTCAAGAAGATGCAGCAGTCCATCGCATGGATGGAAGAAAAGGGACTCTCATCTGAGGCCGCCCAGATGGAGGCTTTCAGGGCTGTTACAGGTCAGAGCGATGTTAAAATAGGGGTCAGGGGTTAGGGGTCAGGATTTAGGGACCAGGCAGTCCCTATCCCCTATCCCCTATATCCTATCCCCTATCTAGGAAAGGAATAAAATGGGTAAGCCAACAGGATTTTTAGATTATAAAAGAGAAGAATCAAAGGCCCTTTCTCCGAAGGAAAGGATAAAGGATTTTCATGAGTTCCATACATATCTCTCCAAGGAGAAGCAGTCTCTGCAGGGAGCCAGATGTATGGACTGCGGCGTTCCGTTCTGTCAGTACGGCTGCAATATTGCCGGCATGACTTCAGGATGCCCGCTGAATAACCTGGTGCCTGAGTGGAATGATCTCGTATATCATGGCAATTACGAGCAGGCATATATCAGGCTTCACAAGACTTCCAATTTTCCGGAGTTTACGAGCCGGGTGTGTCCTGCACTCTGTGAGAAGGCCTGCACGAACGGACTTCATTCAGAACCAGTGTCAACCAAGGAAAATGAGCATGCAATAATCGAGTATGCCTATGAGCACGGCCTTGCAAAGGCACGTCCGCCAAAGGTGCGTACAGGGAAGAAAGTAGCTGTCATCGGAAGCGGGCCTTCAGGACTTGCTGTAGCAGATCAGCTGAACCAGAGAGGTCACCTGGTCACTGTATATGAGCGTCATGACAAGATCGGAGGCCTCTTAAGATACGGCATTCCGAATATGAAGCTTGAGAAAAAGGTGATCGACCGCAAGGTCGGTGTCATGGAAGATGAAGGTATTACTTTTGTCACGAATGCTGATGCAGGAAATGGTGTGAAGGCGGCTGATCTGATCAAAGACTATGATGCTGTAGTTCTATGCTGCGGTGCATCACATCCTCGTGATATTTCAGCACCGGGTCGTGAGGCGAGCGGAATCTATTTCGCAGTAGATTTCCTTACATCTACTACAAAGGCTCTTGATGATAACGCAATACCACAGGGTGATTTTATCTCTGCAAAAGGCAAAGATGTCATCGTGATCGGTGGTGGAGATACAGGTAATGACTGCGTAGGCACATGCATGAGACACGGTGCAAAGTCCGTGACTCAGCTTGAGATGATGCCGGAGCCGCCGGTCGAGAGAACTCCTCAGAACAGCTGGCCTGAGTGGCCGAGAGTCTTAAAGACTGACTACGGCCAGGAAGAGGCAATAGCAGTATTTGGTCATGACCCGAGAATCTATCAGACTACGGTCAAGGAATACAAGAAGGACAAGAAGGGCAACCTGAAGTCAGTCGTTCTCGTTTCTCTCGAAGCAAAGAAGGACGAGAAGACAGGCCGTCTGAATATGGTCCAGATCGAAGGCTCTGAAAAGGAGGTGCCTTGCCAGCTGGTCCTCATAGCAGCAGGCTTCCTCGGTTCTGAAAAATATGTAACCGATGCCTTCAAGGTCGCACTTGACAAGCGCACCAATGTCGATGGCCAGAATGGAAGCCATGCAACCTCAGTTGACAAGATCTTCACAGCCGGCGATATGCATACCGGCCAGTCACTCGTAGTCAAGGCAATCGCCGAAGGCCGCAAATGCGCCCGCGAAGTCGACGAGTACCTGATGGGCTATTCCAACCTGTAAGACAGGGGGACGGTTCTGTTGTCTTTTTAACTAAAAAAATTTAGCTAAAAAGACAGGAGAACCGTCCCCTTGTCTTTTTTTGTGCAATTTACATAAAAATACTTGCTACGAAACCGAATAAGTAGTAAAATTTTCCTAGTGTATTAATTTTTTCTTAACAAAAAGGGAAAGGACAGGTGATGTTATTTGGCGAAGGATGTGATCGACCGTATAAGAAAGGCCGAGGACGACCTGGATACCGCGCAGGCAAGGGCAAAGGAAGATGCTGCGGGTATCGTGAAGAAGGCCACTGATGATGCAAAGGATCTGCGCAGGCAGAGACTCGATGCCGCGAAGAAAAGGGCCGCGGAATCGGTTGCAGAAGCAGAGAAAAAAGCATCTTCTATAACTGAGAAGGCAAAACAGGATGGGGCATCTCTTACCAGACAGCTGAAGGACAATGCGAAGGCAAAAGAGTCCGAGGCAGTGGACAAGGTAATAGCGGCGCTCGCCTGATAAGCACCAATCAACGTACCTATAGAAAGGGGGTGCTGTCTGTATGGCTGTGATGCCAATGAAGCGGATGACCATCATTGCGATGCGCCGCGACAGAAAACAGTTACTTGAGTTTCTACAGAGACAGGGCACAGCAGAAATAGACACAGATACACAGGAAGACGGCCGGTATAAGAAAATAGATGTATCGGCACAGAAGCAGATCTTCGAGAAAAATATCCGCTCAATGGAGGATGCACTCGAAGTATTAGGAAAGTACGAGCCGGAAAAAGGCGGGCTTTTATCTTCTTTTGCAGGAAGAAAGACCCTGACACTCGATGAGTTCAGGGATGCACTTGAGAAGAGGGATGAAGTTCTTTCAGTAGTTTCACAGATCAATTCACTATACAGGGAATACTCAGAATCACTTGCAGCAGTTCCAAAGGCAGAGATGGACAAGGAGGCACTTGCGCCGTGGAGGGGGTTCGACCTGCCACTTGATTTCCAGGGCACGAAGAAGACCATAAGCTTCATCGGCACCTTGAACGGACAGCTGAGTCTTGAGGATATCTACGTAATGCTCGGTGAGCTGTGTGAGTGTTCGGACGAGGTCGATGTCCGTATCATCACTACAAATGATACGAGTACAGCAGTGATGTTTACGACTCTTCGGAAAAATGAGAGCGTACTGAATGAGGCACTTCACAGGATGAGTTTCACAAAGGCTCCATCGCAGGCAAGTGTATCGGAAGGTGGCCAGCCGCTCACGCCGGCAAAGGCAATCGAGAGGATTGATGCGCAGCAGCAGAGAGCTTCTGCAAAGAGACAGCAGATCATCTCAGAGATCAAAGGATACGCTGACAGAAAAGAAGATATCCGTCTGATCATGGATTATTTCAAAATGAGATCAGACAAGTATGATGTCATCGGAAAGCTGAATCAGTCAGACCACGTGGTGATCATCCATGGATATGTACCGGCAGTCGATGCTGGGAAGCTGGAAAGTGCACTCAATGACAGATTTGATCTGGCATGTGATTTCTCAGATCCTGAGGAAGATGAAGATGTACCGGTGAAGCTTCACAACAATGCATTTGCAGCACCGGTTGAAGGAGTGATAGCCAGCTATTCTCTTCCAGGAAAGGGCGAGATAGATCCGTCGATGGCGGTAGCAGTGTTCTACTATTTCTTCTTCGGCCTCATGCTTTCCGATGCAGCATATGGAATCATCATAGCGCTTGCCTGTGGCATTATCTTAAAAAAGTTCAAGAACATGGAAGAGGCTGTGAAAAAGACTTTTCAGATGTTCTTCTACTGCGGAATTGCCACAACAATCGTGGGATTTATCTTTGGAAGCTTCTTTGGAGATGTGGTATCTTCAGTGGCACAGACATTTTTCCATATGCCGGCAGCTACAGCAGACAAGCTGTTGCCTCCGATCTGGTTCAATCCTCTTGATGATCCTATCAGGATGCTTACATTCTGCTTCGCAGTCGGACTCGTGCATCTGTTCACAGGCCTTGGAATCCTGATGTATCAGGACATTAAGAATGGTCATGTGCTTGATGCCATCTATGACGGACTATTCTGGTATATGTTTGTCGGAGGCTGCGTAGTACTTCTTCTGTGTCTCCCGATGATCACAGGAATGCTCGGACTCTCATTTACCCTTGGACCTACGGTAAAGACCGTTTCCATCTGGGTTGCGATAATAGGATTTATCGGAGTCGTGCTTTTCTCAGGAAGAGAATCGAGGAACTGGGGCAAGAGATTAGCAAAAGGTCTGTACGGTGCATACGGAATTACATCATACTTATCAGATGTGCTTTCGTATTCGAGACTTCTTGCACTTGGTCTTGCGACATCGGTTATCTCTTCGGTATTCAATACGATGGCAGGAATGGTCGGCGGTGCTCTGCCGGTAGTCATCGGAGTGGTACTGTATGCTGTGATTTTTGTGATCGGACACATATTAAACCTTGCAATAAACGCTCTTGGCGCTTATGTGCATACGAACAGACTCCAGTACGTGGAGTTCTTTGGCAAGTTCTATAACGGCGGCGGTAGACCGTTCGAGCCGTTTGAGGAAAAAACAAAATATTTCAAAGTTAAGGAGGAAATCTGACTTATGAGTATGGGAACAGTTTGGGCGCTGCTTGGGGCAGCATTATCAGCACTTCTTGCAGGTGCAGGTTCAGCTATTGGTGTAGGTAAGGCCGGACAGGCAGCCGCAGGAGTTGTCACCGAGGATCCGTCACTTTTCTCAAAAGTACTTATCCTTCAGCTTCTCCCAGGTACCCAGGGTATCTACGGACTGCTGATCGCATTCATTACTCTCACAAATATCGGTATCATGGGTGGTTCTGCCGATATGAGCCTTCACAAAGGTCTCCTGTATTTTGCAGCCTGCCTTCCAATGGCAGTTGTAGGCCTGATCTCAGCTATCTGCCAGGCCAAGGCAGCAGTTGCAGCTATCGGACTTGTTGCAAAGAAGCCGGATCAGTTCGGTAAGGCAATGATCTTCCCGGCCATGGTTGAGACTTATGCAATCCTTGCTCTTCTTGTTTCGATTCTGTCAATATTCGGAGTTTCTGCTTTAGCCTAAGTGGTTCACGTCACAGATAGTTTACAGCGCAACAAGAAGACAAGTCTTACGTTGCGTTATGGAGGTGAGAAGTTGACAGGTTTAGACAAGATTGTAGGCGAGATCGAACAGGAGTCGAAAGACGGTGTCAGTGCGATCCTGGGCCAAGCCAGAAAGAAGGCTGACGAGATTGCTGCTGAGGCTTTAAAAGAGATCACTGCCGAAGAAAAGGAAATTGCCGCGAAGGCCGAGGCCCGTGCTGCTGCTATAGTAAAGCAGGCTTGTGACGGGGCTGATATCATAAAGCGCCGCAGCCTCCTTTCAACAAAGCAGGAGATCATCGCAGAGACTCTTGAAGCTGCAAAGCAGAAGCTCTACGAGCTGTCTGACAGCGAGTATGCTGATTTTCTTGAGAAGCTTATTATCAAAAATGCTGATGACGGAAGAGGAGTGATCACATTCGGGACTGAAGATGTGCCTAGAATCCCGAAGGGATTTGTGTCACAGATTTCTGCAAAGCTTCCGGAAGGAAAAGCCATAGTGGAAGGCATGAATAATGCTTCGTTTGCTCATGGATTTATTCTTTCATATGAGGGGGCAGCAGAGAATGTCTCTATAGATGAGCTTTTTGCAGCTAATAAAGACGAGCTTACAGATATCATAAAGGATACATTATTTGACTGACGACTGAAGGGAGGCTTTTTATGTCAGAAAAGCAGTACACTTATGCGGTCGCCAGGATCAGAGCAAAAGAGAATGCCCTTCTGAATGATGCGTTCATGGAGCAGCTGATCGGTGCGAAAACTGAAGATGAAGCTCTTGCACTGCTGTCAGAAAAGGGCTGGAAAGGTCACGATGAGGGACGTAAGCAGAGCCTTCAGGATATTCTTTCATATGAGGAAGAAAAGACCTTTGATACGGTGCTTTCAATGGTTGATGACCCGCATGCCTTTGATGTCTTTCTTTTAAAAAGAGACTACCATAATCTGAAGGCTGCGGTGAAGCTGACAGTGTCATCAAATCAGGTCAGCGGCATCTTCGTAGATGGTGGTACTATCACACCAGAGAAAATCGAAGAAGCCGTAAAAGAGCAGGATTTCTCATCTCTTCCTGATACAATGGCCAGAGCAGGCAAGGAAGCAACCGATGAGCTCCTTCATACAAGAGACGGACAGGCATGCGATATCATAATCGATAAAGCAGCGCTTACAGCTATAAAGCAGGCATCGAAGAAGAATCCGAATTCGCTGATTCAGAGATACGGAGAACTCACGGTGGCTCTTGCTGATATCAAGACAGCAGTCCGTGGTGCGAAGACAGGCAAGGACATGACCTTTTATTCAAGGGCTCTTGCCGAGTGCGACACAATTGATGTGAAGAGGCTTTCAGAAGCAGCTGCTTTAGGAACTGATGACATCTACGACTATCTTGAGAATACTGATTACAAGGATGCCGTGGATTCCCTGCGCAAATCATTTTTTGCATTTGAAAAATGGTGCAATGACGCTCTGATGGATTCTATCAGACCGGAGCTCATTCATCCGTTTACGATAGGACCGCTTGCTGCATACATACTCGCGAGACAGAGTGAGATCAGCAATGTCCGCATCATTCTGACGGGCAAGGAAAATGATCTGCCAGAGAGTATGATCAGGGAAAGGATTAGTAAGACCTATGTATAAAATCGCAGTAATGGGCGACTGGGACTCGATCTATGGTTTCGGGGCATTGGGCTTTGAGACTTTTCCTGTCACAGACCCGGTAGAAGCAGAAAAGAAACTTCGTGACCTTGCGGAGAAACAGACCGCAGTGGTATATATCACGGAGGCTCTTGCAAAGCAGATCGACAAGGCAATTGCCTCATACGCATCTGAACCGCTACCTGCGATAATCCTTATCCCGGGCGCAAGCGGAAATACAGGCGAGGGAATGCTCGCAGTAAAGAGAAGTGTAGAGCAGGCGGTTGGAAGCGATATTATATTTGGCGACAATTAGGATATAGGGGATAGGATATAGGATATAGGGTATAGGGTATAGTCCCTAACCCCTGACCCCTGACCCCTAACCCCTTACAAAGGAGACAAGCATGAGTTTAGGTACGATAAAGAAAGTAGCCGGGCCTCTTGTCATAGCGGAGGGAATGCGTGAAGCGAACATGTTCGATGTGGTCCGTGTGTCGAAACAGCGACTCATTGGAGAAATCATCGAGATGCATGGAGATCAGGCTTCCATCCAGGTATATGAGGAGACCTCGGGACTTGGCCCTGGTGAGCCGGTAGAGACGACTGGTGAACCGATGAGCGTTGAGCTCGGACCAGGACTTATCGGAAATATTTACGATGGAATCGAACGACCGCTCGAGGAAATCATGAAGGTGACCGGCAGCAATAATCTTCAGCGAGGAGTTGAAGTACCGGCACTTCCAAGAGACAAGGTATGGCATTTTGTCCCGACTGTAGCAGAGGGAGACGAGGTGACTGCCGGAGATATCATCGGTACCGTCAAGGAGACCGATGTAGTGACCCAGAAGATCATGGCACCGTACGGGATTTCTGGAAAAATAAAATCCATCGGCCAAGGTGATTTCAAGGTCACAGATACTATAGCAACAATCACAGATGACAAGGGTGCTGACCACACAGTATCAATGCTTCAGAAATGGCCGGTACGTAAGGAGAGACCTTACAAGCAGAAACTCTCTCCGGACAGACCGCTTATCACAGGACAGCGAGTAATCGATACGCTGTTCCCGATCGCAAAGGGTGGTGTAGCAGCAGTTCCGGGACCTTTCGGTTCAGGAAAAACTGTCGTACAGCATCAGCTTGCTAAATGGGCAGATGCAGATATCGTGGTATACATCGGATGCGGTGAGCGTGGTAATGAGATGACAGACGTTCTGAACGAGTTCCCGACACTGAAGGATCCGAAGACAGGCCATTCCCTGATGGAGAGAACGGTTCTTATCGCGAATACATCGGATATGCCTGTTGCAGCCCGTGAGGCGTCTATCTATACAGGAATCACGATTGCTGAGTATTTCCGCGATATGGGATATTCGGTAGCCCTGATGGCTGATTCTACAAGCCGTTGGGCCGAGGCTCTGCGTGAGATGTCAGGACGTCTCGAGGAGATGCCTGGTGAGGAAGGATATCCTGCTTACCTCGGTTCACGTCTGGCTCAGTTCTACGAGAGAGCTGGACACGTGAAGTGTCTCGGAAGCGATGACCGTGAGGGCGCGCTTTCTGTAATCGGAGCCGTATCCCCGGCAGGTGGTGATATTTCAGAGCCTGTCACACAGGCTACACTTCGAATAGTGAAGGTATTCTGGTCGCTCGATGCAGATCTCGCATACCAGCGTCATTTCCCGGCAATCAACTGGCTTACTTCATACTCACTATATCTCGATAGTCTGGGTAAGTGGTTCGATGAAAATGTAGACGAGGACTGGATGAAGCTTCGCGGCCGCATGATGAGCATCCTCTCAGACGAGAGCAAGCTCAATGAAATGGTACAGCTCGTAGGTATGGATGCTCTTTCAGCACCTGACCGTCTGAAGATGGAAGCTGCAAGAAGTATCCGTGAGGACTTCCTGCATCAGGATGCCTTCCACGAAGTAGATACATTCTCGTCCTTAAAGAAGCAGTATATGATGATGGAGCTTGTGCTCGCGTACTATGACAAGTCAATAGAAGCTCTTGATGCCGGCGCTACACTCAATAATCTGGTATCTCTTCCGGTTCGTGAGGAGATCGGACGATTCAAGTATACGCCTGAGAAGGATCTGAAGGAAAAATTCGATTCAGTATCTGACGAGCTTGACAAGGAAATCCGTGAAGCAGCTGCAAAAAAGGAGGACTTCTAAATGCCTAGAGAATACAGAACCATACAGGAAGTCTCCGGCCCTCTGATGCTCGTGCGTGGCGTCAGTGGTGTCACATATGATGAGCTTGGAGAACTCGAACTGGAGAATGGCGAGAAGCGTCGTTGCAAGGTTCTTGAGATTGATGGCGGCAATGCACTGGTTCAGCTGTTTGAGCCATCAACCGGAATAAATCTTGATACTTCAAAGGTCAGATTCCTTGGCCGTCCTATGGAGCTTGGTGTATCAGAGGATATGCTAGGCCGTGTATTCGACGGACTTGGCAGACCTATAGACGGAGGCCCTGAGATACTTCCGGATGAGAGACGTGATATCAACGGTCTCCCGATGAATCCGGCTGCAAGAGCTTATCCTGAGGAGTTCATCGAGACAGGAATCTCAGCTATAGACGGACTCAATACTCTGGTCCGTGGACAGAAGCTCCCTATTTTCTCAGCATCAGGACTACCACATTCACAGCTTGCAGCGCAGATCGCGCGTCAGGCAAAGGTTCGTGGAACAGATGAATCATTCGCCGTGGTATTCGCAGCAATGGGAATCACATTCGAGGAAGCCCACTTCTTCCAGGAGTCATTCCGTGAGTCAGGAGCTATCGACAGGACAGTCTTGTTCGTAAACCTGGCCAATGACCCGGCAGTAGAGCGTATCGCAACACCGCGAATGGCTCTTACAGCAGCCGAGTATCTGGCATTCGAGAAAAATATGCACGTGCTTGTAATAATGACAGATATCACGAACTACGCAGATGCACTTCGTGAGATTTCAGCAGCACGTAAAGAGGTTCCGGGACGTCGTGGATATCCTGGATACATGTACACAGATCTCGCATCTCTGTATGAGAGAGCCGGACGTCAGAAGGGCAAGAAGGGTTCTATCACGATGATTCCAATCCTTACAATGCCTGAGGATGACAAGACTCATCCTATCCCCGACCTGACCGGATACATCACTGAGGGACAGATCATCCTCTCCAGAGAACTCTATCAGAAGGGCATCCAGCCGCCAATCGACGTGCTGCCATCTCTTTCGCGACTCAAGGATAAGGGAATCGGTGAAGGAAAGACACGTGCCGATCATGCGAATACGATGAACCAGCTCTTTGCAGCCTATGCCCGAGGTAAGGACGCGAAGGAACTCATGATCATCCTTGGTGAAGCAGCTCTTACAGATATCGACAAACTCTATGCGAAGTTCGCTGATGAGTTCGAAGAGAAGTACGTAAATCAGGGCTACAATTCAGACCGCTCGATCGAGGAGACACTCGATATCGGCTGGGACCTTCTGCGAATCCTTCCTCGAAGCGAGCTCAAGCGAATCAAGGATGAGTTCCTTGACCAATACTATGAGAAGAAGTCATAAGATAACTTTTTTGAAAATAAGAGGGAAGATGCCACATGAGTTGTGAGAGACCTTTCGAGACGTCGGCGCTTACGCAGCGTTTTTTGCTGCGTTATGCGTCCGCTACGTCGAGAACTGAGCGAGAGCGCGTCTCGAACAACTGCATGTGGCATCTGACCGAAATTTAGGAACAGGAGGTATATTATGGCTGCGTCACATGTAAACCCAACCAGAATGGAACTGACCCGCCAGAAGAAAAAACTCCAGACGGCTCTTAAAGGGCATAAGCTTCTAAAAGATAAAAGAGATGAGCTGATGCGTCGCTTCCTTGATCTCGTCCGTGAGGATAAGGAGCTTCGTGAAGAAGTGGAAGAGGAGATCAAGAAGGCCAATAAGAGCTTCGTTCTGGCCGGATCTCAGATGTCTCAGGAAGCAGTCTCAGTCGCATTCATGGCACCAAAGCAGGAGGCGTCAGTCGATGTGTCCACGAAGAATGTCATGAGTGTAGAGATACCAGTATTCAAGCCAACATTCAGAGGCTCTAGCGACGGTGATTTCTATCCATACGGATACGCATTCACATCGGCAGATCTCGATGAAGGAGTAGGACGTCTGTCACAGCTTTTGCCAAAGCTATTGAAGCTCGCAGAGAGCGAGAAATCCTGCCAGCTCATGGCAGCAGAAATTGAGAAGACCCGCCGTCGTGTAAATGCACTTGAGCATGTGCTGATCCCTCAGACACAGGAAAATATCAAGTATATAACTATGAAGCTCGATGAGAATGAGCGTTCATCACAGGTCCGCCTGATGAAGGTCAAGGACATGATGCTCGAAGATGCGCATCATTACAAGGAGAAGCGGGATAGTGAGCCGCTGAAGGACTAGTTTCAGGTTTCGAGTTTCAAGATTAAAGTTCAAAGTTAAAAGCACCCCTCTGGGCTGCCTGAAAAACAAGGCTTCCCAGAGGGGTAACTTAAAACTGACAACTTATAACTCGCAACTAAGCCCGGCCTCAAACAACTCCCCCATCTGTTCATCATACTTATCTTCAGGTTCATACCGCTTCAGCAGATATATCAGATAATCACCCTCAGGGTCAAGAGGCTTATCATGAAGAGCCTCCTGTACCTTATCGAAAAGCTCTGCCGGCTTCATATCGCTCGACAGGCCTAAAGAAAGCCTGCGGTCTAAGATACCACAGGCATAATAATATTCGTAATTGCCGGTGATCACGGAGATGTGCTTGTCCAGCTTGTGATCAATACTCTGAACTGCGAGAAGCTCTATCATTCCCTGTCTCCGTCGAGCTTCCCGAAGAAAGCCTTCTTCACTGTATCCATATCAGACTTCATTGCGAAAGCCATCTCTTCGAAGAGACGCTGACCAGCGACTTCCATAACTCTCTCATCTGAGCTCATAGGCTTCTTGCCAGCTGCGATTCTCTGCTTCTGGTGGAGATAGATACTCTTCACAACTGAAGCGAGCGGCTTCGGATCGAACAATGACATCTTCTCTTTGAACTTCTCGGTACGCGCTCTGTTGCCTTCTTCGTGGATCACGTCAATTCCTGAAACCTCATCGAGAAGTTCCTCAAACTCGTCTGAACTCTTCACATCACGAATCCTTGAATTCGAATCTACCGGAGTGATGACTGTAGCCTTGCCCTTTTCGAATATAGGCTCGAGACTGTAATACATCTTCTCCGAACCCTTGCCGTGAAGTGCCTTCTCAGAAATATCCTTGACCTGGCATACGCCTGAGGTCTCGTGCATCAGATAATCGCCTACTTTGTACATGTGTCCTCCTGTTCTTCTTTTTCACAAATAATATTATAACACGTTTTTATGAAAAATGTAAGGGCAAAATATGGTACTATAACACAAGGAACGCGTAAATGCAAGGCTTTTTCAGGATTTTTTTGAAAAAATTTAAGAAAAATTTAAGAAATAATTAAAGTTTCCTGAAGCCACTTCACAATACCGGATCAAAAGTATAAAATACAGACTATGAGTCGTTTGGTTTCCAGAAGAAAAAAGAAGAAAAAGAAAAATAACAGAAGGATAATTGCTGTAATAGCGGTAATCGTACTGATAATAATAGTGGCACTCGTGGTGCACGGATGTCAGGAGAAAAAGGCACAGGAGGCTGCAGCAAAGGCAGCAGAAGAACAGTACGACAGTGCAGATGCATCTGATTCAATAGATGTGGAGCTCCTGACGCCAAATAAGTATTCAAGACCTGAGATAAAGCTTGAAAAAGTAAAGGGCATAGTGGTTCACTACACCGCAAATCCTGGATCTACAGCAATGGAAAACCGTAATTACTTCGAGGGACTAAAGGACAGCCACAAAACTTTTGCAAGCAGTCATTTTGTTGTCGGACTGGATGGTGAGATCATACAGTGCATACCGACAAAGGAAGTGGCATATGCATCTAATGACAGGAATTCCGACACCCTGTCAATAGAGTGCTGTTATTATGCAGAAAATGGCAGGTTTACTGAGAAGACATATTCGTCTCTCGTGAAGCTCTGTGCCTATCTCTGCCACAGATTCGGCCTCACTTCGGACGATATCATCCGCCACTATGACGTGACAGGAAAAAACTGTCCGAAGTACTTCGTAGAGCACCCGAAGGCCTGGAAGCAGTTCAGGGCTGATGTGAAGACTGCACTTGACAATAAGGACTGGAATCTTGATATCATTTCCTAGATCAACTGCCCCTTGCTGTTCCTGTATTCTGCAGGAGTGACGCCGCAAAGATGGTGAAATCTATGATTGTGATCTCAAATAGTATATACTGTTCTCATGAAGAAATTCCTGATTTATTCTGACAAGATACTGACTGCAATTACATATGCAGCGTATATTATACTTCTTATATACATCGTTGCCAAGTACGGATTCGGAGCTGATATCCTGAGAGCTCTTCTGATTCCGGCTACTGGTTTTATATTAGAAACTGTAATCCGTGACCGGCTGAACTTCCCGAGACCATATGAGAAGACAGGGATACCTCCTATCATTCCGAAGAAGACAAAGGGCCACAGCTTTCCAAGCCGCCACGCGTTTTCTGTCACAATGATAGCCATGATGTATGTATTCTATCTTCATTTCTCAGGCGTAGTAATGCTCATCATAGCTGTATGTCTCTGCATTATCCGTGTAAAGGGCGGTGTGCATTCGGCTCTGGATGTGACAGCAGGAGCAGTGCTTGCAGCAGTATATGCATCATTTTTCATGTGGCTTTTCAGATGACTTTTTCCTCTTGACACCACCCCTCCTTTTTGCTAGACTTTATTAAATTACCCATTTGATAGATAAGAAAGCGAGGAAAAAATGGCTTCAATAATTGGAGAAGGAATCACATTTGATGATGTGCTGTTAGTGCCTCAGTATTCGGATGTTACTCCGAATATGATAGACCTTACTACGAAGCTGACGAATACGATCACTCTTAATGTACCGCTGATGTCAGCAGCTATGGATACAGTAACCGAGCACCGCATGGCTATAGCAATGGCCAGACAGGGTGGAATCGGAATCATCCACAAGAATATGTCAATCGAGGCTCAGGCAGATGAGGTTGACAAGGTCAAGAGATCAGAGAATGGCGTCATCACAGATCCATTTTTCCTCTCACCAGACAATACATTACAGGATGCTGAGGACCTGATGCACAAGTTCCGCATCTCAGGTGTCCCTATCACAGAAAAGGATGGCAGGCTCGTAGGTATCATCACGAACCGTGATCTGAAGTTTGAAGAGCACTATGACAGACCTATAAAGGAAGTCATGACATCCGAGAATCTGATCACAGCTCCTGAGGGCGTGACACTCGAGGAGGCAAAGAAGATCCTTGCCAAGGCCCGTAAAGAGAAGCTCCCTATCGTTGATAAGGAAGGCAGGCTCAAGGGACTCATCACTATAAAGGATATCGAGAAGCAGATCAAGTACCCTAATTCAGCAAAGGATTCACAGGGACGTCTCGTCTGTGGAGCCGGAGTCGGAATCACCGCCAATATGATGGAGCGTACAGAGGCGCTTGTCAAGGCAAAGGTTGACTGTATAGTAGTAGACTCAGCACACGGAGATTCAAAGAATATCCTTAATGCAGTAAGAGAGATAAAGGCAGCATGGCCTGATCTTCAGGTAATAGCCGGAAATATAGCAACAGGCGAGGGCGCAAAGCACCTTATCGAGGCCGGAGCTGATGCAGTCAAGTGTGGTATCGGACCTGGTTCTATCTGTACGACCCGTGTCGTAGCTGGTATCGGTGTTCCACAGATCACAGCTATCATGGACTGCTATAATGTCGCAAAGAAATATGATATCCCTGTTATTGCTGATGGTGGTATTCAGTTCTCAGGAGATATGGTCAAGGCTCTTGCAGCAGGTGGTAATGTCTGCATGATGGGCTCTCTTTTCGCAGGATGTGATGAAGCACCGGGAGCTACAGAGCTCTATCAGGGCCGTAAGTACAAAGTATACAGAGGCATGGGTTCTATCGCAGCAATGGAGAATGGTTCCAAGGACCGTTACTTCCAGGAAGGTGCAAGAAAGCTCGTTCCGGAAGGCGTTGAAGGACGTGTCGCATACAAGGGCAGCGTAGAGGATGTCATCTTCCAGATGGTCGGCGGCATCAGAAGTGGTATGGGCTACAATGGAGCTCCTACGATCAAGGATCTTCAGGAAAAGGGCAAGTTCATCAAGATCTCGAATGCAGCCCTCAAAGAGAGCCATCCGCATGATATCCATATCACAAAGGAAGCTCCGAACTACTCAATTGACGAGTAATATTTTTAAAAATCATTCAGGAGTCCGGTCAGGCGGCCGGGCTCTTTTTAGTACCATAAAAGTGTAGTTGGAGAGTAATCAACTCCGACTGCACTTATTTTTATAATGATAAAATTTACTGCTGGCCTGTTTTCTTGTAGTAATGATGGATATCAATCATATATTATAGAAAATCCATATATGATTGACACGACCTTTTAGAGCTGGTATAATAAAAAAGAACAGTCATTCGAAAGGAGAGAATCATGACTATAGAAGAGATGCAGAGACAGAGGAAGAGGCTGGGATATACATATGCGCAGATTGCCAGGATGAGCGGAGTGCCCGAGAGCACAGTACAGAAGGTACTTGCCGGTATCACGAAATCCCCAGGAGTTGACACGGTGGCTGCGATAGAGAAGGCTCTTTATACGGGGAGTCAGGACTATACAAATGGCAGAATGGTAGCAGAGGTGAGTTACAGAAATGATTTATCAGATGCACCATATGTTCCGGAATGGGCACGTGATCCAAAGTATCCGAGGCAGGGATATTATACGGTTCTTGATTATCTGAATCTTCCGGACGACCAGAGAGCAGAGCTGATAGATGGAATATTGTATGACATGGCAGCACCCTCATATGTACATCAGGCTATTATAGTTGAGCTAGTGACTTTTTTCAGGAACATGCAGAAATACCATCCTGGATGCCGTGTATGTGTATCACCTCTTGATGTCCAGCTGGACTGTGACAATCGTACCATGGTAGAACCTGACATACTTATCATTTGCGACCCAAAGAAGATAACGAAGCCGAGAATAGTAGGTGCTCCGGATCTTGTCATAGAGGTCATGTCACCATCTACGAGACGTAAGGATTTGCAGATAAAGCTTGGAAAGTACGCACGTGCTGGAGTGAAAGAGTACTGGATGATAGATCCTGATGCACAGACAATACTTGTATGTATATTCGGAGATGAAAATACGACGCATATGTATACTTTTGATGACAAAGTTCCTGTCTGGATCTCAGGCGGAGAAGTGTCTGTGGATTTCAGCGAGATCAGGAGTAATATCACATATACACAGGATGAATGACACATTTTTGCATAATTTAAGAAACACTTTATTTTCATATTGACGGAAGACCGCTGATAGTCTAATATACTGTGTGCAGGATTAGGAGAAGCTAACAAAAATTTTTCAACAAAATCTTGTATTTACACGTCAATTGCTATACAATATTTGGTGCAACTCACCAACAGGACTACGGAGGTCTAAATGACAACATTTGATGCATGGGAGGGCTTTAAGCCTGGTCACTGGAACGACGATATCAATGTCCGTGACTTCATCCAGAAGAATTACACTCCTTATGACGGAGACGAGAGCTTCCTCGAAGGACCGACAGAGCGTACGAACAAGCTCTGGGGTAAGCTTCAGGAGCTTCAGAAGGAAGAGAGAGCAAAGGGCGGAGTGCTCGATATGGAGACAGATGTGGTTTCCGATATCGATGCCTATGGTCCTGCATATCTCGATGATTCAATGAAGGACGACGAGCAGGTAGTCGGAATCCAGACAGACAAGCCTCTCAAGAGAGCATTCATGCCATACGGCGGAATCAGAATGGCAGAGGAGGCTCTTACTACATACGGATACACACCAAATCCACAGCTTCATGAGATTTTCACGAAGTATCACAAGACACACAACGAAGCAGTTTTTGACGCATACACAGACGAGATGAAGATTGCCCGTCACTGCCATATCGTGACAGGACTTCCTGATACATACGGCAGAGGACGTATCGTAGGTGACTACAGAAGAGTGGCTCTCTACGGTATCGACTATCTGATCGAGAAGAAGCAGGAGGACAAGGCAGCCACAGGTCATAACGATATGATGACCGGTAAGGTAGTGCGCTTAAGAGAAGAGATTGCAGAGCAGATCAAG
>JAQYAY010000011.1 GCA_029338735.1 Lachnospiraceae bacterium | reverse complement strand
TCTTCCTCACATGCCTTTACAAGGTCATTAAGCTCAAGAACTGAAAGCTCTTTGATTGCTGCGATAAACTCGTCTGTTGTCATCTTTGCCATTTTGTTTTTCCTCCAAAACTTAATTTCAGGATTCATCCCGGCAGGAGCTGATTCGCACTCACGCTCCTGCCTGTATTATGTCTATAGATATCTGTTTTGTATGATCCGGGCGTACTCCCTGACCACTTTGCTAACCGTTACTCGGCTGCTGGTGCTGCTTCCTCTGCTGGTGCTGCAGCCTCTGCTGCCTCGCCGCCACCCTTGTCTGCGATCTGCTTCAGAACACGAGCGAAGTTCGTGATCGGGCTCTGGAGAGAACCAAGCAGACGAGAAAGAAGCTCGTCTCTTGATGGGATGCTTGCGATTGTCTTCATTCCTGCTGCATCGTAGTATGTTCCCTCTACGATACCAGCCTTGATCTCAAGTGCAGGCGCATCCTTTGCTACCTTTGTGATGATACGCGCTGGAGCTGTAGCATCATCCTTACTGATTGCAATTGCATTAGTTCCTTCGAGAAGGTCGCTAAGCTGCTCACAGTCAGTACCGGCAAATGCACGCTTCATCATTGTGTTCTTGTAGACCTTGTATGTGCATCCGGCTTCACGGAGCTGCTTACGCATATCCGTATCCTGTGCAACAGTAAGGCCACGGTAGTCAACAAGAACAACTGACTGCGCATCTTTGATCTGCTCTGAGATCTCGTCTACGATCGGCTGTTTTAATTCTACTTTAGCCAAATTTCTTGCCTCCTATAAGTATAGTATTGCGCTTGCATAAAAAAGAACTCTGTGCATGAAGCCACAGAGTTCTGAAATGTCTTGTTAAAGAACATTACCTCGGCAGGTTGCATGCGTTATGGTCTTCAACCACCTGCTGTCTATGGCAAGCTTTTAAATAATATATCTTTTGGACTGTCTTGTCAAGTATTAATTACATTCCGTAAGGAACTGAATTTACACGAACACCAGGACCCATTGTAGAAGTAAGGGTGATGTTCTTCAGGTAAGTACCCTTGAGGGTGCTTGGACGAGCCTTGACAATAGCATCCATAAGAGCCTGGAAGTTGTCAGCAAGATCAGCTTCGCTGAATGAAGCCTTTCCTACTGGTACATGGATGATATTAGCCTTGTCCAGACGATACTCGATCTTACCGGCTTTGATATCATTGATAGCCTTGGTGACATCCATTGTGACTGTTCCTGCCTTCGGGTTCGGCATGAGACCCTTAGGTCCGAGAACACGTCCGAGACGTCCAACAACGCTCATCATATCAGGTGTAGCAACTACTACATCGAAATCAAGCCAGCCCTCATTCTGAATCTTCGGAATGAGCTCTTCGCCGCCGACATAATCAGCACCTGCCGCTGTAGCCTCATCAGCCTTTGCACCCTTAGCGAATACAAGGACACGAACAGTCTTACCTGTTCCATGAGGAAGAACTACAGCACCACGGATCTGCTGATCGGCATGACGTCCGTCACATCCTGTACGGATATGAACTTCGATCGTCTCGTCGAACTTGGCTGTGGCGTTCTTCTTTACGATTGCAACTGCCTCAGCTGCATCGTACTGTTTAGATTTATCATAGGACTTAACGGCGTCCTGATACTTTTTTCCTCTTTTCATGATGAAAAAATTCCTCCTGTGGTCTATATGGGGAGAGGCTCCCTCCCACACTACTCATTAAGGAAGTTCTCTTCATTAAGCTCAAACTTCGCCGCTGGCTCGTTTTCGCTAATCTCAGAGAACGACCTCGGTCAGTCGACTACTTCAACACCCATTGAACGGGCTGTTCCAGCGATCATTGATATAGCGGAATCAATGTTGGCTGCGTTGAGGTCTGGCATCTTGGTCTCAGCAATCTCCTGAAGCTGAGCCTTGGTGATCTTTGCTACCTTATTCTTGTTAGGCTCACCTGATGCCTTCTGAAGCTTGCAGGCCTTCTTGATAAGAACTGCAGCTGGTGGAGTCTTCGTAACAAATGAGAAACTCCTGTCGGCATAAACCGTGATAATTGTAGGAACGATCGTATCGCCCATATCAGCGGTCTTTGCGTTGAACTGTTTCGTGAACTCCACGATATTGACACCGTGCTGACCAAGTGCTGGTCCAACAGGTGGTGCCGGTGTAGCTTTGCCGGCCTGAATCTGAAGCTTGATATAACCTTCGATCTTCTTAGCCACTTTGAATCATCCTCCTAGTTAACTTTTTTTACATCTGCGAATCCGATCTCTACCGGAGTCTCGCGTCCGAACATCTCTACATTGATGGTTACCGTCTGTTTGCCTGTGTTCATCGAAGTAATGACACCTGTGGTATCTTTCCAGACACCTCCGAGTACAGAGACTGTATCTCCGACTTCGAAATCGACCCTGACAGGGGCTTCTGTCTTCATGCCCATGCTTCTGACCTCGAAATCTGAAAGAGGTACCGGCTTGCTCTCAGGACCAACGAATCCGGTAACACCGCGGGTATTCCTCACGATATACCAGGTATCATCGTTCATGACCATCTTGATCATGACATATCCTGGAAAAAGCTTGTGCGGAGCCGTTGTCTTCTTACCGTTCTTCACCTCAGTGACATTCTCAGTAGGCACCATGACCTCCTGGATCTGGTCCTCAAGATGGCGGTTCTTGACGGCTTCCTCAATTGTGGTCTTTACCTTTTTCTCATAGCCTGAATAGGTATGAGCCACATACCACTTTGCTTCTGTCTCTGCCATTGCATTTCCTCCGAATTAAAGCTTGATGAGCTTGTCAAAGCCGAACTGGATCAGCATATCGAATATTACGATAAGCAGTGCAAGTATCACCGAAATGATAACTGTAGCTGTCGTCTGGCGTCCCACTGTAGAGGCATCTGCCCATACGATCTTGCGGAACTCGTCCTTTACGCCATCCCAACGCTCTGACATAGTCTTCTTCTTTGTCTTTGCATTGCTTTCTGCCATAAAAATGCTCCTTTACTTTGTCTCTTTGTGTAAAGTATGCTTTCTGCAGAACGGGCAGTACTTTTTGGTCTCCATCCTTTCAGGATGTGTCTTCTTGTCCTTTGTCAGATTGTAGTTTCTGTGCTGACATTCTGTGCAGGCAAGTGTAATCTTTGTACGCACAACTTCCACCTCCAAATCAGTTTATTGTGTGTGTTGTTCTGGATCTCTCTTCTATCCGTAAAAAAAGGACGTCCGCTATACGTCCCTCATTCAGGGCATAAAAAAAAGACCCTGTCATCCATAGCCTAAATAGGATACCATGAACTACAGGATCTGTCAAGTATAAAATTATTCTGTGTCTGTGACACCGCGCTTCGGCTTGCCGAGCGAGCACCACTTGAGGTATGCATTCATGAACGGATCGAGATCACCATCCATCACACCGTCTACATTGGAAGTCTCTTCGCCTGTACGCAGGTCCTTCACCATTGTGTATGGCTGGAAGACGTAGGAACGGATCTGGTTGCCCCAGCTGATGGAGTTGACATCACCTCTGATATCGGCCTCCTTCTGTTCCTGCTCCTGCTCTCTCAAGAGTTCGAGCTTGGCACGGAGCATTTCCATGGCCTTGTCCTTGTTCATGTGCTGACTTCGCTCATTCTGGCAGGTAACGACGATTCCCGTAGGGAAATGCGTGATACGGATGGCTGATGAGGTCTTATTGATGTGCTGTCCGCCGGCACCGCTTGAACGGTATGTATCAATTCTGATATCCTCATCCCTGATCTCAATATCAGGTGCATCTTTGAGTTCTGGCATCACATCTGCATTTGAAAAAGATGTCTGTCTCTTGCCATTCGCATTGAATGGAGATATACGCACGAGTCTGTGCACACCCTTCTCAGATCTCAGGTATCCGTAAGCATTCTCTCCATTCACCTGGAAAGTGACTGACTGCAGGCCGGCCTCATCACCCTCTACCTCATCGAGAAGCTCTATTCCGAAGCCATGCTTGTCTGCCCACTTCGTATACATCCTGTAGAGCATTGATGTCCAGTCCATGGCCTCAGTTCCGCCGGCTCCGGCATGAAGAGTGACTATGGCATTGTTGTGGTCATATTTGCCTGAGAGAAGTGTCTTGAGACGGAGTGCCTCGAGATCCTTCCTGAACTCGTCAAACTCTTTTTTCGCATCCTCAAGCATAGAAGGATCATCCTCATCCATCTCTGAATCCATCTCGATGAATGTCTCTATATCCTCATACTTCTGCTGAAGCGCATCGGCAACTGCCACATCGTCCTTCAGACTCTTCAGTGTCTGGCTCTTCTGGGTAGCCTTCTCAGAGTCGTTCCAGAAATCAGGAGCCTCCATCTCACGCTCCATCTCCTGGATCCTGTTCTTTTTTCCTTCTATATCAAGCGAGCCCAGAACCTCTTTCAGAGCAGGTTCGTAGCTTGCGAGCTCACTTTTCATCTGGTCAAATTCTAGCATTATTTCAGTTTCTCCTTCAGCACACTGATCCCCTTCTGTACCTGATTATCTTTTGAAAAATCGTAGTCCGACAGGTCTGTGACATTCTTCGTATTGCCTGTATACCTGTACTTGAGCACTATATCAGGCTTGATACCCTTCTTATGAATGCACTCACCGCTCGGAGTGAAGTATCTCTCAACTGTCATCTTGAGAGCCGATCCGTCGCCAAGCGTGAATTCCTGCTGCACTATCCCTTTCCCGAAAGTCTTCGTACCTATGAGCGTTCCATACTTGAAATCACGGACTGCTCCTGAAAAAATCTCTGCCGCAGAGGCTGTATCTCCTGATACGAGAACCACTGTCGGAAGCTTCTCCTGCTTCCTGTCATCTGATGAATACGTTGTCTTCCTGCCATACTTATCCATCATATAAACTGTAGTACCCTTCGGCAGGATATCATCGAGTATCTTTGTCACAGAGTCCACGAGTCCGCCCGGATTCGTCCGCAGATCATAGATCACAGCCTTCATGCCCTGTTTCTTGAGGGTTTTCAGCTCTTTTTCAAACTCTTCTGTTGTCGTACCGTTGAACTCGGCTATATTTATATAACCGATACCGTCTTCTTTGTCAAGCATCGTGCCCCAGACAGACGGAGATGTGACGCTGTCTCGCTTGACCTTTACAGTATGCTTTTCTCCGTTATGGGAATAGACTATTGTGACACTGCTACCCTTTTTTCCCTTTATTCTCTTGGTAAAATCAGACAATGACAGATCCGAAGCTGTGTAGCCGTCGGCTGCGATGATGATATCACCATTCGCAATGCCAGCATCTTCTGCCGGCGAGTCAGGGAATACCTTTATCACCTTAACCTCGTTGGATGAAGCATCTTTCGATACCGAAATGCCGATCCCGACATACTGTCCCGAAGTCTCCTGCTGCTGTTCCTTATACTCAGACGGAGTCATGTACTCGGTATAAGGATCGTCCATTGCCTTCATCAGGCCCTTATAGACACCGGTCTCTTTTTTCGAATCAGAGATATCCTTGTAGTAATACTTGTCTATGAGGCCGGAAATGGTCTTTACCTTTGTGATGGATTTAATATTTAAAAAATCTGTATCAATATTTCGCCCGATAAACAGCCAGAAGCCGAACAGGAGCACAGCTATGACAATCAGCACAGCTATGACACCTGTCAGGACTCCTTTCCTGAATTCGGGCGAAGTTTCCTTATCTGTATCTTTATCAAACATGAAGATGCTTCTTTAGAGTGAGACGTGAACCTATGTATCCGATTCCGACACCAAGAATGAGTGAAACAGGTATCAGAACCCTGAATATGCTGCTGACGGGCACAAATGCAAACATATTCGACAGCGCATTGAAACGGTCTGCCACGTAATGGATGATCCTGCCATACAGCACGTACAGTAAGAGCAGCGGGATGATCGAGCCTATGAGTCCGATCGTCACACCCTCGACTATGAAGGGTCCCCTGACAAAGGAATCCCTGGCGCCGATCAGCTTCATGATGGCTATCTCTTCTTTTCGTACAGAGATGCCGACAGTGACTGTATTGCTGATGAGGAAAATGGCCACTGCCACGAGTACTATGATGATGCCCATGGATACAAACTTCACCAGTGTGTTAAAATCTGTCAGCGTACGGGCTGTAGATGCAGACTGGTGAACCTCACGGACTCCGTCAAGTCCACTCAGATAGGTGACCAGAGCCTGCTGCTTCGATACATCCTTGAGATATATCTCGTAGTTGGCCATATCCTTCAGAGGATTGTCATCTGCAAATGAATCAGCTGCATCCTTGTGATTGCCGAAATAGCTCTTCTGGAACTCGCTCCAGGCCTCATCTGCCGATACATACTTGTACGAACGGACTTCCTTTCGCTTGCTGATGGCCGTGCCTATCTTATCAATCTGTGACTGTGTCGCATTGTTGTCGAAATATACTGTCACCGCAACGCCTTTCTCGGCATTGCGCAGCATACCGCCAAAATTCACGCTGATCGCATAGAACAGTCCGAACAGGAAAATACATGCTGTCATCGTGGCAACTGATGCCAGCGAAAACATCTTATTACGCCAGATATTCTTCAGACCCTGTCTGATATTGTATGAAAAGGAACTGAAATTCATGACTCAGCCTCCTCTTCATCGCTCATCAGGGTACCCTGGTATATAGTGATGACGCGCTTGTTCATAGCGCGGACTATCTCCATATTGTGTGTGACCACAAGAACCGTGGTGCCGTCCTTATTGATCTCATCAAGGAGTTTCATGATCTCCCAGGCATTGTGACCGTCGAGATTGCCCGTAGGCTCGTCTGCCAGCAGGATCTTCGGATGATTCACGAGAGCCCTCGCAATGGCCACTCTCTGCTGCTCACCACCTGACAGATGATTCGGAAGTGATCTGTACTTGCTGGCCAGTCCGACACGTGAGAGCATCTGCGGGACTCTTCGCTTGATATCCCTCTTCGAGGCTCCTGTGACTCTCATTGCGAAAGCAACATTCTCGTAGACATTTCTGTCACGCAGCAAACGGAAGTCCTGGAACACGCATCCTATCCTTCTCCGGTACTCCGGAATGTCGCGATGCTTTATCCTGGACAGGTCCTTGCCTGCCACCACGATCTGTCCCTCCGTGGGCGGGAATTCCTTCAGGAGAAGCTTTATCAGGGTGGACTTTCCTGAACCGGAATCACCCACAATAAAGACGAACTCACCCTGCCCGATATCTATATTGATGTCTTTGAGAGCCGATATGCCTTTCTCATATGTCTTGCTGACATTAGTAAGTGTGATCAAAAATCCTGTGCCTCCATATACTTCATGTATTCTACCACCATCATTGCGATTTTGAAAGTGATGGCGTCATCGAATACACGAAGATCAAGACCCGTGCTCTTCTGGATCTTGTCAAGTCTGTATACCAGTGTATTTCTGTGAATATACAGCTGTCTCGAAGTCTCTGATACATTGAGGCTGTTCTCGAAGAACTTGTTGATCGTCGTGAGTGTCTCTTCATCGAAATCATCCGGAGACTTGTCTCCGAAGATCTCTCCGATGAACATCTTGCACAGCGGGATAGGAAGCTGATAAATGAGTCGGCCTATGCCAAGCACAGAATAGGCGATGATCTGCTTGTCTGAGAAAAATATCCTGCCGACATCAAGTGCCATCGTTGCTTCCTTGTATGAACGTGAGACATCCTTGAGATCAGTAACGATGGTACCATATGAGATCCTGACGAATCCCTGGTCACGTTCCTTGAAAGTCTCAAATATGGTCTCAGCTGCCTTTTCTACCTCATCATAGCTGTTCGTGACAAGCTGCTTTACCACTATTATATTCTTCTCGTCAACTGCCGTGACGAAATCATGGCTCTTGCCGCCAAAAATACCCCTGACGCACTCGAGCTCATCACCCTTCTTCTTGTCATCATCTATCTCGATGACTATGCATACACGAAGTGCCTCGACCTCGATATGCAGCTTCTTCGATCTGTTGTAGATATCTACGAGAAGGAGATTGTCCAGCAGGAGATTCTTGATGAAATTGTCCCTGTCGAATCTCTCTTTGTATGCCGCAGTCAGCTCTGACAGCTGGAATGCTGCTACCTTGCCCATTCCGGCAGCCTTCTCTTCGTCATCATCCTTTGCTATCAGGATGAACTCGAGATTGCCATCGTCATACACCTTGAAAAAATCACTGCCGTCCATGACCTGGCTCTCTGCATGCGACTTGGCGAAATCCACTGTCGATGCACTGTATCCGGATGCATCCTGCATAGTTGATGCAAGTACGATGCCCTCCGGATCTGTAACTGCGAAATCCACTTTTGTGATAGAACTGAGTCCGTCTATCGTCTTCTGTAATATCTGATTAGTGATCATTTTAACCCCCGTTGGTAAATGTGCACTAAAAGCATCGTTCGTTTTTGAGCAATATTTACAATATCACATTATAGTTTAATACATATTGACAAAAGATGGAAGTACTTTTTGGCAATTTTTGTATATTTTTACATAAAATTTTTACATAAAAAAAGAACCGACCCATAAAAGGCCGGCTCTGTAAGCTCTTAATTAAAGTACGCGGCGGACTGCTGCGATGCCTCTGTAATTGGCATTTGAAATCTTGATTCCGTCACGGGCATTTGATGCGTGAACAATTCTGCCACCGCCGATATAGATTGCTACATGTCCGCTGTAGCATACGATATCTCCTGGCTGCATGTCTGATGTAGATACGGCTCTTCCTACGCCTCTGTCTGCTGATGAAGAATGAGGAAGGCTGACACCGAACTGACGGTATACGCTCATTACGAATCCTGAGCAGTCAGCGCCATTAGTAAGTGATGTACCGCCCCATACATATGGATTGCCAACGAACTGGCATGCATAGCTTGCTACTGAACTTCCGCTTCCACCTGAAGGAGCTGAGTATGATGAACTGCTGCTCGATGATGAACTGCTGCTCGATGATGAGCCAGAACCCGATGAAGAAGATGAGCCTGAATAGCTGCTGCTTGAAACTGCATCTGCTACATTTGCCTTAGCTGCCTTTGAAGCCTGTGCTGCCTTGATTGCCTTTATAGTCTTGGCATGTGAGAAGGTATCCTTGACTGTGACATAGTCTGCTGAAACATAACCTTTGTCATCGTCTGCCTTTACCTTGATCCAGCCATCTTTCTCATCTGAGAGAACCTTGAGCTTTGTAGTACCAGGTACGAGATCAAGAACCTCTGAATCCTTGTCTGCCTTGGCGCGAACCTTGAGAGTAGTGGTATTGACTGTTGCTACCTGAGTTGCAGCATCACAAACCGCCTTCTTGCTGCCTACCTCGAGATATTCGTTCTTGACCCAGCCTGTCACATCTCCGGACTTGATCTTCGTCCAGCCCTTCTTGGTATCAATGACATGACCGAGATTGTTGTTGTAAATATGGCCTACCAGCCTGGATGCCTGGCTGGCATGCTTTCTGACATTGGCGTAATCTGAAACCTTTGCTACTGCGAGCTTGTCGTATTTCTCCTGCTCTGCTGCCTTGTCAGCTGCTTCCTGATCCTCCTCTGCATCGAGCTCGTCTGAAGTATCTGAGACGATATCTGCTAATGCTCTGTTGACTCCTGAAAGTGTACTGCCTGTTCCAGTGACTGCTGTGTCATCTGTTGTATCTGCTGTTGCTGAATCAGTATCGGCGCTTGCGAGCTTGACCATTGCTGATGCACCTGCAACCGGAGCTGCCTGAGCTGGAAGTGATGCACCTGCGATCATGATTCCTGCTGAAAGTGTAAGTGCTGCTGCCTGTATTCTGCGATTACGATTCATTAATTCTTGACCTCTTAAAAATTTGTTATACTGTCATTAACATTTATTACAAATTTGTTACATTTGTTAATATACACTCATAAGAGGTCTTTGTCAAGTTTTTCTTGAGAAAAAATTGAAGATTCTTATTTTCTTAAAAAACTCTGGACGGAGGTGATGGCGTTGGCGCCGTCGGCGGCTGCTGTGATGACCTGACGGAGCTGCTTCGTACGCAGATCGCCTGCTGCGAAGATTCCCGGAATACTAGTCACACAGTCCTCGCCTGCAATCACATATCCGTGATCATCTGTATCCGGAAGGCCTTCGATGCCTGCCGTATTCGGCTGGGTTCCGACTGCCATGAAGACTCCGTTAACAGGGATTGTGCTCTTTTCTCCTGTCTTCTTGTTCTCAGTCTCGACTCCTGTGACCATATTTTCACCGTCTACCTGATTTACGACGGTATCCATTACAAATGTTACATTTTCTTTAGAAGAGGCCTCATCCACGAGCGACTGTGCCCCGCGGAACTCATCTCTTCTATGAATAAGGTAAACCCTGCTTGCGAAGCGTGAAAGATAGATGGCATCATCAAGTGCCACATCTCCACCGCCGACTACTGCTACATCCTTTTTCCAGAAGAAAGCTCCGTCACAGGTAGCACAGTATGATACTCCTTTGCCACGGAACTCATTCTCTCCTGGTACTCCGAGCTGTCTATGATCTGCTCCAAGCGCCAGAACCACTGTCTTCGTATCTATCGTGGTTCCGTCATCGAGTGTCACCTTATCCGGCTCCACCTTTACGACCTGACCATCCCTGAACTCGCATCCCAGTTTCTCTGCGTGCTCACGGAACTTCATTCCGAGCTCCATGCCATTGATTCCAAGTAATCCCGGGTAATTGTCAACCCTGTCTGTTGTTGCGATCTGGCCGCCGCCGACCGGTGTATTTTCTATAAGAAGAGTCTCCAGTCCTGCTCTCTTTGCATAAATGGCTGCTGTAAGTCCTGCCGGGCCACTGCCGACTATCACTGTATCATACATATTTTGCTCCTCTCAAGCTAATTGAATTGTGTACAATTTAATTTAACATATATATATCCCTTTGTCAAATGTAGTATGGTCGGACATCACATGAGTCGCGAGTGACCTTTTGAGACGCCGGCATCAGAAGGCCTGATGTTTCACGACTTCATATTCGTTATCCGATTGGTAATACGGGCACGTAGGATAATGGCCTGTGTAGAGCCGCACCATATCGTCTTCATCCATGTCCACGTCACAGACATATGCTTCTTCATCCTCGTCATATACCAGATTATTGCAGGTATCGCACTGATTACTCATATATACACGCCTTTCGTTCCTGTAAAAATAGCATACCAGCGCAGTTTTTTCAAGGGAGACAGGGGGACGGTTCTCCTGTCTTGCAATCCCCCTGACACATGTTTATCTTCTGTTGGATTTGCAACGTATATTATCTGACTGACATGATATATTTCAATCATCGAACGGAGGTAAATACGATGACAGACAGAACAGAACTTCTTAAGGAATATGTACAGAGATTAAGTGAGGGTGAGGACCTGGAGTCAGTAAGGGCTGATTTCGTAAAGAACTTTAAGGATGTAGATGCTGCTGAGATTGCAAAGGCCGAGCAGACCCTGATTGAAGCTGGTAGGCCGATAAGTGATGTGCAGAGACTATGCGATGTGCATTCAGCTCTTTTCCACGGTGCCACAAGGCAGGAACAGATCGACAATGCTGAGAAGGCTGTACAGGCATCATTGAACAAGGCTGCTAAGGCAGCGCTTAGTGCTGACCAGCAGGCGGCTGTCAACAGACTGAATGGCGGGAAACAGCAGAATAAGCTGCACAGGACAGACGGTGCAGATGACAATCTTATGAAATTAAGACAGATCGAGGGTCATCCATTACAGATATTCTGGCTCGAAAATCAGGCTGTTGAGAAGCAGCTAAAAGCAATGCGCCACGCGCTTGACTCAAAAAAGGATGTTATTAAGACATTTGACAGGACCAGACAGATAGCTGTGCATTATGCAAAAAAGGGTGATCTCTTATATCCTGTACTGAAAAAAGATTACGGTTTCTCCGGACCTTCTGATGTGATGTGGGGTGTTGATGATGAGATCCGTGACGAGATGAAAACCCTTTACAATGAAGCTTGGAAAAATGCTGACCGCATGGAAGAGGAAGCCTGGCAGTCGAGAATGGACAAGGTCCTGACCCGTGCTGAAGAGATGGTCTATAAAGAGAACAACATCCTTCTCCCATTGTGCGCAAAGAATTTCTCTGAGGATGTCTGGAAAGGCATCGCAAGGGATATGAAAGACTATGAATTCTGCCTCATTGCTCCTGTTCCGGAATGGAGCGAAGCCTCTGAGACTGCCAATGTGAATGGATCTGATGATGAAATCGTACTTCCATCCGGTCATTTCAACAAAGAACAGCTGAATGCAATGCTTGATACGATCCCGCTTGAAATCACTTTTATTGATGAAAATGATATCAACAGGTATTTCAACCAGAATGAAGGCACCAAACTCTTCAAGAGACCGCTTGCGGCGCTTGACAGAGAAGTATATACCTGCCATCCACCTAAGGTAGAGCCGATGGTACGCATGGTGATCTCTGAACTGAAAAGCGGCCAGAAAGACTCAGTCGACATCTGGAATGAGAGATCCGGTGAGCCTGTTCTGATCCGCTATATGGCTGTAAGAGACAAAAATGGCAGATATCAGGGGACCATGGAAATAGTCCAGCATATGGGATTTGCCAGAGATTATTTTACAAAATGATCTGATCTGCCTCTTCTACAATTTTTTCAAATTTTTCAAGTGCCGTATCTATCGGGGCCTTCGTTGTGAGGTCTACTCCGGCGTGCTTCAGCTCATTGATAGGATCGGCGCTGCCTCCCATTGAAAGGAACTCCAGGTACCGCTTGACGGCCGGAGTTCCTTCTTTTCGTATAGCCTCGGAAATGGCAACGGCAGCCGAATAGCTGGTTGCATACTTGTATACATAGAACGGGCGGTAGAAATGCGGGATTCTGGCCCACTCATATTTCACCTCATCATCTACGACAAGCTCCGGTCCGAAATAGTCTTCGATCAGCTTCTTATAGATTGCATTCAGTGCCGTAGCATTGAGCGCCTCGCCTTTTTCTGCAAGCTCATGAGCCTGTTTTTCAAATTCTGCAAACATCGTCTGGCGGTAAACAGTCCCCTTGAAGCCCTCGAGATACTGGTTCAGATACACAAGCTTCTCTCGCGGATCATCGGTCGTATCCAGAAGATGCTCCACAAGCAGATTCTCATTCACAGTTGAAGCAACCTCGGCCACGAAAAGAGTGTACTGGGCATATTGTGGCGGCTGGGCGTGGTTTGACAGCCAGGTCTGCATCGAATGACCCATCTCATGGGCAATTGTAGAAACCGAATCCAGAGTTCCCGTAAAATTCGTGAGAATGAACGGATTACTCTGATATGTACCTGAAGAATAAGCACCGCCTGTTTTGCCCTTGTTCGGGTAGACATCGATCCAGTGCTCCGAAAAAGCCTTCTTTACAGTATCTGTATAATTTTTTCCAAAAGGAGATACGGTATCGAGTACCATCTGCCGGGCTTCTACATATGTATACTTCTTGTCATTGCCCTTCACGAGCGGAGCATACAGATCGTAGTAGTGCAGCTCGTCTATGCCAAGGAGCTTCTTGCGAAGCGACACATATTTATACATCGCAGGCATGTGGGCCCTTACGGATTCAATCAGATTCTCATAGACTTCATCAGGAATATACTCATCCGCCATAGCCATGGCCCTGCTGCTCTTATAATGGCGGGCCTTAGCCTCTGCTGCAGCATATTTTACTGCTCCGGAATAGGTAGCAGCGAAAGTATTGATATGTTTTTCATATCCTTTATAGAAGCTGTGGAAAGAATTCTCCCTGAGAGTCCTGTCATCAGAAGACTGGAGCAGGATGTAATTAGATCCAGTGACCTCAGTCTTTTTCCCATTATCATCTGTAACTTCATCGAATGTCAGATCTACATCCTGAAGCGTATTGGCGATATTCTTCGGAGCTCCGAAGACCTCTCCGAACTGAGCCAGGAGCTCTTCCTGATCGCCGGTCAGTGTATGAGGTTTCTGTCTCAGGAGCTGCACCATTGTATAGTGATATCCCTTCAGTTCATCACTGTCAGTGATCTTTTTCAGCTCATCTTCAGGCAGTGAAAGGATCTCAGGCTCTGCAAACGCAGTCGCCGTAACGGCCTGCACATATTTAGAATAGATCTTTGCATACATCTGCTGTCCGGCATCAGCGCCATTGTCCTCATTTTTCCTGAGAGACGCATATTCGAACAGGTCATCAAGCAGCAGGCCAAGATCGACCTGCGCGTCATAATACTTTTTTATGGTAGCAGCATCATGCAGCTGTCCTTTGAAATCCGTGACTGCAGCTATCTTCTCATCGAGCTGTGGCAGGGTATTCTCCCAGTCCTTATCGCTCTTATACAGTGTCGTCAGGTCCCATTCGAATTCAGGATCCATATCCTTACGTTCTTTTAATTCAGTCATTTAAGTCTCCTTATAGTTCAAAAAATTTATGTAAAAAGACAGGAGAACCGTCCCCCTGTCTTTAGATCCGGCCACTGGTGATCGATACATTTTCTTCGCCAGCAAGGTCACGGATGTAGTCTATCAGCTGGTCATCGGCCGTGAAATGAAGGGATGAATAACGCTTCATCTGCTTCTCTGCATTCAGATAGACAACCAGAGTGTCGCGGCCTGACGGGCGGCCCTCAAATAGCTGCAGTAGTGCCGGCTCTTTTGCATCGAACCTTGCACGGTCTGCAAAGCGAACCCATACATCCTTTGGCAGGTTAGTGAAGCTCACGAGCTCATCAGCTATAAATGTCGCATCTTTTTCATCGTCGACCGATGCATGGCCCCTGATCAGATACTTGCCGTCCTCAACGAGTTCATGACGGTACTTGTCAAAACAGTCTGGGAAAAATATGATCTCTATCGTCCCATACAGATCTTCGCCGGTCACGAACGCCATGGCTCTGTCCGTCTTTGTAAACTTGACCGAAATCTCATTTACAACCACGGCCATTGTTCCGCGCTGGTTCTGTTTCACATCAGGCTCACCTGTCTCTTCCCTCAGATGGAAGTCCTTTGAATACAGATCCACATTCTTCCTGATGACAGGCAGGTATTCCTCGAGCGGATGTCCGCTGATATATATGCCAAGCACTTCTTTTTCAAAGGAAAGAAGCATGTCACGGTCGAATTCAGGAGTCACCGGAAGCCTGTGTTCGAGCTGCTTTCTCTCATCTCCTGCAGATATCAGATCGAGGAATGACAGCTGTCCTGAAACTGAATCCTTCTGTTCACGGGCTATATCATCCATTATCGTATTGATCCCGGCATACATGGATCTGCGGTTCGCACCGAAACAGTCACATGCTCCGGACTTCACAAGATTCTCCATGACCTTTTTATTGAGACCGAAAGGCATGCATCTCTTCAGGAAATCCTCATATGAAATATATTTTCCAGCGCGATCACGCTCTGCAATGATATTATCGGCCATCACTCCACCGACTGACTTGATGGCATTGAGGCCGTATCTTATTTTTCCATTGCTGACAGAGAACTCTCCCATGCCTTCATTCACATCGGGCGGCAGAACCTCTATACCCATATCACGGGCAGCATTCAGGTAGTCATACAGCTTGCCTGCTGAATCTATGACAGATGTAAGAAGAGCTGCCATATACTCGGCTGGATAGTAGTGCTTGAGATATGCAGTCTGCATGGATAGCACGGCGTAGCTTGCTGCATGGGATTTGTTGAATGCATACTGGGCGAAATCCAGCATGGAATCATATATCTCATTAGCCACTTTTTCCGACTCTTCATCTGTATCGCAGATATGGTTCTTGATGCAGCCAGGCACATACCCCTTCTCACCCGGCTTCCCTGTCCCGTAGACAAAGGAATCACGGCCGGCATTGATCTCATCCTGATGCTTCTTCGACATGGCACGGCGCATGATATCAGCCTGACCCATCGAGTATCCGGCGAGCTGCTGCACGATCTGCATGACCTGCTCCTGATACACAATACAGCCATAGGTATCCCTGAGTATCGGCTCAAGTGCCCTGCACCTGTATACTACAGAGTCGGGATCCTTTTTCCCACGGATATAGTCAGGAATGAACTGCATCGGGCCAGGCCTGTACAGAGAAATTCCGGCTATGATATCTTCAAATGATGATGGCGAGAGCTCCTTCATGAATGACTGCATGCCAGCACCCTCGAGCTGGAATACACCTACAGTCCTGCCGGTTCCTATGAAGTCTAAAGTCTCCTTGTCATTTAAGTCTATGTGATCTATGTCTACATCTATTCCACGGGTCTGCTTTATATTTTTCACCGCATCCTTAACAACTGTAAGGGTACGAAGACCCAGGAAGTCCATCTTGAGGTATCCGAGCTGCTCGAGCTGGATCATATTGTACTCGCAGGCCGGAGTTCCATCCTTTGACCGTCCCTGCGGCATGCATTCGTCTGCTCTTTCAGGATAGATGACAACACCCGCTGCATGAACACCTGTAGACTTCGGGATTCCCTCGAGCTCTTCAGCAACGGTAAACCACTTCTTATTCTCGTCTGATTCAAAAGCCACTGCCGCCAGATCAGGACTCTTCTTCAGGGCTTGTGGCAGTGTGATATTGAGTTCATTCGGGATCAGCTTGGATACACGATTCGTCACATTGAACGGGATTCCCATTGCACGTCCGACATCCTTGATGACAGCCTTGGCCTTCATATTCTGGAAAGTCGTGATCAGTGACACATGGTCCTGGCCATATTTCTTGAAAATATAGTCGTTAATGACACGGTTTCTCTCACGATCTTCGAAATCCACGTCAATATCAGGCATGGATACTCGTTCAGGATTCAGGAATCGCTCAAACAGGAGGTTGTACTTCACTGGATCAATAGCTGTGATTCCGATACAGTAGCAGACACGGCTGCCGGCTGCAGAACCTCTGCCCGGTCCGGTCTTGCACCCATGAGTATTAGCCCAGTTGATGTAATCCCATACGATCAGGATATACTCGACGAATCCCTTCTCCCTGATGACATCGAGTTCCTTCATCGTGTCATCATGGATCTTTTTCGTCTGTTCTTCATTGTATTCAGGGTTGTTGGTATATCTGTCAACGAATCCTTCTTCGATGAGTTCCGTCAGAAACTCAAGAGCGGTCTGATTCTCATGGCCTTCAGGCAGGGTGTAATTTGGTTTTTTATACTGGTTGAATACAAAGTCAACCTCACATCTGTCCGCTATCTTCTGCGTATTGTCGAGTGCTTCATCAAATCCAGGGAAAAGTGCACGCATCTCCTCTTCACTTTTTACATAGTACTGGCCGCCATCATAATGGATTCTGTCTTCATCTGTGACGAGCTTGTTCTCCTGCATGCACAGAAGCACATCATGGCTCGCAGCATCCTCTGGCAGTGTATAATGGCAGTCATTAGTGACTACAAGCGGAATTCCCGTCTCTTTGCTGATTTTAATGATAGTCTGGTTCGCGACTTTCTGCTCCAGGGAATTGTCCTGATGATTCTGCATCTCGAGGAAATAATTGCCATGACCAAAGACACCGTCATGCCAGAGTGCGACTTCCTTTGCCCTGTCATAGCTGATCATCGAAGCTCTGGCCACTTGGCCGGCTATACAGGCTGACAGACAGATGAGACCTTCATGGTACTTTTCAAGGCACTCACGGTCGATACGCGGCTTGAAGTAGAATCCTTCGGTATTACTGATTGAAACCAGCTTGATCAGATTCTGGTAGCCGGTCATATTTTCACATAACAAAATAAGGTGATAGTATCTCGTATCACCTTTCTGTGCGTTCTTTTCGAACCTGCTGCCCGTCGCTACATACACCTCGCAGCCAATGACTGGCTTGATACCGGCCTTTTTCGCCTTCTGATAGAACTCAATGGCGCCATACATATTGCCATGGTCGGTAATCGCAGCCGCATTCATGCCAAGTGCCTTCACACGGGCTATGTAGTTGTCTATTTTATTGGACGCATCGAGTATTGAGTACTGCGTATGCGTATGCAAGTGTACGAAAGCCATGCTATCACCCTTATTTTTCTTTTGCCATCGGCTGTGACGATACGAGCAGAATCACTCCTGCGTAAACCGCCATCATCGACAGCACCAGAATTGCAAAAGCCATTATAGCGCCGCCATTCAGAGCATGCGGGAACAGCGCTTCAATAATGAATGAGCAGCTGTTGAAGCAGATATGCAGAATGATAGTGACCAGCAGGCTGCCAGTCTTGTGAGCTATATATCCGAACAGCAGTCCTAGCAGGAATGCATAGACAAACTGGATCGAATTGCCGTGGATCAGTCCAAACAGCAGTGCCTGAAGGATATTGGCCCAGGCAAAGGTCATCGATTTCTTGAAATATCCCATCGAAAGCCCGCGAAACGCCAGTTCCTCTGTAATAGGTCCGAGAACAGCCGAATATACTATCATGAGAGGTGGTATATCACCACTGAGCCCTGACCTCTTGAGCATGGCAGTATACTTTGCCAGCTCCTTCGGGAATGCCGCACTCATCAGTGAGACAAGAAAACTCGATAGGATCTGTGCCCCGAGCACAAAGAGGATCAGGCCAATGATCATGAATACCGGTCTGAAGCCCTTGAGTGTCATGCTCCGGCACTCGAACTGGCATCTCTTTTTCGAGAACCACCAGCCAAATAATATAAGTCCTATAATACTATATATAAATAAAGTAACAGAAGTATAGGTCCTGCCTGTAAGTGCTGATGTCACCTGCTTGTAGAAATCAGTGTAGCTGCCTCCTGAAAAGGTAGCACCGTGATACACAAACATGATCTCAGCAACAATCAGTGATGCCAGATTCTGCAGTACGAAAACGCAGATTGGCGGCAGAATGCCAAACAGAAAATTTTTCCCTTTATTAGACACGTAAAAACTCCTTAAGCTCGTCTACCCGTCTTTCAGCATCCTCTCTTCCGTTTGCATAGAGCTCTTCCATCACGTCCTGATCGACCTTGTAAGTGCTGACCTCAATATCTGCACGTGGTGAAAAAGTAAGAACCTTGCCCTCATCACGCATCTGCCTGATCTTCGTAATCTGGCGGTTGTAGAACTCATGACGATGATTGAGCCTGTAGATGATTGCAGGATATTTGCGGAGTGCAAGCGTATAGATGACCCTATGGCCCTCCGGCTGCTTGATGAATCCCTCCGGCTTTGAAAAAATAACCACGGCCCTGCGAACGCCCTTTTCCCAGGCTCTCTGTATAGGAAGGGAGTCGCTCACGCCGCCGTCGAAGTATTCCCTGCCACCCACCACCTGTGGCCTGCTCATCACTGGAAGTGAGCAGCTGGCCTTTATCTCGGCGTAGTCATTTTTTCTCATATCCTTCTTGTCAAAATATACGGCATGACCGGTCTCAGCATCAGTCGCTACGACCTCGAACTCAGCCGGATTGGCTTCCATTGCATCGAAATCGAGCGGATCAGCACCGTCCTCATTGGTCAGCGTGCTGTATATATAGTCAAGTCCGAAAAAACTCCCGGTCTTTATGAGATTCTCTATGCCTGCATACTTCTTCGACATGGAATGAATGGAATAGAACCTGCGGTTCCTCTCACGCTGTCCTGCCAGAAACGAAGCCGCACATGCACAGCCGGCTGATACTCCGTTGACATAGTCAAAGGTGATGCCATTCTCCATGAATACGTCGAGTACTCCTGATGAATAGGCACATTTCATTCCCCCGCCTTCGACAACAAGCCCTGTCTTCATATTTTACCTCCAAAAACGCTTCTTATACTTTACAACAAAAACGGGCCCCGGTCAATGAGACCGAAGCCCTTAATCGTCTTTATTTTCAGACTGCCTGTGTGGCCTTATCCTCTGCCTTCTCAGGCTCCTTCTCTACGCGGTCAGGATGCTCCTCTGCCCAGAGACGCTTTGCAACCGGAGCCCATGCCTTGGCGTATGGCTCGGTCTTCTTGAACAGATCCTCTGTAGACTCAGGCGACTCAGGATCAGTAGGAACTGCCTTTCCTTCCTTGACGAGCTGTCCGAGGATCGATGGATTCTCAAGCATCGGGCAAGGCTGAAGCATATTCTTGTTGAACGGCTGTTGCTCTCTGTACAGCTGGAAGATCGGCTGCTTGAAGCAGTCAAGCAGGCTGTCCCTGCGGATATTTGCGCTTGAATAGTGGATGAATACGCACGGATCAACGTCTCCACGGGCATTGATATGGCAGTACTCACGTCCTCCGGCTACACAGCCTCCGACGAACTCGCCATCATTCTGGAAGTCGAGAGCGAAGATTGGCTTGCCACCCTTGAATCCACGGATCTCACGAACCCTGTGGAACATGTACTCACGCTCCTCAGGTGTCGGGCAGAGCTCTGTGACTCCGGCAGCACCAGTCGGCATATAATGGAAGTACCAGATGTAACGGGCACCCTTCTCCACAAGGAGATCAAGGAACTCATCACTGGTTACATTTTTATAATTGACATGTGTATAGCAGATTGAGCATCCGAAGAAGAGCTTGTACTTCTTCAGCAGATCCATTGCATGCATTACCTTGTCGAATACACCCTGGCCACGACGTCCGTCATTAGCCTCTGCAAATCCCTCTACCGAGATTGCGAAGCTCATGTTTCCGCACTCTTTTACTTCCTTGCAGAACTCTTCGTCGATCAGAGTTGCATTTGTAAATGGCTGGAAATATGATGTATTGTGCTTCTTTGCAAGCTTGATCAGATCAGCTTTGCGGACAAGAGGCTCACCGCCTGTGAAGAGCCAGTTGTGAATACCCATTTCCTCACCCTCTGTGATCAGCTTGTCGAGCTCATCGTATGTGAGGTTGAGCTTATTACCATACTCTGCTGCCCAGCATCCTGTGCAGTGGAGGTTGCAGGCTGAGGTCGGGTCTACAAGGATGGTCCACGGAATATTGCAGTTCTCCTTCTCGCCAAGGGCTCTTGTATCCTTATATCCTCTGAATGCTGACTCATAGCCAAGGTTTAAGGCTGCCATCTTGATAAGTCGTGGATCTACCTCGTCGAAGATCTTGTTCGTGAACTTCATCCACTTGCTGTCCGGATCCTCGAACTGTCCTCTCAGGGCATCATAAGCCGCATCCGGCCAGGTGTCCTTAAGTACCTTCTGTACCAGATCGATGAGCTGGCACATTGCTTTTCCTCTGCCTTTATCAACATGTTTTAACGCTGCTGTTATCGCTACATCAAAAGCTGCACGCTCTGCTTTATGCTTTAAGCTAGCCATTAAAAAAATCCTCCTACATATAGTGTTTCAATATTTTTTCTTTACTAATTTTAAAGGGAAAACGGCTATTTTTCAAGAAACAGATTGTGTGAAATGTATTATTTATGTAGACAGCTCCCGCGGATTCTGACATATTCTGTACGCAAAAGCCGGCCTATGCGCTCCGTCTTCGCCATACTTCGTATGTCTCGACTGCGCGCCGGGAACGGCCTGAATGCTTTTTCGTACAGAATATTTCAGAATCCGCTTGACATATAGTAGCTGTAATAGTATGATTAGTACAGTTCGAACAATAATTGTTTTTAAAGAACTTCGAAAGGAGGAAAGCATGTGAATTATCTGGATTTGCAGGACCCGCGTCCTATTTATGAACAGATCACGGATATGTACAGGATGCTGATACTGAAGGGTGCCATGAAGCCTGATGAGCCGATGCCGTCGGTCAGGAAGCTCGCGATGGAGCTGTCGACCAATCCGAACACGGTGCAGAAGGCATACACGGAACTCGAACGTGAGGGCTACATATATTCCGTGAAAGGGCGGGGAAATTTCGTCAGGGAGAACCCTGACCTCAGAGAGAAAAAGAGAAAGGAACTTAAGGATCGTCTGGACGCTATTTTCAAAGAGGCTTCAGACATTGGAATAAGCAGGGAGGAATTACTAAAATGATAGCTACCAAAAATCTGACCAAGTCCTTCGGCGAAACAAAGGCCCTGTCAGATATCTCCCTTACAGTAAATGACGGAGAGATAACAGGACTTGTAGGGACCAACGGCGCCGGGAAGAGCACCCTGCTGCGTCTGATCGCAGGTGTCCTGAAACCTGACAAGGGCAGCGTGACTGTCGATGAGCAGCCTGCATATGACAATCCGGTGGCAAAAAGGGAATTTGTATTTGTGCCTGACGAACTGTATTTTTTCAATAATGCAACTGCGAAGGATATGGCACTGTACTATGCATCTATGTATGAGAATTTTGATATGGAAAAATTCGTGCGTCTCAAAAATGCTTTCTCGCTCAGGAGCACGCAGAGGATCTCGACCTATTCAAAAGGCATGAAGAGGCAGCTCGCCATTCTTCTCGCTGTCTGTGCGAATACGAAGTATATTCTGTTGGACGAGACTTTTGACGGACTCGACCCGGTAATGAGAGCTGCGGTGAAATCACTTTTTGCTGACGAAATGTCAGAGCGAGGACTCACACCTCTCATCTCCTCTCACAGTCTTCGTGAGCTTGAGGACATCTGTGATCATGTTGGCCTGCTGCATAAGGGAGGATTGCTGCTGTCCGAATCTCTTGATGACATGAAGACTGGTCTTCTGAAGCTGCAGTGTGTATTCTCTGATGAAAAAGATCTGGCCACTGTAAAGCAGAATCTCGACGTAATGGCCGATGAGAGGCAGGGAATGCTTCACGTAATGACGGTGAAGGCTGACAGACAGCAGGTAACGGAAGTTTTTTCTCATATAGATACTGTCTTCTTTGAGATACTGCCGCTGACGCTTGAGGAACTATTTATTGCAGAAACGGAGGGAGCGGGCTATGATGTCAGAAAACTCATCATCCAGTAATTTTATGACTTTGCAGAAGAATATTTTTAAAAGAAGAAAATGGCTTGTGATACTGGCATTTCTCGTCTTCATCCTGTACAACGCAGTGTTCATCGGGATCCGCCTGTCAAATCATGATATATCAGGTAGCGGCATGCCCGATCAGGTGAAATATCTGTTTGGCAACCAGGGATTCAACAGCATAATCACCATTGTCGGTGCAGTGCTCCTTGGAATTGAGGGATTTTACTGGCTTGACAGCAGGGTGCGGCTCGATTTCTATGAGAGCCAGCCAGTATCCAGGAATGCTCATTTCTTCGGAATTGTGATCAACAGCACTGTCATCTATACAGTATCATATCTTGTATCACTGCTCCTCGGATTCATAGTAGCAGGAATCGGGCATGCGCTCAACCTGTCTGTCATAAGCACAGCTTTTGTGGCCTTTGTAAGAAATCTGTTCCTGTATTTCTCAGTATTCTCTTTCTCGGTACTTGCGATCATGCTCACAGGGAATATCGTGGTCGCTGTGATTGCTGATGCTGTACTTCTCACATATGAGATCATGTTTGATTTAAGCATCAACTTATGCCTCGGATACATGGTGACAATGCCGAATGGAACTTTCTTCAGTACACATGGAATTTTTTCACCACTGTCCACAATCAGGAACTACATGCGTACCGGTGAAGCGATCGGTCACAATATCTTCATGGGAATTGTGGTGCTTCTGATTGCCTGGCTTCTGTACAGAAACAGAAAGGCTGAATTTGCCGGAAACTCCGTGCCATACAGGGTTGTGAGGTACATCACGAAGATTGCAGTCATTTTTATCTGCTGTATCGTAGCTACACTTGTATTCACTGGCGGTTCGAGATATCAGACTGGCCCGGTGTGTGTGGTCATCATGCTGATCACGATGATTGTCGTCGGCGGAGTCATGGAGGCCATCTACAATTCCGATGTCAAAAAGATTTTCAAAGGATTCGGCTATTCGGTCATCGGATGTGCCGCCGCTCTTGTCCTTTTCCTCGGATTCTATTTCGATATAACCGGCTACAACCACTGGGTTCCTGATGCTTCACAGGTATCAAGCGCGTACATCACCAGCGACAGCAACATGGAGAATTTCAAATACGAATACACCAAAAAATACATGAAGCTCACCGACATTGACACCTTGAATACTCTTCTGTCAATCGGTGAAGAAACCGCTGTAAATGGTGAAAGTGAAGATTGCATATATGGGATAACCATATACTACCGTATGAAAAACGGTCAGATAAAAGGCCGCAAGGTAAACATCCCTGTGAGCTGTAAGGACTCTCTGAATAAGATTCTGTCCAGCGAAGAGTTCAAAGAAGGATGGTTCAGGTTCTATCACGATGAAAGCTTCACTAGCACAGCGAAACATTTTATGATCACCTACTACAATGGTGATTCCACCGACTTCAGGATCGCCAGTGATGACATGGATACCTATAACAGGATAAAGAAAGCCTACATCAGGGATCTCGCGAACTACGATTTCAGTCTGGCAGGATATCATGTACCTGTCGGCACTATCGAAGTGCAGAAGATCAATAAAAATCCCGCTGGCAATGAATACGGCGAAAACGCCTATACATATCCGGTGTACAAGGATTTCACGAACACCCTCGCAGTCCTGAAGGATTCGAACCTCTATGTGTCTACTAAATCCAGCGCCGATGACTCAAAGAGTATAATGGCACTCCCGTTCTATGTGAACACCGGCAAAGCCCAGTACTAACAAAAAAGACAGGGGGACAGGGGACGGTTCTCCTTACAGTATGTACTTATTGATGGCGTACAGGCAGCCGTCGCAGTTATTGTCAGGAATGATGATATCGGCGGCGGCTTTTGCGTGCTCATTGGCATTGCCGACAGCGAGTGCAAGGCCTGCTGCGTGAAACATCGGGATATCATTATCAGCATCACCGACTGCTATCGTCTTCTCGATCGGGATGCCAAGATATGATGACAGGTCTGCAATTCCGACTCCTTTATGGACTCCAACGGGGCTTATCTCAAGAGATGAGATCTCCGCGTAGATTCTCTCCACGTTCTGACCCTCAAGGCGCTCTGAGGTGCGGATACTGGCCTCACGGCTGATGTGATAGATGTTTATTTTTTCAATATCAGAAGAATGCTCCTGAAGCACTGGTACGATATCATCCACATGATGAGCGACCGTTGAATACAGAGATACGTAGACGCCCATATTGTAATGCCCCATGTTCGGGACCTTTGATCCCTCGACTATCGATTCACCGTTTATCATGACCTGCACCATGACGTCTTCTTTTCCGATGGCGTCTATCACAGCAGGAACGGCTGACGGGTCTATGGTATGCCGCTTCAGCGGTTTATGAGCAAAATGGTCATATATAAGAGCACCGCTCTCGCAGATGTAGTAATGTATATCCCTGAACTGCTCATCATATGGACCAATCTCCGCTACAGGACGTCCGGTACATATCGTGGCACACTTGCCGGCATCTTTTACCTTTGCAAAAGATGCAAGAGTTTCATCCGAAATGGTCTTGTCCGAACGAAGCAGGGTATCATCCATATCCATCGCTATGAAGTCGTATTTATCAGGAGCTGGACCTGTCATATTTTTTAAAGACATAAAAAAATCCTCCGCCGATACTATACAGTATCAGCAGAGGCGTGTCAATTCATGGGCGGCAGAGGAAGTCCGAGCTGCTCGTGCTTCCACCCAGGCGGGCAAACTCTGTGCCAAGGATCGGCTGACCATCGGTATCGAAGCCACCGAAGCTGTATCCGCCAAACATTTCTACATGGTAGATGCCCTTGTATCGGCCATTATTTTCTCCGGTCTCAAACAGCAGGTCACCTACCTGGAACTTCAGTTTCTCATAGTTCTTCCAGTCTGCACTTGCAACCTTCTTATGCTTTCCCACCAGATATTTCCCGATGTCGGCAGCCGTCGGTGCCCAGTTCTTCTGCATCAGATTGATACCCTGACTGTGGTATGCTCTCCAAACCAACGAACTGCAGTCGAAATAGCCTTTGTCCATTCTCTTACCCTGGCTATATGTGTTCTTCGCTGCATAACTCCTTGCCCAGTTGAAAGCCTTTATTTTCTTTACTGGAGCCACATTCACTACAGCTCCCATAGCAGCACTGTCACCAATACTTACCTTTATCACAGCAGCTCCATTCTTTTTTGCCCTGACTTTTCCTGAAGCTGAAACAGAAGCAACCGACGGATTCATACTCTTATATACCGGCTTTATTCCCTGAATGTCACCATTTATCGCGATCTGACATGTCTTTCCTTTTGAAATGGTAAAATCTGTCTTGTCAATCCAGGCCTGTACCAGTCTGATCCTGATCTGCAGAGGCTTCCCACAGAAAGTGAATGTCACTGTCGTCTCGCCCACACCGCTGACATCAAAACTAAGCGAATCAACGCTGTCACTGTACCAGCTTCTCCAAACTTCAACTGTCATATCCGGATTGGAACTCGTCGCATCAGAAATATCAATATAATCCGAGTCTGTGTCTTCCATCTGTGGAAGTCCCCTCAGCCCGACATCTACCGTCGCACTGCTATCCTGTGAGCATATGACTACAGAAGTCTGCTTCAGCTGGACATTGGAAAAATCATACTTTTTCGTGATATCATAATCATCCCAGTCATCGCCGGAATCTTCATAATCATCAGGGTCTTCATACTCACTGTAGCTGCTGTCATCATAGTCTGTATCAGTCTCGTCTGCAAACGCAAGCACTGTCGACATCACAGTCGTCACGACTACAGCGATCACGATGATCAGCGCGATAATTCGTGTGTGTTTTCTTTTCATCCTGTTAAGCTCCTTATCTTTCCCTTATATTTACAGCAAAATCACTTCAAATCCGCCGGTAAATGTCTCTCCAGGCTTCAGATCCTGACTGTACTTTCTGTCTGAGAGCTCACCCTCGAAATCCACTCCGTCTGCCCTGCCGTACCACGGCTCTATGCAGATAAATGGTGCATGCTTTCCGGCCGGCGACCAGACGCCAAACAATGGGGTATTGAACTTCACAGTCAGATATGACTCTCCATTATGAAGCAGCGAAACCCGGTCAGCCTGTCTGTTCTCAATGATCAGCGCGTCTCCTGCGAAAAGCTCATCTGTAGGTGTGATCATGCCATGATCGAGCGGGAGGTCCTTTGTCTCTGTATTGATGAGACCGTCATCTGCGATTGTATGAATGGTGAGATGTGATGGGGCAAAGCCCATTTTTTCAAAAGAAATACGATAGTCATCACTGCCATCAAACGGGCACATAAAAGCCGGATGACCTCCGATGGAAAACGGCATGTAACGGTCACTGTCATTCGTAACGGTCCACCTCGTCTCATAGCCGCTGTCTGTAAGTGTATATGTGATGGTAAGGGTGAAATCAAATGGATACTTCTCCAGAGTCTCCTGCGTGGATTTAAGCGTATATGTGATGCCGCTGTCGTTCTTTTCAGTCAGCTCAAACTCCATATCTCTCGCAAATCCATGCTGGCCCATAGGATATTTTTTTCCATCGAGAATATACTCCTGATTTCTGAGCGATCCTACAAATGGAAACAGTACCGGTGCATGTCTGCCCCAGAATGCCGGATCCGCATTCCACAGATACTGCTTACCATTTTTCACAAGAGATACTGCCTCACCGCCATGATCGTCGGTCGTAAGCGTCACACCATTTTTTGCAATTGAAGTCTGCATATATTCCCTCCCAAGACAGAGGGACGGTTCTCCTGTCTTTTTAATTAAAATCATTTAGCTAAAAAGACATGAGAACCGTCCCCTTGTCTGATTCAATATTAAATTAACCGCAGATCAGAAGAATTGCCTCTGCGTATACTTCTACTGCCGTGATCAGGTTGTAAACCGGCATGAACTCGTCCGCGCCGTGCATGCGGGTGTCAATTCCAGGGAGAACTGCACCGAATGCCACACCATTCTTCAGATCATGGACATATGTGCCGCCGCCGATGCCGACAGCCTTGCCCTCAAGACCTGTCACATCTTCATATGCTCCGAGGAGTTTCTTTACGAAATCAGAATCACCAGGTACATAGTGAGGTGGTACGATTCCAGGACTTGTGAACTTAAATCCTGCATCCTCAGTAGTCTTCTTTGCTACTGCAAGGCAGTTGTCATCATCTGCATTAAGCGGTGAACGTGAGTCAAATGAGAATGACATATGATCCTTGTCAACCTTGAACAGATCAAGTGTTGCTGAAAGTGAAAGACCTTCCTTGTCTGTCATAGCGATTCCAAGGCCTGATCCATCGTATACACCATATGGGAAGAAGTCAAGAACCTTCTTGAACAGCTGATTTCTCTTGCTGTCAGCAAGGGGCAGATACTTAAGGAGCATCAGAGAAGCAAGTCCGGCATTCACACCTGTCTCAGGAGTTGATGCATGTGCGCTCTCGCCGATGATCAGTACATGAGTGTCATCACTGATCTCATAGTCAATAGGGATCTCCTTCTTGAGCTTCTCACAGGCATCTGTGAGCTGAGCCTTGTCTGTGCCTTGGAACACTATCCTGGCACGGTTCGGAACTGCATTTAATGCAAGGCCGGCATCAAGAGATACAAGCTCCACACCTGTGCCGTCAACCGGAGCATCTGCCTCGAACCTGCCACGGAACTGGCCCTTTTCTATATTGATAAGTGGGAATTCTGCATCTGGTGAAAAAGTGCACTCGGCCTCTTTTTCCTTTGCATAATACTTCGTGATATCGATAGATCCAGTCTCCTCATCGGAACCCATGATCAGACGGACACCCTTCTTGAGGGGAATTCCACTTTCTTTGATAGCACGCATAGCATACAGAGCGCAAAGAAGCGGTCCCTTATCATCACTGGTACCACGGCCCCAGAGAGAACCATCCTTCTCAATGACCTTGAATGGCTCTGTAACTGTCCATCCCTCACCAGCCGGTACAACATCTGTATGTCCCAGCATATCAAGATATCTCGGCAGTGACGGATCGAGGTCGGCTGCTATCACATAATTGTCATAATTCGTAGTTGGAAAACCGTACTTCTCGCACAGATCTCCTGCAGCCAGCAGTGCCTTCTTGCACTCCTGACCGAATGGTGCATCACCATCAGCATCTGCAAGTACTGAAGGAATTGCACACAGATCAGAAATATCTTTCTTCAGCTCGTCAATGTGCTCCTCGACGTACTTCTTTATTCTTTCATCCATTGAAAATACCTCGTTTCTATTTTCTCGTTGGCACCGCAGTGCCAATGTCACTTATTATATCCCAATAGATGAAACTAATCAAATTATTTCTTTATTACGTCTCAGGGTATTGATACCCCATCCAAGTCCTGATACAGCCCAGAATACAGGAGCCGTGCAGATGGTTGAGTCATTGGCCAGTACAGCTATGAGGTATGCCAGGATCCCGAGGAATGTTGCATATCCAAGTACTCCGAGCTCATCATCCTTCTTCACCTGATAATAGAGCTTCATGCTCTGCAGCAGATACCATGCGAAAAATACCATGATAGCCACGAGAGCTATGAATCCTTCCTGAATCCATACCTGCAGATAGAAGCAGTGAGGCTTGACATTCAGAGTGTTGCTGTTTCTCTCCCATAGGCTGTATCCGTTCAGGATATAATCGCGCTGTGGATATACCATGATATAGTTGTCAGCACCTGCACCAATCAGCATATAGTGCTTCAGAAGAGGGATAGTCCTGTTGTAGATCGGGCCACGGCCGCTCCAGAAACCATTCGGGAATACTTCAGCGATCTCACCGCGGTTCTGCTGCGGCATTCTGACAGGACGTCCGGCAGTAGAATACAGGAAGAAATCTCCAGCCTGTGCGTCTCCGCCTGTCACCTGATTCGTGAAATAGTATTCTGCCTCACCATTATCGATGTCAGCCTTGACCATCACCGATCCCTTGGTCGTATCAACGCTCAGATCCACATCATCTGCACTGCCTTCAGGCATCCATACTACATATTTCTGCTGTCCCTGATACAGATCATGCAGGAACAGTTCATTGCCGTCCTTATCATATGCCTTGAGATTCGCAACAGCGCCATCTTTCATCTCCCATTTAAATGAGAACTTCGTGCCATCCTTCATCTCGAAAGTCACTCCCTTATCCTTATTGCCAGTAGTGATCTGCTTTACCGGGCAGTCCTTATCCTCCCTTGCATACGCAGGATCACCATACCAGAGCGAGACAGCCTTCTGATTCAGTGAAGGTATGAATTTCACTGCGAGAAGTCCTGCAACCACAACTGCGCATACCAATACCACTCCGATGATGAAATGCTTTTTATTTCTGAAAAGAAGAATCAGTGCTCCGATCACAACCATGCCAATAATTGCGAGCTTTCCGGATGATGGTGACCTGAGCAGAATATAGAATGAGAGTACAAACAGAATTCCGTCAAATATCTTCTGCTTCTTCTCCTTGTCGAGAAGGAAAAGTGCTCCGATCAGCGGCAGAAGTGTCGGAATATACATTGACAGATAATCAGGATTGTAAATGGTACCATAGATGGAATCTGCAAGTGTCAGTGTCTGGAGCTGACTCCAGCGTGCAGGATTCGTGATGATCACCTTGCCTACAGGTGTGCTTAAAAGATCCAGATGTATCGACTGGAAAAATGCAAAAACCATCTCTATAAACATGAAATATGAGCTGTACCTGACGAGATAGATTGCATGATCCACTGACTTGATACAGCTGAAAGTGTAATACATGATCACCAGATATGACAGAATGGCCAGTGCCGACTGGAACATATCATATCCGCCTGCAAAGGCAAAGAGCTTCTGCTTCGCACAGATAGCAGAAATGATAACCATGGCTCCGTAGATGAGTGCCGGGATGAATGGCTTCTTAAGCCATGGCAGTTCCTCATAATAGTAATTGACCCTCACAGCCAGTATGATGAGACAGATAATAGCCAGTGCAACAACTGCCCACTGCTTCCACACCAGGAAAAAGTCTACTGCTGTCGGATTGCCTGCTGCAAACCACTCTGCATTGTCCAGATGGGTATTGTACTGCTGCTCATGTGTGATCAGCGGTATGAGCCCGATTGCAATGATAGATGGTATCAGATACCTCTTGTTCAGCAGATCTCTGTCCTGTGATTTTACGAGTTTCATGATTCTCTTTGTCCTCTCTAGGAATATTAACTGAATACATGACAGAAGATCCCTCTCTTCTGCCATCTCCATATTCTATCATACAGGGTAAAAATTGTCACCACAAATCTCCAAATCCGTCTTTTATGAGTAAAAAATACGGCAGCCTTTACATAATGTAAAAACTGCCGTATCCATAAAAATCATTATTCAGTTCATGTATCAGTCTTCATCTACGAGCTTGTCGATGCTTGCGATCCTCACGCAGATCGTAAAGATCTCTGCAGCTTCCTTCAGCTCATCGAGCGGAGGATATGATGGAGCGATACGGATATTCCTGTCCTCCGGGTCCTTGCCATACGGATATGTAGCACCTGCCGGTGTGAGTGTCACACCGCAGTCCTTGCACATTGCAACTATCTTCTTCGCACAGCCAGGAAGTGAATCGAATGAGACAAAATATCCGCCGTTCGGCTTCGTCCAGTCACCGATTCCAAGACCTCCGAGCTTCTTATCAAAGATATCCCATACAGCCTCGAACTTCGGACGAAGGATGGCTGCATGCTTTCTCATATGCTGCTTCATATTTGTCAGATTGCCAAAATAGCGTACATGACGCAACTGATTCAGCTTGTCATGACCAATGGTCTGGACTGACATATATTTTCTCACATCATCAAGGTTCTTCTTCGAAGCAGCCATGGCTGCGAGTCCTGAACCAGGGAATGTAACCTTGGATGTAGAGATGAACTTGTATACCATATCAGGATGGCCGGCCTTGCGGCACTCATCGAGGATCTCAAGGATCACATCCTGCTTCTCAGGCTCGTCATAGAGATGATGAATGGAATATGCATTGTCCCAGTATATCCTGAAGTCCTCTGCGGCAGGAGTCAGAGCAGCGAACCTCCTGACTGTCTCATCAGAATAGCTGTACCCCTGCGGGTTCGAATACTTAGGCACACACCAGATACCCTTGACAGCCGGATCATTATTGACATAATCCTCAACCATGTCCATATCCGGGCCATCCGGAGTCATCGGAATATTGATCATCTCAGCACCGAAAAACTCAGTGACCTTGAAATGCCTGTCATATCCAGGTACCGGGCACAGGAACTTCCAGTTGTCGAGCTTGCACCACGGCGTACAGCCACAGACACCCTTGGCATAGCTTCTTGCGATCGAGTCAAACATGATATTCAGGGACGAATTCCCGAAAATGATCATATCGTCAGGGCTCACTTCGCTCATCTCACCCATGAGAGCCTTTGCCTCAGGGATACCCTCACCGACACCGTAATTCCTGCAGTCAGTTCCGGTCTGATCATTGAAATAGCTATTGGAATCGAGCACGTCCATCAGACCATTCGACAGGTCCAGCTGTGCTGTAGACGGCTTGCCGCGGGCCATGTTGAGAGAAAGATTCTTTCTCTTCCACGCATCGTATTCTTTCTGCAGCGTCTGTCTCTCTTCGAGGAGTTCTTCTTTTGTCATTTCCTGATATGTCATCTTTTTCCTCCAACATATGCTATACAGTTTGCATTTAGTCTAGCACTATATGAAAAAATTGGCAAGAACCGGCCATCATATTTTCATATTTCTGATGTACAGATTCTTGAACCTGGGATCGTCTCCAAGCCTGATTTCACGGCTCGTTTCCTGCATCCGGCTCATCCGTGCGGCCGCCTCATTTTCTCCTGATAAAAATTTTACCGCACCCTTAAGTGATGTATTTCCGGCTGGAATGATATCCACATCTTTAAGTGACTCAGGGAAAAGTCCAATCTCAGTCGCATCTGAAATAGACAGTCCTTCTCCGAATCCACCTGCCAGATAAACCCTTCGCGGCATCTCATGAACAGAATCCAGAAGGATTTCGAGTCCTGCTGCAATAGCAGCCTTTGCCATCAGAAGCTCATGGATATCATCCTGCGTCAGCCTGATGTCCTCTTCGCCGCGGCCTTTCCATAAAGGGAAGCCATCCCGTATCCAATCGTCCTTCGTATAAGTACCAGTCTCATCAATGATCCCGGCCTTCTTCATAGCGGCCGCCGCACTCACCAGACCGCTGCCACACAGGCCTGTCGGACGCTTTACCTTAAGCTTCATATCAGCCTGCATCCTCTCACCAGGAGCAAGTCCTCTTGTATCAAGGCCCCATGGGATCAGTGTCAGATGAGGCCGCTGGCCAGTAAAACTGACAGCAGAAATCGCCCCCGGCACACCAGCACAGCCACAGCTGATATTTGCAGCCTCAAAAGCAGGTCCGGCAGCGACAGATGCCACAATGAAGCCATCATGATTGCCAAAAGCCATCTCACCATTAGTGCCGAGATCAAGAAGCAGAGTGTATTCAGGACTCCTGTCCATATCAAGATAATACATTCCGGAAAGGATATCTCCGCCTACAAATGCAGTGATTCCCGGCAGCAGATATGCCTTTGAATCATCAGAAAAGAAGACATTTGAGATATCCCTGAGTCCTATGTCTCCGGGATCAAACGGAGCGTGTCCCAGCGGGCTCACATTGTCACCAGCCAGCAGATGCTCCATCGTCGTATTGCCTGCAATGGCAAGCGTATCAGGCCTGCTGGGCAGGCCATATTTATCGGCCAGCTCAGCCAGTTCACTCTGGATCGTACTCTCAGCCAGCCGCTGCATATCCGAAGCCGCAATCTTACCCTCACTGGCCGCCTTGATACGTGACAGCACATCGGCTCCATATGTACGCTGTGGATTCTCATGTCTTACAGTGCCAATCAGCTCCCCCTCCGGTGTAACAGCGGCAGTCTCAATAGTAGTAGAACCCAGATCAGTCGCGGCAGACCACTTTTTATATTTATTAATCTGGTCACCTGAGAGGTTGCCGGCATTGTCGCTTTGAAAAAGAATCCGGTCATAGGCCGACTTTTTCGTAGCGTATGTGCCGGCAACCCAGGCATCAGGTATCTCAACTCTGATCACACTCTGATTAAACATGGACATTTTCGTCTGGCACGCCAGCACCCACTTATCCTCAGCCATCAGCCTGACCCTGCACTTCCCGCACATCCCGCTGCCACCGCATGGCAGAATAAGGCGGACCCCCTGCTCACGCAGGAAATCCGCTAATGTCATATCACAATTCTTCAGTTCTGAAATATCAAGTTCAATAATCATCTGTGCATTTTTACCTTGCTGAGATCATACTTGTCGAGATTGTCCACGACACCGCGGTCATCAGCCTCGCCCAGCAGAGTCTCGCGGTCACGGGCAAACAGCTGTTTCTCTCTGTATGCAGATGGTCCGCCGACACAGCCACCCTCACAGGCCATACCTTCGATGAAATCATAATCAGCTCTTCCGACCTTGAGCATGAGCAGCTGTTTCTTGCATTCAGCAGCACCGTTGGCCACGCATACCTTTGCATCAAAATCCTTGTCTTCCTCCTTGAGGACCTCCAGAACGGCATTCGCCACACCGCCTGACTGCGAAAATCTCTTGCCGAAGATAGAGGATTCCTGATATTCATAGCCCTCGTCTTCCTGAAGTGATACTCCCTTTGCTCTCATCATCGCTCGTATCTCAGAGAATGTCATGGCATAGTCAGCATTACCTTCAATACCCATCTCCATTGCTTCGCTCTTCTTCGCAATGCACGGTCCGATGAATACGCATATAGCCCCAGGATCCTGTGACTTTATATATCTGGAAACAGCACACATAGGAGAAACAGACGTGGATATCAGGCTGTCAGCCAGCTCAGGATAGTGCTTCTTTATCATATTGACAAAGGCCGGGCAGCAGCTCGTAGACTTCTTCTCACCCTTCTGGTATGCCTCGTACCACTCTTCGGCCTCGGCCTTTGCCGTGAGGTCTCCACCGAGTCCTACTTCAATGAAGTCCTTGAATCCGAGCTCTTTCATGGCCTTTTTCCATGAATTCATTGTGATCTTCGGTCCGAACTGACCCTCGGTGGCAGGAGCCGCCATCGCATATACAGGACGTCCAGCCCTGATTGCATTGATCACCGGCACTATGTATGTCTTCGAAGCAATGGCTCCGAACGGACATCTGTGGATACACTGGCCGCAGCGGATACACTTGTCATCATTGATACGGCAGATACCATATTCATCATACTCAATGGCATCCACAGGGCAGGCAAACTTGCACGGACGCTTCAGTGCCGCAATCGCATTGTACGGGCAGGCCTGAGCACATTTACCACACTCCTTGCACTTCTGCGGATCGATGTGGCTTCTCAGATCTCCCGGATGGCAGGCATCAAAACGGCAGGCAGACACACAGGCCTTGCCCAGGCAGTTCTGACAGTTGTCAGTCACGACATATGATGAGATAGGGCAGTCCTCACACGCAGCATGAAGTACCTGAATGATATTGCCATTGTCTTCAATATCAGGTGATTCACCACATGCCAGACGGACCCTCTCCCTGATGATCTCTCTTTCCTTGTAGATACAGCAGCGGAACCTTGCCTTCGGTCCCGGGATCAGCCTCTCAGGCAGATGGTCCCTCTCCTGTTCAAGATTCCCTTCAAATGCCAGTTTTGCCACCTCAGACAGCACGTCATGCTTGATCCTGATGACTCCCTCGTCAGCGTACATAGTTATCCTCCATTTCTACTTCGCACACTCTGTTCCTTAATATGCGCTGTACTTAGTCTCCTTTTTCATTGCATACATTCTTTCATTGGCCCTTTGATATACTGCTTCAGGTGTCATGCCCTCCTTTTCATTAGAGGAAGCAGCACCATAGCTGAGCCTTATTTCATACTTTCTTCGAAATTCATACTGCGTCTCGAGCTTTTCCACTCTTGACAGGGCATTTTTCACATCCCTGTACTTCCCGTTGTATATCACAGCTATGAACTCATCTCCACCCATTTGTATGACTTCGCCTGTACCTGCAAATGCCTTCTGCAGAATGACTGCGCAGTCTTTTATCAGCATATCTCCGGCAGCTCTTCCGAGCGAGTTATTGATCTTGCCCACATCATTGATATCGAAATTGACGATCTGGAACTTCTCGTCAGCTGGTCTGCCCTCTAATTTTTCAAAAAGATGATTGCAGTACGTGCGGTTCTTAAGGCCGGTGGTCACATCCGTAAACGCTATCTGATCAGCGATCTCAAGCTCCGCAGAATGCATATAGTGACTGTCCAGCTGCATCAGATATGCTGCCATCATCATTATGATAAAAATAAAAGATATCACTGGCAGAACAGATGTGAACATTATCCTGCTATCGACTCTTATCACATCGCTCAGATAATATCTTACCATATCAAATATGTATCCTGCAAAAAGAATTGTGAGCGCTGCAGCATATATCCTGTAAGGTCTGTCTGAACTGTCCTTCTTATATGTCCCTATAAACATAAAAACGAATGAGACAAGTGCTGCAACATGTGCAAGAGACAGGAATACTGCCGGATGGGCAAGGTGTGCTATTCCCAGTACTATTACAAATGCCATGAATGTGCCGACGATCGCATAAGAGATGCCCACGCAGACCTTCTGCCATATATTACTTCCAGGCTTTCTGATCAGATATATTATTGTCAGCAACGGTATCACACTCAGATACAGTGAAGCGTATTCGATCATGGTATTCATCACATAATCACATGAGAACATATCCATCAGATGCGTGTTGCATAGTGTCCATATCCCTATAGCAAAGGTCAGCCAGCCAATCGCAATGACCAGATCATAATGCCTGCCCATGAGTCCCAGAATAATTGAAATCACAAGCATGACAAGTCCCAGTGTAAACAGTATGAAAGCAATGGTATTGGTTATCACATGCTGATTGGTATAGCAGGCCGTCTCATTCTGTGCCGGTACCATATAAAATATCGGAAGTATTTTGAATGCATTGTCCATGCCGGCCGTCAGAATCACCCTGCATCTGGTGCCAGCTGCATTTGTCGGCAGCAGAACCACATGGGTCGCATTGCCCGGCACGATATGCCTCTGCATCAGATCATATCCATATGTATATATATCCTCGCCGTCTACTTTTACAGAGCATGCTGAAAACCTCCCGTCAAATGACAGTATCATCTCATCTCCAATGGTAAGAGGTATATTTTTCTCAAGAATGACAGTATCCCCTCTGCGGATATGCCTGTTGAAACGGTAAGTGTACAGATCAGCATCCGCTGTCGCATGACCATCGAAGCTGACAGTCCACCCCTGTGAAAAATTCTGCATCCTGCCATCTATGAATCTGTCAAGTAAAGATAAAAAGGCTCCAAGGAATATCACAGTCACAGCAACAGCTATTATAAGCCGGAAAACGAGCTGACCCTTTGACATCTTCTTTTTCATACGTCTGCCCTCCGATTCTTTGCATTCAGCTTCATCTGGTACATTCGCTGATTGGCCAGCTGGTATACGAGCTTCGCATCCCTGTCCCTGACCTCGGTAGAAAGCGCATATCCATATGAAGCTGTAATCACAACAGGCAGTGCAAGACCTGACGATACCTCTTTTTCTCTGGCAGCAAGATCAGCAAATCTGCTGTCAAGCTCCTGGACATTAATGATATGTTTCTCATAGATCACGTAAAATTCATCTCCACCCATCCTGCTGATCAGGTCCGAATCCGGAAATACATCTCTCAGAATATCTGCAAAGCATCTGATGATCTGATCACCGGTCTTATTGCCATGCTGTCTGTTGACTGCTCCAAGGCCATTCAGGTCGAAATTGATCAGCATATAATCCTCGCCATCTGTCTGAAGCCTTCTGAGAACTGACTCTCCTATGATATTGTCTCTTAAGCCTGTAAGGGAATCTATTCCTGAGGTAGCATACAGTCTATGCCTCTGGACATCTTCACTCCTCTTCTCATACAGATCCGATATATATCCGATAAGGATGAGGATCGACATGAACAGAAATGCTACCGGTATCAGTACCCGATTCAGAAATCCCGAATCCATATGAGCTAAACTGCTGACATAGTAAATAGTCATATACAGGAGACTGCTTATGGCCGCCGCAAAGATTCCAATTTCAAAAAATTTCTCAGCGAGCCTCGACTCTCTCCAGTGCATCGCCGAAACTATGATCAGGAAAAATGCATCTACAAGCATAATTGCATGGAAATATGGCAGCAGGAAATCTATATTGGCCAGATGTGTCAGCTGAAGCACATACGCTGCAATCGCAAGCCCCAGATCCAGACACAGTGACCCGAACATCACTATTCTCTGCCATGTCGGAATATTGTTGAAAAATGTGAGAGCAAGTGCCAGGAGCGGTATGATCAGTACATACAGGGACATATACTCCATAATACCATTCAGCTGGATATCTCTTGAAAAGATCTCTATCACCTTCGACAAGCACATGCACCACAGTGCTCCCGAAACTGAAAACAGCCCCAGAAATGTGAGCTTAAAGAAATCCTTGTCAAAAATAGATACAAAAAGCGATAGCAGGATGATCCAAATCCCCATAAGAAGCATGAATATGGTGATAAATGCAGCTATTACTCTCTCATTCACGAATGCAGGCATTGCATCATTGAAGGATGTGACTACCACTTCCGGGATTCCCTTAAGTGCACCGTCAGAAGATCCCATCTCCATGATCTTCAGGGTCTTGCCATAACTGCCCTGCGGCAGTTCAGCGAAATGATATCCGCTTCCGAGGAAATCACCGGTATCGAGTCCATTGACATTGGAATATCCGTAGAAATATACTTCCCTGTCATACCCATCACGGTCTATGACGCTGACGCGAAGAGATGAAAGCCTGCTGTATACACGCACAGTAAGCCTGTCCGCTCCTTTCGCATCTATCTTTGCCGTCATCGTAAGGACGTCATTCTTTTTCGATCTGGTATTGTCAGGCAGCTGACTGCGGCCTGACATATTTTCATAATGATGACCATGATAGTCTACTGTCCATTTGTCCATGACATCATATACATCATATGAGCCGTGATCCATCGACAGATAGATGACTGTCCCCACTATGCACGCAGCTGTCAGTATGAAGACAACTGCCATTATTATGTATTTTCTGAACCTGGTCCCTTTTGTTCTCATTATTCTCTCTTCAAAAAAATCCCCTGATCATGGTAAACATAATTATTCTACCATAACCAGAGGTTTTTTACAAAGAAATATGAGTTATTTATTTGTCAGATCTGAACCGAAATACTTCACAGACAGATCCTTAAGGGTTCCATCGTCACGCATCTCCTTGATTGCCTTATTGATCTCTGTACGGAGCGTGGTGTTATCAGATCCCTTTACCATTGGTATCGCATAGCTTGTGGCATCTTTTGACGTATCTGCTACAATGAGCGGATCATCCGGATTCGACTTCATGTAATCACCGAATGATGTTGATGCATTGATTGTTGCATCGACCTGGCCATTTTTTACCATCTGAAGTGTCTCAACGAGAGTATCTACACCCTTTACAGTGGCACCATATTTTTCGCCTAATTCCTGATATGTGGAACCAATAGAGTTCGCGGTAGTCCTGCCATTCAGATCATCAAATGTCTTGATATCAGTATTGCCTTTCTTCACGATGAGAACGGTGTGGTCATATGCATACGGATCCGAGAAATCATACTTCTTCTCACGGTCAGGCGTCACATCTACACCATTTACCACGATATCATATCTGCCGGAATCCATTCCTGCAAAAAGCCCGTCCCACGGTCCTTCAACTATATCTGCCTTCACTCCGAGCTTCTGTGCTATATTCTTTGAAACCTCGACATCATATCCGACCAGCTGATCCTTGTCATTGTGATATGAAAATGGCTGCCAGTCGCCTTCCAGTCCAATCGTAATCTTGCCGGCGTCCCTGATCCTCGCCAGATGATCAGCCCCACTCTTCGCATCTTTAGCTGAACCTGATCCACAGGCTGATAACAGTACGGTTGAAGCAGCAAGCACTGCTGCAAGTAATCTCTTTCTCATAAAATATGCCTCCTGTATCTAAATATACAAAAGGCATTATATAATAGATTGTGCACAATGTAAACTGAATTTTCAATAAAAATAATTATACCAGTCACATACTGATCAGCTGCTTCAGATCTTCCTTGTCCTCTTTCATGGCAAGTGACATGACTGCCACTCCGTATGCACCCGCGTCAATGCAGGCCATGGCATTGTCCGGGGCGATGCCTCCGAGTGCTATTACAGGAATTTCTGAGTCGTGGCATACCTCCGAGAGAAAATCTATACCCTTCGGCTTCAGATCACGCTTGCAGTTCGTCTGATAGATGTGGCTGGCCATCATGTAGTCGGCATCTGCTCTCTTCACATCTTCCAGATCCACAAGGCTGTGACAGGTAAGGCCATAAGATATGCCAGCCTGCTTCAGCTCCTTCATCTCAGAAGATGAGAGGCCCCCTGCTTCACGTCCGGAAAAGAATACTGCCCTCGGCCACTGGGTCTTCTTATGAAATCTCATATACAGCCTGAGCGCTTCGAAATGGTCATGCCATATGATGAAAGTATCCTCTGCTGCAGTCTTTCTCAGCACCGCTTCATACAGATTGGTGTAATCAATGCCTGAGAGCAGTTTTTCACGAAGCACTATGGCTTCCGGATGACAGGCTGCAATCCCGTCTATAGCATCAACATATGTATCTCTCCAAGCCTTGTACGACATCTCTGCCATCTTCTGGTCAGGCAGAAGGTCATGATTAGTAATACAGATGACTCTCATAAGACTAGCTCCTTTTCGTTTTTTTCTAATATATCATTTCTTCTAATATATCATTTCTTATGAATTCTTACAACAAAAAACCACCCACCTCATAACAAGGTGAGTGGCGTCTCTTATTCTTTTAAAAAATTATCAGAACTTGCCAGCCTTTGCTGCTTCCTCTACAGAAACTGCTACTGCAACTGTTGCACCAACCATAGGGTTGTTGCCCATTCCGATAAGTCCCATCATCTCTACGTGAGCAGGAACTGATGAAGATCCAGCGAACTGAGCATCTGAATGCATACGTCCCATAGTATCTGTCATACCATATGAAGCCGGGCCTGCTGCCATATTATCAGGATGGAGTGTACGTCCTGTGCCGCCGCCTGATGCTACTGAGAAGTATGGCTTGCCAGCCTCAATACGCTCCTTCTTGTATGTACCTGCTACCGGATGCTGGAAACGTGTAGGGTTCGTTGAGTTACCAGTGATTGATACTCCAACGTTCTCATGCCACATGATGGCAACACCTTCCTGAACATCATCAGCACCATAGCATCTTACCTTGGCGCGGTCGCCCTTTGAATAAGCAGTCTCGCTTACGATATTGAGCTTGGCGTTCTTGTAGTCGTACTGAGTCTCTACGAATGTGAATCCGTTGATACGGCTGATGATCTGAGCTGCATCCTTG
>JAQYAY010000010.1 GCA_029338735.1 Lachnospiraceae bacterium | reverse complement strand
ACTGTTGAGTTATTGCCTGTTGGAGTGTTCGGTCTATCACGGTGGGTATGCCAAGTTTACGCACACCACCATCTGGTTTTGGAATCTCAACTCGCCTGACTGGCGATGGGGTATACTTACCGCGGTATATGCGGTCAGTTAGCTCCTGTTGATGTTCCTTAAGGTACGGAAGTGCCTCTTCAATAGTCATTCCATCAATACCTGGCGCTCCCTTGTTTGCCTTAACTCTTTTATATGCTCTGTTAAAGTTGTCCTTATACAGTATCGCTTCTAAGAGCTTCGGCTGTGCACTGTCTCTTTCTTTCCATATCCGATTGAATGACCTAAGCGCTTTCGCATACCCTTCGTGTTCCGCACTATCTCTTTGCGAACAGCCATTGTTTTCAATGTTTTCTGCCATTAATGGTCATTTCTCCTTTCTCGGTCATACTTAAGACTCCTGTTGATTCGGTCCTTCGGTTAGCATGTCCCTGTTTTCATGTCCATATTCCTACTATGACCTCTGCTGACTTCTGCATGTTCAGCACCGCCTCGTTTCCTTGTACGGTGGTTACTCCTTTCAGAGCATTTCACGCAGACCTCCCTAGGTACCACACGTTTCTTCCTCTCCATCCATCTGCCTCATCTATCATGCATGATTCCGTGTAGTTATTGGGCTTCGACTTGTATTGCAGCCTTACCCTCATGCATAACCTCGTATGAGATTTCTGTACGTCAGACCAGAGATTTGCCCGTGGGTTAGTATGTTCCCCACATCCAGCTTCCTTCAGATTCCGTCTCACGGCGGACACCCTTGCTTTCGGCTATATCCTTCCCACTACCGGGTGGATTCGGGACTTGAACCCGTTAGAAACGTGCGCCGCTAGGCGCACAACGAAAAAAGCTCCCCTCTCTGCGAGGGGAGCTTCTCTTTCTCTTTCCAGTTCTCAGATCCGCACGATCTTAGTGGCTATTTTTTCGGTGAAGGTGCTGTCATGCCTTCTCTGCTTAAAACACCTTTATCCTTAAGTCTCTTTACGTAATATTTGATCTGATCGACCTTACAGTCCAGATTTTCGGCAATCTTACTCTGAGAAACTGATGGTTTGATTCTCATCTGATCAATGATGCCTATTTCAATAGCTGATAGTTCCACATCACCTTGGGTGGTATCTTGGGGAGCTTGGGTAGCACCTTGGGTAGTATCATTGTTGGCTTGGGCATTACCTTGTCCACCACCTTGGGTAGTCTCCCCATCCATCTCGGCATCCAGCGGTACAATGATCCTGAATATGTCGCCTTCCTTGAACTCAGGCTCTTTCCCTGAATAATACCTACTGTATTTGAAAAGGTTTCTCACACCTGATCCCAGCTGATCTGCATAGCCAATATTACGAAAAAAGATGCCGGCATTCAGCCGGCACCCATATATTTATCCTGCGTGATGTCTTCCACCAGCACACAAGGCTATGATCACGATGATCGCCACGACGGCTCCTACAGCACCCAGCAGATATACTGCAAGACCGATCCACGCATATAGCCATTACAATCCCGGATTTGTCACTACAACAATCAGTCAAGCAATGAGCTTGACGGAAAGAAAAGGAGCATGTATCATGAGACATATATTGGGAAACGTTGAGATGCATCCCTTGGCAGACCACTCAACAGAAATGGAGGATAATAATGAGGAGCAAAGAAAAAACATCTAAAGCAGGAAAGACGCTTATTGGCATTATCATCGCGATTGCCATATTATTCTTCGCTCTTGCCGCATTCAATATGAGCAGAGCTGGCATCAACAGCAATAAAAACGAAGTCACCAGCGTCACTTTGAGAAATGACCTGGTGCAGATGGATGAGATCACACCATATGAATCTGATTACTCCGGAATGGCAACGATCACCAACAGTCGTGAGCTCTGGGGCCACAAGATTCCATTGACAACTCATGAGATTGATGTGATCTATGAAGGCCGTATAAAAGTAAACTACGATCTGTCAGAGCTTGCAGAAAGTGCAACAGCAAATTCTATAACCAAAACGATAACTCTCAAATTTCCAAAAACACCAGATACCGACAATATCATAGATAGGATTGAAACAAAGGACCATAACAACATCTTTAACCAGATCAAGTCCAACGAGGTGCCCGATCAGATCAAATCCGAGCAGGAAAAACAGCTCAAACAAGCCGCTGACCAGGGACTCTATGACAAGGCAGAGGAGCATACAGTTGAAATCGTAACCGAGTTTCTCAAGAAATATGGGGACAAGTATGATGGATATACGGTAAAGGCGGCATCTTAATAAAATTGCTCTGGATGGCAGAGCATCATTGTCAGATCCCTCTGCAATAAGTTTCTGCATCTCTGCGTCATAGGCAGCTACGTACTTGTTTACGGTGTTCTTGTCAATGCCCAGAACGGCAGCAATCTTACTGTTGCTTTCTCCATCCCTGTGCATCATGATGATTCTCTACTTGTCTACCAATTTAATCACTCTTTCTGGTCCTCCTTATAGTATGATCATCCCCTTGGTCCTATGAACCTGTCACCATTGAGATGCATCATATGATCCGGCTTGTCGGCTATCCAGACCTCTGTCTCCCATGCCAGGTCTGAATAGAATTTTTTAAAGGTGGCATCATCAGGAAAAGCTGTCACATATATCTTGCCGGCGGAGACATTCTGAGTCATATCGGATATCTCAATCAATCTCTGCGGACTTATCGGGCCTGTACTTGTGACCGCTTCTATGAAATACAGCCAGTCTTTGTCCTCCCTGTACAGAACCACATCAGGCATCTTATCGTGAAGCGTGATCTCAAATCCAAGTTTCTCAAGCCTGTCCTTATCCTTGACCAGGTCCTTCTTCGTAGTATCTCCGACATACAGGCATACACATCCTGGCGCAAATCTCGGTGCAAACTGCTCTATGATATTCTTCTGCAGCTCATTATGCTTTCCGGGACTGAAGGAATAGTCCTGACTATTGATATGTACAGGCATCAACTTCATTTTCTTCTTGCTCGCATACTTATCTACAAGTTTCTCATGATAGGCATGATATCTCTGTAGAGTCATCAGCCATTCCGATGCGCCATATGCTCTGATCACATCAAGTGCCTCATTCGTGATACGATACCTGTAGTTAGGACTGTTGGTAGCCTTTACATTATCTTCGATAAGAGCTGCTTCTCTGAACTGATGCATGCAGCTCTTCCTTATCGTCTCACGGGTATTCTCAGCATAGACCTTATCATAATATTCCGATGCGAACTGAAGGACATCATGGATTCTGATCCACTCATTAGTTGCCTGACTCCATTTACTATCCGGCTTAATCCCTGCCAGTGTCAAAAGAGTCAGACATGCCATATCATTTTGCTGCTCTGACGGCATACCGATCTTCTTCAATATCTCCCGTGCTTCATCAATCTTACCCATTGTATGATACTCCCATCATTATAGAATCACATGTCTCCGTAGAGAGGTCATCTGCCTCTATCAGCTGTTCACCGATCTCCTCAATATCTTCAACAGGTGGAACAGGTATGTTGTTGATCTCCGTACTGTTCACCTGTGTACTGCCATTCAGTATCCGATAGAACTTATCAAAAAGCGTGGAATTCAGCAGTGCAAAAATCCCATATGTCAGTGGCAGACTCATCTCCTTTTTGTCAGTCCTGTCCACATAATTAATCTTGTTCTGTGTTCCGATAAAGCGATACTCCGGGAAGTCGTGTGCCAGATATATACCACACTGCAGCCTGCGTTTCTCTTCCTTTGCGGTAAATCTTTTGCAGAATACATAGTTCTTATTCTTCTGTATCAGGCCTGGAACAGAATCCACAATCCAGTCGTACTCTTTGCCTGATGGATTGTGATTCACCCTGCCATTTCTGATATTCTGACTGTAGAAAAGCGGCAATGTATGCTTACCAGGCTCCTTCTTCAGCTCATTCCACTGCCTGAAATCCACAACGATCCCCGTATGCATCTTAAGCCCCTCATCCGGAAGGGTCTTCTGATATTTGTTCACTACCTGAATGACACGCACATCTTCATCGTTCGTAGGCAGGTAGACATAAAGATTGTCACCATTTACTACAGCATCATATGGGACCTCAATGCTTGTGATATCGCCAAAGTCATTATTAGTCTGCGTAGAAGAGATCACGACCTTATCAGGAGTCACATCTGTTTTCTTCACTTTGATGATCATGGTCTCCTGAAGCACACTTTCCTGGCTGAACACCTTATCCCGGCTCACAAACAGATGAATCTGCATCAGTCTGCCATAATAGAGAAAGTAATTTCTGAAAGCTTTGAAATATTCCCCTGAAGTCCAGCTCCTAGGAATGATATAGACCATCTCTGCATCATCCTTCAGGTTAAAAAGCGACATCGCAGCAAATAGGAAATACAGATTAGGAGCGCCATGCACCACTGTAGGCATGGACTCAGCCTCTTCGCTTTTGCGCATAATGCGAAGATATGGCGGATTCCCAATGATCAGATCATATTTCTCAGGATTCTTCTTTGCAAAAAGGGTCCCTTCAAAATCGTTCGACTGACTAAGAATGTAGTTTTCTTCATTTATTTTGTAGTCAATCTTGACAGATGAATTCTGCTTCAGATACTCCAGATTCTCCCTAAGCAATGGCAGGACATCTGAATCATTTTCATAACACACCAGCTGGATATCAGACACCCTGTTCTCAGATACCAGTCTGTCAATAAGAGCAGCCGAAAGTATGCCTGTACCTGCACCCGGATCGAGGGCAGTTACAGTTCCCGACAAATTCTCTGTATCAAAAAGAGACGCCATAAAGGTAGCAGTCTCCCGTGAAGTAAAGAACTGTCCTTTCTTCTTCCGAACAGACTTCGGCATCTCATCCAAGAATTCCGAAGTTCTCCTTAGTATCTGATCCAGCATAATCAATCGCTCCTAAATAAACTACAATTCCTATTATATGTGAGAGGTGATATAAGGTCAAGATAGCCAGAACTCAGAATATATGTTCGTTTTAAAATAAAAAATAAAACCCGCTGAAGTCATCGCCTTCAGCAGATTTGTATGCTTATCTTCTAACGATATTGATTCAGAATATTCCTTCCCAGGAGAGTCTGTGCAGATCCCCACATACTTGTCATTTATTATGAATCCCAGCAGATATATCAGATCAAGTGCCGTATCCGTTGACACGCAGGTTCTGCCGATTGTGCCCGTATTAAACGGGATCTCAGGCTCATGTAATACTATATGCCTTTTCTATAGTCCCTTCTTACTTCTTCCATCCGAAACGCGACAGATCCACTCTTCCATCCTTTACTTCGACTCCTTCTGCACGAAGCCTCTCCTCCTGCTTCTTCTCTCCACCGAATACATAGCGCGCCGCAAGCTCCCCTCTTGCATTAACCAC
>JAQYAY010000009.1 GCA_029338735.1 Lachnospiraceae bacterium | reverse complement strand
AGATAGCTACTACGCATTTTTAACAGCTTTAGGTTCTTATATCCTACAGAGGCATTGACATGTGTTCCATCTAAAAGCCTCAAATCCATGCGCCCGGTTGCCCTGCGGCCAAAAATAAAGCACTTCTGACCTTTCCACAGGACTTGATCGTACAATCTAAAGCCTTTAACTTCATATGGTGCTTGATTTCGTTTACGATAGCCACCTTTAATAAAGTTTGTCTTATGTATCTGCCTATTGTGGCAACGGACTTTTTTATAATAATAAACGTTTCCGTTACTAACGGCATTAGGATTACCGCTAATACAACGAGCATCTATATAATGATCTTTTGGTAAACTGTTTTTAATACGAGTATTTTTAGTGATATATCCGTAAGTAAGTTTTACATCTGGATATATAGTTTTAAGTTTCCCATACAAAGCCCAACGCATGATACCCATAAATGTAGCATCCTTAAAAGACATTCCCCTGTGTATTGTCTTAGGCAGTTTTACGGTTCCCTTATGATACCCAGTATGACAGGTTTCACATAGTGTGATCAGGTTGTTAGGTGCGTTGCCGCCAGTCTTACGACTCTCTATGTGATGGACATTAAGAATTTTGTCTTTGGACTTACCTTTACAACATTGACAAGTGTGACCGTCTCGGAAAAGCACATATTCTCTGACATTCCAAAAGCCTAACTGTTCACCATGCTGATAGTCGGCGCCATTTATGGTAGGATCTTTAATCTTTTGAATATCAAAAGAAGCTACTTCTACTACGATATTTGAGATAGGCAGTATTTTGTGTACCTTTGCTATCATCGTAATGTGAGAGTCTACTTTTTGCTTTACAGAGGGCGCTAACCATCTGTCACTGCGCCTGCGATTATTAAATCTTGATTTACGGTAACGAAGTTTACGACCCCTGCGGGAACGCCTTAATTCTCTACGAGTAGAAAGCAAATCTACAATATCGTTCCTAAGCTCTACATCAGATTCAAATAATACTTTATCCTTTGTAGTTGCTGAAAGACCGATGTGCTTACTTCCGCTGTCTACACCTAAAGTTACCTTTTGTGTATAGTTCGTGCTACTATACATCAGTTGTATTGTAAACGGACACTTATTTACCACCTTTGCTTTGCCTTGCTTTAAGAGAACACGCACTTTAGCATGGTTTTCTGTAGGCATTAAAGGTTGTCCGTTTTGATTTAATACGTAAACCATACGTATTCTCCTTTCTTAAAACCTTGAAAGGTTTTAGTTACTCACCCCGAAGGGTGGTTAGTGTACCATCGCCAATGTTAATGAGAGGTTTTATACGTCTGCAACACTGTTCCTATACCTCAGAGCTGTTTAATCACAGACCTTAGAGCTGCGAACTTGGTACTACATCCGCAGGTAACTATATATTCTCTCCTAACGTAGTGCTTAAAACACTTAGGCTACTCACCAAGGGTTGTTAGACAACCCCACGGGCTTGCCCGTGGGTATTAGTGAGCCGGGAAGAGTCATTGCAGCATGCAGGAAGCATGTGGATGATATCACAGAGCTGACTCAGGAAGAACGGGCACAGTACATAGAGGATATCAACCGCATCGCCGTATGCATCCACAGGGTTTTCAGACCGGACAAGATCAATTTCGGTGCCTATGGTGATACGATGCACCATCTGCATGTCCATATCGTACCGAAGTACAGGGATGGATATGAATGGGGCGGTGTATTCGCGATGAATCCTCACAGGACGGAGCCTTCGGATGAAGAGCTTCAGAAGCTGATAGACCAGATAAAAGAAAATCTATGAGCAGGTGAGCCTTGCCTTACCATCTTTTATTGCATCGGCCCAGTCACACCAGAGTTCCTGTCTGATGTGGCTTCCGATCTCACAATTACGCACATCTATACTGCCGTATTCTCTCCATGGACGTCCCAGATAGCATGAGCCTTCTGGTACATTGTCTGTGTGAGTGAAGCGGCAGTTTTCTGCTATGAAGCCTTTTTCAATGCCGGCCGGAGTGGATGGAGCGAAGACATATCCTGGCTCTATGCTTCTGAATTCACAGTCGTTGAAGTATGCCGTAGCACCGCCGAATACAAAGTCGACCCCGCCTTCTATGAGACAGTTTCTGAAATGAAATGTCCTCGGAGTGCGCACAAGGAATTGTCCCGGTCCTGTAAAACCGTCTTTTTCTCTTTCTTTTTCAGGCAGAGGTGCAAGAAATAGCGTATCCTGATGCCCTTTAATCACGCAGCCTTCAAGTGAGATATCATCTCCGTCGAGGTAGAGAGCGATGGCCTGTCCGACAGCAGTACCGGGTCCGGCCGCGTTTTCAAAGGTGCAGTTGATGAACCTGATCTGGCTGCCGTTTACAAGAAGAGTAGCCGTCCTGAATGTGTGATACGGCCTGCCGTCTTCATGCATGACTCTCGCTGACAGTGACCCGGTGTATGTCTGACCTTCAATTACGAGATTGTTTTCACTGATTACAAGGGATTCTTTCCCTGCTGTATGTATGTTTTTCATAGGGATAGTATACATCACCAGAATAAAAAGATAAACTGTTATGTGGAAAAGTGATTGACAAAATCAGGGAGAGATGTTATCCTTGATTAGAACAGAAGTTCGAGGGGGTGGTAAATGAGAGGGTGAAGGATATGTACGGGATTGGAGAAAAGGCATGACATTAGAGGAAAGATTCCTAAGATATATCTCAGTTTACACGACTTCGGATGAGTCATCTGATACCTGTCCGAGTACCGACAGACAGCTTGATCTGGCGGATATCCTGTTTGATGAGCTTAAGAGCATTGGCATAGAAGATGTTAGTATGGAGCAGGGATATGTGTATGCGCATGTGCCAGCATCAGAAAAATATAAAAGCAACAGGGCTGTGGCGTTTATCTCTCATATGGATACTGCACCTGACTTCAATGGCAATCATGTGAAGCCGCAGATCATTGAGGATTATGATGGGAAGGATGTACTTCTGAGAGGAAGTGGGGACATGTTGTCAGTCAGTGATTTCCCTGAACTGGCTTCACTGAGAGGCAGAACTCTTATCACTACCGATGGTACTTCACTTCTTGGAGCAGATGACAAGGCCGGTGTGTCCGAGATCATGACAGCTGTTTCTGAAATCATTGCCGATGGCACACCGCATGGAGATATCTATATCGTATTCACTCCTGACGAGGAGATAGGCCGTGGCTCGGATTATTTTTCCTTTGAGAAGTGCAGGGCAGACTATGGATATACTGTCGATGGTGACTATGAGGGAGAAGTGGCATATGAGAATTTCAACGCCGCCGCAGCAACCGTCACTGTCATAGGGAAAAGTGTCCATCCGGGAGAAGCTAAGAATATCATGAAGAATGCTTCCACAATCGCCTGTGAATTCCAGAGCCTGCTGCCATCTGCAGAGACACCTGAGCATACTGAGAAGAGAGAAGGTTTCTATTATCTCATAGGTATGAGCGGCAGTTGTGACAGGGCGACGCTATCATATATCATCAGAGATCATGACCACGATATTTTTGAAAACAGGAAGAAGTTTATTACAGAGACAGCAGACTTTCTGAATCAGAAGTATGGTGAGGGTACAGTGTCAGTTGATATCCATGACCAGTATCAGAATATGATTGAAGTCATGAAAGATCACATGGATGTGGTAGAAGCGGCAAAGGATGCGATAAGGGCAGCAGGCCTTGATCCGGTCAGCCGTCCGGTCCGTGGTGGTACAGACGGAGCCATGCTCTCATTCAGGGGGCTTCCGTGCCCGAATCTCGGGACAGGTGGCTACGGTTTCCACGGTCCATATGAGCACTGTACTCTGGAAGGCATGGAGACAGAGATGGAGATCATTAAGTATCTGATGACGCATCCGCTGTTATAGTCATATATTTTAAAAAAGCTATTGCATTATGTAACCAGACGTGTTACACTGTTCATCGAACAATTAAACAAGGAGATCTTCAGGGCGGGGTGCGATTCCCCACTGGCGGTAAAAATTCAAGTCCGCGACCCGTGGCTCAGAAGCCCGGCTGAACCGGTGTGATTCCGGTACCAACAGTGTCAGATATTGATGAATTCTTTGTACATCTGACTTGCCTCACTGCACAGTGATGCTACGTCATCTGCACAAATCATTCATACAATATCTTCAAGTCTGGATGGAAGAAGATTAAAAAATAAATTTTTTTGGTGCCCTGATATTTGTCAGAGTGCCTTTTCTTTTGTTGTAAGAGGATCTCCCAAGAATGCCGTGATAAACGGCGGCCATAGAAAGGAGATCACATATTATGGCAGACATGACAGCACCACAGACACGTAAAGAGAGGAAGGGCACGAACTACAAGGTTCGCTACATCGCAGTGACGGGAGTTCTCGCAGCATGTGCATACGTACTCCAGCTGATCGAGGTACCGGTCCCGTTCATGCCGACATTCATCAAGTTCGATTTCTCTGATTTACCGGCACTTATCGGATCATTTGCAATGGGACCTGTATGCGGAATCATCATCGAGCTCCTGAAGAACCTGTTCCATGCGCTGGTATCACAGAGCTTCGGTGTAGGCGAGATTTCGAATTTCATTCTTGGAGCAGTATTCGTAGGAGTCGCAGGACTTGTCTACAAGTTCAATAAGACAAAAAAGGGTGCAGTCATTGCATCATTTGCAGGCGCGATCGTGATGGCACTCGTGAGTCTTCCAAGCAATATCTATTTCGTATATCCGGTTTACTACAATTTCATGCCGAAGGCTACTATCCTTCAGGCGTATCAGGCGATTATCCCGTCGATGAAGAGTGTTGAACAGTCAATTCTTGTATTCAATGTACCGTTCACATTCGTAAAGGGCATGATCGATGTGATCATTACTTTCCTTATCTACAAGCATATCTCGCCTCTCCTCAAGGGCAGCCAGAAATAATCAACCATGTTACGTTTCCTGATACAGACCGTCCCGAGCATTCGGGGCGGCTTTTTTTATAAAAAATAAATGACATGCAAATGTCATGAATCTGACAAAAATTCTGTTAATAAGATATATCTCTCGGAACATTTCTGTTATAAATTGTGTATCGCAAAAAACGCGCGCGGGTTATAAAAAGATATTGTGAAAGGAGAACACAACCAGAATGAAAAACCGGGATGTTTATAAAAGGGTGGCAGCAGTGGCTCTTTCGATGTCACTGGTGGCAACAGGTATTGCACCTGTTATCAGTGCTAAAGCAGATGAACAGGCTATGAGTGAAGACAGAAGTATAGCAGACAAGTATAGCAGTGAGGGCTATCATCTTGCCTGGCATGATGAGTTCAATGGAGACAGACTGAATACAAACGACTGGAATGTAGAGGCTCATGAACCGGGCTGGGTAAACAGTGAGCTTCAGGCATATACCGATGAAAAGCATTCTGCTGATAATATCAAGGTAAGTGACGGACACCTGACTATTCAGCCGACTGCAAAGAAAAAAGAAGCAGAAAAACCGGCAGAGCCAGAGAAGACTGAGGAAGAGACCGGAAAGTCAAAGGAGATTCTGAAAAGTAATAAATTTGATGGGACAAACTGGTATTTTGGCACTCAGGCGAATTCGGATGGAAGCGGCGCAGGAAAAGGAAAAGCTGTTTATGAAAATGGTAAGGCGATAGTTACCGTTGAAGACTCCGGAGCTGCCAATTATTATGTTCAGCTGCAGCAGAGCGGCCTTTCTATCAAAAAGGGACATAAATATCACCTGAGCTTTAATGCAGAGTCTACAGTTGCCAGAAAGGTAGAAATAAATTTATGTAATCCTGATAAAAATTATATCTCGTACGGCGGAGCGATCGTAGATGTTGCAACTGATGAAAAAATAATCACTCAGGACTTTACGATTGATGATGAATCGTCGGATGCAATAATTCTGCAGTTCAATCTTGGACTTATAGGTGGAAAAACTGATGATAGCAAGCCTGCTGTTGTTACATTCTCCGATGTTTCACTGACAGATATTACACCAGCTGAAGAAAGCAGTGCAACTGCATCAGCTGCGTCAGGTGTTGCAATATCTGAGAAAAAAGATGAAGTGAGCGATTATGATATCACCTCCGGCCGTATAAACACTCAGGGCAAGCACGATTTCACCTATGGCCGTTTCGAGGCAAGAGCCAAGGTACCGACAGGCAAGGGATATCTCCCAGCATTCTGGCTGATGGCAAGCGATGAGAGTCTGTATGGTCAGTGGCCTAAGTGTGGTGAGATTGATATCATGGAGGTCATGGGTCAGGAGACCAATAAGTCGTATCACACGATTCATTATGGTTATAATTCAGGATCTGGTCACAGGCAGAATCAGGGCACTGATGTGCTGACAAATGGGAATTTTGCAAATGACTGGCACACATACGCAGTAGACTGGGAACCTGGAAAAATCACCTGGTATGTTGATGGTCAGGAAGTGTACACTACTAGCGACTGGTACACAGGAGCTGATGATGACAGCCAGCTGACATATCCGGCACCATTTGATCAGAATTTCTATGTGATCCTGAACCTTGCTGTGGGTGGTTCATGGGTGACAAACCCTGAAATGAAGGAAATCAATGATATGCCAAATCAGGCATATCAGGTCGACTATGTCAGAGTATATCAGAAGAGCGCAGATGAGTATGTAAAGGAAGAGGCTGAGGCAAAGCGTCCTGTAAAGGAAGTTACATACAGGGAGGCCGACAGAAACGGAAATTACGTTCTAAATGGGGATTTTTCAAGCAATATAGCAGATTCTGATGCTACGAATGTAGCTGACTGGCAGCTGCATCTTGAGGCAGATGGAGCAGACACAACCTACTCTATAGGCAACAACGCAATAACAATTAATCCTGTGGCAGCTGGATCTCAGAATCATAGTGTTCAGCTGAAACAGGGAGGCCTTCCGATGTACAAAGGCTGGACATATGAGCTTTCATTTGATGCCGTATCAGATCAGGACAGAACAATTATTGCTGATATTGAAGGACCTGATAACGGCTGGACCAGATATTTCAATGATACTAAGGTAAAGGTCGGACCTGAAAAGCAGACTTATACCTTCGACTTTACGATGAATAGTAAGACGGATGCCAATGGATGTCTTGAATTCAATCTTGGAAGTCAGGGTTCGACAGCTCCTGTAACTATTTCTAATGTAAGGCTGATACATAAGTCCGGAAATCGCCTTCCTGATGCAATGGACAAGACGGTTCGTCCGGATGGAAATTATTTGTATAATGGTACATTCGATCAGGGCGAAAACAGACTTGGATATTGGGATGTGACTGATAAGAACGCTGTTTCTGTGACAAATCACAATAATGACAGACGACTTAAGGTTACTGTCAAGGATAATCCGGTCACAGTAGGTCAGGGAAGTCTTGAGCCTTTTGGAACAGCTACATATGAACTTAGTTTTGATGCCTATACTGAAGATGGAGCTTCTGATGGTGTAAAAGTTGTTTCTGCAGGTAAGGAATTCAGCCCGGAGCTTACAAAAGAGAACAGAACTTTTGAATATAATCTTCTGACGAAAGATAAGGACAGAGATCATTCAAATATCAGAATCACTTTTTCAAAGCCTGGCACATATTATCTTGATAATATAGCAATTCGTGAGTCTGCAATGATCAAGAACGGGTCATTTGATAATGGCTATACAGGTTTTAAACCATGGGTGCAGGATAGTAATGCAAATGCATTTGGGATTGATTCCATAAAGTCAGGACATAATAATGCGATTGATTTTTCAATAAAGGATACAGGAGCTTTTGATTATAGTGTTCAACTGAAACAGGAAGGTATTACTATTGAAAAGGGCAAAAAGTACAGATTGACATTTGATGGCAGAAGCACACTTGATCGTCAGATCAGTGCAGTAATGCAGCAGAACGGTGGAGAGTGGAAACTTTATTCGGGAAACAATACTGTATCACTTACTAATGACTGGCAGACTTTTACAAAAGAATTTGAGATGACAGAACCAACAGACACAGCTGCAATACTTAATGTCAATCTCGGATCATTAGAAAACAAACCAGAGAATCACATTACTACAGAGCATCATGTATATCTTGACAATTTCATACTTGAAAATCTGAGTGATGATGTTAGCACAGGCAGTAAAGATACTGGTATTGATGTCCCGGATGAGCCATATACTCTACATGTAGAGCCAGCTCCGGAACCAGTAGTGACACCATCAACGCCATCTACTGATACACCATCTGCGGATGGCCAGAAGCAGGATATCGACAAGCCAGATGATACAAAGGATCCAGACAGGACCGATGACACAAAGCCTGAAAAGACCAATGACGGCAAGGATGAGAATACATCTGACAATAACGATCAGAAAGATACAAAGGATGATCAGAAGAAGGATACCGGCAAGAAGACAGTAACAGTTCCAAAGAATACTACAGCCATTAAGTCAGATAAGTATTCAGGAAATAAGACGGTTACAAAGGTATCATTCAAAGGTACAAAGGTGACATCCGTTGGCAGGAATGCTTTTGCAGACTGCTCTAATCTGAAGACAGTTGATCTGTCAAAGCAGAAGAACCTGACAACAATCGGAGCCAATGCCTTCAAGAACTGCAAGAACTTAAAGACTATCAAGCTCAATGCCAACAGTCTCACGAAGGTAGACAAGAAGGCATTCACAGGATGCAGGAATGCAAAGTCTGTAAAGGTAATCCTTTATGCAAAGAATAAAAAGCAGTACAACAAAGTAGTAAAGATGCTTCGCAAGGCAGGCCTTTCCAAGGTTACATTCAAATATGTAAAGAAGTGATTTTTTACAAAAATTTCACTTTACAACTCGCACTTTTTGTACTAATATAAAGCGCGTAAACAAAACGTTGACGAGAAAAGTAGCAGACAGGCTTCTTCCCAGAGAGGAATACACGTGGATGAAAGTATTCTGTTGAGGCAGTTTGTGAAGACCATCTCCGAGTGACCCTTAATCGGGTACGGTGACTCCGTTACAGTCTAATGAAGTGGCTGTCATGTGACAGCAAGCAGGGTGGAACCGCGTATATCATACGTCCCTCGCACAAACTCTTCAGGTGTTGTGTGAGGGGCGTTTTTTATATGTCAGATATGTATTTGAAATGTCCTTTACATGCATTAGTTAATGGTTTAGTGTGGAAACAGGAAGGAGGATGGCATATAAGCCGCGAGAGGTAATAGCGTGACGCCGGTGCTTGGCGGCTGTTCTTTAGCCGCCTATGCACCGCTGCGTCTAAGCATTAGCGAGAGCGTGCCTCGAGCGACTTGTATGCCATCCGAACTTCCGATGATTTCTACAAGAAAGGAACAACATGGACAAGGAAAAGTATCTTGAAGTGTATCGCCACTCACTGGCACACATTCTCGCAAAGGCCGTCATCGAGCTCTACGGAAAAGACGTACAGTACGCCATCGGACCACAGATCTCAGACGGATTCTATTATGATTTCAAACTCCCGGAAGGAGCCACGATCCAGGAATCAGATTTCAAGAAGATCGAAGACAAGATGAGAGAGATCATCAAGCGTCGTGAGGACTGGACATGTAAGGAAGTATCAAAGCAGGAAGCCCTTGATATTTTTAAAGGTCAGAAATACAAGACAGAGATCATCAAGGATCTCGCAGATGATGAGAAGATCACAATCTACTATACAGGTGATGACTATGTAGATCTCTGCAGAGGACCTCACGTAGACAATTCTCAGGAGCTCATGAGCGCAGCATTCGAGATCAGAAGCGTATCAGGCGCATACTGGAGAGGTGATGAGCACAATGATTCCCTGACACGAATCTATGCATATGCATTCCCTGATAAGCAGCAGCTCAAGGAGCACAAGGCACTGATCAGAGAAGCTAAGGAGAGAGACCACAAGAAGCTCGGACCACAGCTCGATCTGTTCATGTTTGATGAGACAGCACCAGGAATGCCATACTGGCTCCCAAGAGGCTGGAAGGTCTTCAATGCACTCCTTGATTTCTGGAGAGGAATCCATGAGGAGCATGGCTATCAGGAGATCTCAGGACCGGTAGTTTCGAAGAAAGAGCTCTGGGTAACCTCAGGACACTGGGCACATTATCAGGACGGCATGTTCGTAATCCCTGGCGAGGATGATAACGACACCTATGCTCTTAAGCCTATGAACTGCCCGAACGCCATTAAGGTCTACATGAACAAGGCCCGTTCATACAGAGAGCTTCCTCTCCGTATCAACCAGGTAGATGTCATCCACAGAAAAGAGAAGTCAGGTGAGCTGAACGGACTTTTCCGTGTTCAGATGTTCAGACAGGATGACGCACATACCCTTGTGACAGAGGATCAGATCGCAAGCGAGATCAAGGATATCATGGATATCGCGACTGAGATCTATGGTACATTCGGACTCACATACAAGGCAGAGCTTTCTACCAGACCAGATGACTACATGGGAGACATCGAGGTATGGAACAAGGCAGAGGCTGACCTCAAGGATATCCTCGAGAAGACATATGGTCCAGGCAATTATGAGATCAATGAAGGCGACGGAGCTTTCTATGGCCCGAAGATTGATCTCAAGATGAAGGATGCCCTTGGCCGTGAGTGGCAGATGGGAACAATCCAGCTCGACTTCCAGCTCCCTCTGAACTTCGACATGAAGTACACAGCAGCTGATTCATCTCTCAAGAGACCAGTAATGATCCATCGTGCCATCTTTGGTTCAATGGAGAGATTCATCGGAATCCTGATCGAGAACTTCAAGGGTGCATTCCCATTCTGGCTCTCACCATACCAGGTAGGAATCGTTCCAATCCGTGAGGAGCAAAATGATTATGCGAAGGAAGTAGCTTCACTTCTCCGCAAGAACCACATCCGTGTTGAGGCTGACTACTCAGAAGCCAACATGAAGAACAAGATCAAGACATTCAAGAACTACAAGGATCCGTATATCCTCGTTCTTGGTGACAAGGAGAAAGAGAACCGCACAGTTTCAATCAATCTCCGTGGCAGCAACAAGCAGCTGAACGATGTACCTCTTGATGTCTTCCTTGATATGTGCGACCAGATGGTAGAGGAACATTCACTCGATCTCCTCGACCACGTACCAGAGTCAGAAGACTGATCAGGGGACAAGGGGACGGTTCTCCTGTCTTTTTAACTAAAAATTTTTAACAAAGCATCATCTGCGCCTTCGGGTACAGGTGGTGCCTTTTTGTCTATAAGAGATTTACAAACAGGGGTCGATTGTTCATTGACTTTGGTAGCTGACAGAACTAAGATAAGTCTGTTAAAAAAATATTTTATTTTTTCCGGAACTGCTGCAAACGACAGCTTCGGTGAAAGGAGAACTTAAGATATGAAAAATGCAGTCATGAAAAGAGTTGCAGCCGCAGCTGTTGCAGCAACAATGGTATTTACAGTAGCACCAGTCATTGCTACACCACAGGTCACAGCAGAGGCAGCCACGAAAAAGGCAGTGAAGCTTTCTGCAAAGAGCCTGAAGATCACTGAGAACAAGAACTACAAGGTGACTCTCAAGAATGCGAAAAAGGTTACCTGGTCAGTTGCAGACAAGAAAGTCCTGGCAATCAAGGGAGCAAAGAATAAAAATACAGTTACAGTAACTCCTGTTGCAGACGGATCGACAAAGCTTACCGCAAAGGCCGGCAAGAAGAAATACACTGTAAAGGTCACGGTTGCACTCCCTGTAGAGAATCATTTCGATGACCTGAAAGCAGCTATTGAGACGAAAGGAACTGACCAGACATTCAAGGTAGCGGGTCAGGATATCACTGCCAAGGCAATCACTTCACCAGAGCAGTCATTTACACTTCCTGTTATGGGCTCAGAGATTCCTGCATCCGGCACAGTTACAGTAGCTGTTCCTGCAGTACTTCCTGATACTATTGCAGCTGGAATCACAGGAAAAGGCACAACGCTCGTTGGTGACGTCAGTGTTACCGGATTCCTTACTCTGAACAAGGACAAGCAGATCCAGTACATAGAGATCAAGGCGACTGATGCAAAGGGAGATGATCTGCTCACAGCAACAGACACCACACATCCTGTAGACGCAACAACATTTACGAAGACGTCAGTACCAAAGATCACTTTTGACAGTGTTACAGGTGCTCTTGCAAGCGAAGCAGAGCAGGCCACATCAGATACGAGCACAACAACCAAGTACCTCGAGACAGCTCTTTCACAGCTTGATACTTATATGAAGACAAGCCTTGGATACGGTCTTGCATCAATCGGATTTGACAACTACAGATAAGACAAGGGGACGGTTCTCCTGTCTTTTTAGCTAAAAGATTTGAAATAAAAGATCCCTGGCGATTTTCTCGTCAGGGATCTTTTTTTCTTACAACAGTTAAATTTTCTGAAATCTGCCGCTTGCTCCGCATGGCAGTACCAGTCCGGTTTTTGTCACCGGAAGCCCGACCTCGTCAGCCTCAATGGTTCCGGGGATTCCTCTGAGCGCAGTGCCAAGCATGTAGTGAAGTACAGCAGGCTGGAGCCCGGTGGTGTATGAATTTACAAGGAAAAACAGCGGGTCATCTGATAATATTTTTCTGCAGTCGCAGATCAGCGGGTATATCTTTTCTTCTATCTTCCAGACCTCGCCCTTAGGACCACGTCCGTATGACGGCGGATCCATGATGATCCCGTCATAATGATTGCCTCGTCTGATCTCTCTCTCGACAAACTTCATGCAGTCATCTACGAGCCAGCGTATATGCGCATTTTCAAGGCCGCTTGAGATGGCGTTTTCATGAGCCCAGGTCACCATGCCTCTGGATGCATCGACATGAGTCACTTCTGCACCGGCCATCGCTGCAGCAACAGTCGCGCCACCGGTATAGGCGAACAGATTCAGCACTTTTATCTTTCTGTCAGAATCTTTCTTTTTTTCACTACTTATTATAGAAGAAAACCATTCCCAGTTGGCAGCCTGTTCCGGAAACAGACCGGTGTGCTTGAATGAAAACGGTTTCAGGTGAAAGGTCAGCCTGCCTGACGGAAGCGGATAATGAATAGTCCACTCTTTAGGCAGATCGAAGAACTCCCACTGACCGCCGCCTTTGCTGCTTCTATGATAATGGGCGTTTATTTTTTTCCATTCAGATCCCTTCGGTGTGTCCCATATCACCTGCGGGTCAGGTCTCTGCAATATATATTTTCCCCAGCGCTCGAGCTTATCGCCGTCTGAGGTATCAATCACTTCGTAGTCGGTCCATCTGTCTGCAAGATACATTTATTATTCCTCCATAATCTTACAAATTATGAAGTCTTTTTTGCATAATGTCAACCCACCAATATATACTTCAGATAATTTAATCAAAAAGACAGGAGAACCGTCCCCTTGTCCCCTGTTGTTTTAAATAAAATACAAAAAAATTCTTGCAATAATCAGAAAAACCATGTAAAATATAACACGCTGTGACATGATAGCGATGAAGCGTGAGGTTGCTGCCAAAGCTAAGTGCATAGGCACATTCGTAAGAGCAGATGGCAGGTTTTCCGTGGAGCGAATGTCAAGTTAGGAAACTGGCGACAAGTCACTGTACAGTTTAACAGACCGCGTATTACGCGGACGGGAGTTCTTAAGTTTAGGACACACCCGGCAATGTGTACAGTCACCACTTGTCCGACTTGTTATTTAAGTCCGATATAGGAGGCGGCTTTTTTTATGGCAACACAGGTAATGAGAATCACCCTGAAGGCTTATGATCACGAGCTCGTAGATTCATCAGCCAAGAAGATCATCGACACTGTCAAGAAGAATGGTGCACAGGTCAGCGGACCAGTACCTCTTCCGACCAAGAAGGAAGTAGTTACAATTCTTCGTGCAGTCCACAAGTACAAGGACTCAAGAGAGCAGTTCGAGCAGAGAACTCACAAGAGACTGATCGATATCCTGACACCGACACAGAAGATCGTGGATTCACTTTCACGTCTTGAGATGCCGGCAGGTGTATATATCGATATCAAAATGAAGAACAAGTGATCAGCAGTTTGGAATTTTGATAGCAACTATTAATCTAGTATGAACATATGACAGTTCAAAGTTTAAAGTTCATAGTTACAACTTATAACTTAGAACTTTCAAATGCTCCGCTGTAGAAAGGAATTATTCAATGAAGAAAGCTATTTTAGCTACAAAGGTCGGAATGACCCAGATCTTCAGCGAGAACGGAGACCTTATCCCGGTTACCGTATTACTCGCAGGACCGTGCAAGGTTACCCAGATCAAGACCGTTGAGAATGACGGCTATGAGGCAGTACAGGTTGCCTTCACAGACAAGAAAGAAAAGGTAGTATCAAAGGATGCTAATGGCAAGAAGAGCGTAGCTCATCGTCATGGTGTCAACAAGCCGGAGAAGGGACACTTCGACAAGGCAGGCGTTGAGCCAATGCGTTATGTCAGAGAGTTCAGATTTGACAACTGCGGCGACTACCAGTTAGCACAGGAGATAAAGGCTGACATCTTTGCGGCAGGTGACAAGGTAGACGTTACCGCTACATCAAAGGGTAAAGGCTTCCAGGGTGCAGTCAAGAGACTTGGCCAGCACAGAGGACCTATGGCTCATGGTTCCAAGTTCCATCGTCATCAGGGTTCAAACGGTTCCTGCTCTACTCCTTCAAGAGTATTCAAGGGCAAGGGAATGCCTGGACATATGGGTTCAGTTAAGATCACAACACAGAACCTTGAGGTAGTAAGAGTCGATGCAGATCAGAATCTGATCCTTGTAAAGGGTTCAGTTCCAGGACCAAAGCAGTCACTCGTTACAATCAAGGAATCAGTAAAGGCATAAGGAAAGGAGGAACACTAGGATGGCTACAGTAACCGTTAAGAATATGGACGGTAAGGAAGTCGGAACAATCGACCTTTCAGATGCCGTATTCGGAGTAGAAGTCAATGAGCATCTGGTACATATGGCAGTAGTTAATCAGCTTGCCAATAAGCGCCAGGGAACACAGAAAGCCAAGACCCGTTCCGAGGTTTCCGGAGGCGGAAGAAAGCCATGGAGACAGAAGGGTACAGGACATGCAAGACAGGGTTCAACCCGTGCTCCACAGTGGACAGGCGGTGGAATGGTATTCGCACCGGTTCCAAGAGATTATTCATTCAAGATGAATAAGAAGGAGAAGGCAGGGGCTCTCAAGTCAGTGCTTTCAGACAAGGTAAATGAGAATCAGCTCGTAGTTCTTGATGAGCTCAAGCTCGATGAGATCAAGACAAAGAGATTCGCAGAGATCATGAGCAATCTCGGAGTTGACAAGGCATATGTCATTCTTTCAGAGAAGGACGATGTTGTTACCGCTTCAGCAAAGAACATCCCGACAGTAAAGACCACTCAGGCCGGAGCAATCAGCGTATATGACGCTCTTAAGTATGGCACAGTGATTCTTACAAAGGATTCAGCAAAGAAGATTGAGGAGGCTTACGCATAATGGCAACAGTAAATTATTATGATGTCATCATCAAGCCGGTCGTTACAGAGAAGTCAATGGCAGGCATGGCTGACAGAAAGTACACCTTCTTAGTTCATACAGACGCCAACAAGTTCCAGATCAAGGATGCAGTTGAGAAGATGTTCGAAGGAACCAAGGTAGAGAGCGTTCATACAATCAATACTCATGGCAAGAACAAGCGTCGTGGGATGACTACAGGAAAGACAGCTGCAACGAAGAAAGCAATCGTAAAGCTGACAGAGGACTCTAAGGATATCGAGTTATTCTCAGGTCTTTAAAAAGGAGAAAGGGTATAGGATATAGGATATAGGGAATACCCTAACCCCTAGCCCCTAGTCCCTAACCCCTGTAATATACTCAGTAAAGAGTGAAAATAAAACAACCGAAAGGAGAAAAAATGGGCATCAAGTCATACAACCCATATACACCTTCCAGAAGAAATATGACAGGCTCTGACTTCAGTGAGATCACAAAGAAGACACCAGAGAAGTCATTACTGGATGTAAAGAAAAAGAATTCCGGCCGCAACAACCAGGGTAAGATCACAGTAAGACACCATGGCGGCGGAAATCGTCAGAAGTACAGAGTCATCGATTTCAAGAGAAGAAAAGATGATATCCCGGCTAAGGTAATCGGAATTGAGTACGATCCTAACCGTACAGCAAATATCGCTCTTATCTGCTATGCAGATGGAACGAAGTCATATATCCTTGCACCACAGGGACTTACAGACGGCATGACCGTTATGAGCGGTGAGAACGCAGAGGTCCGCGTAGGCAACTGCCTTCCACTTGCCAACATCCCAATCGGTACCATGGTACACAACATCGAGCTCTATCCTGGAAAGGGTGGCCAGATGGTTCGTGCAGCAGGTAATGCAGCACAGCTGATGGCTAAGGAAGGAAAGTACGCAACACTTCGTCTTCCTTCAGGTGAGATGAGAATGGTTCCAATTCAGTGTAGAGCAACAATCGGTGTTATCGGAAACGGTGACCATAACCTCGTAAATATTGGTAAGGCTGGACGTAAGCGTCACATGGGTGTTCGCCCGACAGTCCGTGGTTCTGTTATGAACCCGAACGACCATCCACACGGTGGTGGAGAAGGAAAGGCTCCGGTAGGACGTCCGGGACCATGTACTCCATGGGGCAAGCCTGCACTTGGTCTGAAGACCAGAAAGAAGAACAAGCAGTCTAACAAG
>JAQYAY010000008.1 GCA_029338735.1 Lachnospiraceae bacterium | reverse complement strand
CGATGAAAATGCCCGTGGACAGCATGTTGGAGCCACTCTCTATGAGCATGTGAAGAGGTATGCGAAAGAGAACGGATTCTACAATATCACCCTTCATGTGTGGGAAGGCAATGACAATGCAGCGGCCTTCTATGAGAAAATGGGCTTGAAGCCACAGTTCACCTGTCTCGAGGCAATTCTCTGATGACATCTCTTAATGAATCTGCAATGCAGCAGGCCAGAGAAAAATGGGACAATGTCGCACATCCACTTCATGGGCTGGGCTTGATGGAAGATATGGTAGTGCAGATTGCTGGAATTACCGGGAGTGCAGATATTTCTCTTGACAAAAAGCAGGTTTTTGTTTTCTGCGGAGACAATGGCATTTCTGAGACAGCAGTTTCACAGAGCGACAGCAGCGTCACTGCAATGGTGGCAGATGAAATTGCAGAAGGAAAAAGTTCCGTTAATAGAATGGCTGACGTGGCAGGAGCTGAGGTGTCATGCATAGATGTTGGTATAAAGGATGCCACACATTCCTTTAATATAATACATAGAAATGTGATTAGAGGAACGAAGAACTTTATCAATGAACCAGCTATGACGCCTGATGAAGCGGAGAAGTGCCTTAAAGCAGGCACAAATGCACTCAGAGAATCCGACGCTGATATTATAGCGGTCGGAGAGATGGGAATTGCAGACACTACCTGTGCATCGGTTATTACTGCATCACTTCTGCATCTGACCGCTGATGATGTCTGTGGACGTGGGGCTGGACTTTCAAACGAGGGTCTGGCTTTTAAGAAAAGGGTCATAGACGACACCATAAAGAAATACGACCTGTACCATGTGAAGCCATCAGAACTCCTTCGTATAGCAGGTGGAGCAGAGATCGCGGCGATGACCGGAGCTTTTATCGGCGGAGCCATTTTTCATAAGCCGATGATAGCAGACGGAGCAGTAAGCTTATCTGCCGCATTACTGGCAGAAGAAATGGTGCCGGGAACCAGGGAATATATGCTTGCCTCGCACCAGGGCAGAGAGAAAATCTCTCCACTGATTCTCCATGAGCTTGGCCTCACAGCACCAATCCATGCAGACTTAAGTCTTGGTGAAGGAACCGGAGCAGTGATGCTTTTTCAATTATTAGACCAGACACTGTCGGTCTATAATACAGCGCATTCGTTTGACAGTATGAACTTAGAACCTTATAAATAGCATTTAGCAACAGGAGGTATTTTATGTATGCAGTCAGATAGACGAGGCAAAGCAGTTCGCACTGGAAGAAAAATAATTGTACGGCAGTAAATCTGCAGAAAGGAAATCATATGTCTATTTTTTTACAGAAGCAGGATGACTATTATGTGCCGAATATGGCCGGATATGTCCTGCTGGTAGTTATTATCTTAGCACTGCTTATCGTAGGAGCGGCATTGTCAGGGAGAGGGAAAAGGTTCACGGCAAAGCAGATTGCATTCTCAGGAGTGGCGATTGCGCTTGGAACCGTGACATCTATGATCAAGCTCTTCGAGTTCCCGATGGGCGGTGCAATGACACTTTTCTCAATGCTTTTCGTGACACTTGTAGGATACTGGTATGGGACTAGAATGGGGATCACGGCAGCAGTAGCATATGGCCTGCTTCAGCTTATCCTCGGACCATACATCATCAATCCTGTGCAGCCGATAGTTGACTACATTCTGGCTTTCGGAGCACTCGGACTTTCAGGAGTATTTTCAAAATCGAAGAACGGTATTGTGAAAGGATATATTCTTGGCGTAATTGGCAGATATTTCTTTGCCTTCCTGTCAGGAGTCATATTCTTCAGCTCAAGTGCAGCAGAGTATGGCTTTACCGGATTCTTCGGCCCGGCACTGTATTCGCTCGTGTATAACGGAATCTATATCGGAGCAGAGGCAGCAATCACGCTGGTACTTCTGGCAATCAAGCCAGTAAGAAATGCTATGGCATCAGTAAAGGTGATGGCAAATTCTTAATCTGATTCAATTTCTTGAACCTTTAAAAAGTGTGCCGACCTTTCGCCCGGCGACTACGCTGTACAGTGCATCCGGATGAGCTCCATTTGTGACTATAGTGCTGATGCCCTGGGCGGTGGCGAGGCGGGCGGCTTCGAGCTTCGTGCGCATGCCGCCGGTACCACGGCGGGAGCCGGCACCACCGGCGAGCTGGAAGGTATCGTCGGTTATTTCATCAATTCTGTCGATAAGCTTCGCGTCAGAATAGAGACGCGGGTCCTTGTCGAAAAATCCATCAATATCTGAGAAGATTACGAGCTTTCCTGCGTTGCAGAGGATTGCAACGATAGCAGAGAGCTTGTCATTATCACTGAAGAGATGCTCTTCGGAATCAATCTCCGTGTAGCTGACGGAGTCATTTTCATTTACGATAGGGATGATACCCATCTCAAGAAGGGTATTTATCGTATTTGACAGATTTTCCTTCTTTTCTTCATTCTCCAGATCATCAGCGTTGAAGAGAATCTGGGCTACCTCCTGATTATATTCACTGAAGAACTTATCATACCAGAACATATTGGAGCACTGTCCGACAGCAGCGCAGGCCTGCTTGTAGCGAAGCTCTGTCGGCTTTTCTTTGAGGTGCAGCTTGCTCGCACCTACTGCGATTGCGCCGGATGATACGAGCACTATGTCGTATCCCATATTGTGAACGTCAGAGAGCACGAGAGCTAAGCTATCGAATGCTTTCAGATTCGGGTTTCCGATTTCATTTGTGAGTGAAGAGGTTCCTACCTTTACTACGATTCTTTTTTTATTTATCATTTTCTGCTCCCGGAATCTTTCTTTTCAATCCCTGTAAAACTAACATCCGTCATCAGTTCCTTATCTATCATATCAAGCGTCTCCGTGAATTTCTCATAGTCCTCGGGCGAAAGGCGCTTCTTAACCCTGTCGGCAATGACCTTGATATAGGCCTCATTGATGCGGTTATACTTCTGGTACTTCGGGGTAGGCTCGAGATAGAAGGTGCGCAGATCATCCTTGCTCTGGATCTTCTTCAGGTACCCCTTCTTTATCAGGCTTGAAACCCTGTATGCTGCATTCGATGTAGATATATTCATGGCATTCGCGAACTGTGCCACGGTAGGGTGATCGAGTGTCGTGATGGCTTCCATGCTGAAGGTCTCGACCGTCGTGAGGGTCGCCTCTCTGTTTTCAAACCTGGAATATACCTGCATATAGAAATGCAGCCTGAGCTTTCCATATACGTTGTGTAGAACTTCCTTTAGGTCTAACATATTTTCCTCTCTTATTTTACAAAACTATTTTTATTCTATCATTCTTTAGTTAAAAACACAAAAGAAATTTTGTGCTTGACATTGATTCCGTAGTAGTATATAGTAAAAACCAATTTAGTCAAGTAACATTTAGCTAATTAATATTTAGCTATTACACACTTAGCTAAATCGTACTGACATAGTTTGAAAGGAGAACCAGATGGATTTCGAGAAGTTACAGGAGATTATTGCAGACGAGCTTGATGTGGACAAGGATGAGGTGAAGCCGGAGGCAAAGCTTATTGATGACCTTGGCGCCGATTCACTTTCTATCGTAGAGCTTCAGATGTCAATAGAGGACGAGAGCGGAGTGAAGATTCCTGAAGAGGATGTACAGAAGCTCATTACAGTTCAGGACATTTTTGACGCTATCAAAAAGGCAGAGTAATGGATATAGAAAAAGATCCTTTTATCATGTGTAAGGGCTGCCACCGCCGCTCGAGAAAGAGCCAGTGGGAAAGCCACTATTACACCTGTCCTGTATGTGGAAAATTAAAAAATATTTCAGCTCCGTACAGACTTTCAATAGTCTTCGATAGCGGGACGATGAAGATTGTAAATGCTGGTCTTTCATCGGAGGATCCGCTGGATTTCCCAGGATATAAGGAAAAGCTGAAAGAAGCCGAGGAGAAGACAGGACTTAAGGAAACGGCGGTTACGGCTGTCGGAAAGATCTCAGGAGTAAAGACCGTCTGCATAGTTCTTGACAGCAGATTTTTCATGGGATCGATGAGCAGGGCCTGTGGTGAGAAGATCACGAAGGCCATAGAGTATGCAGACAGGCATAAGCTGCCGCTCGTTATTTTTTCAGCATCAGGCGGAGCCAGAATGCAGGAAGGAATGTTCTCACTCTGGCAGATGGCAAAGACAGCCGATGCAGTTGAGCAGTATTCAAGAGACGGCGGCCTGTACATAAGCGTTCTCACGCATCCTACGACAGGTGGTGTCACAGCATCCTTTGCTACACTTGGTGACATCACTCTTGCAGAGCCTGGAGCGCTCATAGGATTTGCAGGGCCTCGTGTCATAGAGCAGACGATCGGCAAGAAGTTGCCGAAGGGATTCCAGAGAGCAGAATATCTCTATGAGCATGGATTCGTAGATGCAATAGTTCCACGTGATGAGCTAGGGTCCACGCTTACAGAGCTTCTGATGCTTCATGGATACAAGGTGACGGGAGGTAAGAATGGTAGATAAGGTATTGGATCTCGTCACAAAGACCGACAAGCAGATAGCTGAGGCAAAGCAGGCTCTCGCTGATATGAACGGTGAGGCTGTTGGTTTTGAGTATTACGATAAGCAGGAAGAACTTGAGCATTTAGAGGGACTCAGAAGCGACCTGTTAGAGCAGTGCCGTGACCTCGAGCCTTGTGATCACGTATATATTGCGAGATTCGCTGAGAGACCACATATCAAGGATTTCATCGATGCGCTTTTTACAGATTTCTTCGAGCAGAGAGGCGATCATCTCTATGACAATGATGATGCCATCTACGGCGGGATCGCTCTGTATCACAAGATCCCGGTCACTGTGCTTGGTCACAGGAAGGGCGCTACTCTTGATGAGAATATGAAGTGCAATTTTGGAATGCCATCTCCGGAAGGATACCGTAAGGCCATGAGAATGTTCGAGCAGGCAGAGAAGTTCAACCGACCGATCATCACCTTTATCGATACTCCGGGAGCATATCCGGGAATGGAAGCAGAGGCACACGGACAGGGTGAGGCAATTGCGAAGTCACTTGCGATGATGAGTCATCTGAAGGTACCGGTGATTGCAGTAGTCACAGGAGAAGGTAATTCCGGTGGAGCTCTTGCACTTTCAGTTGCAAACCGTCTGCTGATGCTTCAGTACGCAGTATATTCAGTACTGTCACCAGAAGGCTTCTGCAGTATTCTTTTCAAAGACACTTCGAGGAAAAAAGAAGCCTGCAAACTCATGCACTTAACAGCAGATGATATGTACAAGGACGGAATGGCTGACGAGATCATTCCTGAACCGGCAGGCGGAGCTTCGGCAGATCCGGTAAGCGTATATGATGCGATGGACAAGGCTATCTATAAGAACCTGAAGGAACTTATGAAAATGTCGCCGCGTGAGATCGTGGCTGACAGACATCGCAAATTCAGAAAGATATAAATATGAATTCAGTTCAGATAATTTCCACTGGACTTGCTCTCCCGTCGAGGGTCGTGACAAATGACGACCTCGCAGCGATGGAGGAGACGAGTGATGAGTGGATAATGAAAAGAACGGGCATCCACGAGAGAAGATTTACAGCCATTGGTGAGACAGCTAATTCTCTGGCAAGGGAGGCGGCTCGTAAGGCTTTGGAAAAATCCGGAATCAGCCTGGATGAACTGGGAGCAGTGATAGTGGCTACCCTTTCAGGTGATTACTCTACGCCGTCTGTGGCGACGCAGATGCAGGAAAGGCTCGGACTTCCAAAGGATATTCCGTTCTTTGATATGAATGCAGCCTGCTCAGGATTCCCCTATGCTATTGAGATGGCCAGGTCATATCTGGTGGCCAATCCCACGCATAAATATGCACTTGTGACAGGAGTTGAGGAGCTGTCGAAGCTGCTTGACAAGGATGACAGGAGTACAAATATCTTATTCGGAGACGGAGCCGGATCTGTAGTAGTAAGCCTCTGTGATGACAGCTATGCACAGGTTCTTGGAGCAGAGAGCTCACTCGCGATAAACTGCCTCGGAGCCAAATCGGATGAGTCCTATATCAGGATGGATGGAAAAGAAGTGTTCCGTTTTGCGGTAAGGATTCTGCCATATTTGATAAATACCACGCTTGAGAAGGCAGGTCTTACAGCCGATGATATCGACTGGTTCGTCTGTCATCAGGCTAATAAGAGAATTGTCGATCATGTCGTAAAGGCAATGAAGCTGCCAAAGGAAAAGTTCTATTGCAATATCGACCGTATAGGAAATACCTCAGGTGCTTCAATCCCGATCTGCCTTGCAGAGATGGACGAGAAGGGACTTCTGCATGAAGGAGATACACTTATTCTCGCAGGCTTCGGAAGCGGACTGACCTGGGGAAGCTGCATAGTACATTACAGGTAGAAAGGACATTATGGATTTAAGAGATCTTACAGGGACTGAGTTTCCACTGATCCAGGGTGGAATGGCAAATATAGCCGATGGTAAATTTGCCGCAGCCGTTGCAAATGCAGGTGGCCTGGGACTTATTGCATCGGGTGGTTTTTCAGTTGATCGGATGAAGCAGGAAATCGCCATTGCAAAAGAAAATACTGATAAGCCTTTCGGAGTGAATCTGATGCTCATGCATCCTGATATAGAAGCACTTTCAGACCTTGTGATAGAGGAAGGAGTAAAGTTCCTTACGACCGGTGCAGGCAATCCGGGACGATTCATGGAAAAGTGGAAAAAAGCCGGAATCAAGGTCTTACCTGTTGTCGCTTCACCTACGCTTGCAATCCTTATGGAACGTGACGGAGCTGACGCGGTAATCGCTGAGGGAAGCGAGAGCGGCGGTCACATCGGAGAGATGGCTACTATGACTCTGGTACCACAGGTGTGCGATGCGGTAAATATTCCTGTAATAGCTGCCGGCGGTATTGCAGATCACAGGCAGTTTCTGGCAGCTCATGACCTGGGAGCCTGCGGAGTGCAGGTAGGTACAGTGCTTCTGTGCTCAGAGGAATGTCCGATCCATGAGAACTACAAGAAAGCAGTGATCAAGGCCAAGGGAACTGATGCCGTAGTTACGGGCCGAATCGGTGGTACTCCGGTCAGAGTATTAAAAAACCGCATGACAAGAGAGTACATCAGGAATGAGAAGGCAGGCGCTTCTCTTGAAGAGCTTGAGAAGTTCACACTTGGAAGTCTCCGCAGAGCCGTATTCGAGGGTGATACGAAGACAGGAAGCCTGATGGCAGGACAGACTGCTGGACAGGTAAAAGAGATAAGACCGCTTCGTGCAATAATAGAAGACATCTGTACAGGAAAGAAGGACTCATGAAGACAGCTTTTTTATATGCAGGACAGGGAGCACAGCAGGCCGGAATGGGGCAGGATCTCTATGAGAAGTATCCGGTTTTCAAAGCCGTGTATGATATGGCAGATACCATAAAGCCTGGTCTTAAGGATATTATTTTTGAAAATAAAGACAACGCACTGCTTGATACTGAGAATACCCAGCCGGCTCTTGCTGCTTTTGCAGCAGGTGTGACAAAGATTCTCGAGGAGAAAAATATTTTCCCTGAGGCTGTGCTTGGACTCTCTCTCGGTGAGTATTCGGCACTTGCAGGTGCTGGTGTATTTTCTCCTGAAAATGTACTGAAGGCTGTGACCTTCCGCGGAAAGAAAATGAAGGAAGCCGGAGCCGGCGGTGACTGGGGAATGTCAGCTGTTCTCGGAATGAGTGAAGATGATATAAGAAAAGCCTGTCAGGAAGCCGGCTGTTATCCTACGAATTTTAACTGTCCCGGACAGATAGTGATATCGGGCGAAAAGGAGAGCGTAGATAAGGCAGGAGAGCTTTTAAAAGAAGCCGGTGCAAAGAGAGTGATACCACTCGCTGTAAGTGGTCCCTTCCATACACCGTATATGAAGAGCGCAGGTGATGCGCTGGCAGAGTTCCTGCCGACAGTTGAGATGAGTCCGGCGAAGTGCCAGATCATCTTTAATGCTACTGGTGATGATGGCGATGTAAAGCCTTTTGAAAATGAAAAAGAAAAAATAGTAGATCTCTTAGTTCGTCAGGTTCAGAATCCTGTGCTGATGGAGAAGAGCCTTGATCTGCTGCTTGATGAAGGATTTGATGACTTCATCGAGATAGGACCGGGTAAGACACTTTCAGGATTTGTGAAGAAGTGTGCAAAGGCCAAGGGAATTAAGGGTATAGGGGTTAGGACACTGAATACGGTAGAGGACATAGAAAGTTTATGAGAACAGCATTAATCACAGGGGCAAGTGGCGGAATCGGTCAGGCTATTGCTCTTGAATTCGCGGAAAGAGGATATAATCTGGTTCTTCACTGTCATAAGAATAAGGAGAAGTGTGAGGAACTAGGGGATAGGATAAAGGGGATAGGTGATAGGGGAGAGGGGCCAGAGGCTTTTAAACCTGTAATCGTTGTAGGCGACCTGTCGAAGCAGGAAGATGTAGATAGAATTATTGAAGAGGCAGGACCAGTTGATGTTCTTATAAATAATGCTGGAATTACCAGAGACGGACTCCTGATGACCATGAAGGAAGAGGATTTCGATAAGGTGATCGAAGCTGATCTGAAGAGTGTATATCTGATGTCTAAGGCTGTAATAAGGCCGATGATAAAGCAGAGATACGGCCGCATCATCAATCTCACAAGTGTAAGTGGGATCTATGGCAATGCCGGTCAGTCGAACTATGCTGCTGCAAAGGCCGGTATCATCGGTTTTTCTAAGTCTCTGGCAAAGGAAGTTGCTTCAAGAAATATCACAGTAAATTGCATCGCACCAGGTGCAATTGATACTGAGATGACACAGGTGCTTTCTGATAAGACCAGGGATGTGCTCCTTTCGCAGATCCCTATGAAGAGAATGGGAAGGCCTGAGGAAATCGCTTATATCGCTACAGCTCTTGCAGATGAGCGAGCTTCGTATATTACTGGTGCTGTCGTTGAAGTGAGCGGCGGAATGTGAGGATAAGATGGATAGAAGAAGAGTAGTTGTCACGGGACTTGGAACTGTAAATCCGTGCGGGCTTTCTGTCGAGGAGAGCTTTTCAAATGTAAAGAATGGCAAAGTCGGAATCGGTCCTATCACCGCTTTTCAGATTGATGACTTTTCAGTGAAGCTGGCTGGAGAGGTAAAAAACTTTGACCCGCTTAAATACATGGCAAAGAAGGATGCCCGCCACATGGATCGTTTCACACAGTTTGCTATTGCAGCAGCTGATGAAGCTATGACGAGCGCAGGTCTTATTGATGAAGACAAGAAGCTGATAGACGGAATCGATGCAAAGAGATTCGGTACTGATATTTCTTCGGGAATAGGTGGTCTGAATACCATCGAGGAGCAGCATATCAGAGGCCTGGAGAAGGGTTTCGAGAGAGTTTCACCTTTCTTTATCCCGATGTCTATTGGAAATATGGCTGCAGGCCAGGTCGCCATCAGATATGGTCTCAAGGGTGAGGCTACCTGCCCAGTAGCTGCATGTGCAGGCGGCACTAATGCGGTCGGTGACAGCTTTCATCTGATAAGAGACGGCTATGAAGACCTGATGATCTGCGGTGGTACAGAGTGCTGTATCACACCTCTTGCAATGGGTGGATTTTCAAATATGGGAGCCCTGACAAAGGCTGATGACCCGAACCAGGCTTCAGTTCCATTTGATGTGAAGAGAAGCGGTTTCGTAATGGGTGAAGGGTGCGGACTCCTGGTACTCGAGGAATATGAGCATGCAAAGGCTCGTGGAGCTCATATTATCTGTGAGATAAGGGGCTATGGAGCCAACTGCGACGCATACCATATCACTTCACCTGATCCGTCAGCAGAGGGTGCAGCAGATGTATTTACACTTACATTAGAGGATGCAGGACTTGCACCGTCAGATGTGGACTATATCAATGCCCACGGCACATCTACCCATATCAATGATGTGGTAGAGACAAAGGCCATTCACAAAGCATTCGGAGATCATGCATCATCTCTTAAGATCTCATCCACGAAGTCGATGACTGGTCATCTCCTCGGAGGTGCAGGTGGAGTCGAGGCAGTCTTCCTCGCGAAGACTATCGAAGAAGGCTTTATCCCACCGACAGCGAACCTCACTGAGATAGATCCAGAGTGTGATCTGGACTATGTTCCACAGAAAGGCATCAAATCAGATGTCAGGGTAGGAATGAGTGATTCACTGGGATTCGGCGGTCACAACGCATGTATACTGATGAGCAGATAAAAAGACAGAGGGGACAGAGGGGGGACAGAGGGGACGGTTCACCGGTCTTTTTAGCTAAAATAATTTAATTAAAAAGACAGGAGAACCGTCCCCCTGTCTTGAGGTTTGTGAATGAATGAATTTGATGTAAGAGAAAATGCGAATGTGCTGACATGTGATGATATCGAGAAGATCCTGCCGCACAGGCAGCCGATGATAATGGTTGATAAGATCCTTGACTATGAGCCAGAGAAATGGGCGATAGGGGTCAGGATGATGAGCCGGAATGAGCCTGTATTTGCCGGGCACTTTCCTGGCTATCCGGTATTTCCGGGAGTACTATCACTTGAGGCGATTGCACAGTGTGGTGCATGTGCTCTCCTTACATCGGATAAGTTCAAGGGCAAAATGCCGATGTTCGGTTCAATAAAGAATGCCCGCTTCAAGTCGCAGGTCCGTCCGGGAGATGTTCTCACGATAAAGACAGAGCTTACGAATATGAAGGCAAATGCAGGCATGGCCGAAGGCGAAGCCTACGTAGGGAATAAGCTCGCAGTGAAGTGCAGCTTTTCATTTGTAATAGTATGACTCCCCTCCTGTGGTTTCATTACCGCAGGGGGATTTTTGCATTATCAGGTCAATGTGATGTATAATCTGGTGCATCAGACAATGAATTGATGAGGACAGATAAATATATATAGGGAGAGCATATGCTATGAAAATCCTGACTCTATCTGATTTTTTGAAACAGAAATACGGACAGAAAATATATAAGCTCTCACTTGAATCCGGCTGCACCTGTCCGAACAGGGATGGGACACTTGGGTATGGTGGATGTACTTTCTGCACTGCCGGTGGTTCAGGTGAGTTTGCAGAGCAAGTCACTCTGGACAATATAGATAAACAGATCGAAGCTGCAAAGCAGAGGATAATAAAGAAAGTACCATCAGGTCAGAAAAAGTTTATCGCGTATTTCCAGTCTTACACGAATACCTATGGGGATACAGGCAGGCTTTATGAGCTTTATGAAAAAGTGATCTGTCGTGATGACATCATGATCCTATCAATAGGTACAAGGCCTGACTGCATAGACGAAGATGTGCTTGAAATGCTTGTGAGACTTAACAGAATAAAGCCTGTCTGGGTTGAGCTGGGACTTCAGACAATTCATGATAGTACGGCAGAACGTATTCACAGAGGATATCCTACATCTGTTTTTGAAGAGTGTTATCATAGATTAAAGGCAGCAGGCCTTACGGTGATAGTGCATGTGATACTCGCTCTTCCCGGTGAGAATTATAAAGACATGCTTGAGACGGTAAGGTACCTGAGTAGTCTGAATCCAGAATTAGACGGCATCAAGATTCAGATGCTCAATATCCTTGAAGGTTCACAGATGGCGGCAGATTACAGGAGAGAACCTTTTACTCAGATGACTATGGAAGAATATACTGATCTTGTGGTAGAATGTCTGAGGATTCTTCCAGAGAAAACGGTGATTCACCGTATGACAGGTGATGGTCCGAGAAAGCTCCTGATCTCGCCAAAGTGGGTGACAGACAAGAAGCGGGTAATGAATATGCTGCGAAAAAAGATACAACTGGCGGAGAGATGAAGAGAAAGAAATAATGTATAAGTTATTATGAACTTGTGTATGAGGAAAATGTAAAATGACTTTATATGATGGTCGTCCAACTGACACAACAGGAAGAGAAGAAAAAGAAATAAGAGTATATGATCTACTGGATTCGCTTGGTATAAAGTATCAGCGAACGGATCATGCCCCTGCCACTACGATGGAAGTTTGCGATGTAATAGACGCAGTGCTTGACTGTCTGATCTGCAAGAATCTGTTTCTATGCAACAGGCAGAAGACTAAGTTCTACCTTCTTATGATGCCGGGGCATAAGCCTTTTAAGACAAAGGAACTGTCGAAGCAGATCAATTCCGCAAGACTCTCCTTCGCTCCTGAGGATAAGATGGAGGAGTTCCTTGACATTAAGCCTGGATCGGTAAGCATCATGGGACTTATGAATGATCATGATAATAATGTGCAGCTTCTGGTAGACAAGGATGTACTTGCAGAGGAGTATCTTGGCTGTCATCCGTGTGTCAATACGTCTTCGCTCAAGCTGCTCACAAAGGATGTCTTTGAGAAATATCTGCCAGCGGTACATCATGATTACATTTCTGTGGAACTGACTGGCGAGGAATGATTTTTCATAAAAATACAAAAAATCGTTTTGATTATACGTCCCTTTGTGCTATAATCATACGGATGTAGATTTTTGACATCTGATGACTGTTGTTTCCGTTTTTACGAAAGGAAAAAGCATGGGAAAAGTAAGACGCGTATATGTAGAAAAGAAGCCTGATTTCGCGGTTACTGCGAAGCAGCTTTCACATGAGTTACGTCATTTCGTCGGTATCAGTGGTATTACCGGGGTAAGGGTTCTTATTCGTTATGACGTGGAGAATCTAAAGGACGAAGTATTTGATAAAGCAGTCCGCACAGTATTTTCTGAGCCTCCTGTAGATTATGTCTATGAAGAGAGCTTTGATTATACCGGGCGGATTTTTTCTGTGGAATTCCTTCCGGGACAGTTCGATCAGAGAGCGGATTCAGCAGAGCAGTGTATGAAGCTTCTCGATGATGAGTCAGAGCCGATCATCAAGACGGCTACGACATATGTCATCGAGGGCGATATTTCAGATGATGATTTCGAGAGGATCAAGAAGCACTGTGTGAACCCTGTAGATTCAAGGGTCACAGATGAGGTGAAGCCGGAAACTCTTGAAGATAACTTCGAGGAGCCGGCAGACGTAGAGATTCTCGACGGCTTCTGCGATGAGAGTGATGAGGATTTCAGAAAGAGATACGATTCACTGAATCTCGCAATGACATATAAGGACTTCTTGCATATCAGGGATTATTTCAGGGCTGATGAGCACAGGGATCCGACAATTACAGAGATCAGGGTTCTTGATACATACTGGTCAGACCACTGCCGTCACACGACATTTTCCACGGAGCTTACCAATGTGAATTTCGAGGACGGATTCTATAAGAAGCCAATCAAGGATTCTTATGATAAGTATCTGGACAATTACAGGGTGCTCTACAAGGACCGTGATGACAAGTTCGTCTGTCTGATGGATCTGGCTACAATAGGTGCGAAGATCCTTAAGAAAAAGGGACTTCTGAAGGATCAGGAGGAGTCAGACGAGATCAATGCCTGCTCTATCATCATTCCTATCGAGGTCGATGGCAAGACTGAGGAGTGGCTTCTCAATTTTAAAAATGAGACGCACAATCACCCGACTGAGATCGAACCGTTCGGTGGCGCAGCAACCTGTCTTGGCGGTGCTATCAGAGATCCTCTTTCAGGCAGAACATATGTATATCAGGCAATGAGAATTACGGGAGCAGCAGATCCTACAAGACCTGTCAGCGAGACGCTTGAAGGCAAGCTCCCTCAGAAGAAGCTGGTTCGTGAGGCTGCTCATGGCTACAGCTCATATGGTAACCAGATAGGACTAGCAACAGGCTATGTCAAGGAAATATATCATCCAGACTATGTAGCTAAGAGAATGGAGATTGGTGCTGTGATAGCAGCCGCTCCAAGACGCGCAGTAAGACGTCTGAATTCTGATCCGGGAGATAAGATCATTCTCCTCGGCGGACGTACAGGACGTGACGGAATCGGTGGAGCAACAGGATCATCAAAGGCTCACAATACAGAGTCTACATCTGTCTGTGGTGCCGAGGTGCAGAAAGGTAATGCACCTACAGAGCGTAAACTCCAGAGACTTTTCAGAAGAGAAGAAGTAAGCCATATTATAAAGAAATGTAACGATTTCGGTGCAGGTGGAGTTTCAGTTGCAATTGGAGAGCTTGCAGATGGACTCCGCAT
>JAQYAY010000007.1 GCA_029338735.1 Lachnospiraceae bacterium | reverse complement strand
AAGGATTCTACTGGTAAGACAACATGGGGTCCTAAGGCTACAAAGGTTACCAAGACTACTGACAAGAAGTAATACCCAATCCTTCAAAGAAAATCAACAAATTTGACTAGATAAAGTTTCGGAAAACCCTGGTTTATTTCTCTGAAACTAATCACAGACAATTAAGTCCGGGACGCTCCTCCCAGCGCCCCGGATTTTTTATAAGCATTAATATTGCACTTATATAAATACAATAAAAGGAGGCATTAATAAATGACTACAAATGAAATAAGAGGAGAACTGATTAAATTAGTAAACAGAGGTATAACATCTAAGCAAAGTGATATGATAGCTGAGGAATATATATGTGGAAAGCATATGATTGATGGAGAGGAAAGTACTTCATTTATCAAGGATAGTCGGGACTTTGCGGATGAATATTTATCAGATCATGAACTATACCCCGATCTGGAGGAATTGTATGGTGATTCACCATATTGGTCTGACATATTTACAGAGATTGTTAATATCCTAGCTGTCATAAAAAGTGATAAAGAATATTGGCAATTATATGGTCAAAAGCCTTCATCAAAGGATTTGAGAGAATATTTATATCAACTGATTGATGAAGGTGGGAAAGCTAAAGAAACAGAAATCAATATGGAAAGTATGTAGATATACGGACAACCAATGCTTGATGGAATGAAGAGCCGGACATTTATATTGAAAGCCAAGACTTTTGCAAAGAGACATCTTAATGATCATGAGCTGTATGATATGCTTATAAGAGATTTTGAAGAGCAGACATACTGGGTACATACATATAACGAAATAATCAAATGGCTTTATCAAATATATATTGATGACAAGTATTGGGGATATGAAATTAGTTTATAAAGCGTTTGCCTAAAATATAGAGGATCCTCATAAATAAAGCATTTTCCTAATCGAACATAAAATAAACAAATTCTAAACTCGATTTTATAAAACTTTAATCACTTGTTAATTGATTTCGCAGCCAGGTAGATGATATCATCACATCAGTAACGAAAACATTTTTCCAAAAAGCTTGCAGAAGCTGATATAATAAAAGGGAGGAAGCATGGGGAAAGTTGATATCACAGAGAAGACGCTGCTTGACTACAATGATGTATTTGCTGATATTGTAAATGTGCTGCTGTTCAATGGTACGAGATTTGTCAGTGAGAAGGAGCTCGGCCCGACTGGTACCAGATCACAGTATAAGGCGGACAGTGCAGAGATTCATGAGCAGGAGCGTGATGTGTCGAAGCTGTTCAGCAGGGAGGGTGTGATACTGTCACTGATTGGTATAGAGAATCAGGTCAGGCAGGAGAGATTCATGCCTGTCAGGGTGATCAGCTATGATGGGCAGTCCTACAGGACACAGCTGCTGAAGAAGCATGTGAAGAGAGTATATCCGGTGGTCACGATCGTACTTTATTTCGGTATGACGCACTGGAAGCATGGCAGACATTTATCAGAAGTGATAGATATACAGGATGATATCAGACCGTTCATCAGTGATTATGAGATGAAGAATCTGTATGAGATAGCATTCCTGTCACCTGAGCAGGTGAAGATGTTCAGGAGTGATTTCAGGTATGTAGCAGACTATTTCGTACAGAAGCGGATGAACCAGAATTACAAGCCGTCACCGGATACCATCAGGCATGTGGATGCTGTTCTGAAGCTCATGTCAGTGCTGACTGGTGATGACAGATTCAGAAAGGCGGCAAAGTCCCATCCTGCGAAGAAAGGAGCGAAATCCATGGAAGCGATACTTGACAGAATGATTGCAGAAGGGGAAGCGAGAGGAGAGAGAAGAGGAGAAAAGCGCGGAGAAAAACGAGGGGAAAAACGCGGTGTTGTGAGATACTGCATTGAGAAGCAGAAAATGACACCAAAGGAGATTTCAGCCGAACTCGAGCTTTCAGAAGATGAAGTTAATAGAATCATTGCTGAGATTAAGAACGAAAAGAAATCTAAGAAGCGCAGACACTGATTTTTCAGATGACAAAGAAATTCCCTTATGCTAAAATGTATACGACAGGAGGACGTGATATGTCGTATAGATTCAGGGATTCAGGAAAGGGAGATATAAGGATCAGGAGGTCTACGAGAAGCATCAAGGGTGCGTATCTCGATATGCTCGGTGAGATGGCTGAGGATGATATCACTGTGAGCAGCCTGACTGACAGAGCGGGCGTGAACAGGAAGACATTTTATCTGCATTATAAGAACAAGGCAGCTCTGAGGGATGAGATCGCGGATGATATGATCCGTACTCTGGATGATGATTTCACTGGGGATATGGAGAGCGATATTCTGACACTGTATGAATTCCTGGATACTGATGACGATGGATGCAGGAAGCTGCTCGGTGCGCCTGAATACAGGGATTTCAGGGACAGACTATATGGCGGCATCTTCAGGCATGGCGCATTCGGGGAGATTGCAGAGACGTCGAAGTATCCGTCTCTTACTGTCGGATATCTGTATTCTGTTGTCGGGATCTATGACAGATATATGGAGCAGAATCCTGCAAGGAAGAATCTGAAGAAGCTGGCAAAAAGCGCCTCACAGCTGGTACTCCGTGGATTATCGGGGGGGGGTATCGCATAAATGCGTATCACTGTTTCAGATATCAGGGCGGCGGAGGATTTTGCGAAGCGGCTTGAGCGTGCATGCGATGGCATCCTGAATGGGGAGACGAGGACCGAAGCACTTGGCAGGGAGAGTATCAGTCTCTCAGTATTTCTTACACTGATAAAGGGACTGAAGAAGGCATCAGATGATCAGGACATCAATGATCTGCGCCATCCGGCGTGGCAGGATGATCTGATGGCTGACGTGACTGGGGACGAGTATTATTATATTCCAAATGATTTTGAAGAAGCTCTGAACGATACGATGGAGAGAGTATTCGATGATGAAGAGAGAGACGTCATAGAGCTTCTGTACCCGAAGAGAAATACGTATACACAGACTGCTGAAAAGACTGGCTTATCCGAAAATACAGTCCGTTCACGCCGGAAGTCCGCCCTGAAGAAGCTGAAAGAGCACGTGAATGAATTTGCAGCTGGAAAGAAATCCCTGAAGAATCTGGATCTGGCCAGGAAGCAGCAGGACAGGTATGAACAGGCTCTTGACTGGATGAATGAGGCGCTTGAATACCTCGATGATCTGGGTACAGATGAGGACAGGAAGATAGAGGATCAGCCTGTATCTCCTGATGCGCTGGCATTCTACCGCCGTAATGGTCTAGAGACACTGGCAGATGTCGTGGAGCACACTCTACCGGAGCTTTTTACAAAGGTATCAGATTCAGAAGGACAGTATCTGGCGGCAGTCAGGACAGGGGATTTTTCCATAGATTCATATCTTGATGAAAGTATAGGACTGGATACGAAGACGGCCAATGCATTCTCTGTAGCAGGCATCCATACCGTGCGTGAGTTCCTCACCCTTCCGGAATCAGAAGCATTTTCTATAAAGGGCGTAGGCCCGAAAACAGTGGTGTATATTTATCGTAAAGTTCTGTTCGGAAATTAACCTTATACGGTTTTGTTATATCTTGTTATAAATTGTGGCGTAAAACCCACAGGAAAAGCCTGTGGGAGCAGTCAGATCTTTTGTCAAGCCCGTGATTTGTCAGAACAGCTGATTTATGATATAGTAGCCGCATGGAAGATACTGTAAGGAAAGAGGCGTTCTACACGCTTCTTGATAGTGGAGAATATTCCTCTGAAAAAACAGATGCTGCATTGGAAAAGCATCAGGACTGGAATGAAAGAGACAGATCATTCTATATGGCACTGGTCGAGACAACGCTTGAGAACCAGACTGTGATAGATGATGTCATATCGGCATACAGCAGGACACGCCTGGCGAAGATGCGTCCGGTGGTCCGTACAGCGGTAGAACTGGCGCTGGCACAGATATTCTTCATGGACCGGGTCCCGGATTCGGCGGCCTGCAATGAGTCGGTGAAGCTGGTCAAGGCAGGAGGAGAGGGCAGATACACCGGATTCGCAAATGGTCTCATCAGAAATATAATCAGGAATAAAGGAAATATAGAAGCACGGGTAGTGATCGGAAATACTTCAATACGACTGAAGCATGTACAGACAGGCTCTGATTCTCAAAACTCAGAACAGATAGCTTCTGCCAGGCCAGTCTGGAAAGTCGCTGATCCGCACAACAGATCATATGAGAAATCCCTGAATCTCTCCCTCACATATTCATACCCATACTGGATCGTAGAGCATTTTGAAAAATCATATGGCGATGCAGAAAAAATCCTGAAGGGACTGCGTGCACCCAGAAAGACTACGGCTCTGTCAAAAATTCCGGCAGATGAACTGATAGAAAAACTGTCAGAAGAAGGCATCAAAGCACATGCGTTTGATGATCATGCAGTAGTCTTCGAAGAGGGTACCCACCCGGCACAGACAAAAGAATTCAGGGACGGGCTCTTCTATATCATGGATCTCTCATCCATGCAGCCGGTCTATCATGCCGGACATGATGACGCCGGACGCAGGGACACAGTTCATTTCCCGGAACATGCAGATGTCCTTGATCTCTGCGCATCCCCGGGTGGCAAGTCCATAGAGGCAGCCGTCCTGTATGATGCACGTGTCATATCGTGTGACATCTCAGCCGGCAAGACCGCCCGTATACAGGAAAATATAGACCGCCTTGGCCTGAATGACCATATCACGGTAATGAAAAATGATGCGACTGTCTACAATCCTGACTTCGAGGGAAAGTACGATGTCGTGATAGCGGATGTCCCATGCTCAGCCCTTGGAGTCAGTGGCAGAAAGCCAGATATCAGGCAGCGAGTCACACAGCAGAGCATGCAGGATCTGGCCGCTATACAGAGACAGATACTGGATAACGCATCCAGATATGTCAAGCCAGGCGGCACCATTATCTACTCTACCTGCACCCTCGACCCGCTCGAAAATGAGCAGCATGTATCCGCCTTCCTTACTGCAAGTACGGAATTCACTTCTGTCAGGCAGGAGACGATATATCCTGATGCAGATCATGATGGCTTTTTCTACGCCATATTATCGAAGAGATGAAAAGAAAGAGTTTGGTAAAATTGAGGCGGCGCTGGACATGGAGCAGGTCGCGCCTGACGTTCGGACGTGCCCTTGACGGGCGCGCTTCGCAAACGCGTTTGGCCGTTCCCGGCGCGCAGTCGAAAAAATCATAAAGACAAGATACTGGATGGATGAAGACGGAGCGCATAGGCCTGCGTTTGCGGAGCGACTTGCCCGTCAGGGTGCGGCCGAACTTAAATGTCAGGCACGACCGCTCCATGAAGGGTGGAGTGCCGTGAAATAATCTTCTGGCACGGCTGACACAGTAACCATAGTACAGACAATAACATGAACATTTCAGATTTAGACATCGATCAACTAACAACATACATGCTCTCCTTGGGTGAGAAGAAATTCCGCGCGAAGCAGATCTATAAATGGCTCCACGTAAATCTCGCCACAGATTTCTCAGAGATGACGGACCTCTCCAAGGCATTGAGAGATAAGCTGTCACAGGAAGCCCATATCACAACCCTGACACCAGTCGAGATCCAGACCTCTCAGGAAGACGGCACGAAGAAGTACCTGTTCGCACTAGATGATGGCAATCTCGTGGAGTCAGTCCTGATGCGGTACAAGTTCGGAGTCAGTGTCTGCATCTCATCGCAGGTAGGCTGTAAGATGGGCTGCAGGTTCTGCGCGTCAACAATAGACGGGTGGCTTCGGAACCTGACACCGGGTGAGATGCTGGGACAGGTCGAAGCCATTCAGCGTGATATTTTTCAAGGAAAAGATATAGCGCCGAAGTCAGAAGAATACGAGAGAAACCGCATCAGTCACGTCGTAGTAATGGGAACCGGTGAACCACTCGATAATTATGACAATCTGCTGACGTTCCTACGGATGCTGACCGATGAGAACGGACTAAATATCTCCCAGAGAAATGTCACAGTCAGCACCTGCGGCATAGTACCGCGGATCCGTGAGCTGGCAGACCAGAAGCTCGCAATCACGCTGGCACTGTCGCTGCATGCATCGACTCAGGACAAACGAAAAGAGCTGATGCCAATTTCGTCAAAATATGATATTATAGAGGCTGTAGCCGCAATGAAGTATTACCAGCAGACGACAGGCAGGAGAGTCACCTTTGAGTACTCTCTGATCAGCGGCGTCAATGACACGCCTGAGGATGCCATGGAGCTCTCAGAACTGCTTCGGGGGATGAATGCTCACGTCAATCTGATACCGGTGAATCCGATAAAGGAGAGGACGTTCAAGAGCCCGTCAAGGGCCGCAGCAGAGGCATTTGCAAACAGACTTGCAAAATACGGAATAAATGCTACTATAAGAAGAGAAATGGGAAGAGATATTGACGGTGCGTGCGGTCAGCTGAGGCGCAGGCATCTGCAATAGGAAAGGTAATTTTTGCAATGAAGTATTACTGCCTGACAGACACAGGCAGCGTGCGATCAACGAACGAAGACTTCGTATTTGCATCGGACAAGTCGGTCGGTTCGCTCGGCAACCTGTTCATCGTAGCAGATGGAATGGGCGGCGAGGCAGCCGGTGACTATGCGTCTGAGTTCGCAGTCAAGAAGGTCGTAGAGCTGCTCAGGAAAACAGACAGCGAATTCCTGAAGGAAGACGGGGTCGCTTCTCTCATAAGGGATGCCATATCAGAGGCCAACTGGCAGCTGTTCGAAGCAGCCAGAAGCGATGCATCGAAGAATGGCATGGGGACCACTCTCGTAGTGGCTACATTCCTGGATGGACATATGCATGTGGCCAATATCGGCGACAGCAGGCTGTATGTACAGCGTGGCGGCAATATATATCAGATCACGCTCGATCATTCCTATGTGCAGGAGATGGTCAGAAATGGCGAGATCACAGAAGAGGCAGCGAAGAATCACAAGTACAGGAACCGTATTACAAGAGCTGTGGGAGTAGAGACGATGGTGCATGCTGACTATTTCGATGTGCCGGTTGGCGACCTTGACCGGGTACTCATGTGCACAGACGGCCTGACGAATATGGTAGATGACGATGAGATAAGCAGTGTACTGTCAAATGGGGAAGAGGTGTCCGCTCAGGCGAAGACGCTTCTGGACAAGGCACTGGCAGCAGGAGGCAGAGACAATATCACGATGATAGTAATAGACCCTAGGGCGGGCGAGGAGACCAGATGCTGAGCACAGGAACAATTTTAGCAAATAGATATGAGATTCTGGAAAAAATAGGCACCGGCGGGATGAGCGATGTCTACAAGGCACTTGATCATTCCCTCGGAAGAGAAGTGGCAATAAAGGTCCTGAAGGCAGAGTTCTCTCAGGATTCCACTTTCGTGACGAAATTCCGTGCAGAGGCGCAGGCAGCTGCGGCACTCGAGCATCCGAATATCGTCAATATATATGACGTAGGCAGTGAAGACGGCCTCTACTATATAGTAATGGAGTATGTAGAGGGCATTACCCTGAAGAACTATATAGCTACAAAGGGACGTCTCGGATACAATGAAGCAATCTCAATCGCAATTCAGGTTGCAAAGGGTATCGAGGCCGCACACAACAAGGGCATAGTCCATCAGGACATCAAGCCTCAGAATATCATCATTTCCAAGGATGGCAAGGTCAAGGTCACTGATTTCGGAATCGCAAGAGCGGCCACATCGAATACCATCCATGCGGATATGATGGGAAGCGTGCATTATATCTCCCCTGAGCAGGCAAGGAATGGCTTCGTCACATATTCATCTGATATCTATTCATTGGGAATAGTGATGTATGAGATGGTGACAGGCAGGGTTCCGTTTGACGGAGATACTACTGTTGCAATAGCCATCCAGCATATCCAGTCACAGATCACTCCTCCGGAGAAGTATGCTCCGGATCTTCCGATAGCAGTCTCCAGGATCATCCAGAAGTGTACGATGAAGAGCCCTGAGAGGAGATATGATTCCATTTCAGCTCTTCTTGTAGACCTGAAGAAGGCACTCATGCATCCTGACGAGGACTTTGTGGTGATTCCGGACAATCAGCCGGATATGGAGAAGACCAGGGTCATCACGAAGGATGAAGAGGACGAGATCAGGAAGCAGACATTTTTCAACAAGAATGATGATGACAATGTCCCGGCAGAGGATGATGACGATGACAAGAATGAGGGCCCGATCAATCCGAAGATGGACAAGGCTATCACGATCATGGGAATCGCAGCAGCTATAGTCATAGTTGCGATCATCATATTCATGCTGAATTCAGTATTCGGCATATTCAAGTTCGGCAAGGGCAAGACGAATTCTGACTCGACCGAGCAGACCACCCAGATCACAGTTCCTGATCTGGACAAGATGACATTCGAAGAAGCACGTGCAGCGCTTTCTGATAAGGGCCTTGAGATCCGCAAGGGCGGAGAAGAGGCTTCCGATGACTATGACAAGGGCCAGATCATGGCTCAGGATCCTGCCAGTGGTGAGAAGGTGGATCCGGGAACGACTATCGTAGTCACGATCTGCTCCGGAGAAGGAGATACAGATATCCCGGCAGTCACTGGAGAGACTGAGGCCGAGGCTACGTCAGAGCTCGAGGCAGCAGGCTTCGAGGTCAGCAAGAAGGAATCATACAGCGACGATGTGGAGAAGGGATATGTCATGTCCCAGACACCTGTCGGCGGTGAGAAGGGCAAGAAGGGTGATACTGTCATCATTACGATCAGCAAGGGCGCAGAATCACTCGAGATCCCGAATGTGACAGGCAAGAGTCAGTCGGCAGCTACAAGCACTCTTGAGAATGCGGGCTTTGCAGCAGGCGATATCAGTGAGGCACCTTCTGATACATACAAGAAGGGTCAGGTAATGGCTCAGGATCCTAAGGCCGGAACGAAGGCCAGCAAGGGAACGAAGGTCGGTCTTGTGATATCCACAGGTCCATCGACATACTCATTCTCAGATGTGATCGAGCCGGCAGATACAGACAATTATGATTCGAACTTCGTAGTCCTGAAGGATGCCAAGGGCAATGCGATCAAGCACTGGACCATCAGTCAGGCTACAGATGTGAGCGCGAGCGGTATTACGACTGCTACAGGAACCATCGAGATATATTCAGACAGCAACATGGATGAGGAACTCTCCTCATACGCAGTATCATTCAAGAGCGAATGACAGGCAGGATAATCAAGGCTCTTTCAGGATTCTACTATGTGTATGATGAGGAGTCAGGAACAGTATATGCATGCAGGGCCAGAGGTGTCTTCCGGAAGAAGGATCTGCATCCTCTGGTCGGCGACAGGGTCACATATGAGGTGACTCATGAGAAGGACAGAGAGGGGCAGATCCTCTCTGTTTTTCCGAGAAAAAGCCAACTGTCAAGGCCTCCAGTCGCGAACTGCGATATGGCACTTCTTGTATTTTCGGTGCACACACCTGATGTGAATCCGGATCTCATCGACAGGTATCTGGTGCTCCTTGAGTACAGCGGCCTGACGCCGGTGCTCGTATTCCAGAAGTCCGATCTGAATTCTGATGAGGATTTTGAAAAAATAAGGAGCATCTACGAAGGTACCAGATACCGGATCATCTTTGCCTCAGCTCTTGAGAAAAAGGGCATTACAGAGGTAAAAGAAGCAATTCAGGGTCATGTGTCTACAGTTGCCGGGCCTTCGGGAGCGGGGAAGTCTACTCTTCTCAATGCGCTTCTCGGAAGGGATGAGCTCGAGACGAGCCATGTGTCTGCTCATACCGGAAGAGGCCGGCAGACTACCCGCCATACTGAGCTCGTCAGGATCGCAGATGAGACCTATGTGTGCGATACACCGGGATTTTCCACGGTGAATCTCCCAGATATCAGGGAAGAGGATCTGCGGGAATATTTTCCTGAATTCGAAGAATATAATGGTTCATGCAGATTCAGGGGCTGTGTCCATGTGAATGAACCGTCATGTGCCGTGCGTGATGCAGTTGATGCCGGGAAAATAAGCTCTTCCCGGTACCAAGACTATGTGCGGATGTATAATGAGCTGAAGGAAAAGAACAGAAGGAGCTATCAATGAACTGTCTGTCACCGTCGATTTTATCAGCTGACCTGACACGTCTTGGCGAACAGGTGCGCCTGCTCGATAAGGTGGGAGCGGACTATTTTCATATAGACATAATGGACGGTACTTTCGTGCCGAATATCACCTTCGGGATCCCGGTTGTGAAGGCTATGCGTAGCCTGACTGACAAGATCCTCGATGTGCATATGATGGTCGAGGATCCGCTCAGATTCGTAGAGCCGGTTGTGGCTGCCGGAGGAGACATCATCACAGTTCATGCGGAGGCATGCAGGCATCTCGATGCCACGATCCAGAAGATCAAGGAAGTGGGAGCCATGGCTGGTGTTGCCATCTGCCCTGCGACTCCTGTATCGACACTCAGCTGCATACTCGATCAGGTGGATATGGTTCTCGTCATGATGGTGAATCCCGGATTCGGCGGACAGAAGCTCATTCCGTATACGATCGACAAGATCCGTGAGCTCAAGGATATCTCGGATCATTCGAAGAATTCATTTGATATAGAAGTAGATGGAGGGGTAAATTTCGACAACGCAGCATCGATCATTGATGCCGGAGCGAATATCCTGGTATCCGGCAGCTGCCTGTTCAAGGGGGATATAGAGGAGAATACGACCAGATTTCTGGAGATATTGTCATGACGACTGTGATCATCGGCGGCGGAAGCCTGGATGTTGACATTGCTGAGAGTATAATTGAAAAAAATGAACCGTGTTTTTTAATCGCAGCCGACAGAGGCCTTGATTACTGCAGACTCATGCACCGTCTGCCGGATGTGGCTATAGGTGACTTCGATTCAGCTTCTTCAGGTACGACGGAGCTGCTGCCTGATTTTGAAAAAAAGGGTGCCAGGATCATCCGTCTGAATCCCGTGAAGGACGATTCAGATCTTGAGGCAGCGCTTGACTATGCACTTGATAATACTGTCGGGGATGATATTTATCTATTGGGAGCTACTGGAACGAGACTCGATCATGTGATCGGGAATCTGAGCCTTCTGAGACTTGCTGCCCGTCATGACAGGCACTGCTACATAATTGACAGGAACAATCGCATCAGGCTGGTTCGTGCCGGAGAGACTGTAATCATTAAGAAAAATGAACAGTACGGCAAATATGTCTCGCTTCTTCCTATATTCGGAAAGTGCGAGGGCGTGATAGCGACGGGTGTCTACTACCCGCTCGATAATGCGACAATAGGGGATGGAAAGTATTATTTCACACTGACGATCAGTAATGAGATCACAGCTCCTGTTGCATCTTTTTCGGTTGGAAAAGGAATGCTCATTCTGATTGAGGCGAGGGACTGACAGCGGTTCCTCGCATTCCCTCTTCAATTATCTCATATATTCTCCTGTATATTGCATTTGTATAATGGAGGCCGTCCTGAGTAGAGAAGCCTTCTTCTGTGATCGTCGTATTGTAATCTATATACGGGATGTCATTTTCAGTACAGAAATTCCTCAGCTGCTGGTTGAAGACGGTCACATCGTCATTGGACACATCTGATGACGGGCCCGTCGGGCCGACAGATACGAGGATCAGATCATGACTATTTTTTAAAGACAGATATTCATCACGGTATTTCTCGAAATCCCACAGATCATTGACTCCGAGGCAGATCACATATTTCCATTTGGTGATCCAGGTATGGGTCTTCTCTATATCAGACGCTTCATCAAGTGCGCAGTCCACGAACCATTTGTATCCCTGACCGACCTTGGCCACGACGTATTCGCGGTTATCAGCATTCTCAGTGATCTCACATGCCTGATCCATACCGACAAAGCGGCTGTCGCCGATCAGTATATATCCTGTATCAGAATCATCTGTAGTTGTATCTGAGTCAGACAGAGAACTGTCATTAGTCTCGCTGTTGCTTGTAGTCTTTTCCTGCTGTGCTTCTGTCGTCATCTGGCGTGGTACCTCATATGCGAGGAATCCGATCCCGCCGGCGATGATCACTGTAAACAGCACCAGTAGAAAGACCTTAATCCCTTTATTCATCTGGTTTTAACCCTCCGGCTGAGTCCTATAATATCACAAATATGTTACAAATGCATTAAGAATTTTACAAAAAGGCCGGAGTTGATTTTGCGGAACTAAAATTATATAATGTAGTTTACGAAACTTTAAATACATAAGCGAAAGGAGTGGACGCTATGCCGGATATTTCAGATGTGACGTCAAGGGATTTCGAGCAGCTAGAAGAAAAGATTTCGAAGCCGAACCGAAGTGTTGTGCCCACTCATGACTTCGAGGACCCGGAGGAGCTGTACAAAGAGCTCATCGAGAAGGTCCGCAGATATCATCCGAATGGCGATATTTCCATAATTGAAAAAGCATACAAGGTAGCGAAGGCAGCACACAAGGACCAGAAGAGAAAGTCCGGAGAGCCGTACATCATCCATCCTCTGTCGGTGGCGATCATTCTCGCTGACCTCGAGATGGACAAGGAGACCATTGCGGCCGGCCTGCTGCATGATGTGGTAGAAGATACTTCCATGACCCGCGAGCAGATCGCAGAGGAATTCTCAGAAGAAGTCGCAGAGCTCGTTGACGGTGTCACGAAGCTGGGCCAGGTACCTCTCGATGCAGATAAGGTCGAGGTGCAGGCTGAGAACCTGAGAAAAATGTTTCTCGCCATGGCAAAGGATATCAGGGTCATCATCATAAAGCTTGCAGACCGTCTCCACAATATGCGAACGCTCAAGTACATGACTCCTGAGAAGCAGAAGGAGAAGGCTCGTGAGACGATGGAGATCTATGCTCCGCTCGCGCAGAGGCTTGGTATCTCCCGTATCAAGATCGAGCTCGATGACCTGGCCCTCAAGTACCTTGAGCCTGAAGCATATTACAATCTCGTGGAGCAGATCGCCCAGAGGAAGACCGAAAGGGATGCCTATGTCCAGAGCCTCGTCAAAGAGGTCAAGGGGCATATGGAGAAGGCCGGGATTCCGGCGACTGTAGAGGGACGTGCGAAGCACTTTTTCTCCATCTACAAAAAGATGGTCAACCAGCACAAGACACTTGACCAGATCTATGATCTCTTCGCGATCAGGATCATTGTAAATGATGTCAAGGACTGTTATGCGGCTCTCGGAGTGATCCATGAGAATTACACCCCGATCCCGGGCAGATTCAAGGACTATATTGCCATGCCGAAGCCAAATATGTACCAGTCGCTTCATACGACGCTTATTGGCCCGAACGGCACGCCTTTTGAGATACAGATCCGTACATACGAGATGCACCGTACTTCTGAGTATGGTATCGCTGCTCACTGGAAATATAAGGAGAGCGGCGAAGGTGCTACGATAAACCGTGAGGAGGCAAAGCTCAGCTGGCTTCGTCAGATACTCGAGTGGCAGAGGGACATGAGTGACAACAAGGAGTTCGTGTCACTGCTCAAGAATGATCTGAATCTGTTCTCTGATACTGTATTCTGTTTCACGCCATCAGGCGATGTCAAGAATCTGCCGAGCGGTTCTACACCGATCGACTTCGCATACAGCATTCATTCCGCTGTCGGCAACAAGATGATCGGAGCCAAGGTCAATGGCAAGCTCGTCCCTATTGATTACAAGATAAAGAACGGCGACCGTGTAGAGATCATCACTTCACAGAATTCCAAGGGGCCTAGCCGTGACTGGCTGGGTATCGTGGCTTCAGCCCAGGCCAAGAACAAGATCAATCAGTGGTTCCGCTCGATCACTAAGGATGAGAATATCCAGAAGGGTCAGGAACTCCTGAATGAGAATGCGAAAAATAAGGGCATAGACCTGGGGCTCATCAACAAGCCGAAGTATCAGGAGAAGGTCATGCGCCGCTACGGCTTCCATGACTGGAATTCAGTGCTTGCAGCTGTCGGACAGGGCAGCCTCAAGGAAGGCGCTGTCATCAACAAGATGGAGGAGAATTACCGCAAGGACAACCCTCTCGTGGTGACAGATGACGATGTGCTTGCTGCGAACAATCCCGATGCGCCTGTTGACAAGGATCATCCGCAGGTCGCTGCGAAGGCTAAGAAGTCAAAAAGCGGCATCATAGTCAAGGGGCTCTATGATGTATCAGTCCGTTTCTCTAAGTGCTGCAATCCAGTGCCGGGTGATGAGATTGTCGGATTTGTCACAAGAGGCAGAGGCGTGTCGATCCACAGGACTGACTGTATCAATATTGTCAATATGCCTGAATCGGACAAGAACAGGCTGATCGAGGCAGAGTGGCAGCCTGAGCTCCTCGATGAGAAGGAAAAGGAAAATTTCCTCGCAGAGATCCATATCTACGGCCACAACCGTACAGGTCTGCTCGTGGATATCAGCAAGGTGTTCACAGAGGGCGAGATCGATATCCGTTCGATGCATTCGAAGACGAGCAGGCAGGGCATGGCCACGATTGATGTGAGCTTCCTCGTGAAGAACCGTGAAGAGCTCGCCGATATTAGCAAGAAACTGAGACAGATCGAATCTGTCGTCGACATAGAAAGGGCATGACGATGAAGATGCTGCATTACGTCGTGGGACCGATAGCTACGAACTGCTATGTGCTGGTCTCCGATGACAATGAGGGAATAGTCATTGATCCGGGTGCTTCTGGCGCCCGAATCGGTGCTGAGATAGAGAAAAACGGGGTTACTCCTGTGGCTGTGCTGCTGACGCATGGTCACTTCGACCATGTGGGCGGAGTCGAGGACCTCGTTTCATTTTTTAAAGAAAAAAATATCACCTTCCCCGTCTATATCATGAAGGATGAGATGGCGACGCTAAAGGACCCGATGATCAACCGTTCTGGATTCATGGGACGTGAGGCCAAGGACTATTCGGGACTCATCACCGACACTTTTGAGCCTGATGAGAGGAAGACGATAGCCGGGTTTACATTTCAGGTGATCCCGTGTCCGGGCCATACGCCGGGCGGCTGCTCGTATTATTTCCCTGATCAGAAGATTCTTTTCTCGGGAGATACACTCTTCTATGGCAGCGCTGGCAGGACGGACTTCGAGGGTTCATCTACGTCTGCAATCATTCATTCAATCAGGGACAGGCTTCTCGTGCTGCCTGATGATGTGACCGTATTTCCGGGACATGAGTCCGAGACTACGATAGGATTTGAAAAAGTGAATAATCCATATGCACAGTTCTGAGTCATAAGTTCCAGGTTCGAAGTTAAGAGTTGATAGTTGTAGTTGAAAGTTGAAAGCTTTTAGTTGTGAGAGATATTATCAGGTTAGATGAAAATAGCAGATTTGCTGACAGCGAGACGGGGCCCCTGTTCAGATCATTTTTCCCGAAATCGAGGCTTCTCGTCTATCTGAATGGCGAACTGCTCGGCAGGGAGAGTACAGAGGAAAAGCAGGAACGCCAGTCACAGAAGCCGCTAGCGGAGCTGTCTCTCGACTTTGGTGAAGAGAAGACCACTGTGGTATTTGGAGACCTTGAGTATCAGTGCAATACTGAGAAAAATGATCTGAAGCGCACCATATACAGGATTGTCTCTGAAGGCACCGGACGCTCGCTTCCATGGGGTTCCACCACAGGCATACGTCCTACCAAGGAAGCTCTGACCATGGTTTCAGATGGGAAGAGCGATGATGAGATCCGTGACTTTTACAGGGGGAAATATTACACCTCTGATGAGAAGATAAATGAGAGTATAGAGATCGCAAAGGCGGAGCATGCCATTCTGTCGCAGTTCCCGCAGACTACGGACCAGAATCCCAGGTATAGTCTGCAGACCGATGGGTACAGCCTGTATATCGGGATCCTGTTCTGTCCGTCGATCTGTCTGTACTGCTCATTTTCATCACACAGGATCGATTCGTGCAGGGACATGGTGGAGCCATATATAGCTTCGCTCAAGAAAGAGATTGATTTTGTCGCTGAGCGATTCAGGAACAGGAGACTCGACTGCATATATTTCGGTGGCGGGACTCCGACGACTCTGAATGCGGCGCAACTTGACGATATTTTTTCATATATTGAGAAAAAGCTCGACCTGTCGCATCTGGCGGAATACACTGTAGAGGCCGGGAGGCCTGATTCTATAACGGCTGACAGGCTGTCTGTGATGAGGGCACACGGTGTCACAAGGATTTCTGTGAATCCGCAGACGATAAACCAGAAGACGCTCGACCTGATCGGGAGACGTCATACCGTGGAGGATACGGTCAGAGCATATGAGCTGGCCAGGAAATATGATTTTTCCTGCGTAAATATGGACATGATCCTTGGCCTGCCGGGCGAGGGCGTGGAGGATATTGAGCATACTCTTAGAGAGATGAAGAGGCTTGATCCGGACAATCTGACAGTTCATTCGCTGGCGCTCAAGACCGCTGCCCGACTCAGACTCGAGTGGGACAAGTATGAGAATCTGGATTTTGTCAATTCGACTGCGATAATGGATGAGGCACTGCAGACCGGCCGTGACATGGATATGCATCCGTACTATCTCTATCGTCAGAAAAATATGGCCGGCAATCTCGAGAATGTCGGCATGTCGAAGCCTGGCAGGGATGGCATTTACAATGTGCTCATCATGGAAGAGCGTGAGGACATCGTGGCAATCGGAGCCGGGGCTGCATCGAAGAGAGTACGCCCTGATGGCAATGGTGGATGGCAGATCAGCCGCTGTGAGAATGTCAAGGATATCAGGACGTATGTCGACCGCATTGATGAGATGATAGGCAGAAAAGATGCACTTTTCTCAGAATCAATGTTGTGATAGAATAGAAAAGACATAGGTTGATTTTTCCAAAAGAGGAGTCGAAAGGGATTTATGACCGAAAAGGAAGCAATCCTCCGGGATCTGAAAGTAATTGCAATCCTGGATGACAAGATAGACTATTCAGATCATGATAATATAGGGGCAGTACTGAAGCTGAATCCGAAGTCGCTTTTCTCGACAGAGTATGGTGACAGGTATCTCGAGCGTGTCAGGCAGATGTACAATGGCGATGATTACGAGAAGACCTGCATCCTGTGTGGCTCTCCTCTGGATGGCGATGGCCCGATCTGTTCGAACTGCTACAAGATGATCACCATCGGCAACGCGCAGATTCCTGAGAAGCCAGCGCCGATACATGCTTCTTCTGATCAGGAAGAAATTAAGGAAGAAGCACCTGCAGAGAAAGAGGCTGGGGAGCAGAAAAAAGTTGCTGTTGAAGAGCCGGCGGATCAGGAAGTACCGGCTGCTGAAGAGACAGTGGATCAGGAAGTACCGGCTGCTGAAGAAACAGTGGATCAGAACGAATCAGTAGCTGCAGATGAGGAGACGTCTGAGACAGTAAGCCAGGAAACAGAATCTGATTCCAAGCCAGATAGAGAAGCCGGACAGGGCGCTGTAGAAGAGAAAAAGATGGAGGACAGCTTCGCAGATGATGCGATGGAAGTCCAGCAGACATATGACGAGCTCAATCAGGATATGATAGACCCTAAGGCCAGGAAGATATATGCATGGAGAGCCATCATAATGCTTTTTGTGGTTGCATGTTTTTCAATAGGTATTGTGTGCGGACTCGTACTTATGATCCGGCATGCGGGCGGAACTACGAAGATGTATGGCATGGTGACCGGGCAGTCAGCAGGAGAAGAATTTCAGGAATATAAATGGTAGTTAAGGTTAGTGCAGGGGACTACAGATTTGTCGGGAAGCTCTCACCTGATAATGGTGCGAAGTCATTGCAGCAGGCGGTCAGCACGAAGGACAATCTGAAGTCAGTCGCCTCATTTCAGAAACATCTCGAGAAGGAACTCGGGATGGTATACAATTCGAATGGATCGTCAGAGATGAGTCCGGCAAGTGTGGCAGCAGGTCCTCTCAAGGATGTCATGGCAGATACATCATCAACTGGCAGTACAGACAGTTCAAGCGGTACGTCAGGCACGAAGTCAGATAAATTCAATATTAATGTACCGTCTTCACTCAAGGGAATTTTTGAAAAAGCTTCTGAGAAATATGGTGTCAGTGAGAAGCTCCTTGAAGCAATTGCATATCATGAGTCGAGATTCGATACAAATGCTACTTCATCAAGCGGGGCGCAGGGTGTCATGCAGCTGATGCCGTCTACGGCAAAGGGGCTTGGTGTGACAAATGGATATGATGCGACACAGAATATCATGGGAGGAGCGAAGCTCGTGTCTTCTCTGATGAAAGAGTTCAATGGCAATCTGGACCTGGCAATGGCTGCATATTCGAATGGAAGCGGCGCCGTAAGACATGCTGGGAACAGGGTTCCGGATATCAGGCAGGCAAAGGATTTTGTGGCATATATAGATTCCATTTTCCCGAATGGCGTTTGAAAGTAGTTGACAAGAGACTTTTGTTATAGTATATTATTCAAGTCGGCAATTTAATAGCCGCAGATAAGCTGGCGTGGCACAGTAGGTAGCGCACCTCATTGGTAGTGAGGAGGTCACCGGTTCGATTCCGGTCGCTAGCTTTTCGCGTAATAA
>JAQYAY010000006.1 GCA_029338735.1 Lachnospiraceae bacterium | reverse complement strand
CAGCAGATGAGATCACTGTGACAGCTGTGACTGAGGCGGCACTCGTGAACCGCCGCACTTTTTACCTGCATTACAATACGACAGATGACCTCGAACGTGATGTGGCAGATGAGTACGCAGATGATACGATTTCGGCGATCCGTGGTAGTCTGGCAGAGGGAATCCTCACATACTACGAATCAATGAACGGTGGTGACGCAGTGCTTCAGCGGCTGCTGTATGGCGATGATACGTATATTTTTTTCAGGGAATATACAGACAGGATCCTCTCGTGCAATTTCTTCGGGAACTATTACAAGAAGTCTCCGTATCCGGAACTGGCCCGCGGGCTCTTCGATTCCATTACATCCATCTATCTCTCCTGGCGCCAGAAGAAGGGCGACCGCCCATCCCTTCAGGATCTGTCCTCACAGACCGCCGATCTGATCATGCATGGCCTGAATAGATGATTTTTCTTGACAAAAGGTATAGTCGGTTATAGTTACTTATAGTCAGTTGTAGTCAGTTGTAGAAGAATAAGCAGGATGACACCTGCTTTTTTTTGTGGTAGAATACTCTTGCTATGGAAACGACTATTGATGGAAAGAATATAAGATACAAAGTGACGGGAGATGGAGAGCGTACGGCTGTGATCCTGCAGGGATGGGGCACAGACATGAAGCTCTATGACTCGATCGCAGAGGATATCTGTGATGAGTACAGGGTAGTGCAGTTCAATCTGCCGGGATTCTCGGACAGTGATGAGCCATCGGAACCGTGGGGAATAGACGAGTTCACGGTGTGGTTCATTCATTTCATGCAGTTCCTCGAGGTGAAGAAGGTGACTCTGATCGGTCACAGTTTCGGTGGCAGGATCATGATCTGGCTGTCATCTCTGTCGAAGGAGGAGGTACCTTTTGAAATAGAGAGGCTCGTCCTCATAGATGCAGCAGGCATTCAGAGGGAGAAGACTCCGAAGCAGAAGAGTAGCATCAGGAGGTATCATTTCAGAAGGGCGCTGTACCATTTTCCACCGTTCTATTATTTTTTCAAAGATGCAGTAGACATCTGGCAGGGGCAGCAGGGCTCGGCTGATTACAGGAATTCGAGCCCGATGATGAAGCAGTGCATGGTGCGTGCCGTGAACAATGACCTGACATACAGGCTGCCGGATATCCCTTACGAGACGTGCCTCATCTGGGGTGATCTCGACACGGCGACGCCTGTTGTGGACGGACAGGATATGGAGAGGCTGATCCCGAATGCCACGCTGCATGTGCTGACAGGGACGGATCATTTCTCATTTCTCAGGAAGCCGCAGGAGTTCAGAACGATCATCAGGCAGTTCCTCGGCTGCAATAATTACAAAGGAGAAAGAAAAGTTCAATGATACAGTTAATTGACCAGATCCTTGCGCTCGCCAATGTCTTCGTGACTACGATCGCGCTGGTTCTGGGCCTTCATTACAATCTGCAGATGTTCCAGCAGAATGGATACAAGAATGGCGAGTACTGGCACTGGCTGATGAAAAATGACGCCAGACAGAGGTTCCTGACAATCGTGCTGCTGGATGCGTGTGTGATGGCATTTTTTCCGTATCCGGTGGTGGATCTGGTTTGCCTGATCATTGCGATACCATGGACGATAGCAATTATTTTTTCCTATGCGCTGTACTGGCGGACTGAGACGAAGAAAAAGCTCGTCGTGACTGCCAGGGTGAGGCGCCTGATCGCGACGATCGTGATCGTATATGCGGTTCTCTTTGTGGTATGCCATGAGAGAGTGGTGCTGCTTGCGATGCTGTATCTTGCGATGCTGCCGTATATCGTGATCCTGTGCAATATGATCAATCATCCGATCGAGGCCGGTATCAACAGGTACTACATCCGGGACGCGCAGCGCATCATCCGTGAAAATCCGCAGATCAAGATCATCGGAATCACCGGCAGCTACGGCAAGACTTCCATGAAGTACTATCTGAATACGCTGCTCAAGGATTTCTATGATGTGCTGATCACTCCGGGCAATTTCAACACGACGCTCGGCGTAGTGCGTACGATCCGTGAGCATCTGAAGCCGTCGAATCAGATATTCCTGTGCGAGATGGGTGCGCGCCATGTGCATGATATCAAGGAGATCTGTGATCTGTTCCCGCCTCAGGAGGGTATCATCACGAGTATCGGACCGCAGCATCTCGAGACCTTCCATACTCAGGAGAATATCGTCAATACGAAGTTCGAGCTGGCTGATGCAGTGCCGGACGGCAACCGTATCTATCTGAATGCGGACAATCAGTTCGAGCTGGAGCGGGCCTCGAAGTATGGTGACTCAAGAAAAGTCATCTTTTATTCATACAAGTCTGACAAGGGCTATCATGCATCTGAGGTGAAGCTCACGACTCTGGGAACTGAGTTCACGCTGACCGCGCCTGACGGTGAGACAGCGAGATTCGCTATGAGGCTCATCGGCGAGCACAATGTGATCAATGTCTGCGGTGCCATTGCCGTAGCTCATGAGCAGGGCATTCCGCTTGATGCACTCCGTGTGCCGGTCCGTCGTATCGAGCCAGTGGAGCACCGTCTGCAGATGATCCAGCGTGGTGAGGTCACGATCATTGATGATGCGTACAATTCGAATCCTGCCGGATCCAAGGCTGCAGTTGAGACGCTTCATATGTTTGACGGGATCCGTATTCTCGTGACTCCGGGAATGGTGGAGCTCGGTGATAAGGAGACTGACTACAATTACAAGTTCGGAACCTACGCAGCAGCGAACTGTGACTACATCCTTCTGGTAGGCCGCCTGCAGCATACAGATCCAATCAAGAAGGGCGCACTCGACAGCGGCTTCGAAGAGAAGAATCTCCGCTCATTTGATGATCTGAAGAGCGCAATGACATACGCATACAGCATCAGTGGTGAGGGGCACAAGTACATCCTTCTGGAAAATGACCTGCCGGATGCGTACTAATATTACAAGATTCAGTGGCGTGCTTCGGCACGTCTCTTTTTTTGCATAAACCCCTTGAAACGGGGGTGTTTTTAAGTCATAATAAAGAGGTTGAGCAGCAAATTTTTTTCATAAGGAGAAATAATTATATGAAGACGAGAGTAGCAGTCCTGTATGGCGGCAAGAGCGTGGAGCACGAGGTTTCGGTCATCTCCGGAATCCAGGCGCTCATGAATATCGACACTGAGAAGTACGAGACGATTCCTGTGTACATCACGAAGCAGAATGAGTTCTATGTGGGCGATGACATCGGGAAAATTGAGGCATACAAGGACATCAAGGGTCTCCTCGAGAGATCACAGAAGGTAGTCTGGGTCAACGAAGGCGACAAGGTCGTTCTGTCACCGTATCCGAAGAAGATGTTCGGCGGCATGAAGGACATCGAGGTGGATGTCGCATTCCCTGTCGTTCATGGTACGAACGAAGAGGACGGAACACTGATGGGCTTCCTGAAGACGCTCGGTGTGCCGTTTGTGGGCTGCGATGTGACAGCATCAGCTATTGGCATGGACAAGTATATATCGAAATGCGTGCTGAAGGATGTGGACATCCCGGTTCTCGACTGCGTGTGTTTCCATGAGGATGACTATGCCGACATGGAAAAACTGCTCGACACCGCTGAGGCAAAGGTTGGCTATCCTGCAATCGTCAAGCCTGTTAATTCCGGTTCATCGGTCGGTATTTCAATGGCACGTACCCGTGAAGAGCTCACGAAGTCGATAGATGATGCATTCACCTATGCTTCGATCGTGCTCGTGGAGCATGGAATCGAGAAGCTCAAGGAGATCAACTGCTCAGTGCTCGGCGATGATTCAGGCGCCAGGGCATCAGTTCTCGAGGAGCCATTCCACACGAAGGACATTCTCTCTTATCAGGATAAATATGAGAGCGGCGGCGGAAAGACCGGTTCCAAGGGTATGGCTTCTGTCCAGAGAAAAATTCCTGCCGACCTTCCTGAAGAGACCACGAAGCAGATTCAGGAATACGCAGTCCGAGCATTCAAGGCGTTCGGCTGCAACGGTGTGGCCCGTATCGATTTCATGATCGACGAGGAGACAGGCAAGCTGTATTTCAACGAGATCAATACGATCCCAGGCTCACTGTCATTCTATCTCTGGGAGCCGACAGGCCTAGGGTACAAGGATCTTCTCGACCAGCTCATCCAGATGGCCCTGAAGCGTGCCCGCAAGTACCAGAACCTGACATTCACATTTGACACCAATATCCTTGATTCAGCATCGTTCGGCGGCGCCAAGGGAGTGAAATAATTGATTCAACTTTTTGAAGCAAAGGAAGGAAAAGAGCATGGCGGAAATATTTGAAGCGATAAATGAGCCTGACAAGAAGATGCATCCGATAGCCGTATTTGATTCAGGAGTAGGCGGCATTTCGGTGCTTCGTGAGCTGGTCAGAGTCATGCCAAAGGAAAAATTCTATTTTTACGGTGACTCAGCAAACGCTCCATACGGCACGAAGTCGAAGTATGAGGTGCTGCAGCTGACCCGTGATCATGTGGAGAGCTTTATTGACAAGGGAGCCAAGGGCGTCTGCATCGCCTGCAACACCGCGACTTCTGCGGCAGTGAGGCAGCTGCGCCTCGAGTATCCGGAGCTTCCGATAGTGGGTATCGAGCCGGCCCTGAAGCCGGCGGTTTCATTCATGGATCACCCGAAGGTGCTGGTGATGGCGACCCCGATGACGATCCGTGAGGAAAAATTCCAGGACCTGATGAAAAAATATGGTGAAGAGGCCGAGGTCTATCCGCTCGCCTGCCCGGGACTCATGGAGTATGTCGAGGCTGGCAAGGCCGATTCAACAGAAGTTCAGGACTTTTTAAATGATCTTCTCGCAGACTACGCACCAGGCGGCAAGTATGGTCCGATGGATGCAGTAGTCACAGGCTGCACTCACTATCCATTCGTAGCAGACCAGATTGAGATCGCTCTCGGTGGTGGCACCCGTGTCTTTGACGGGGCCAACGGTACCGCCCGTGAGATGCGTCGCCGCCTGTTCGCCGCAGATCTTCTCCTGCCAGAAGAGCGCCACCCGGGCCCTCTGTCAGATGACCAGATTCTGTCACGAGTGAAGTTCGAGAACTCAGCCAAGGACAGGGATGCGAAGATAGAGCTGTGTAAGAAGCTGCTGCTTATGAAATAAATATTTTTCACGGACAAAACCTGCACAATCAGAATATCAGATACTATCGAAAAATGAAGCATCGCCGGCAGTGAGAGCTGCCGGTGATTTTTATATCCTTTTGTATTAAAGATTTTGAATTAGAATCCGATATACATTCTGAAAGCAATTTTGTCCGCAGGGATGCGGATTAAAAGACAAGGAGTGTCAGGGTGAACGTCGTAGCTTACAATCTCATGGCTGCAAATGCCAGCAGACAACTGAATATTGTGACGAAAGACAAGCAGAAGAAGACCGAGAAGCTCTCGAGTGGATATAGGATCAATCGTGCCGCTGATGATGCTGCTGGACTCGCTATTTCTGAAAAAATGAGATGGCAGGTCCGCGGTCTTGACCGTTCTGCTGCCAATATACAGGACGGAGTATCATACTGCAATGTGGCTGAAGGAGCGCTTCAGGAGATACACAGCATGCTGGACAGGATGAAGGAACTTTCTGTTCAGGCAGCCAATGACACGAATACAGCAAATGATCGTCAGCAGGTCGACGGCGAGGTCCAGCAGCTCACGCAGGAGATGGATCATGTTTTCAGAGACACGGAATTCAATACGAGAAAAATATGGCGTGGAGCATATATTCCTGAACCGAGTGGGACTGCAGAAGATTTTCATCTGTACAATAACAATCGTATTGCAGGTGGAATTGTCTATGGCAATCACCGCTATTCATGGGCGGATATGGGGATTTCAGTTGATTCCGCGGGCAATTTTACAAGTGATTTTTCTGTGGATTCATCTTCTTTTTTGAAAAATGATGGTACATCAGCGAAGGATGATGATTTTGCGTCAGCATCATTTACTTTATCCGGGAAAAAGGGCGCATCTGTAAATACCCTGCAGAAATCATATTCATGGAAAGCTACAAATGATGGGATTTCAATAGACGGAGTAGCTGCGAAGAACCGTGGTACGGATGGTGGTGACACGACGTGGACTGGTATGGGAATTACGCCTGGAAAAGATGTAAGTGCAGGGCAGTACTCTTTTACCTATTATGGACAGACAGTCTCTTTTGAAGTTGAAGAAGATGCAGTCTGGGATGATTTTCTGACAAATATAAATGATCCAAGCGTCAAGATTGACTGGCACAGCACAGTGAACGGGAGCGAGTCAGCACAGAGTGCGGATGTCAAGCTTAATTCTGGTACGATAAAAATTGATTCCAAGAACAAGGATTCTATTCAGACTGGAGGGTATGCTGTCACAGCAGATCATGATAAGGTCGGTATAGTCTATAAGGATGTAACGAAGACTACTGACTGGTCAGCACTTGGTGTAAATAAGGATGGCACTTCCCTGAATGCCTGGGGTGATCATACCGGTGAATCTGACAAGGCGACTGTCGATAAGGATTCGTTGTATACATATAATGATGGAATCATCAGTTTTGATCTGAAACTGAATCAGAATGGAAGCGAACAGAGCATTACTGATGATCTGAAGAATACAAGGATAAATGCAACTACAAGCGCGCCGACTACGATAAAGCTTGATACATCTACAGCTTCAGGTATTGCGGCTAATGCGAAAGTGTCGCTTGCAGATGCCTCAGTCAGTGTCAGCTTTGAGGATCAGAGAGATAAGTTCGGAAGGGCATTTGCCGTTTCTAATGAACAGATTGCAGCTGGTCAGATTAATATGGCTGCAGCAGGAACAGGAAATTCAGTAACTCTTGCTGCCGGATCAGGAAGTATTACCCTGACCACACCATCAGATATGAAAGCGAAGATTAAGCAGGCAATTCAGGCAATTAAGGATCAGAGAAATGTGCAGTCTGTCGTAAATTTCACATTTGCCGGAGGTAATAATAGTTTCAGTCTGGAGTATGATCTCACCGGAATCACCTATCAGGATATCAAAGATATGGATGATACGGCAATAGACAATCTGGCAGATGCTATTATCAATGGGAATAACGCCCTGACTCTGAATGCAGATGGTGATGCCTTCCAGACTCTTTCTGTGAGCAATGCCAGCAGAATTGAATATGATGCTACTCACTCCACAAAGGTTGATGGTTTCAAGGAACATCTGATGATACAGGCCGGAGCACTTGCTTTTCAGGGAATTGCAATAGATTACGATTATCTGCGTGCTTCCAATCTTGGCCTGGGCGGGGTGAATGTACTGACATACGACAGCGCCCAGTCAGCTATAGCTGCAGTGGACGGCGCGATTGATATAGTTTCTGAGCAGAGAGCACTTTTTGGCGCTTACACCAACAGGCTGGAGCATGCCTACAATGCCAATCTGAATACTTCAGAGAACACATCAGCCGCAGAGTCACGTATCCGTGATGCCGATATGTCAAAAGAGATGGTTGGATATTCGCGGGACAATATACTGCAGCAGGCCGGACAGTCAGTGCTTGCTCAGGCTAATCGGCAGCCACAGGGCATTCTGACGCTGCTACAGTGATAGCTTCGAAGCGGGCATATTTTTAGCTTCATTTTATGAGTTCAGCAGAATATTCAGGATTTCATGCGGGTCTGACGCGAAATATGTCGGGCCTGCTTTTTTGATGCTTTCAGAATCGCCGTATCCATAGGTGACCGCGATTGAGTCGATGCCTGATCTGTGTGCACCGTCTATGTCGAAGTGAGTATCGCCAACCATGATGCATTTCTGCCTGTCGAGGTCATACTCGTCGATTGCTCTGTTGATCAGCCTTTCCTTATTCGAAGAAGGGTCATTGCGTGCTGGCCCGATTACGGCCTTGAAGTAATCGAAGATGCCAAGCTTATTCAGGATCAGCTGGGCTGAATCTTCGACCTTTGATGTCACGACAAAGCTGTTGAACCCTGCCTTCTGGCATTCATGCAGCAGGCTCTCTATACCTGGATACACTGTGACTTCGTACATGCGGCCCGCCTCATACAGCTGGCGGTAAATGCGAGTGGCTTCTGCGGCATCTTTTTCACTGAAACCATATATATTCTGAAATGAGTCCATGAGCGATGGTCCGACAAACTTCCTGAGCTTCTCCTCAGGCTGATTGTGGTATCCGAAATGGTCAAGCGCATACTGCGCGGTGCTCATGATGGCATATCCGGAGTCCGTGATCGTTCCGTCCATGTCAAAAAATATATTCTGATATTTCATTGCGTTTCCTTTCGTCTTGCGGGATTATACCATAGGAAGCGCACGAGGGCAAACATAGGGTGTTTTCACAATATGAATATTTTTTTGAAAAAGACATCAATACAGCAAAGTGGTTTTCGCAGTAGCGTTGAAAAATAACATTCAGCATCAACGATTCAAGGTGCATTTTCGCATGACAAGAATTCATGCAGATTCAGCATCAACGATTCAACGTGCATTTTCGCATGACAAGACTTCATGCAGATTCGACATCAATAGATCACCGTCCGCACAAATTTTTCTAAGAAAAAATTGATGCAAAATATGACAACAAATCAGTAATGCGAGAAGAAGAAATTTCTGCTGATGCAAAAAAGGAGACTTTATACATAATGCGAGAACAGAAAATACCAACTGATGCGAAAAAGGAGACTTTATACATAATGCGAAAACAGAAAATACCAACTGATGCGAAAAAGAAAACTTTCTCCATAATGCGAAAAGAAATTTCTCAGTTGATGCCAAATACAGTACTTCATCAGTAATGCGAAAAAAGAAAAGTGAAAAAATCCCTGATTTGTGCTAATATAATCCTGATTACATCCGATATAGAAATAAGGATGACTATATAGAGAAATGGATTTCTCTTTGAAATAAGGAACTGAAGGAGACGGATATCCTGAGGTCCCGACGGAGCGCATGATACAGTACATGATACAGTATCAGTGGCTTCGGATATGGAGACTCAATGGTAAAAGGATTATATACAGCATACACCGGCATGGTTGAGGAACAGAGAAGACTCGATGTCATGAGCAATAATCTGGCAAATGCCACGACGGCCGGGTACAAGAAAGAAGGCGCGACAAATGCCGCGTTCCGCAGACAGCTGGCCCTCCGGATCAGGGATTCAGGCAGTTTCATGTTTGCCCGTGGGATGGGAGACATCCAGCAGGGTGACAAGGTCGGAGAGACATATACTGATTACAGTCAGGGCAGCTTCAAGGTCACAGATGAGAAGTCAAATCTTGCAATAGGCGGTGACGGATTCTTCGCAATCGCGTATACCGACAAGCAGGGCAATTCCTCAGTCAAGTACACAAGAGATGGTGAGTTCACAGTAGACAGTCAGGGATATTTCCGTACAGGGAATGGTGATTATCTGCTGGATATGAACGGTGCTACATCAGGACAGATATCAGAGGCCAATTTCGTGCGTGTAGATCCGCTCCAGAGCTACACAGTAGATCCGGAAGGCCGTATCTGGCAGAACAACACAGCAGTTGATCAGGTCGGAGTAGTGGATGTGAATGACACAGACTATCTGGCACACTATGGCGAGAATCTCTACGATCTCGTGAATGGCGGTTCCGTCACTCAGGGAGCCAATTACCAGATAGAGCAGGGAGCCCTCGAGACCAGCAATGTCAATGTGGTAGACGAGATGGTTTCCATGATCACGATTCAGAGAGCTTATGAGGCCGGAGCCAAAATGATCCAGGCCGAGGACGAAACCCTCGAATCCGCAGTCTCACAGGTAGGATCTGTAAGCTGAGCTTATAAATGAATTTGAGTGAAGCTGACAGTAATGTATGTAAGGAAGCCTCTGCGCGGCTGACGAATAGAAATATCTGTCAGCGCAAATAGTTAGGAGCGAAGATTAATATGATGAGAGCACTTTGGACCGGAGCCAGCGGCATGAGAGCCCAGCAGACTTCGGTAGATACGATTTCAAATAATCTGGCAAATGTAAATACAGTAGGATACAAGGCAAAGAGCACAGAGTTCAAGTCACTCCTGTATCAGGATCTGCAGAGCCCGACGACGTCTGCAAATGGAGACCCTAAGCCTACACAGGCACAGGTAGGACTCGGTACGAGAGTAGCAGCCACGAAGTCGAGCTTTGCAACAGGAATCCAGCAGGCAAGTGACAACCCGGCGGCCTGCTTCATAGACGGCACAGGCTTCTTCGCAGTACAGGGATCGAATGGAGAGAGATTCTATACCCGTGACGGAGATTTCAACTGGACCATCGACAATGACGGAGCCAGAGTCCTGACCAACAATACAGGACTCAGAGTCCTTGACAGAAATGGCCGCAGGATCACGGTACCGAATACTGCATCCACAGAGCATATAGTAGTAGATCCGGACAGCGGCGCCATCAGCTACAAGCAGGCAGACGGCACATACCGTGCAACAGGACAGAGAATCGGCCTCTGGCAGTTCTCGAATCCGAACGGACTCTCAGAAGAAGGTGGCAATCTCTGGGGTGCAACAGCAGCCAGCGGTGGTGCAATCAATGAGAGAACGACGAATCTGAATATCATCAGGAGCTCGATCAAGCAGGGCTATATCGAGGGCAGCAATGTCCAGCTCGCGGATGAGATGGTCAATCTGATCGTAGCCCAGAGAGCATACGAGATGAATTCCAAGGCAATCACGACATCGGATTCGATGCTTGAGACAGCGAACAACCTGAGGAGATAATCATTATGGCAGTGAATACGGATTATTCGTCGTCATATCTTGATGTCATGAATCAGCAGGCGCAGAGCCTCACAGATTCGGAGAAGACAGGCGACATCACAAAGCAGGCAGAGAGCCTTGGCAAGGGTTCATCCACAGAGGATCTGAAGAGTGCCATGAAGTCATTCGAGTCGTATTTCGTGGAGCAGATGATCAAGGAAGTCAAGAAGACAAATGATGCCCTGAAGCCGGATGACGATACAGATGGCTGGGCAGGCCAGATGTCTGATATGTATATGGATTCCACGATTTCAACGCTTGCGAGCGAGATCGTAGACAAGTATGGAGACAATTTCACGGATGAGATGGTAGATCACATGAAGCTGGAGTATGGAATCACGGACGATGACAACAATTGAAGGATACGTAGACCACATCATATTCAGAAATGAAGAGAATGCCTACACGGTGCTCGTTCTGATACCGAAGGAACCGGTGTTGGAGGAGGATCTGGATGATCCGGACGAGATAACCTGTGTAGGTATTTTTGCGTCAGTGACAGCAGGAGTAAATCTGAAGGTCACCGGCGATTTTGTCATGCACGAGAGCTTTGGCATGCAGCTGAAGGTGAAGAGCTATGAAGAAGTGGCACCGACAGATACGCAGTCGCTGGAGAGGTATCTCGCATCAGGAGCCGTGAAGGGCATCGGCCCGGCACTCGCTTCCCGTATTTTAAAAAAATTTGGCAACAAGACATTCGAGATTCTTGAAGTAGAGCCTGAACGACTCGCTGAGGTCAAGGGCATCAGCCGCAACAAAGCCATGCAGATAGCCGAGGATCTGAGAAAAAAGAGCGACCAGCGGATGGTAATGCTCGAACTCTCGAAACTCGGGATTACTGCAGGTATGTCATTAAAGATTTTTAATAAATATGGTCAGGCCGCCATGAGCGTGATCAAAAAGAATCCATACCGGCTCGCCGAAGATATTGACGGCATTGGATTCCGCACGGCCGATGACATAGCGCTTGCAGCAGGTTTCTCGATGCAGAGCGAAGAGAGAGCCAGGGCGGGGATCATGTACCTACTGTCACAGACCAGGGCAGAAGGCAATACCTATATGCTGCGTGATGACCTGATAGACAGGTCTGTAAGGCTTCTCAACGTGACATCAGAGATGATTGAAAATCTGATCTTTGACCTGACTATGAACCGCAGGATCAAGGTGGTCGGAGACGAGGTCTATGAATACCCGCTGTTTCGCATGGAGCAGAGGAGCGCGGCAAAGCTTCTCACACTGAAGAACCGCTTTGCAGTTGAGGAGAAGGGCATTGATGATGCAATCTCCCAGATCGAGACTGAGGAGCAGATGACTCTCGATGAGAACCAGCGAAAAGCGGTACAGGAAGCGGCTGAGAATGGCATCCTGATACTCACTGGAGGCCCTGGTACAGGAAAGACAACTACCATCAGATCGATCATCAGATATTTCAGAAACGAAGGACTTGTAGTCCGTCTCGCGGCACCGACAGGAAGAGCTGCAAAGAGGATGAGCGAAGCCTGCGGGCAGGATGCCCAGACTATACACAGACTTCTCGAAGTGCAGAAGGGTGGGACCACGGATGACAGTGAACCGGGCTCCAATCCGGGCATCTTCGGCCGCAATGAAGAGAATCCGATAGAAGCCGATGTCGTGATCATAGATGAGATGTCGATGGTAGACATCACTATTTTTTACTCGCTGCTACGGGCACTTGATGAAGGAATGAGACTCGTGCTCGTCGGTGATGTGGACCAGCTGCCATCGGTCGGCCCGGGAAATGTGCTGAAAGATCTGATAGCGTCAGAGGCATTTCCGGTCGTGAGACTGACAAATATTTTCCGCCAGAAGGATACCGGGGACATAGTCCTGAATGCCCACAAGATCAGGAACGGTGAGGAGGTCACGCTCGACAACAAGAGCCGTGATTTTTTCTTCCTGAAGAGATACGACGCCAATCATATCATATCAGTGGTGATCCAGCTGCTGAAGGGGAAGCTCAAAGATTATGTGCAGTCGGAGGTATTTGACATACAGGTGCTCTCACCTACGAGAAAGGGGCTCTGCGGCGTCACGAATCTCAACAGGATCCTGCAGGAATACATGAATCCGCCATCTGAGAGCAAGTATGAGAAGCAGTTCGGCGATATAGTTTTCCGTGAGGGCGACAAGGTCATGCAGACGAAGAATGACTATGATATCAGCTGGGAAGTCGTGAGTCCGCGCGGTATTCCGGTAGATCAGGGAACCGGCATCTTCAATGGCGACCTTGGAAAAATACTCGAGATCAACGATTTTTCCAACAGCGCGAGAATTGAGTTCGACGACGGACATATAGTTGACTACCCTTATGCGAATCTCGAGAATCTGTCACTGGCGTATGCGATGACGATTCACAAGTCGCAGGGAAGCGAGTATCCGGCGGTCATCATACCACTGCTGGCGGGCCCGGAAGTGCTATACAACAGGAATCTCCTGTACACCGCAGTCACAAGGGCGAAGAAGTGCGTGATCATAGTCGGGGATGAAAAAGTTTTCTACAATATGGAACGAAATGACCGCCAGCAGAAGCGTCTGAGTGGTCTTGAAGAGAGGATCAGGGAGGCAGATGAGAATGAAGAGGTCAGATTTTAGGAGGGTGATTTTTCCACCGAGATGTCCGTCATGCGATGAGGTACTTTCTCCGGATGAGAAGACATTCTGCGCGGACTGCATGAAGCTCGTCCACAGGGTGAGCGGGAATTACTGTGTGCGCTGCGGCAGACAGCTGACAAAAGAACTAGAAGTGATGTGTGAGGACTGCTCCCGGAAACAGCATATGTTTTCCGAGGGCAGATCTCTTTATGTCTATGATGGACCCATGCGCGAGGCCATGTATCGTTTCAAGTATTCAGGCAGACGCTCGTATGCAGACAGCTTTGCAAGGGATGCGAAGGAGCTGTGGGGCAGCTGGTTCGATGGGATGGACTTCGATGTGATAGCGCCGATCCCGATGTATGCAGGCAAGCGGAGAAGGCGAGGCTTCGATCAGGCTGATGTCTTTGCCCGTGCACTCAGTGAGGAAACTGGAATCCCATACGCTCATGTTCTTGATCGTGTGAAAAAGACACAGCCGATGAAGGGGCTGACTCCGGAGGAGAGACGAAAGAATCTCAAAAACGCTTTTCAAGCAGGGGATTTTGTTGTAAAATCAAAGAGAGTGCTTCTCTGTGATGATATTTACACCACAGGGTCCACTATGGACGCGGCAGCAGAGAGACTCCGGGAGGCCGGAGCAGCTGATGTCTGCGGGATTTTTATATGTACAGGTGAATGACCTGTACCTGCCGAAAGGGTGGTAAGAATGGATATCAGAAATTGCAGAAAGTGTGGAAGAATCTTCCAGTACAGCGGTGTGGGACCCGTTGTCTGTGACAACTGCAAGAAGGAAGAAGAGCGGCTGTTTGAGAAGGTCAGTGATTATATAAGGGACAATCCTGGCGCCAATATGAATGATGTGTCCCTGGCCAATGATGTGTCAATATCGCAGATCCAGCAGTGGGTGCGCGAGGAGAGACTCCAGTTCGCAAAGGAGTCAGGAGTGGTGTTCTATTGTGAGAACTGTGGTGCGCCGATCAGAACCGGCAGATACTGTGACAAATGCAAGGCAAATATGGCACAGGATCTCGAGGGCATGTATCACAGGCCACAGAGCACGGCGCCACAGATTAAGAGAAGGAGCGAGAGAGACGCCATGAGATTCATGGGGAAGGATGACGTTTGATCAATGAGGACAGGGTCAGGAAGATGACCAGGATCGCAATCCGTGAGAAAGAGGCCGGATACAGGATAGATACGACCGATGGTATAGATCAGAGGCAGTTTGTGTCGTATTCTGGTGTCCGGAGCTTTTTCACAGGTACGATCATATATCTGCTGATATTTTTAATAGTGATAGCAGTGATTTTCTCGCTGTTCATCATCCCAGTCACGAGTATCACCATAGCGATGGTCGGATTCGGAGGGATACTCGGGTATCTGTTTTTCCTGCTCGTTTATATGAGATATGAGAGACACAGGAATATAGAGAGGTATGAGAGATACAGACAGATCACAAAAGAGCAGCAGAAGGATATGGAGGAGCTTGCTGCCCTGTACGAAGCAGAGAATAAGGAAAGTCATAAAGAATGAAGGTAGATCTGGCGGTCAGAAGCCATGTTAGCAATTTCATATCGAGGCACGAGAATGTACTCAGGAAGATTCTCGGAGCGTTCTGGACGCTCTTCGGTGTCTCAGTGATCTCTGGCGCATTCGGGTTTTCAGATCTGCTCTCATCTGTAACAGTCAGAGTACTGCTGACGGTTGCAGGATTTTTCCTTCCATCATCAGGGATAGCCGTGATGCTCGTCCTATATCTGGTGCTTCAGGTGCTGTCACTGTCGCAGTCTATCGGGATACTGGTATTCTTCATGTTTGCCTTATTCTATATATTCTGCTATTCTTACAAGGCAAAGTTTTACAGTATGCTTCCGGGTATGGCTATTTTTTACCGGGCATACATACCATATGTGGGACCGATGTTTTCGGGCCTGTTCGGCGGATATCATGAGGTTACTTCCATTATCGGTGGCAGTGTGATCGCATATTATCTCAAGATCGTGCATGATGCAATCCCGTCCATCTCGGAAGGTGCAGACGGGACAGGTGCCCTTGATCTGCTGTCTACGATGGTGTCCGGAAGCGGATTTTATTTTTTTATAGCATCCATGATCGTGCTGTTCCTGACTGTATGTACCGTGAAGAATCTCAAGGTATCATACTCGTGGATCATTGCAGTCGTAGGTGGTACAATAGCTGAGATGCTGATTGAGTTCGGAGGACTCATGTTCTTCGGACAGGGACCTGAGATTGCAGCCCTCATCGGCGGCAATGTGATCAGCGTGGCGCTTGGCATAATCTGTGCACTCCTGTTCAGAAACCTCGATTTCTCAAGGGTTGAGAGAGTGCAGTTCGAGGATGATGACTACTATTATTATGTGACGGCGGTCCCTAAGATACACGTCACAGACGAAGATAAAGAGATCAAGAAGATTACTTCCGGAACGGAAGACTCCGGAGCTGATGGAGAAAAGGAGGTGAACGCATGACGGCATTCGTTGACAGAATGAACGGATGGCTGGCCAATTTTGACCTGACATTCCCGACAGTGCATGTGATAGATATTGTCGAGATCATCATCATAGCATTTTTCATATATGAGATTCTTGTCTGGCTCAAGAATACCCGTGCGTTCATGCTCATCCGTGGAATCCTCGTGATAGCTGCATTCTTCGCACTGGCAGCACTGCTGCAGATGAATACCATCCTGTGGCTGGGTGAGAAGCTCCTGAATGTTGCTATCATAGCGATAGTTGTCGTGTTCCAGCCGGAACTGAGGCAGGCTCTTGAACAGCTCGGAAGGAACAATCTGTTCCGTGTCCTGGCCAATGGATTTTCCAAGAATTCCAATCTCAGATTTTCAGACCATACCCTGTCAGACCTCGTGAAGGCCTGCTATGATATGGGCGCCGTGAAGACAGGAGCATTAATCGTAATAGAGATGGAGACCGGACTCCAGGAGTACGAGAGGACCGGAATCCCTGTTGACGCTATTCTGTCGAGGCAGCTGCTGATCAATATTTTTGAGAAAAATACACCGCTTCACGACGGTGCTGTACTTGTGCGCGGAGACAGGGTTGTGTCAGCTACCTGCTATCTGCCGCTGTCTGATAATATGACGATCTCCAAGGATCTCGGAACCCGTCACAGGGCTGCACTCGGTATTTCAGAGGTGTCAGATGCCGTGACGATCGTTGTGTCAGAGGAGACCGGCAAGGTATCGGTGACCCAGTCCGGGAAGCTGAGACATGATATCACAGCCGAGCAGCTGACGAAGCTCCTGAGGAGCATCCAGAAAAAGAAGACATTTGAGGATGTAGCAAAGAGCAGCGAAAGGAGGTCATCAGATGAGTCAAAAAATTCATGACTTTTTTACCAAGAACTGGGGCCTCAAGATCCTCGCAATCATCCTGTCGGTAGTCCTGTGGATTGCCATCGTCAATGTGGATGATCCGACCGAGAAGCGCAATTTCACTGCCAAGATCTCTCTCGAGAATCAGGAAGTAGTGAGTGAGCAGGGCAAATATATTTCCGTTGCAGATTCGAATATGTCAGTGACCTTCCGTGTGAGTGCGAAGCGTACGATCATGGACCGCCTGTCAAACAGCGATTTCGTTGCGACAGCAGATATGAACTACCTCGATGACAAGGGCAGGGTGCCTATCCAGATATCCTGTGTCACCTATCCCAGGGCTGTGGCGATCATCGGAGAGACGCACTACCTGCAGGTAGAGGTCGGAGAGAAACAGTCGAAGAAGTTCGTGATTGAGGGTTCGTCAGAGGGTGATCCGGCAGACGGCTATGCAGTCAAGGATATAGATGTATCACCTAATGTCGTGACTGTTGAGGGACCGGCAAGAATCGTGAAGAAGATCGATCATGTCGAGGCAATTGCAGATGTAGACGGTTTCAGTACAGATGTATCTGAGAATGTGGTTCCTACATTCTTTGACAGTGACAATAAGGAGATCAATACTACAAGACTGACTCTGTCGGTATCCACGGTCAAGGTCAATGTGACTATGGATTCAGTGAAGAGTGTGCCGATAGAGGTGTCGGACCCTGACGATTCTGAGGTTCCTGACGGTGTATCGATCAATGAGATCACAGTGGATCCGACTCAGATAGATGTACAGGGGTCATCGGATGACCTGAATACGATCAGCAAGATAGTGATCCCGTTCAAGGATCTCGGATTCACAGAGACGAATGAGAATTTCGAGACTACGGTAGATATTTCAAGCTACCTCCCGAAATCAGTGAAGCTCGTTGATTCAACGAAGGGCAAGGTGAAGGTCACAGTCGATATATATTCGATGACAGATGAGACATTCTCAGTGTCTACGAACAACCTGAAGATCAGGAATCTGTCTGATGATTATGAGGCTTCATTTGACGAAGATACCGTATCAGTGGTATTATCCGGATATGAAAATGATCTCTCGGAGATCAATGCATCAGATCTGACAGGCTCAGTAGATGCATCAGGGCTGACTGAGGGTCAGCATACGGTTCAGGTCAGACTGGACCTTCCAGATGGTGTGACAGCAGGCAAAGCTACTGTTTCCATCACTCTGAAGAAAAAGGACGATAACGAAGGAGAATAAGATATGATAAGCCACAAGCTTACTATCCAGAACCCTACGGGTCTTCATCTGAGACCCGCCGGGGTGCTGTGTCAGGAAGCGATGAAATTCAGGTGCAGGGTCATGTTCAAATACGGACCAGACGATAGAGGAGAGGCCAACGCCAAGAGTATCCTATCAGTTCTTGGAGCGTGTATCCGGAAAGGAGATGATATCACGCTGATCTGTGACGGGGAGGATGAGGCCGAGGCAATGCACAAGCTGGTTCCGATGATTATGGACGGTCTGGGTGACAGACTGTAAGGAAGCAAGGAAGGAGAAAAAAGATACCATGATGAATTACAAGCACTATGTAAAGAACCCTGTACTGAATTTCCCTGAGAGGACGTGGCCGGACAAAGAGATCACAAAGCATCCTGTCTGGTGCTCGGTTGACCTCCGTGACGGCAATCAGGCACTCGTAGAACCGATGGATGTCGATGAGAAGATGGAGATGTTTGAACTGCTCCTGAAGCTTGGATTCAAGGAAATCGAGATCGGTTTCCCGGCAGCATCGCAGATTGAGTACGATTTTCTTCGCAAGCTTGTAAAAGAGCACAGAATTCCGGATGATGTCAAGGTACAGGTACTCTGCCAGTGCAGACAGAACCTGATAGACAGGACATTCGAAGCCATTCAGGGCATCCCGAATGTCATCTTCCATATCTACAATTCCACATCTACTCTCCAGAGAGATGTCGTATTCCACAAGGATAAGGAAGGTGTGAAACAGATCGCTATTGACGGCACCAAAATGGTAAAGGAAGGCCTCAGGAAATATGACGGCAATCTGTGGCTCGAGTATTCACCGGAGAGCTTTACAGGAACTGAGGTAGACTATGCTGCTGAAGTATGTAATGCCGTGATGAAGGAATGGGACAATGCAACAGGCAACCCGGTGATCATCAATCTTCCTGCAACGGTTGAGATGAATACACCGAATGTCTATGCTGACCAGATCGAGTGGATGAA
>JAQYAY010000005.1 GCA_029338735.1 Lachnospiraceae bacterium | reverse complement strand
AAGGTCATGCCTCCGACCTTGAGTTCTGAAAGTTCTTTCTTAATAGCTGCGAATTTTGACATATCACAGATGACTTCGATTTTACTTAATGCTGACATATTAGTTTCCTCCGTTGTTATTGAATAATTAGTGCATAGTTCTGAGTTCGAAGCCCTATGTGTTATTAGTATAAAATATGCGTATAAGTATTAGCATACAAATACTAATTCTTATACGCACATCTTTGTGCTAATTATGAACTTTGAACTCCGAACTTTTCTTATGCCATCTCCGGTTTGTCCCAGAGATTCAGCTTCACACCAATGCCTTCCTTAAGAGCTCTTCTGTATACTGAGCATCCCCAGGCAACATCCTCTACCGGCATTCCACCGACCGAGTAGACAATTACTTCATCATCTGATTTCCTTCCAGGTGCCTTGCCCTCGATTATATCTGTGATTTCTGTGATATCTGAGAGCTTGTTTTTGCCTTCATGTACCAGATCAGTGAACTTGCATCCAATGATTCCCATCTTCGGATAAGTCGGATACGGATATTCATTAGCCCAGGCTTCATACAGCTTGTAGTTATCTACTACGAATCTGCATTTGCTGAGATAATCATCATCAAATCTTGCTGCCGATGGCATTGAGATGAATGCTCCCGGCTTTACCCAGTCACCACTGATATATGGATAAGTCTCCACTATCTTTGGATCATCATCTGTCATAGCTGTAGTTGTAAATGCTATGACATCTGCTCCTCTGATAGCTTCTTCATCTGTATCGCATACATTTATCTCATCAAACTGTGGATATTCCTTCTTTACGAATTCTATAAAGGAATCAATTGACTTACGACCACGTCCCTTGATATTTACTCTGTGAAGCTTTGGACACGTCACTGCGAATGCTGCGAGTGAAGTCTTGCCCATGACTCCCGGTCCGATGATTGCTGCTGTCTCGGAATCTTTTCTAGCAAGGTACTTCGCTCCAACTCCAGGGATTCCACCGGTCCTGTATGCTGAAAGGAGATTTGCTGACATGAATGCAAGCGGTGCACCTGTATCCTTATCATTAAGTACCATCATCAGGATCGATCTTGGAAGACCTTTTTCTTTATTTTCTACATTCGATCCATACCACTTGACACCTGCCATCTGGTACTTGCCACCGAGGTATGCCGGCATTGCCATGAACCTGCGGTCCTGTGTATTCTTTGGCATTCCAGGGAACTTCGGGTCATCCGGGAATGTAACCATACATCCATGGGAATTGTGATTCTCACCACCCATCATGTAGTCGCCTGCCTTCAGAAGCTTCAGCATGTCCTCCATCGAATCGATACATGCTGACATGTCCTTGACTCCGGCCTTCACCATATCCGGCTCACTCAGGTAAAGAAAATCAATCTTTGTATCCATGTTGCCTCCTTGCTATTCTAATCTATAGCTTCGTTTCTTTGCTTTCCTGTAAAAATAAGAACAAAAAAGCACCGGATCCATTACTGGATACCGGCGCCCTTGCCTTGTCTTTTCTTTTGTTATATGAATTCTAAACCCTTGTATTATACCAGGGTCAAGCTGTTGGATTGTATTTATTCAAATACTTACATAGTTCAGATGTCTTCTGAAGCACTTCCGTTTAATACTCAGTGAGAATTTTCTCTACATCCATTGCATCATACGTGACACTGCTCTTGTGTTCTGTTTCTATAATATAAAGCGCATGTGCTGCGAGATGCTCTGCTGCCTGTTCCAGATCACGGACTCCTGGCTGATCTTTATAGATTTCTACTATTTTCTTTGCTCCTTCATCTGTAATGACACATTCTTCTGGCCTGATCTGCATCCTCTTAAGTACCTTCGGCAGGGAAAAGCGCTCAAAGATCATCTTTTTCTCATCTGCAGTGTAATCATCTATATCAATCACTGCAAAACGTGTCATCAGAGGATCCGAAATCCTCGACTTGTCATTGGCTGTTGCTATAGGATACACACCATTCGTAGGTATAGTACACTCTACATAATTGTCTGTAAATCCCAGATTATCAAGTAACGTAAGAAGGGCATCTGCCGGGCTCATTCCACTCTTCCCTGCTTCAGCCTTATCCAGCTCATTAATAATGAAAACGAGATTGGATGAACCTGCCTCTGAAAAAGCTTCCATAATCTTTCCAGGCTTCGCATTCGAATACACACGAGGACTTCCGGTAAGAGCCTCAGCATCATTTATCGTACTCATATCAAGTGCTGTCCATGGCAGCTTCAGTATTCTGGCCACCGCATAAGCAATCTGTGACTTTCCTACTCCTGCTGGTCCGCAAAGAAGCAGTCCATATGCTGGCAGAGTATGTGTACGGTTGATCTGTATGATAGTCTCAATTATTCTCTGCTTGACTCTGTCCATTCCATACAGGCTCTCATCAAGTACTCTTCTGGCTTCGACCGGATCAATTGCAGGGAAATATGCGTCCCGCCAATGAATATTGAGCATCATTGACAATGCTCTCATGGCGTGGCGTCTCTCATCAGGACTTATGCTCTGTGATCTTGCCATCATCAGATTCCTTTTTGCCCATGTTGCAATATTATCAGGCAGAACTGAAGACGCTACCTTCAGGAAATTTTCCATTCCCGTGACATCTGTCATACGAAGATCTTCTGCAACTGATTTCTCTTCTATTGCATCGTCTTCCTTCTTTTCTGGCTTTGGCGGCTTTGATGCGAGCAGTCTCTGTATTACATTCTGAAGAAATCCATCCTCAGAAGTCAGTCTTCTGAGTCCTGCTGCGTCTACTGCGCGTATCTTATACACGTTGTAACATCCATCAACTACATGTCCAGAGAGCCTCACATCCTCGTGATTATCCGCTAAATACGCTATTAGTTTGATGAATCGTGAATCAACTGCATGAATTGCTGCAAAAAGCTGGTCTGATGATCTTCCATATTCGAAGCTCATCTTTTCATCGAACCTGTAAAACCTTCCACTAACATGATGAACCAGTGTTCCAGACTTATCCTCTATTATTAAAATAGGGTGATTCTCATCTGCTACGCTTGAATCCTGGTCATACAGGCCATATGAAAATGCTTCTTTTCCAGCCAGGCCCTTTGGCTTTTGTTCTTCTTTTTCTTCACTTATGTCACTGAAGTCAAATGTTTTTGATGCCATATCCGCTCCTTATACTAATTGGATATTACTTGTCTTCTTTTTCCTGTAATTTGTCTATTTCATCCAGCTTTTCTTTTAGCTGTGGCGCATGTGTCAGATTGTATGCCAGAGTCAGGAAATATTTCGACATATTGTAATTCTTTTTATCGAAGAAATACAGCCCATTTCCACCAGTCATCTGAATCACGTTTACATCAGGTCCGAACGGGATATCGTCGCCTTCACAGATCTTTTTAATATCATCAGAACTGATCTGTCTGCTTTCTTCTCCTATATCCTTCATTATCGCATTAATTTCTCTTTTTGCGCCCTCTGACTCTTCAAATCCATTAGAAAATGCAAGCATCGCAAGTGCTTTATCCGCATCATGCTTGGATTCATAATAATATGCTACATTCCTGTATGCATGTGCCAGTTGAGCTGGAGTATATATATGAGGAAAAATTCTCTTGGTCAGCTCCAGGAACTGATCTACTGACCCCATTCTCTTTACTACCTCTGCATATTCAAATGCTATCTCAGGATTTATAGGGTTCCAGTCCATCGCTTCACCGAGTTGTTCAAGAGCATGACCATAGTCTTCTCTTTCCATTGCAATGCTTCCGCTCAGTACATACATATTTGATACTGGAAAATCTATCAGCCTGATTTCTTTATTGCTTTCTTCATCTGCATCTTCGTCATCATTCTGTACCTTGTCCTCTTCCCTTAATTCTTTTTTCTCGTTTTCTATACTGTCTCTCTCTGATCTGTATATGCCCTCTTCCACCGGTGACTTGAAATCTATATACTCATAATCATCATCTTCCATCACTGCTTCTTCGTCAGTCAGTGAATCAATTAGTGCGTCAATTGTCTGCTGAGCTTCATCTAGCTTTCTGTTTTTGAAGAGCTCTCTTGACTTTTCCAGCCCCTCTTCTACTTCTTTTTTTCTAGCTTCTGTCATCATAAATACTGTATTTCTGCCTTATTTTATGGTATATTTTACTTGTTACGAATAGCATTTTACCACATATTGAGACGTATTGATATACTAATTTATTATACGTATATATCATTCTAATATTTATTAGCATACACATTAAAATATATATTAGTATATGTAGTTATAGTCTTATACACCTACATATTAATGATTGTATACCAAGTTGAATTTTATATTAGCATTAGTCTTATAATTATATCTTAGTATTAATTGTATGGGTTATACGTTGTATTTGATGTTAGACATATAATTTATATTAGGATATTAATACGATTGCTAATTATTATTTATCATTTACATGCATCTTATAATTTGCATTTTAATTTATCGTCAAATACATATATAATGATATATACATTATGTTAATGAGAACACTTATTAATATTTGTATTAGGTTATGTATACAATATCAAATAATAATTCTAATGCAATATTTAAACACTAATATGCTTATAAATACGTATTAAAGATCTAATGATAATACATTATATAATACGTATTAAAGGTCGAATATTAATACATTATATAATATGATCACTAATAAATATGCAAATTAAATAACATATTAATATATGAGCATATATACATATTAAAATTGACATAAAAATAAAAATATCATATACTAAGTAACAGCAAAAAGAAGAATAAAGATACTAATACATATTCACATAAACATACGACTAAAATAAGTGAATATGAATACAAATTCAAAGGAGTATACATGACAACTATTGCAATAGCGAATCAGAAAGGCGGTGTCGCAAAGACTACAACAGCACTTTGTCTGGCAAATGGTCTTCAGGAATGCGGATATACAGTTCTTATAATAGATATGGATCCACAGTGCAATACATCTAGCACATATAAGGCTGTACAGGAAGATACAAACACTTTGTATGACCTGTTACATGAAGACTGTACCATAGAAGAGGCTATTCAGACGACAGACAGCGGTGATATAGTATCCGGAGACAGCCATCTGGCAGGAATTGAGGGTGAATTTGCAGCACATATCAAGAACTATACTTTATTAAGGAAGGCACTTTCTACAATAAATGACAGATATGACTTTGTGATCATAGATACGCCACCAAATATAGGATTCTACATGACAAGCGCTCTGGTAGCTTCAGATGGTGTAATTGTACCATTAAAGGCTGAAAAATTTGCAATAGATGGTCTGGCACAGATAATGGCTAATATTAATGATGCTAAAGACGTAAATCCTGATTTGAAGATATATGGCGTACTTCTTACTGTATATGATAAGAGAACAGCACTTGATACAATAGTTCATGATCAGCTGCCAGAAATAGGAAAGCAGCAGGGATTTAATGTATTCAATACGTCCATCCGTACATGTCAGCAGATCAAGGAAGCACAATCAAGACAGGTAAGACTATTTGATGAATATCCGAACTGTAATGCAGCAATAGACTACGCAAATCTTATAAAAGAACTCTTAGAAGATCTCAAGGAGGAGAACTAATGAAGAACTCAAAAACCAAGGCTGGAAATATTTTCGCTTCTATTAAAGAAGAGGAAGAAAAAGAAGACCAGAAAGTGACAAAAAAACAGGTTGAATCAACTGTCAATAACAAAAAAGAAGTAGATTCCGCCATTAAAAAGCCCGAAACTCTGGCAAAATCTACCAAAATGTCTGAAACAGCTCCAGAACAGCCTCTCAAAGAAGAAAATTCAAAGCCTCTTTCAGATAATCCTGGCATCAACTACTTAAATAATGATAGAAATCAGGTTGAATCACCAGTCAACAATGGTCTTTTATACATTGTACCGACAAAAAAGAAGACCAGAAACCATAGAAAAGGCTTTTTACTATCAGATCTGGCTTTAAACAATCTGCAGAAAGAAGCAGCAAAGTATGAGATAAGTGAAAATGAGCTTATAAATCAGATTCTGGAAAAGATGATCTGATTTATAAGTAAATATTGCCAGAATTATGGCCTGACAATATTATTAAAGATCTACAACAACAATATTTATTATTTATATAAGCCGCAAAATGTACTGAAATCAGTATGTTGCGGCTTTTTTGGTGGCAGAAAATACTTGAAATTCAGGCATAGATGAAATAAAGATATGGCATGAGGATATGCAAGGTATGGCGGAAAATACTCATAGATAGCTGATATTATGGCACAAATTACTTATCAGGGCGTTTTTCAGGCATGACTGCAATGACAAATTATAAAATAAATTCAATTATAAGTAAAAATGGCCATAACTAAAGTAACTGACGCAGTGATAAAAGTACTTTATGCCAGAGCGTAAGTAATTAACGCCATGATAAACATAAAGCCTGAAATAAGGCAAGTAATTATTGCCATTATAAGAGTAAAAATAGCCATTATAACAGTAGATTATGCCATTAAAAGGATAATAATTAATGGCTGAAATTACTTAAAAACCTTGACAAATCTTTCGGGATGTGTTTTTATAGTAACGTAACAAGTAGATTCAGCCACGAAAGGACAGTAGTTCGTGCCATCAAAAAAGTCAGCTAAGACTGTTGAGGATGAACTGGTAGAAGAGGAATCCCGTGCCCAGGTAATGAAGGGCAAGGAGATCATCACAGCCAAGTACAAGTCTTCACTGCTTGAAAATAAACTCACATCAATAGCATTGTCGAGGCTTACGATGGAAGGAGATACTCCTGTAGCAACTCTGTATCCATCGGAGATCAAGAAGCTGCTGGGACGACAGTCAGATACCAATATTTACAAGAAGCTGATAGCCACAGCCAAGACGATGACAGGACATCAGATGGTAATTGAGGATAATAATGGAAATTTTGAAGTCATGGCCATGATTACCAATGCCCACTATGAGGATGGGGTTTTTACTGTCACATTTAATAAAAAGATAGCCCCGTTTATTTACAATATTAAGGGCAGCTATACCAGTTATTCACTTGCAAATGTGCTGAGATTCAAGTGTGATTACTCATTCCGAATCTATGAGCTGATCAAATCTGAAGCCTGGCATCTGAAAAAGGGTGATCCTAACTCATACTGGGTCAAGGATTATGGACTCTCTGAGCTCAAATGTATGATAGGTGTAGTCAATATGGATGAAGCCAGAGTTAAGAAAGCCAAGATGAATGGTGCCAGCTGGGACAGAATAGTCGAAATAGCGAATGAGAAATCATTTAATGAGTGGGGAGACTTCAGGCGAAGAGTTCTTGAAAGAGCCAGGAAGGAATTGCGGGAGCAGTGTGACGTCAAATTCGATTACAATCCTATAGCTGCAGGCAGAGGCGGCAAGATCGTAGCTGTCAAATTCATTATCAGCTGGAACAATCCAGGAGAAAAGGTAATAGAGGCAATCAGCGAGAAAAAGAAGCTGGTTGAAGCAACCAACAACCAATATGAGCAGATGTCCCTATTTAATCTTCCACAATCAATGGAGGCACTTATAGGACATAATGGCCTGTCAGACGATGATGTCAGGATGCTTCTCAAGGAGGCATTGCATGATGAGAAAGAGGTGCTGCGTGCAGTAAAACTGGCTGATTCGCAGTCCAAGCCCATTGAGAACTATGTGGGTTGGATCAGGGAATGCATAAGACAGCACTACAAAGAGCCACAGATGGTATCCGAAGGGTCTGCCGATAAGGGTGACAGAATAGTTGAAGCACGAGCCATCATAGAAGATACCACACAGGATGAAGAAAAAGAGATGTCAGCCGCATATTGGAATAAGGCTATGAAAAAAAATTCTGAAAAATATCAGGAATTTGTGATGTATTTATCCGGATTAGGTGTTACAATAGACATGTTCATGGACGGAAACGAAGAGTATGAATGTGGAGAGAAATTCATGAAATGGATTAAGACAGGGAAAATAAATCCGTTCTGATGAAGTATGGGCTAGAAGGGACAGCCACGGAAGGCTAAGGTTTATTTATGCAATGGTCTATTGAATATGAGATAGCAGCACTTGTGATCTCAGTATTATTACTACTCAATCTGAGGTCAATGAGAGTACTGCCAATGCGGAGTGGCAAGCTCTTCGTGAATCTTTTATTCCTTTCGCTTGCGGTTATAGTGAGTGATATTGCAGCCACAGGAATGGATATGCTGGTCAGGGGAAAGTATCTGGGTCTGCAGATGACACTGAACACCATTTATTTTGCTTTTATGCTGCTGTTTTTCTTCAGTATGCGTATGTACTGCAGTGCAGTAGCCTGTGAATGGGAGGACAGGTATTACCGCACACGAGTATACAGTGTGATCGTGTACATGTGTATGAATGCAGTTCTTGTGGCCAATTTTTTCACAGGCATTCTTTTTGATGTGACAAAATATGGATATATGAGGGGATGGGGATATTATTATTTCATTTTCCCTTATATAGCAGTTGAGATCTGTGCCGGACTCATACAGATCATCAATGCAAGGCGTTATATGCCTCGCAGAGTCAGGTACAGCATGTTTGCAGGACATGCAATAATGATACTTGTATCATATTATCAGGTTTATATTGAGCCGGGAAGACTGCTTATGAGCGCAGGTATATCAATTTCTCTGGTGATCATCTATCTGTCTATGGTCAATTCCGAGAATGACAATGAACTAAAGACTGATACATACAATACCAAGGGTTTCAGACGTTATATGACTGAGCGCATCCTCAAGGGTGATGCATTTACTGCTTTTTTCATGCAGATCGAGGGATATTCATCTATTCTTTCAGTATTCGGCAGGTCAAAGACTGATATCCTTCTGAGAGAGATTGGCAGGGATCTGATCAGGAGAGAGAAGCTGACATTCTATCTTCATACAGGTCTGTTTGCAGTAGTTGAGACCAATGAAGATCATTATGAACAGACAAAAGAATATATAGATACTGTCCTGCATAAGGACAGACTTATAGACGGTGAAAAAGCAGACCTGTCATTCCGTACAGAGACAGTGACAGATGAATGTGGCTTTGATTATTCTGCAGAGATGCTTACGGTTGCCTGTGATTCAATACGTGCCAAAAATTATGACAAGAAGCCGTATGATCTGATCACAAAGACTGATGTCGAAGAATCAGAACAGAAGAACAAGCTGAACAGGGCTTTGTACAGAGCTCTGAAAAATGACGGAGTTCGTGTATTTTATCAGCCTATTTATGACAATTACAGTGATCAGATACACTCTGCAGAGGCCCTGGCCAGGATCTATGACAAGGATATGGGACTCATATTTCCGGATGACTTCATACCTGTATTTGAACGGGATGGTACGATTCTGAAATTTGGCAAGATCATCTTTGAAAATGTGTGCAGATTTATCAGGGACAATGACATGGATGCTCTGGGACTCGAATATATAGAGGTGAATCTGTCTCCTATGCAGTGTATGCAGCGTTCGCTTCCAGATGATCTGATACAGATTGCAGACAGATATCATGTGGATATGAAGTATCTGAATTTCGAGATTACAGAGACGGCGAGTCTGTCTGCGGAGAGGCTCATACATCTGATGTCTACGCTTATCGGCAGGGGAGCATCTTTCTCTGTGGATGACTTCGGAACAGGGTATTCCAATATCATACGGGTCACCAATCTGCCATTCAAGATCATCAAGATTGATAAATCAATTCTGTGGGATTATTTCAGGACCAAGGATGAGATGGTTCCGAGAATCTATGATATGATGCACAGCAAAGGCTTTGCAATGGTTACCGAAGGTGTAGAGACAGAGGATATGCATTACTGGCTGAAAAATGAAGCCAAATGTCAGTATGAGCAGGGATATCTGTATTCCAAGCCTGTTGATGAGCAGAGCTTTATTGAATATCTGAGACAGCACCAGAAGATACTTGCATAATTTTCAGGAGGGTTTAACTAGTGGAATACGGCTATTTTGATGATAAGGCAAGGGAATATGTGATCACGAATCCGGCGACACCAGCTCCGTGGGCCAATTACCTGGGGTCAGTCAATTATGGGGGACTGATTTCCAATAATGCCGGTGGATACAGTTTCGCAAAATCAGGGGCAGACGGGAGGATCATTCGGTATGTATTCAATCAGCAGGACAGGCCTGGCAGGTATGTGTATATCAGAGATGATGACACAGCTGATTACTGGTCAGCTTCATGGCAGCCGGTAGGCAAGGATCTGAATGATTACAGAAGCATCTGCCGTCATGGCATGGGATATACGAAGATGTATGCAGCATATTCAGGCATACATTCAGAGGTGCTCTATTATATTCCTCTTGATGCAGAGCATGAGGTCTGGGCAGTATCTGTAGAGAATCATTCAAAGAGGCCGAGGAATCTCACTGTTTCAGGTGTCTGTGAATTTACCAATGAGAACAATTATGAACAGGATCAGGTGAACCTGCAGTATACACTTTTTATCACAAGAACTCTTTATGAAAACAACAAGATCCGTCAGCAGGTAAATGGCAATCTCGACGTTTCAGGAGATGCTGGAGATAAGAGCGATGGCAATCATTTCGTAGAACGTTTCATAGGGCTCGCAGGTGCAGAGGTCAGCTCATACTGCGGTGACAGGGATGAGTTCCTGGGGCCATATCGATATTATAATAATCCTATTGGTATAGAAAAAGGAAATCTGGGCGGCGCCTTAAATTACGGTGGCAATAGTGTCGGGGCATTGTCTACAAAGGTCACGCTGGATCCGGGTGAGAGAAAGACATTCTGCTTCATCGTCGGGATGAAGGATAATAATGAGTCGACAGAGATCATCCGACACTATGAGATCCATACGAGGGATATAGTAACTGATGAGGTAAAAGAACTCAAGAACTGGTGGTATGAGAAGTTCAGTCACTTTGAAGTCCATACTCCGTCAAAAGAGTTCGATACCATGGTTAATACCTGGAATGCATACAACTGTTTTATGACATTCCTGTGGTCGAGAGCAGCTTCCTTTATTTATTGCGGACAGAGAAATGGTTTCGGGTTCCGCGACACGGTACAGGATATTCAGGGCATTATCCATCTGGCTCCGGAGATGGCTGCTGATAAAATAGAATTCATGCTGTCTGGACAGGTAGATAATGGCGGCGGGCTCCCACTTGTGAAGTATACTCACAATCCTGGTCATGAGATGACGCCTGATGATCCTGATTATGATGGTACATACAGAGCTGATGATGCGCTCTGGCTTTTCCCTACGGTTTATAAGTATATCGCAGAAACCGGTGATCTGGCTTTCCTTGACAAGGAGGTTCCATACTGTAATAATGGTAGCGACAAAGTATATGATCATCTGAAGAAGGCCATAGACTTTTCTCTGAATCATCTGGGACCTCATGGACTTCCAGCAGGACTCTGGGCAGACTGGAACGACTGCCTGCGCCTGGGCGCCAATGGTGAGTCGAGCTTTGTAGCATTCCAGTTCTATTATGCGCTGGTGCTTATGAAGCAGTTTGCTGAGTATCGTAAAGATACAGTATATGTGACGAAGCTTGATGCACTGATCGATGAATACGGGAAGAAGATCCAGGATCTGTGCTGGGATGAGGACAGATTCATACGTGGGTACACTGAAGATGGCGAAAAGATCGGCAAACCGGGTGATCCTGAAGCTGCTATCTGGCTCAATCCACAGTCATGGTCAGTAATCAGTACTCTTGCGACGAAGGAGCAGGAGAAGGAGTCGTTTGCACTCGTTGATTCACAGCTCAATACAGCATATGGTGCAGTTCTTATGGATCCGCCGTATCATGAGCATGCATTTGATGGAGCACTGGCAGTGATCTTCAATGCAGGAATGAAGGAAAATGGCGGCATCTTCTCCCAGTCACAGGGATGGCTGATTCTTGCAGAAGCTCTTATGGGCAAGGGTGATGATGCATTCATGTACTTCATGGAGAATGCACCGGCGGCACAGAACAGAAAGGCTGATATCAGAAAGATAGAGCCATATGTATATGGGCAGTTTACGGAAGGCAAATACTCACCGAATATGGGACGAAGCCATGTTCACTGGCTTACAGGGACAGCAAGTACAGTAATGGTGGGATGTGTTGAAGGAATCTGCGGTATGAGACCTGATCTGGGAGGAATTCATATCAGTCCTTCAATACCGTCATCATGGGATTCTTTTTCAATTGAAAAGGACTTCCGTGGACACCACCTGTCAATATCTGTATCGAACCCTGATCACAGACAGTCTGGAGTGACAAGCCTCAGACTGAATGGTGAAGTACTCGAAGGTGATTATATACCAGCGGAGAATCTGAAAGAAAACAACGAAATAGAAGTAATCCTCTGATTCCGAGGGCATATACTTAGGATAAAAAGCATTGCAAATATTTTATTAAATTGTATAATAAATTTTGTAAGCATTTTTTAAGAATTGCAAAAGGAGAATAAGGATATGCCAGAGGAAAAACCACACAGAGGAAGGCCGAAGGTAGCTACGCCGAAGAAACAGTACACTCTTACCATGCGTCCTGATATGTATGAGAGAGCGAAGGCTGAAGCAGAGCGAAGAGGGCTTTCTTTTTCAGCCCTTGTAGCTGATGCATTTACTGAGTATATGCAGAGATTCGGAGAGCATTCCCACGACTAAAGCGAAGGAAATACTATGCTTAGTGACAAGCTTAAAGAAGGGACAGAGGTTTTACTGGATAATAAGACAAATGATTCAGAACATATCTACAAGTCAGTAGTAATCGTTGAGGAGGGGAGTCTGATAGGATTAGCTGCTGTGACAGATGAGTATGACAATTTTGTCGATTTCAGTGATGGCAGGACATCTATAGCAATCATAGGAACCAATGATGTCTTTGATGATGTCAAGATACTCCCGGTAGACTACCGTGGCAACAGGATCTATCTGACATATGGAAAAAAGGAGGAGACTCCGAGAAATTATCACCGTGAATACCGCAGATATCCGGTGAATGAGAGCTGCAGGGTCAATGATTATGATGCCAAGCTCTTTGATGTGAGTGAACGCGGATTTGCCGTGATTCTCGACAGACAGTACAAGGCCGGCCTGTGGCTGGAGCTGAACTGGAGAGGAATCAAGCTCTTCGGGAAAATAATGTCAGTCAAGGACATGGACAATGGTACCTGGTTCTACGGATGCAAGGTGGATGATGTTCCATCGAACTACAGCAAGCAGGTCAAGATGATGCAGATTGATTTTGAGTATATGGTGAACAGCCCGGTAGGGGTCAAAAAGGAAGACGCAGATAAAGCATAAAGAAACGGCGGGGCCATCGGTCCCGCCGCTTTTTTTAACCGTTATAGAGCCTACCATTTACATACAGCTTGTAGCCGTTGGTATCGATTGTGCCATTGCCTGAGAGACTTGTGATAACAGGCGAAGTTTAAATGAACTTTAAAATTTTGTTCTTGAAGTAAGTTTCTCTGGATAGTATAATTAGTATGGTTTTTTGTATTTAAAGGAGATTTTATAGCTATGGCTGAAGAAACAATGAAGGATTATGAAAAAGAGATAAATGAGTCTCTTGAGAGGCAGAAGAAGATCGAGACAGAAGAGGATCTCGGATGGGAAAGACTCCGCGCTGAAATGGCTTCAAAGACTCCGATAGATGTTGAGATCATAGAGGCTGTCAAGGGTGGATGCGTAGCTTATGCAGAGGGCATCAGAGGATTCATTCCGGCATCAAGACTGTCAGGCAGATATGTAGATGATCTCGACAGCTATGTGGGAAAGAGAATCAATGTCCTTGTGACAGAGGCTGATCAGGAGAATGAGAAGCTCATCTTCTCTGCAAGAGAACTGATTCGTGCTCAGGAGGCTGATGCCAGAAACAAGAGGATTTCATCACTGGTGCCAGGCAACGTCGTAGACGGCAAGGTCGAGAGCATCATGCCGTATGGAGCATTCATCAATCTCGGTGACGGTATTTCAGGTCTTGTACATATTTCAGAGTTTGTTCAGAGAAGGATTCAGAGTCCTGCAGAGATAGTAAAAGAAGGACAGGATGTAAAGGTCCGTGTCAAAGGTATCAAGGATGGCAAGGTATCTCTTTCCATGAAGGGACTCATCGCAGATCCGAAGGCACCTGAGGAGCCTGTTGAAGAAGAGCCTGAAGAAAAAGAGTATTCTTCAGGAGTAGAGGCAACTACAAGCCTTGGAAGTCTTCTCGCAGGAATTAAATTAGACAAATAATATGGGACGTTTTCTGATAGTTGACGGATCGTCAATGCTGGTCACTTCGTACTACGGACTTCTTCCGAAGCAGATACTTTTTGCAAAGACTGATGAGGAAAAAGAAAAGTACTATGACAGGATCATGCAGTATAATGGCCTGTATACAAATGCCATGTACACAATGACGAAGACCCTTCGCAAAATAGAAAAAGATCAGCACATCACACATATGGTGATCTGCTTCGATACGACACGTGATACATTCAGACGTGAGGAATACGCAGATTACAAGGCCAACCGCGGGGCCACGCCTGAACCGCTGAAGCAGCAGTTCATCAATATGGAGGATATGCTCCGTGAGATCGGCTATGCGGTAGAGATGAGCGATACATATGAGGCTGATGATCTGGCAGGCTCGGCTGCGAAGCTGTACGAGGATCAGATGCCGACATATATCATCACGAAGGATCATGATTACCTGCAGCTGATAAACGATCAGACATCTCTATGGCTCATTCAGACAAAGCAGGAGAATGCTGATGCGATCACACAGAAGTATGCGTCCATTTTTTCCAGTGAGAAAAAGTTCTGCCTGCCTGATAAGTCTGCGCAGATCACTCCGGATATCTGCCGGGCTGAGTATGGTGTAGAGCCGTCACAGATCCCTGATCTCAAGGGAATAGTCGGAGATTCGTCTGACAATATTCCAGGTGTCAAGGGAGTGAGTTCGGCTGCAGCACCTTTGCTGAATGAATATGGTTCACTTGACGGGATTTATGATGCAATTGATTCATGCGCAGATGACAAGGATAGAAAGGCACTGTCAGCATTCTGGAAAGAGTCTCTGGGGATAAAGAGGACTCCGATCAATGCGCTGATTCGTGACAGGGAGACAGCATTCCTCAGCCGGAAGCTGGCTACAATAAAAAGAGATGTATCTCTCATGCATTCATTTGATGAGATGAGTCTTGAGAGACTTTCAGAAGATAAGAGAAAAGAGCAGTATAATAAATACGGATTCAAATCAATCTGAGGAGGCAACAAAGTGGAACTGATGCCGGGGTTATTTAAAGATAAGGCGCTGCTGAACAGCTTTTTTCAGGCTTTTACGGTATCTGACGACGGAAGGTATCTTTTCGTACTTGATGAGAAAAACGGAAATATCAGATGGTGCAAGACAGCAATAGACTTCTTCGGTCTGCCTGGTGAGCAGATCCAGCAGGGTGAAGAGGACTGGATTTTAAGGATGCACCCTGAAGACAGGGTAGAATTCCAGAGGAGAATGGAAGAGCTCAGGGAGCATCAGACTGAGAAAATGCTTGCCAAGTGCAGGATGAAGGACAAGAATGGAAGTTATGTCAGCTGTGAGGTATCTGCTTCACTGATCACTGATGACAATGGTGATGCTGCATGTATTGCTGGAATCGTCATGAATATCGGTATTCAGAGCAGGATTGACACGGTGACAGGACTTCCAAATCTGTACGCGTTCTTTAACGATATGAAGGCATACCGCAAGGATGCTCATGATACAGAGACCAATGTGCTGCTGATCGGTTCCACGCGCTTTACAGAGGTCAATGACGTTTACGGATATTCATTCGGCAATGAAGTACTGATCAAGTTCGCAGATATGCTCCATGAATACTATGGCAACAACTGTGAATTCTACAGGATGGAGGGCGCGAAATTTGCCGTCAGTTCACAGGTCATCCCGATGAAGGAACTGGCAGCCATTTATGACAAGCTCCGCATTGATACAAAGCAGGGATTTGATGTAGAGGGATGCAGGATACACCTGTTCCTTGCTGCCGGCGGAATGACGGTGACTGATCATATAGTGAGCTCTCATACCATGTATTCGTGCCTGCTGTATTCGTATTCCGATTCCAAGGACAGGCATCAAGGCGAGCTGATAGTCTTCCACAACCGTATCTCTGAGAAGAACAGACAGTGGCTGGAAGAACTCAATGTCATCAGAGAGAGTGTCATCGACGGTTGCAGAGGATTCTATCTGTGTTATCAGCCGATCATCAGGGTTTCTGACGGGACTCTTGCCGGTATGGAGGCCCTTATCAGATGGCACAATGAGAAATATGGGTACGTGAGTCCGGATGAGTTCATTTCCATCCTTGAAAAAGATACGGTCTTCCCGGAGCTAGGTGCATTCATTCTGCGTCAGGCCTGCATTGATTCCAAGGATTTTACCAAGAGAGATCCTGATTTCGTTGTGAATGTGAATCTGTCATATGCACAGATTGAGAAGAGCAATTTTGCTGATTCAGTGATCAATATCCTTGATGAGACAGGATATTCACCGAAGAATCTGTGTCTGGAACTGACGGAGAGATGCCGTATCATGGATGAGAATATGCTCCGTGACAAGGTTTCGACTCTTCGCGCCCGTGGTATAAGATTTGCCCTGGATGATTTCGGGACAGGATATTCGTCACTTAATCTCTTGAGAAAAATGCCTATTGATGAGGTCAAGATCGACAGACAGTTCATCAAGGATATCCTTGACAACCGTATTGACCAGAATATCATCAATGGACTGTCACATGCCGTTACAGAGAGTGGTAAGGCTATCTGCATAGAAGGAATAGAGAATGAGGAACTGCAGGCATTCCTGCAGAGATATCCGGTCACATATTTCCAGGGATATCTGTATTCCAAGCCCGTACCGATTGAAGAGTTCAAGAGACTTCATTTTGACAAGCTTCAGGGACTCGGACCACAGATATCACAGGCCGATCAGCTGGCTCTGAATGAGCAGATGGACAATGTGATCATCCGTGCAGCCAAGCTCCTGCATCAGGGCAAGACTCTTGACGATGCCGTAGCTCAGGTGATGGCCGAGATGGGAACTCTCATTCATCCTGACCGCATATACTTTGGCCGTGTCCGTGATTCAGAGATGGTGACGGTCAGGGAATGGTGCGGACCTGGTGTGAAGAAGGAAGATCTCCAGCCTGTTGATACTATTCACAATGTGAACTGGTGGAACAGATATGCCAATGAGGACGATGTGATCATCATTTCAGATGTGCCGGCAGTGATGGAGAAGGCTCCTGAGGGTGTAAAAGATCCCGGATGCAGGAATTTCATGGAAGTGCTGCTGAAGGATGGCCAGACACTCAATGGATATATAGGTGTTGAAAACTATGTCAAGGCAGAGTTCCTGAATACGAAGAGCCTGTTGCAGACGATAGGCCTGTTCCTGAATTCAGAGATCAAGAACCAGCTACTGATCGAGCAGCTGATGGAGTTGTCGAGGAAGGATCAGCTCACAGGTGTCCGCAATCGTAATGCCTATGAGGAAGACATGATGCGGCTTGAGAGAAAGAGAATTCCTATGGGAATCGTCTTTGCAGATCTCAATGGACTGAAGGATACCAACGATACTTTCGGCCATGCCAAGGGAGATCAGCTGATCATAAGGGCTGCACGGCTTCTTGGTGACCTCTTTGAAGGCAGTACGCTCTACAGGATCGGCGGTGACGAATTCGTTCTTGTATTTGAAGGCGTGGATCAGGAAAGATTCAGGTCATTTATGGAAGAGGAGTCACATATCATTGAGAGGGATTCCATTTTTATCTCGATAGGATGGGGCTGGACGAAGAACTCTGTATCGAGAAAAAGAGCGCAGCTTGATGCTGAGCAGATGATGTACAGGAACAAGGCAGAGTATTACAAGACTCATGACAGACGCCGTTCGTCATGAGACAATGGAGTTTATATGTTGAAGAAGTTTGTAGCACTGTTCGTATCGCTTGTGCTGGCGCTGGCTTTTCCGGCAACGGCACTGGCCAATACAACGGTATCATTTTCATATCCGGACGGGGCGTTTGATGATGAAGAGATGAATGCGTCGGTAGTATATTCCGATGCATTTTTCAAAAATAAGGCGACAAAGCGGAATGACTCACTGGCACTGCTTTCAGCAGGTGCAGCATCTGCAGTATATGATAAGGATGATATCAAGGCGTTTCTTCAGAAGTGCGGATTTACGAACAAGCGTGATTCTGTCACAGATGAAAACAGCGATAATCTGTCATTTAACTTTGGCAAGAAAAAGATTGGCAAAAAAACAGTCGTGGCAGTGATTCTGCAGGGAACATCTACAAAGCAGGAGTGGAAGAGTAATCTGAACCTGGGCTTCGATGATAATATGCAGACCGAATCTATTCATAAGGGATTCAATGCTACAGAGAAGGCTGTTCATAAGAATCTTGATACATTTCTTAAGACGAACAAGCTGAAAAAAGGATCTGTAATGTTCTGGGTGACCGGGCACAGCAGAGGAGCAGCAGTCGGCAATATCATGGCCAAGAGACTGTCTGATAAGTATGGCAATTCAAATGTATATGCCTATACATTTGCTTCTCCTAAGGTCGCTAAGGTCAGCGCGAAATCAGCCAGGAAGTATACGAATATTTTTAATTACGTCAATCCTGATGATATAGTCACCAATGTTCCTTCGAAGGACTCGCAGACTCTTGAAAAAGAGCTTGAGGCGCTGGGCCTGATCGATGAAAAGACTCTTACGGCAGGACTTGCGAAGCTGGGACTTGACAGTTCAGTAAATTATGAATTCGGTACATACCGTCGCTTTGGAAAAGATATAAGGATGTCAGATGCAGATCATGATTCCATGGTTGAATCATTCGGAGATATCACAGGGGCTGAGTTTGACAGTACTGATGTAGCTCATAACCACTGCCAGAGTTGCTATATAGCATGGCTGATGGGATAAATAATTAATAGAAAGTTCATAAAAACTTCACAGAATTTTCACAGAATGTATGTATTATAGACACATCGAAAGCAGAAATGCTTATCGAATTTTTTTCATACTCTCCCCTTTTTGCCACGGTTTCAATGCCGTGGCTTTTTTATTCCTCTTCTATATGTTCCCTTCCGACATCAAGAATAGAATGTACATGCTCATCGGCAAGGAAATAGAAGATCTGCTTCCCGTCGCGGCGGGAGTCTATGAGCTTGTTGGTCTTTAATATACGCAGCTGGTGAGAAACAGCAGAGGCTGTCATGTTGAGGGCCTCTGCTATATCTGTCACTGACTGTTCATCATCGAATAATGTAAAGAGAATTCTGATCCTGGTAGAATCACCGAAAACCTTGAAGAGCTCGGCGAGATCCGCCATTTCATTTTCATCTGGCAGGTTGCATTTCTTTTTCATGGAATCTATTATATCCTATTACTTTTTATAATTCAAAGTCCTTGTGGAGTTGGCTATGCAGATCAGGAGAACTCCAGTGTCTCCGAAGACTGCGAGCCACATTGGTGCCAGTCCGAAGGCAGCAAGGATAAGGATGGCAATCTTTATTGCTATGGCTATTACAATATTCTGTCTGGCGATTGATATTGTGCGTCTTGAGATCTTTATAGCCTTGGCAATCTTTGATGGCTTATCATCCATCAGTACTACATCTGCAGCTTCGATTGCTGCATCGCTTCCCATGGCACCCATTGCTATGCCTACATCGGCTCTTGCAAGCACAGGGGCATCATTTATTCCGTCACCAACGAAGACGAGAGAGCTGTCTGATGGTTTCTCTTTCAGCAGCTTTTCTACATTGTCCACCTTGTCTGCCGGGAGCAGTTCTGCTCTGTATTCATCGATTCCAAGATCAGCAGCTACACGGTCAGCGACTTCCTTTCTGTCGCCGGTGAGCATCACGGTCTTGCGGACACCCTCCTTCTTCAGGCCAGCTACGGCTTCTTTTGAATCTGGCTTTTCAACATCTGAAATGTGAATGTGGCCGGCATATTTTCCATCTATTGCTACATGGATCAGGGTTCCGGGCTCATTGCAGGATTTCCATTTTGCTCCGACGGCATCCATCATACGGGTGTTGCCGACGCATACTGTCTTGCCGTTTACTTTTGCACGGATACCCTGTCCTGCGATTTCTTCGACATCGTCTACCTGGCAGCCGTCATCTTCCCTGCCGAAGGCTGCCTTGATCGAATTGGCAATAGGGTGCGTTGAATAACGCTCCACATGGGCTGCCAGATGGAGCAGTTCTTCAGATGAGATGCAGTCAGGATGAAGAGTGGTCACCTCGAATACACCCTTTGTAAGTGTTCCTGTCTTATCAAATACTACTGTATCAGTCTTTGCAAGGGCATCCATGAATGAAGATCCCTTCACGAGTATTCCGTTCTTGGATGCGGCACCGATTCCTCCGAAGAATGCGAGAGGTACGGACACAACCAGTGCGCAAGGGCAGGACACAATCAGGAAGGTGAGTGCACGAAGCAGCCAGTCTGCGAAGCTGCTCATGAATCCGGTCCCTGTCACACCTCCGATGATAAGAGGCGGAACGAAAGCCAGGATTACGGCTGCGCCTACTACTATAGGAGTATAGACCCTTGCAAATCTGGTGATGAACTTCTCACTCTTTGATTTGGCTCCGCTTGCATGCTTTACGAGATCGAGAATCTTTGCGGCTGTAGATTCACCAAATGCCTTCTCTACCTTTGCCTTTACTACGCCTGACTGATTGACGCAGCCAGAGAGGATCTGGTCACCGACTGTCACATCACGCGGAGCGCTTTCACCTGTGAGGGCTACTGTATCAAGGCTTGTTGAACCTTCTGTGATCACTCCGTCCATCGGAACCTTTTCGCCTGGCTTGATGACGATGGTCTCTCCAACCCTGACATCATCCGGATCTACTGTGATCACTTTGCCATCGCGTTCTACATTGGCGGTATCAGGCCTGATATCGAGGAGCTGTGAAATGGCACGTGATGAATTGCCTTCTGCGATTCCCTCGAACAGCTCTCCGACCTGATAGAAGAGCATTACAAATACTGCCTCGGCAAACATAGGCTCGCCACCTGGTACGAAGCCGATCAGAAGAGCTCCGACTGTGGATACTGTCATCAGGAAGTCTTCTTCCATTGCCTCTCCGTGGGCAATGTCCTCAACTGCTTCTCTGAGTACATCATATCCGGCAGCGAGATAAGGCACCAGATAGATGAGAAGCTGCGCCCACATAGGCAGGTGGGTATTCCTGCATATCACATATGCTGCTATCAGAAGGCCTGTAGAAATACATATCTGTATGAATTTCTTCTTTGGCGGCATTTCGTCATCATCGTCGTCGTCATCATCTTCTTCCTCCTCCTCGGCTTCAAAAGCCTCAGCTTTTTTTAGTTCCTCTTTTTCCCTGGCATCCATAATTGTTTCACCTTTCCTAAAAATATAACCGGGTACCATGTCAGTTGATCTGACATTTTGAACAATTGAACAATCATTCAAATGTTCAATCAAATAATACTACCCCTACCGTGGATTGTCAATAAATATTTACAAATATATGCCCTGTGCGGTATAATTATTTTACAAAGTTGTTATATTTCAGGATACGGATATGTTTGACAGAGAAGCAGTATTACACGATACAGATATCATAGTTCATCTGGCCGGAAGGCTTGATATGCATGACAAGGAACAGATCAGGGCAGTTCTTCTGATGCAGAAGAAGGACAATCTGATGGTCAGTGATTACGGGAAGAAATTTATCGGCCGTCTGATTGGTATTTTTACAGACAGGGAAGTACCGGCGACTGATATCTTTACAGGGAGGCCTCTGCATGGGGATTTCCCGGTGGATGATGCTACTATCAGGCTGATCAGAAATGATCCTGAACAATTTGTCACAGCTCTTGAGCAGAAAACGAAGGAGCCGGAATCTGAGAGGGAAAAGGCGCCTGCAAAGCCGTCCATTTACCAGCAACAGGAAATAGAGTACCGCCGCCGCATGGAGAAGGCGGCACTTGCTGATCAGCAGATGATGCAGGAGAAGGCAGAGCTTAAAGAGGCGCAGGAGGCTCTCGAGAAGGAAGAGGCTCAGTACAAGGCAATTAAGGATACAGCCCAGAAGGCCGCAGATGCGGCCAAGGGAGCTGTGAATTCTGCAAGGAATGCGGCCAGTGATGTCTCTACAAAGGTATATGAATTCTCGAAAGCATCGGGAAATGAGGGCAACAGCCCTTCAGACCTGTTTGCAGATATACAGAAACCGTGGAAATATCTGAAGACTTACTGGAAAGTCTTTCTTCTGTTTCTGCTGTTCGGATACTGGTTTATCATGACGAAAAGCACCGGAGCAGTAGTGCCGGAGATGATACTCGGTGCCGGGATGATCCCGTTTGCAGTGATTTTATATCTGGATGAGATAAATGGCATCTATGAGAAGAGAATGCCTGTGAGAACTGCCATTTATTCGGCCATATTTGGAGCAATACTTGCTCTTATTCTCACCTGGATCACCGGAGCAGCTTTTGCTTCAGCACCGCTTCTTAATTCAATCTTTGCAGGCCTGCTGGATGAGCTTGTGATATTTATCACAATGCTTGCAATCATTATGCATCATATCAAGAAGACCGGACGTAACGCCACTGTTCTTCAGGGCATATGGTACGGAACCTGTTTTGGAGCAGGATTCTCGGCATATCAGGTCTGTCAGATGGCTCTGTCAGGCTATATGTCGGATGGCAGGGCAGGAGTCTTCATGTGGAAGCTCATTTCACAGAGCCTGCTGAGTGTGGGCGGTCACATGGCATGGACATGCATCTGTGGCGGCGCTCTGTCGGTGATTGTGACAGAGGCTGGTGTGATACGAAGCTATGAGTTCGGGAAAATGTGCGCTTCGGCCGTGATCTTCCCGATCATCATGCAGATACTCTGGGAGCTGCCATATGCCTCGTTCGGCCTATATGGCTTCTCCATCAAGAATATTGTGATCGCGCTTGTCTCTCTCTGGGCGGTAAATATTTTCCTGCACAGAGGTATCAGAGAAGCGATTATAGCTAGATCAGTTCATCAAGAGTCTTCCCATATGACGGAAGGAACTCATTTATAAAGTCATCAAGCTCAGGAAGCTCTTCACGCATCGCGTGGAGGGTTTTTTCTATAGTCTGCTGTGCAGTGGCAAATTCATGGTTGCCTGCCTTGTCCTCTTCGATGCACTTGATATATGCAGAGAGCTTGTCAGCAGCTTTGACGAGACGTCTCATGTATTTCTCGTCTTCATCGCTGTCAGCAGGGGCTTCTTCACAGACTATATCGCGGAATGATTCCTGCAGATCATCCGGGAGCTTGTTCAGAAGAGTCAGCTCGGCCTGGTGCTCCATATCCTTGTAGGCGGTTTTCAAGGTGTCATTGGCATACTTGACAGGGGTTGGCATATCACCTGTGATGATCTCGGATGCATCATGATACAGCCCGATGAGTGCGGCCTTATCACTGTTCAGTTGTCTGTCATATCTTTTATTTCCAATGACGCAGAGGGCGTGGGAGATCATGGCGACCTCCATTGAATGCTCGCTCAGGGACTCAGCCCTGGCTGAATGCATTAGTGCCCAGCGTTCTATATATTTCATTCGTGCAATTGCTGCAAAAAAAGTACTCATTATTTTTCCTCCATAGATAAATAGTATAACATGTTACGCTGCGTTTGTGGTAAAATAATTAAGATACTCTCTGACATGATTTAGGAAAGGCTTTCATAATGTATAAGGAAATAGCAGAATTTATTTCATATGGCAATATACCGTCTGACAGTATTCTGTACAGACTCGGTGACATCTTCAGGGATTTCGATGAGGGCAGGGCATCGGATGCTGAGCTCACGAGACGTATATATACAGAGGTTCACAGGCTGCTTGCGCTTGCTACAGACTATGGATTCGATGGCAATCTGTGGCAGAATTACCTGACGTTCCTTCTGATCACAGATGAGAATCCTTTTTCAATTACCTGTGAAAAGGTCGGAGCAAACGATGGCTCTGTGAATGAATTTGCAAAAAATGATTTCAGGGCTGCCATGAAGCTTTTCCATTACGACTTCGGACCTATAGAGCAGGCTCTCGGAATCAACGTATTTACAGTTCTATGCAATTATAAGGCAGTTGTGAAGAAGGATCTGATGTACAATCATGCGGTTTCAGAAAAGGTCAGATCTCTGAGTGTAAGGCTCGCTGCAGCGAAGGATGAGAATGAATTCTTTGATATAATGACAGGATTCTACAAGGCATTTGGTGTCGGTATGTTCGGCCTCAACAAGGCCTTCAGGATATCTGATGACGATGGAAAAGTGGTCTTTCATCCGATCAACAATATGGAAGTCGTTCATCTGAATGATCTTGTGGGCTATGAGGAACAGAAGAAACAGCTTGTGGAGAATACTGAGGCGTTTGTCGAGGGCAGAGGCGCCAACAACTGCCTGCTGTATGGTGATTCAGGTACCGGAAAGTCCACATCCATCAAGGCCATAGTCAATGAGTATTATGATCAGGGTCTTCGCATGATAGAGATATACAAGCATCAGATGAAGGATATCAGCACTGTTATCTCAATGATCAAGAACCGTAATTATCGCTTTATCCTGTATATGGATGATCTGTCATTTGAGAATTTCGAGGTGGAATACAAATATCTGAAAGCGGTTATCGAAGGCGGTGTCGAGACAAAGCCGGATAATGTGCTGATCTATGCAACGAGTAACAGGAGACATCTCATCAAGGAAGACTGGTCTGACAGAGATGATGTGGAAGGCAATGCAGGTATTTTCAAGAGCGATACGATGGAAGAGAAGCTGTCCCTTGTCAATCGATTTGGCTGTCAGATCAATTATTCGAAGCCGAATCAGAAGGATTTCTTCAATATCGTAAAACAGCTGGCTCACAGGAATCACATCGATATGACCGACGAAGAGCTGGAAAAAGAGGCCAATATCTGGGAGATCAGACGTGGAGGCATGTCCGGACGTACTGCCCAGCAGCTGATAAATTATCTTAAGGGAAAGGATTGAGCTTTTAATTATTAATTTTTTGTGTTATTATAAATACAAGCGCCTTTTTGGGACGTGTCCAGGGAGTATGAGAGAGATTCGTGGGGAAAAGGAGGAATCATCATGAACTCAGTGACGCTGATCTGTCAGGGATGCGGGAGACCGTTTACTCTGGCCCAGTCAGACTACGACAGGATGCTAGATGAGAATATCCAGACCCCGAGGTTCTGCTCGATTCAATGCGCTCTTCATGGCTGGGACCCTGCAGCTGTCTGGTATGGCAGATACAGAAGGAGTCAGAATGATCAGAAAGGCTGACCTCCAGGTCAGGGAAGTTAATGGAACAACAGAATATAAGCATTTTCGTGGATTTTGAAATGCAACCGGTGGATCACAAGGAGCATCCCGGGGAATGGGAGATTGCCAGGCATGAGATCATCGAGATCGGTGCAGTGATGCTGGACGGAGATCTGAAGGAGATGGATAGCTTTCAGTGTTACGTCAAGCCACTGTATTCGACAGAGATTCAGGAAACGGTCGAAGCCATGACAGGCATCAGTTCCGCTACTCTGGTTGGTGCTCCTGATTTTGCCGAAGCATTTGCCCGGTTTGTGGAATGGTGTTCATCGCCAGGCCTGTCATATACTATATATGCCTGGAGCGGTGCAGACAAGGGACAGATAGTCCACGAGATATTACTCAAGAAAATTACAAAGACAGATGCCATAGGCTATATGCTGTCGCACTGGTATGACTATCAGAAGATATTTACAAGAGCCATAGGCAGGCGGCTGGCGGTATCACTGGACAAGGCAGTGACGGCATGCGGACTCACCTTTGAGGGACAGATGCATGATGCACTGTGGGATGCCAGAAATACAGCGAGGCTTTTCCGGCTGACTTCTGACAAGAAGAATTTCCGGAAGATAGCACCAAGAGTCAAGCATACGCTTGAATCAAAGGAGCATTTCACGGCATCCCTGGGCGATATGGTGGATATGTCGAAGTTCAACCTGCCAAAAGAATAAATATTTGTGTAGAATAAGCATACATTTTATACTAATAATTTGTTAGTATAAAATGTATGCTTATTCTATTTGTAATTTTGGAGATGTATTCATATCTGAAAGCCCGGACCTCACATACTGGGGTAAACACCGCCATGTGATGAGTAAAGGGAATGAATGGTGGGAAAGCACAGACTGGAGATAAAAGTGATGGAAACCCATGAAAATGATACGAAGCCGTTCTATCTGAACGGAGCAGGATTTGCAGGGAAAAAGCCTGAAATAATGCTGATGGATCCAGTATGTACACATAATGTCTGGGGCGGCACAAGGATCAGAACAGACTATGGTTATCAGGCCGACGGAGATGACATAGGAGAGTGCTGGGGTGTCTCGGCACATCCGAATGGTGACGGAACAGTGAGAAACGGAGCCTTTGCCGGAGAGAAGCTGTCGAAAGTCTATAGAGAGCATAGAGATTTATTTTTTTCAAGGGATAAGGACTTAGTGGATAGTGACAACCGTCCTTATTATGAAGAGGGGACAACAATTACTAAACCAGAAGATGTCTTTCCTCTGCTCATAAAGATTATCGACGCAAAGTCTGACCTTTCTATACAGGTTCATCCAGATGATAAGTATGCTGCAGAACATGAGAATGGCTCTCTCGGAAAGAAAGAGTGTTGGTATGTTCTTGATGCACCGGCTGAAGGTGGTGCTCTTGTAGTGGGTCATAATGCCATGACTCATAACGAGCTGGCTGAGATGGTTCGTGATGGCAAATGGAACGAACTCATCCGCACGATTCCTGTGCAGAAGGGAGACTTCGTTCAGATAGATCCAGGTACTGTCCATGCGATAAAGGGCGGAATGCTGATCCTTGAGACACAGCAGAATTCCGACATTACATACCGTGTATATGACTATGACAGGCTGTATCATGGTAAAAAGCGTGAGCTTCATATACAGCAGTCGCTTGATGTGATAAAAGTACCGGCAGCACAGCTAGATAATTGTGTCATTCGTCATGACAGGCTGGATTCTGAGCTTAAGGAAAATGAGTTACAGCAGATTTATAAATGTGACAAGTACAATGTCATGAGGCTGAAAGTTACTTCAGAAGCGTTAATTAAGGTAACAGATGAATTTTTTACAGCAGCGGTCATTGAAGGAAGCGGCTCCATTGACGGAACTGATGTGAAGAAGGGCGACTTTTTCATAATCCCGGCAGGATACGGAGACGCTGAATTCAAAGGAGATATGACTCTGATACTGAGTGAACCATGAGAATAGACTGGAATGACAGCCGCATTCACTACTGCGGTGGTGGGCAGAGTATCTTCAGAAAGGGTACATCATTTTCTGTATAATAAAAATGGCTCCGGAACTCCTGGGCATGTCAGGATTTCCGAAGCCGATGAGATGTCAGACGAGCTGGCATCATATATATCTATTTATCTTTCAAATCTGAAATAAACTATCAGTGAATCGTCTGCTCTATGGATCCAGACTGCTGTATCCTCATCCGGATTGTCGGCCTGTAGATGTGTGATATCATAGCGGCCATACTCATGTCCCTCTCTTGAAGCCTTGCCATGCGAATCGGCGTCTCCATAATCTCTGTTCTGGAAACGGGTGATAGCGTCGACGACCTTCTGCATGTCATCATCGCCTTCCATGAACTCTCCTCTGATCCCCCTTGACAGGTAAACGTGATCTCCGTTTACATTGTCATATGGCACCGTGCCATATCCTTTCTTTCGGACATAATCCATAAGTTCTTTCATCTTTGTCATAGTGATTCCCTCGCATTTCTATAAACCCAGGGCCATGCGGCCCGTCTTTTTGTGTACACAGATATTTTACCACATTCGTGACATTATGTGGCAACTTTTTATGTACTTTGGGGAAACCTTTTTCATTATTTCAAAGTATTAAACTTAAAACAGGTTACGTCAATCGTTGACGAGTGTAATGTATGTTGTTATAATTTATTAGTTTGTATACAAAATGACGTTTAAGGAGGAAACATGCAGGAAAACAAGATGGGCGTGATGCCCGTAAAGAAGCTGATTGTCAACATGTCTGTGCCAATGATGATCTCAATGCTTGTTCAGGCACTGTACAATGTCGTGGATTCAGTATTCGTGGCCATGCTGTCGGAGAATGCGCTGACCGCTGTGACTCTGGCATTCCCGCTTCAGAATCTGATGATAGCTGTAGGGGCGGGTACCGGAGTCGGAGTCAATGCAATGCTTTCAAGAGCTCTTGGCGAGAAAAAATATGAGCGATCTGATAAGGCTGCTAATACGGCTATTCTTCTCGCAATCATGAGTACCATTGTTTTCCTGATCCTTGGGCTCACGATCACAAAGCCTTTTATCAATACACAGACTACAGATCCTGAGATCAGGCAGCTCGGATATACATATCTCGGCATAGTAATGACTATAGGAATCGGTATTTTCATGCAGGTGACGTTTGAGAGGCTGCTCCAGTCGACAGGGCGCACCAATCTCTCAATGATCTCACAGATGACAGGCGCGATTTTCAATATCATTTTCGATCCTATTCTGATCTTCGGTCTCGGACCATTCCCGAAGATGGGAGTAGCAGGAGCTGCATATGCTACAGTCTGCGGACAGTGCGTGGCTGCATGCCTGGGCCTGTATCTGAATCTGAGACATAATCATGAGCTTCATTTTTCTCTGAAAAAAGTGCTCCATCCGGAAGCAAAGATCATTGGAAAAATATATGCAGTAGGTGTGCCTTCAATACTTATGATGGCCATAGGATCAGTAATGACATACTGCATGAATATGATCCTCAAGGCCTTTTCATCTACGGCAATCGCAGTATTCGGAGCATACTTCAAGCTCCAGTCGTTCTTCTTCATGCCTGTCTTTGGCCTGAACAACGGCCTGATCCCGGTGCTGGCATACAATCTGGGTGCAAGGAAGAGATCACGTATTGATGAGGCTCTGAAATTCGCACTTGAACTGGCTGTGTGTATCATGCTTTGTGGAACGATCGTTCTTGAAATCTTCCCGACGCAGCTTCTGTCGCTGTTCTCCCCATCAAAGGATATGCTGCGTATGGGGATTCCGGCACTTCGCACGATTGCTATCCACTTTCCGATAGCAGCCTGTGGTATCATAATGAGTTCAATCTTCCAGGCTTTTTCAAGAAGCATTTATTCTCTGTTCGTTTCGCTTGGAAGGCAGCTCGTCATTCTGATCCCGGTTGCGTGGCTTTTAGCACAGACAGGCAATGTCAATAATGTATGGTGGTGCTACCCGATAGCTGAGGTCGTATCATTTATCCTGTCACTGATATTCTTTAAAAAGGTATACAGGGAAGAAGTAAAAACGCTTGATCTCCATTGACAGATATACTTCATTGTGATAAAGTAGATTCAACGTATAAACATACTAACCCGATAGGAATATTAGAGAAATGGATTTTAACACTAAGGTTCTCCACGGCAGATCAACTGAAAACTACGCATTCAATGCGACTCTGCCGCCTATAGCGCAGGTTACTGCGTTCGGATACAAGAGCGCAGAAGAGCAGGAAAAGGTTTTCCATCACAAGGCATTCGGATTCGCATACACCCGTATCGGTAATCCGACTGTATCGGCATTTGAGAACAGGATTGCAGAGCTTGAAGGTGCTCCGTCAGCTGTGGCTACTTCTTCAGGCATGAGTGCTGTCGTGATGTCGATGCTCAATGTCCTTAAGAGCGGAGATGAGATAGTGGCAGCAGCCGGACTTTATGGCGGCACGCTTGACCTGTTCAAGGATCTTGAGAAATTCGGTATTCATACACATTTTGCAAAAAGACTTACCCCGGAATATATAGAGCCACTTCTGAATGAGCATACCAGGATCGTATTCGGAGAAGTGATTTCAAATCCAGGTCTTTTCGTACTGGATATTCCAAAGCTTTCTGAATATGTACATGGTAAGGGTCTGCCGTTGATCGTGGATGCGACGACTGCTACACCGTATCTGATCAGTCCGCTTTCACTTGGAGCTGATATTGTGGTTCATTCATCATCCAAGTATATTAATGGCGGTGGCAACTCCATCAGTGGAATCATAGTTGATGGTGCGAAATTCAACTGGGATCCGGAGAGGTATCCTGCAATGAAGGATTTCGAGAAGTACGGCAGAATGGCATATTCCATCCGTCTCCGCACAGATACATGGGAAAATTTCGGAACCTGCGTATCGCCATTCAATGCATACATGAATATTGTAGGACTGGAGACACTCGGCCTACGCATGGAGAGGATCTGCTATAATGCAAGGCAGCTTGCCAGGAGTCTTTCGGAAATAGATGGCATATATGATGTCAATCATCCGACACTTGAGACTTCAGAGGCTCATGAGCTTGCTGAGACAGAGCTTCACGGATATGGCGGAGGTATTCTGACTCTTCGTGCAGGCAGCCGTGAAAAGGCTTTTCATATTTTAAATCATCTTAAATACTGTACCATCGCCAGCAATATTGGCGATATCAGGACGCTTGTCATACACCCGTGGTCTACACTCTATATGCATAGTTCACCGGAGGAGGCCGCAGATGCAGGTGTATATGATGACACCATCCGTGTAAGCGTCGGAATCGAAGATCCTGCTGATCTGGCAGATGATTTCGCACAGGCCATAAAGGCAGAATAATTTGTACTTGACAAACTCTAAAAAAATTCTATAATTGTCTTTGAAAATAACTTAAATCCTATATGAAAAGTAGGAATTGACTCCGCTGAGCAGATAACCTCCCGGAGCCTTTATGTATGGAGGAAAAAGATAATGGCAGTTGATTACGCAGCCCTCAAAGCCGGCGGCTTCATGAGGCAGAAGCAGAAGGATACCTTTTCACTGAGACTCAAGGTAGTCGGCGGAACCGTTACTGCTGACCAGCTTGCGGCAGTTCAGGATGTGGCTAATAAGTATGGTCATGGCTATGTACATCTGACAGCCAGACAGGGAATTGAGATCCCTTTCATTCAGCTCAAGGATATAGATGCTGTCAAGGCTGACCTCGCAAAGGGCGGTGTGGTACCTGGCGTCTGCGGACCGAGGGTACGTACAGTTACAGCCTGTCAGGGCGGCAGATGCTGTCCGTCAGGATGTATTGATGCTCTTGATATCGCTGAGAAGCTTGACAAGAGATATTTCGGCCGTGAGCTCAATCACAAGTTCAAGTTCGGTGTCACAGGATGCCGCAACAACTGCCTGAAGACTGAGGAAAATGACTTCGGTGTCAAGGGCGGATATGATGTAAAGTGGAAGGAGGATGCCTGCATAGGCTGTGGCGTATGCGTCAAGGCCTGCCGTGAGGGCGCCATCACTCAGGATGAGGATGGAAAGATCCATGTAGACTATGTGAAGTGCAACAACTGCGGACGCTGCGTTAAGAGCTGCCCGGCTGATGCATGGGACTACACACCGGGATTCATCGTGACATTCGGTGGTACATTCGGAAACAATATGAAGTTTGGTGAAGAGGCTGTTCCATTCATCAAGGATGAGGATACGCTTTTCAGAGTTGCAGATGCGACTATAGATTTCTTCGCAGAAAATGGTCTTCCAAGCGAGAGATTTTTCAAGACGCTTGAGAGGGTCGGTTGGGACAAGTTCAAGGTCGTTGTAAACGATGCTTACAATGGCAAGACAAAGAAAAAAGGAGACGAAACAGATGGCTGATTATGATATTGCAGATACAGTGGATATCACAGATGTGGTTTGCCCGGTTACTTTTGTAAAGGCGAAGGTAGCTATCGAGGAGCTCGATGATGGAGACATCCTTGATGTACATATGAACGATGGCGAGCCGGTCCAGAACGTTCCACGTTCAATGAAGGAAGAGGGTCATCAGATCCTGAAGCTTATCGACAACAAAGACGGCACATATGACCTTATTGTAAAAAAGGTTGGCGAATGACCGAAAGCTTCGAGATGAGAACGAACAGAACTTCATTAATGATTGGAGGATTAAAGTGAAGATCAAGGTTGCAGGAGAAGAAAAAGAGTACAAGGACGGAACCACAGTTACAGAGCTTATTGATACTGAGAAGATCGACAATCCACTGTACGTGACAGTTACCGTTAATGATGATTTTGTCAACAGGGACGACTTTGACAAGACAGCCCTTAAGGATGGAGACTCTGTAGAGTTCCTGTATTTCATGGGCGGAGGCAGATAATGGCATTTACAAATGAGCAGCTCGAAAGATATTCGAGACATATCATTTTAAAAGAGATCGGTGTCAAGGGCCAGAAGAAACTCCTCAATGGCAAGGTCCTGATCGTCGGAGCAGGTGGCCTCGGCGCTCCGGCAGCAATGTATCTGGCTGCGGCAGGAGTAGGAACGATCGGAATCATTGACGCCGATGTTGTAGATCTGTCAAATCTCCAGAGACAGATCATCCACACGACAGCCGATATCGGCAAGGAAAAAGTAGAGTCTGCAAAAGAGACTATGCAGGCCATCAATCCTGAT
>JAQYAY010000004.1 GCA_029338735.1 Lachnospiraceae bacterium | reverse complement strand
CGGATCTGAAATGATGATGTCATCATCTGTCACGAGGAATGCATTTGCAATCTCACGCTTTGCCGCGAATGATTTACCTGAACCAGGAGTTCCAAGGATAAGTCCGTTCGGATTTTTAAGGAGCTTCCTGTCTACCATGATAAGGTTATTCGACAGAGCATTGAGGCCATAATACAGTGCTCCCCTCTCGCCCTGGAACAACTCCTGTGTGGTGAATGGAACAAATATAGCTGTACTCGAAGTAGTCATTCCTCGTCTGATATTTACAAGATTCTCAGCTAAAGGCAATGAACTCATAAGTCCCTGCTCCTGCTGGAAATCAAGCCTTGTCAGGTTACAGTTATGCTTCTGTGCTATGCTGTTCGCCTGAAAGAAGTTATTCTCAAGCTCCTGCTTCGTCTTACCTGTATTGAGAATCAGAAAGGTCAGCAGGAACATTCTCTCATTCTGTGACTGCAGCTCCTTCAGAAGTGCCTTAGCATCCTTGCCATAGGTGGCCAGATCAGAAGGAATGATGTCCATATCATACCCGCTTCTTACAGCCTTTTTCTGCTCCTCAATCTTTGATCTGTCAAGCTCTGTGATCGTGTGCTTTACAGTCTTTATAGCCTCTGTCTGATCTACCGACTGGATATGCATTGTGACCACCTGGCTTGACTCCATAGAAAGGAAATCCGCAAGCATCCTGTCACTGATATCAGATGCTGTGATCTGAAGGAAACTCATCGTCCCATAGGTTCCACCCATCTGGAATACTCTTCCTGTCTGGAAATACAGACTTGACGGAGCGATGAAATCCTTTACCGAAAGCCCTGACTGATGCAGGTATTTCCAATCGAAATTGAATCTGGCATCATCTCCGATATGAAGCATCTCGTGCATAACTTCAAGTCTCTGCCTACCATCAAGAGTGTCAGCGACTATCCCCATTCTCTTGAAGTTATTGAGAATGCTTACTTCGATATGAGTTAGCCTTGGTTTTGCTGTCTTCATGGACTCAGCATGAATGCCGAATGTCAGATACTTGGTCTTCGTGAGACCGTTATTTCCAGCTTCCATCTGCCTGCGGAGCATTCCTGTGTATTCATCCCTTATTGAATTAAAGCTGTCATTCTGATGAGGTATCGCAATGGATTTCTCAAACTTCTCTGCATCAGTAGTCATGTTCGTGAATGAAAGCTCGAAATTTACCGAACTGTCGAAGAAGTTCAGGAATGAGCACCACTCCTCAAAGATCTCCGTCTGGTCTTCCTGCTGTGCCAGCTGATAATTGATGTCCTGGAACTGTATTGTCTTCGTGTAATAATCGTTACCCACGCGACAGATACCATCCTGGAACATCCTCTCAAAAGGAATACTGTCCTGTGTTGAGTGCGGCACGTCGTCTTTTTTCTCTGCATTCTTTATGATCTCTGCGACTTTCTTTTTATCCTCTGCTGAGAGATATGCCGGTATTTTCAGCTTACGCTTGGGCTTCCCTCTCAGCTTTTCAAATAAATCAGCCATTATCGTTTTGTCTCCTTCTTCCTGTATTTCCGTAGTATCTTCTCAATCTCCTCTTCCGCCACGGCCTGCCGGTGCAGCAGCTCGTAGTAGTTCCGTGTCTCATATATCCGCTTCTTCGGTCTGATGATATTTGCCTGGATGAAGTGGAAAAGGATCACCTCAAGCGGCTCTCCATTTTTCTCATACATTCCGAAGAAAAACATCGGCAGCATTATCATGATCATTCCCATCGAAGCCGAGCTCACACTCGTGAAATGCTTCAGCAGGAAAAATGTCGGAACGCCTATCGCGGCTGCTATTGAAAAGCAGATGACCTGACGTTTTGTGAGGTTCAGGACCACCTTGCTTTTTACCTTCGTGAGGTCACGAGGTACTGAAATATAACTTGCCATTTTGTCTCCTATCACCTATATGTTTTAGTTATTTAATGAGCATGTAATACGCTGCGGCTTATAGAACCTGTCTTGAAAAGTGTGATCGCCAGCAGTATCGCATACCCGAAGCACTTCCAGATAGCCCCCATCACGTCATCCGCGAATGCAATGTTCTGAATGAGGACTGCATAAATACCTACGCATATCATAATGAGGAATCCCTGGAATCCGAGTGCGAATAGTGATCTCAGATAGTTCTTCCCCATCATGCTCTCTTCTTTATTGCCGAACGTGGCAAACGGAATCGGAGCCATACTGACCATCAGATAGATCTCGATCATCCTCGCATATACGATGACGAATATGATTATCGTTATGATCTTAAAAAACAATGGCAGTATCAATGACTGAACGAATATACCTATCAACGGTCCCAAGTCAGTTGCTTCGAGAGTAGTCCGCAATGAATCAATCTGATCTGCTGAAACCGCAGTACCATTTGAGATTATTCCACCACTCTGGTTTATTACGTGCCCCGCCACATCAAAGACTGCCATCGTGATATTCGTTGTATTCGTGATAAGGGTGACAGCTACAAATGTCTTGAACACCCACTTGTAGAAAATCCAGGTCTCGAAGTTTGCCAGGTTGTTATGTGCTATCAC
>JAQYAY010000003.1 GCA_029338735.1 Lachnospiraceae bacterium | reverse complement strand
GATCACGACAAGTCCGTCAGAGAGGTTGTTCTCTGCCAGTAGATCGACATTTCTAGTATATTCTTGGATCTCTACATTCGGAAGCTTCTTCTCTGCTGCCTGCAGATGAGTCGTGATCTCCTCGCCTGTGATATCCTCATGATGGAGGATACGGTTTGTGGAATGGGCACCTTCTCTGGTAAACTCAAGCGTACCATCAGGATTTCTGGCGAAATCGACACCGTACTCCATGAGCTCCTCGATCACGCCCTTGGACGAGCGGATCATGCAGTCCACCGACTCCTTGCGATTCTCATAGTGTCCTGCCTTCATCGTATCCTCAAAGAAGGCGTCGTAGTCCGAAGGATCCTTCAGTACACAGATGCCTCCCTGTGCCAGATAGGAATCACATTCTTCGATTCCTTCCTTTGTGATCATCAGAATCTGTCTGTCAGGAGGCAGATGAAGTGCTGCAAAACAACCGGCAACTCCGGCTCCAACAATAATTACGTCATACTGTTTTTTCATTGTGCCAGCCTCAACATTTCTTCCATAGGTGCCTTTGCATCTCTCATCAGATCATCCGGAAGAGTAATCTCAGAATCCTCAAACTGCAGTACATGCAGGAGCTTCTCCATTGTGAGCTTCTTCATATTCGGACAGATCTGCATAGGACCTGCCGGATAGAATTTCTTGTCAGGATTTCTTTTCTTCAGCTCATGCATCACACCGAGCTCCGTAGCAACTATGAATTCCTTTGCATCTGACTCCGAAGCATACTTTATGATACCAGAGGTAGAGCCGACGTAGTCAGCCTCTGCTACAACTTCCGGCTTGCATTCAGGATGAACGAGAACTTGTGCATCAGGCTTCATTGCCTTTGTCTTCTTCAGCACATCGAGCCTGATTGAATTGTGCACATGACAGAATCCATCATTGAAAATAAAATGCTTGTCCGGTAGCTGGTCTGCAATATAGTGAGCGAGATTCTGATCCGGAATGAAATATATATTTTTCTGAGGAAGGCGACTGACGATCTTCAGTGCATTGGCGCTTGTGACACATACATCACTTGCTGCCTTCAGATCTGCTGTGGAATTCACATAACAGACTACTGCCAGATCATCATATCTGCTCCTCATCTCATCAATGCCATCTGTCGTTGCCATATGAGCCATAGGGCAGTCAGCAGCCATCTCAGGAATGAGAACCTTCTTTTCAGGGTTCAGGACTTTCGCACTCTCTCCCATGAACCGTACCCCACAGAGCACTATGATATCAGCATCGGTCTCTGTAGCCTTTTTGGCAAGGAAAAATGAGTCGCCGACAAAGTCAGCGATATCCTGTATCTCATCTGCTACATAGTAATGAGCCATGATAATGGCATTTTTCTTCTTTTTCAGAGCCGTGATCTGGTCAGCAATTTCTTTTGCGTCCACGCTTCTTACCTTTCTACTTCTAAAAAAGGCTGTGAAAAAATATCTTCACAGCCTTCTGCTTTTTTCCGAAACAGTTTACCACTATTACATATATTTTACAACTGAAATTTTACTCTTCATCAATCTCATCTATCATTGAATAGAAGATCTGCTCGCTCACATTGCTGCGCATATAGTAGAGTCTCATGCGTACCCTGTGTTCTGCTCCGTTCGTGATAAATGTGACCGTGCCTCTCGCACCCTTGTCCTTGTCCTGTACTGCCCTGTCAAATATAGACTGGAACTTCGCCCTGTCTTCTTCCTTTACCTGCTCGGAGAATAGTACTTCGGATGCGGGATCCACAAGATCCACGAGGTCCGAATCCTTGTAATGATCGAGAAGCGACCAGCCTACCTTTACTATGCCTCCGATACGGTTCAGGATCAGTGTAGATCCGAAGATATTGGCCACCATGTCATCTGAGATATAGTTCGAATCGAGTATCTGTCTCACACGGTATGCCTGAGGTACTCCTATCGTGAGCCCCGACGCATCTACCTTTTCAGGATCACTGATCAGGCGCGTGAACTGGTCTGCAGGCACAGGCATCTGGTAATAATAGCCCTGCGCGTACACACATCCCATTTTCTTAAGGAAATCAGCCTGTCCCTCTGTCTCTACTCCTTCTATGATCACCGGCAGCTGTATCTGCTGCGCCATAGCAAGAATCGGTTCAAGGATAGTCCTGCTCTTCTCCGGGGCTTCCCGCGTCATACGAAGGAAGGTCGTATCAATCTTTAACATATCGACATCCATCGACTCAATAGTAGAGAGAGGAGCATACCCGCTTCCGAAATCATCATATGATACGCTCATTCCCAGGTCATGGAAACGTGCCACCATATCGACTGCTCTCTCCGGAGCATGAATGAATGTAGACTCTGAAAGCTCAGCCTCGAGCAGTGCCGGAGGTATATCATAGGCTCTTATTATCTCACTGAAAAATTCTGGCACATCCATCGTAAATATGTCAGTCTTTGATATATTGACTGATACTGGCAGAGGAGTGATCCCTTCACCTATTAGCTTCTTGATATATCTGGCTGTCCTGTCCCATATCAGCTTGTCAAGTGTTGAGATGAGTCCGTTCTTTTCCATTACCGGAACAAAGAGTCCTGGTGAACATACTGTGCCGTCATGGATCCATCTGGCAAGTGCCTCTCCTCCGAAAATCCTGCCCGTATTCATATCCACCTTTGGCTGGATATAGATTGTGAACTCGCCTTTTCTGATACCGCTCCTGATATTCAGCAGTCTCTTGTACTCATCCTGCTCCTTCTGGATCATTGCCGGATCATAGACTGTGACTGTCTGCGTATAGTCACCACGGATCGTCTCGAGTGCGATTGATGCAAGATCATACAGCTGTCTCGCATCATGCATCCTTGCGACATCTATAGGATATACTCCGAAATTCGTACGGAAAGTCGGCTCGAAGCTGTTCTCTGAAATATATCTGTTGAGCTGGTCTGACAGTGAATTCACGAGATCTATCCTTGCCGGGCACAGCAGTGCGAAATCATCACCGCCCAGATATCCGGCTACTCCGCCATGTCTCTGAATTGATGATGAAAGGACCGATCCGATCTTCTTGATATACTCATCACCACGTTCCCAGCTGTAGTAACTGTTGAACAGCTTGAAATGATCTATGTCCATAGCCACCATATACAGTGGCCCGAGATTCGGATTCTTGAGCTGTGTATCCACCTGATTGAAGAAATTCTTCTTATACGGAAGTCCTGTCCTGCTGTCCGTCAGCTCCTCATCGGCCTTGTACTGTCTGTCTATCCTGTTGGCAATCTGTGTCTGCTTCTGGAACAGACTGATAGTCGTCAGAACCCTTCTGCGGACTATTCTCTCTGAATACGGACGGGAGATAAAGTCAAGAGCCCCGAGGTCAAATGCCTTCTCGATATTATTCGGATCATCAGCAGTTGATATCATAATGACCGGAACATAGTCTGTCATATGCTCTTTTTTCATCTCTGTCAGGACATCGAAACCGCTGATCCCTGGCATGATCAGATCAAGAAGCACTATTCCGATCTTTCCGATCTGACTTCTCAGGATGTGAAGACCCTTCTCACCGTTCTCTGCTTCGATGACATCGACCTCATCCTTCAGAATCTTCGCAAGCATCGCCCTGTTCGTAGGAGAATCATCTATTATCAGGACGCTCTTTGATTTTTCTTCAGACATATATATCCCTCCTTCCATCAGGAATCATTTCCTTTTGAAGCACATCTCAGGACCTGTATAATTGTCAAGTCCGCTGAAATGATAACCCTTTGCTCTGTAGTAACTGATCAGGGCATCTGTGACCTGAGGTGTGTGATACTTTGAATTCGCATCATGCTGCAGCATCACTATAGGGTCAGATCCCCAGTGGGATGTCTTGCCGTATCTGATGAGCGCTGCCTCGTTGTAGTATGTCGGAGCCGCATCAGAGGTCCCGCAGTTCCAGTCCATTTCTGTATAGCCCTCTTTATGGAGTTCCTTCAGGATCTCATTTCTCAGCTTCGTTGACATGTAATGATTGTTGCCGCCGCCTGGGAATCTGAAATACCTCGGCTGGACGCCGGTTGTATCCTTTATGAGCTTCTCCGTCTTGTGGAAATCTGCAAGAAATGCCTTCTTGCTCGAATATATCTTTCTGTAATCGTGGGTATATGTATGAATGGCCAGTGTATGCCCGTCCTTCGCGATCCGCTTCAGGATCTTCTTATTGCCCACGGCCTGGGTGCCTACTATGAAGAAGGTTGCCTTCACATTGTTCTTCTTCAGTACCTTAAGAAGCTTCGGTGTGACCCTGCTTCCTGGTCCGTCATCAAACGTAAAATACACTGTCTTCTTCGGCTGTTTCTTTTTTGCCTTTTTTACTTTATGCTTCTTCGGTTTTTTTACCGGCTTCTTTTTCCCGGGCTTGGCCTTGATCGCAGAACCGCTGTTAGCGATTGCTGCCCCGCTTGCTGCGATGGCTGATCCAGTGACTGCCGTGGCCGCTGTTGTCTTCTTTGCCGCCTCTGCGACTACTCCGCCCTCAGGTAGAGCTGTAAATAAAATTGTTATCGCTGCTGCTACTGCCAGAATCCTCTTTTTTACCATTACATTTTCTCCTCTCCGGTAAAACCGTCTTCTATAAACTCAGCCGTATCATCTTCCTGCCTGTCGGCTAACTCCGCCTTCACTATTGCGCAGTTCAGGACCTGCTGCTTCCAGAAGTCCTCAAGGTCCCTGTGCCATAGCAGGAGCAGAATGCCATGCAGCACTCCTCCATGTGTCGCACAGACTATTGTCTTGTCCGCAAGTATTCCGCCCGGTCTCGTATTCTCACGCAGATACTCAATGAAGCTCCTGCATCTCTTGAGAAGCTCATGGTATGACTCTGCTCCCGGTACCGGCTCATAATTTGCCGGATCATCGAAGAATATCCCTGCAAAATCATCAGGCAGCTCACTCATCGGAATCCCTTCGACTTCTCCGAAGCTCATCTCAATGAGCCTCTGATCTGTCACCCTTGGGATTTTCTCTCCCTGATATACAAGCGCTTCACCGACCGTCATATCTATCGGCTCAAGACCCTGTACCGAAAGAGCCTCCTCTGTAGTCTCTCTCACCCTGTTCAGCGGCGATGCAAAAATGATATCAGGCACTATTCCATCTCTCTGGAGCGCCTTTCCTGCGCTTCTCGCCTGCCGTCTTCCTCTGTCATTTAAATCTGTATTCGTCCGGCCCTGCAGCATATGGGTGATGTTCATATCCGTCTGACCGTGACGAAGAAAATATATATCTGCCATAAAATAAAAAACTCCGTTGGATTACACATCCTTCGGAGTTATTTTACCATATTCAATTGTCTTTTGCACGTCTATTATTCTCTGATTGGAAGAGCCTTTGAAAATAAGGGATATATCCTTTTTATCCTCTTCGAACTCTCCGTCCACGAGCACATCTATAAGAGATAAGATCTCATCTGTATCCTCTGTGTGACACCGCTTGTTGGACGGGTCTGTCAGTTCTTCCCAGGTATAGCCGCTGTATATCCATATTGAGGCATGCGGCACCTTTTCTCTTATCTTCCTGTACAGTGGAAGCAGTGCCTTCTGATTAGCTGGCTCCATCGGCTCGCCACCGAGTACAGTGAGGCCATCTATATATGATGGCTTCACTGATTCCAGTATCTTGTTCTCTGTATCCTTTGTATATTCATGACCATAGGAAAAGTCCCAGGTCTCTTCATTGAAACACCCCTTGCAATGGTGGGTGCAGCCACTCACGAATAGTGAGGTGCGGCAGCCTGGGCCATTGGCAACGTCGGTGTAGTATATCTGTCCGTAGTTCATGTTATATAGTATATATCTTGGGGGTGAAAGACACATGCAGTTGTTCGAGACACGCTCTCGCTCTGTTCTCAACGCAGCGGGCGCATAAGGCAGCAAAGAACGCTGCCTAAGCGCCGGCGTTTCGAAAGGTCTCTCACAACTCATGTGTCTTTCACCCACTCTTAATTCAAAATTTACCAGCTAAATCACTTTACTGAGGCGTTGACGTTCATCTCTTCTGTGCCTTCGAATTCTGGGATTGAGAGATGAAGGACACGGTCGCGGATCTCCTGTGTACGGCCCTGGTTCCAGAACTGGGTTCCGATGTAGCCACAGGTACGACGGGCTACGCTCATCTTGTTCTGGTCACGGTTGCCACATTTCGGGCACTCCCAGACTAGCTTGCCATTGTCATCCTCTACGATACGGATCTCTCCGTCATATCCGCAGACCTCGCAGTAATCGCTCTTTGTATTGAGCTCTGCATACATGATATTCTCGTAGATGTACTTCATGATAGAAAGGACTGCTGGTACATTGGTCTGGAGATTCGGTACCTCGACATAGCTGATTGCTCCGCCCGGTGAGAGCTTCTGGAACTCTGACTCGAACTTGAGCTTCTTGAATGCATCTATCTCTTCTGTCACATGGACATGATAGCTGTTCGTGATATAGTTCTTGTCGGTCACATGAGGAATGATTCCGAATCTCTTCTGCAGGCACTTTGCGAACTTGTATGTAGTAGACTCCATCGGTGTTCCATAGAGTGAATAGCTGATATTCTCTGCCTTACGCCACTCTGCGCACTTGTCGTTTAAATGCTGCATGACTTTTAGAGCGAATTCCTTGCCCTTAGGATCTGTATGGCTCACTCCCATCATCTCATATGTCATCTCTGAAATACCACAGTATCCGAGGCTGATCGTAGAATAATTGCCGAAGAGAAGCTTGTCGATCTTCTCACCCTTCTTCAGACGGGCAAGTGCTCCATGCTGCCAGAGGATTGGTGCGACATCAGATGATGTGCCCATCAGACGGTTGTGTCTGCACTGAAGTGCCCTGTGACAGAGCTCGAGTCTGTCATCGAATATCTTCCAGAACTCATCAAATCTGTCTGTTCCCTTTTCATTGGACTCCTTGACTGCTGAGCAGGCCACATCAACGAGGTTGATCGTCACGACACCCTGATTGAAACGGCCATAATACTTGTGCTCGCCTTCTTTATAATCAAGTGCTCCGCTCTTATTGCCAGCATTGCAGAGTCCCTCTGCATTGTCTTCATTGTCCGGTGTGAGGAAGCTGCGGCAGCCCATGCATGTATATACATCACCCTTGAGCTCACGCATCACCTTGGCTGAAATATAGTCAGGCACCATTCTCCTGGCTGTGCACTCTGCTGCGAGCTTCGTCAGGTCATAGTATGGACTACCCTCTTCGATATTATCTGCATCAAGTGTATAGATGATCTTTGGGAATGCAGGTGTGACCCAGACTCCCTTTTCATTCTTGATACCCTGAATTCTCTGTCTGAACACCTCTTTTGCAAGACGGGCAAGATCATCACGGGTCTGTCCTTCCGGAACCTCATCGAGATAGATAAACATCGTCACAAACGGTGTCTGCCCATTTGTCGTCATGAGTGTCACCAGCTGATACTGTATAGTCTGGATACCTGACTCAATCTCAGACTGAAGACGGTGATCTACAATCTTCATGATCTTGTCTTCATCGAGATCATCTCCGACTTCTTTTCTCTCCTCGATGACCTGCTTCCTGATCTTCTGTCTGGAGACATCTACGAATGGTGCCAGATGTGCCAGTGAGAATGACTGGCCGCCGTACTGATTCGATGCGACCTGAGCCACGATCTGTGTCGTGATATTGCAGGCTGTATAGAAGCTCTTCGGCTTCTCGATCATGGTCTCCGAAATGACAGTTCCGTTCTGGAGCATATCCTCAAGATTGATCAGATCGCAGTTGTGCTCTCTCTGTGCAAAATAATCGGCATCATGGAAATGAATGATTCCCTCTTTATGTGCCTTGACTATCTCTTCAGGGAGCAGTACACGGTTCGTGAGATCCTTTGATACCTCACCAGCCATATAGTCACGCTGTGTGGAATTGATGACAGGATTCTTGTTGGAATTCTCCTGCTTTACCTCCTCATTGACCTGATCAATAAGGGCCAGGATTCCATTATCCGTGGTATTGGACTTACGGGAGAGCTCTCTCTTGTATCTGTATCTGACATACTTCTGAGCGACCTCATAGCATCTCATCTCCATGATACCCTTCTCAACGAGGTCCTGAATGTCCTCGACATTGACTGCATGAGGCGACTCCGCTACCTGCTTCGAGATACCGTCAGCCACTGCCTGTACCTGGGCATGATTCAGCTGGTGAATTCCCTCCACTTCCTTATTCGCCTTCATGATGGCATTGATGATCTTCTGCTCGTCGAAACGGACCTCACGGCCATTTCTCTTGATCACGTTTGTCTTTACCACGATTGTGTCCATTAACTGTAACTTCCTTCCCTCGCTCCTACGAGTCTTTCTATAAACCCCTGACGGAACTGAAATATTTGTGGATTCATGTAACAACTAAGTATAGTTGTGTTTCCTTAACTAAGCCACTAGATGTTGTGTGCATGTATTATGATAATACATTCATGAAGATATGAAAAGGGGTAAATTGAAAAAATTGGAAGTCGTAATTTTCTGAATATTGCTACCAGTATCAGGCATAAAAAGAACCATGCAACAGACGTTCCGCCGTTACATGGTTCCTGCGATTTTCTATCAGAGTATTTTAGATAAAAATTCCTGAAGCCTCTCATTTTTCGGATGATCAAAAATATCTTCAGGCCTTCCCTGTTCGAGAATATTGCCTTCTGCAATGAAGAAGACACGGTCGGCAACCTCACGCGCAAATGCCATCTCGTGTGTAACGACTGCCATTGTCATGCCTTCGTCTGCAACTTCCTTCATTACGTCAAGCACTTCTCCGATCATCTCGGGATCAAGCGCTGATGTAGGCTCATCAAAAAGCATCATCTTCGGGTTCATGGCAAGTGAACGCACGATTGCGATTCGCTGCTGCTGGCCACCGGAGAGCTGCTTCGGATACGAATCTATCTTCTCTTCGAGGCCAACTCTCTTAAGGAGCTCGTGTGCCTTCTCATCAGCCTGCTGCTGAGTCATCTTCTTAAGCATCACAGGTGCTAAGGTGATATTTTCTCTTACCGACAGATGCGGGAACAGATTGAAATGCTGGAATACCATTCCCATCTGGGAACGCACGGCATCTATATCAACGCCCTTAGCTGTAATATCCTGTCCGTCAAAAATAATAGTTCCTGCAGTCGGCTCTTCGAGGAGATTCAGGCACCGTAGAAAAGTACTCTTACCAGAACCGGAAGGTCCGATGATAGCCACTTTTTCTCCGTCCTTTATCTCTGCATCTATTCCTTTAAGGACTTCAAGAGGACCATTTAAGGTATCGAATGTTTTTTTGAGGCCTTTTACTTCTATCATTATCTGGCCTCCTTTCTGGCGATCCTCTGCTCAAATACATGAAGGATCTGGGTCATTCCGACTACCATTACGAGGTAGATGGCGGCTACGAGAAGGAGTGGCGGATACGGATCAAGGGTGATCGAACGGATGATATCTCCGCCCTTTGTCAGATCCTGGATTCCTACGTATCCGGCAACTGATGTCTCCTTTAAGAGTGTAATGAACTCGTTAAAAATAGCCGGTGCCACATTCCTGATGGCCTGAGGAAGAATGATTTTTCTCATGGTCTGGCTGCGTGAAAGGCCAAGAGATCTGCCAGCCTCAGTCTGTCCAATATCGACCGACTGGATTCCGCTTCGGAAGACCTCAGACACATATGCTCCTGAGTTCACACCGAATGCTATGATAGCGATGATGACGCCGTTATCTACATTCTGTAAGATAATGAAATATGAAATGAGGAGCTGTACTACTGTAGGCGTGCCACGGATAATGGTAAGATAAATGCCTGCTATGACATTAAGAACTGCCATCACTGGTCCCTTGCTGCCCTGCTTGTACATGACACGGATCATTGCCGTGATCACACCGAGAAGTACTCCGATGATCAGGGCAAAAATCGTGATAAGTACTGTATTTCCAAGACCGGATATGATGTACATATACCGGTCTTTTTCTATGAAGTCATCGTAGAGATGTTCTGCGAGATTGTATCCCATGAAATCTCCTTACTGGTTTGAGTCTGATGTATATTTATCCACGATCTCGTTCATCTTGCCGCTGTCCTTGAGATCCTTGACTACCTTATTGATCTCATCTACGAGATTAGATCCCTTTGGAACAACTGCTGCGTATTCCTCTGTTGTGAGGTTCTCGCCGACCTTCTCAATCTTGCCTTTGTTCTGCTCGATGAACTGCTCTGCAGGATAGTCATCAAGTACTACTGCGTCGATCCTGCCTGCGATAAGATCTGATACAGCGTCCACATGCTTCTGGTAACGCTTTACTTCCTTTACAGAGATGTCGTTCTTGCCATCCTCATTGGTGCAGTATGTGTCGCCTGTTGTACCCTGCTGTACGCCTACTACCTTTCCATCGAGGTCTGATGGCTTTGTGATGTCTTTATTTCCGCTCTTTACCAGGATTACCTGAGAAGCGTTGAAATATGGATCAGAGAAATCTGCATTCTTCTTACGGTCATCTGTGACTGTCATTCCTGCGAGGCAGAAATCAGCCTTTCCGCTCTTCAGAGCCGGAATACATGAATCAAATGCTATATCTGTGATCTCAAGCTTTACTCCAAGGTCATCTGCGACTGCCTGAGCGATGTCTGCATCGATGCCTGTCACCTTGTTGCCATCCTTGTACTCAAATGGTGGGAACTCTGCATTTGTCACCATTGTGATCTTGCCGGCCTTCTTGATGGCTGCTACTGCATCATCTGACTTTGCAGATGAGCTGCTGCCTGATGAACCACAGGCTGCCATTGACAGAGCCATGCCTGCTGCAAGAATGAGTGCCATGATTTTCTTCTTCATAAAAATGTCCTTTCCATATGCCATAAAAGGAGACCTGAGAGGTCTCCTTTGACATACACTCAATATGTATTTTTATTCAATGACTGATTATAGAACAAAAATAATAATCCGTCAATCTTTCTTTATCTTATTCTCATAGACTACAAAGCGGTTCTCATGAAGCGTCCTGATAAAGCCTACAAGCCTGTTGTACAGCGGTTCTGCCTTGTCTCCGAACTCATCATGAACGAGCTGTCCTATCTCATATATGGTACGCCTGCCATCTATCTGCTTCCAGATGAATGAACCAAAGTCATCAAGCTCTATATAAGAAAACCTCGGCTTCTTCGCAACGACCTGAGCGATCTTATTGAAAAATCCAAGGTTCTCCCTCCTGATCTGTACATGTCCGTTCTCATCCTCTTCCCACGGCATCACCTTACTGTGACGCGGTACGAAGTCCAGGTAATTATCTTTCTTTGCCATATTTTCTCATAAAAAATGTGACAATGCACCAGGTACACTGTCACATCCGTGTATTATCAGTTCTTCTTTTTCTTGCCATTCATCGCTGCCACGAGTGAGCAGATGAGCAGTGCGAAGAATACGATCGAGCCGACTGGTCCGATGCTGAATACCTTCGATACGTCAATGGCATCGCTTGCGCCTGCTACTGCGATGATAGCAAGGAGGATACCTACGATACCTTCACCAGCAATGAGTCCTGAGCAGTAGAGGATACCACGATTGACCTTGGCCTTGCGGTCATCCTCAGAAGCTTCCTTCTTCTTATCGAAGACGAGACGAACGAATCCGCCGATCATGATAGGAAGTGTAGTTGCCATAGGAAGGTAGAGACCTACTGCGAATGGAAGAACCGGTATTCCCATGATCTCTACAACGATGGCGATGAATACACCAGCGAAGATAAGAGCCCAAGGAAGGTTACCATTCATGACACCCTCAACGACCATCTTCATGAGCTGTGCCTGAGGAGCAGGAAGCTCCTGAGAACCATAGCCCCATGCGTCATTAAGTATATAGAGAACTCCTCCTACTGCGATTGCTGAAGCAATGACACCGATGATCTCGCCGACCTGCTGCTTGTAAGGAGTAGCACCAACGATATAACCGGTCTTTAAGTCCTGAGAGATATCACCTGCGATAGCTGCTGCAACGCAGATCACAGAACCGATTGAAATAGCTGAGATCATTCCGGCAGTTCCTACATTTCCTGTAGCCTTCATGATTGCAGTGATGATAAGAAGTGCTGCAATAGTCATTCCTGATACAGGGTTATTCGAGGAACCTACGATACCAACCATTCTTGCAGATACTGTTACGAAGAAGAATCCGAAGATGATGATGAGGATTGCTCCGCCGAAGTGAACCGGGATCTGAGGTGTAACCCACATGATAAGTGCGAGTGCCACGATTCCGATGATGATTACCTTAACAGGGAGATCCTTGTTGGTACGGATATTCTCGCCGACCTTTTTTCCATAACCCTTCATAGCCCCTTTGAAAGCACCTAGGATCATTGGGAGTGACTTGATCAGGCTGATGATTCCGCCTGCTGCCACGGCACCTGCACCGATGTACTTGATGTAGTTGCTCCAGATTCCTGATGCTGACAGTGATGAAATAGGATCACTTGATGGGAAGATGACATTGTCACCGCCGAGAGCAGCGATAAGAGGCATGAGTACCAGCCATCCAAGGATACCACCGGCGAACATGTATGAAGATACCTTCGGTCCACAGATGAATCCGACACCGATGAGTGAAGGAAGTGTACTCATTCCGACTCCGGCGCCCTTGTAGTGCTTGAAGTCGTAATCAATCTCACTAGGGAAGAGCTTGATTCCGTCAGCAATGAACTTGAATGCTGCTGCGATTCCAAGACCCTTGAATACGGCACCTGCTGATGCTCCGCCCTCTTCTCCGGCCTCAAGGACCTCTGCACATGCAGTTCCCTCAGGATATGGAAGAGTACCATGCTCCTGCACAATGAGTGCATTACGAAGCGGGATCATGAACAGGATACCAAGGATACCGCCGACCATACATACAAGTGCGATCAGGGCAATACTAGGATTGTCTGTCTTGCCCTCGCTTGCCCACATGAAGATGGCTGGCAGGGTGAAGATTGCTCCTGCGGCTACCGACTCACCGGCACTACCGATGGTCTGAACCATGTTGTTCTCAAGGATGGAATCTCTGTGGAAAATGAATCTCACAAGACCCATCGATACTACTGCTGCCGGGATAGACGCTGATACAGTCATTCCGACACGAAGTCCAAGATACGCATTTGCAGCACCGAAGACAATAGCGAGGATGATACCGAGAATTACCGAGAACGGTGTCATCTCAGCCATCTGCCTGTCAGCGGAGATAAATGGCTTGAACTCCTGTTGTTCGTTGTTCATTTCTATGAACCTCCAGATATTAATATTTTTGTGCGTTAAAGCGACACAATAGTTATATTATAAAGAGATGAATAAGAAAAGTCAACAATCATATGACAGCTAAAAAAATACATACGAATGGAAGCAGCATGTTCTGCGGATTATTAAGCTGTGCCTGAAAAAAATATCCGGCCAGGCCGAAGAAAAACGGTGATACTTTTCTCGAGCGGTATACCTTCCAGATGACAGAAATCACAATGTAAAAATAGCACGCAAGCGTGACTATTCCTCCGCATACCAGATGCTGTAATATGGCGCAGTGACAGTTGGCAACACTACGGCCGCCTACCGAAATCCCAGTTGAATAATTTCCGAACATGTCAGGTCCGATACCGGATATTTTTGCCCGGAGACTGCCATTCGCATATACCGAAACCGCCTTCTGCCAGATCACAAGCCTGCTGTTGCCGAATCTCTCAGACCTGTCAACTCCATGAATGAAAAAAAGTACCGCAAGCACTATGACCGCAGCCACAAGCAAGAGCATGATCCACGGGCTTATGATGAAATCCCTGTCAGTAAGGCGAAGCACTATCTCAACAACTACCGCAGCCGCAAACAGACCCAGAGCCAGGTAATATTTATTCATAAAAAATGAAATATACTTGGCCGGCGGGAATGCCCTGCCGTCGAAACGCTGGAAAATCTCCCCACACACAAAGGAACCAGACAATGTCATAATGACATGATTGATACGGATAAGAGGAATCTGTCTCCTGCTCATCATGACAAAAAGCACGGCCAGGCCACCAAACAGGCCGATGTACCCGCTGTCCACGCTCGCGAACGACAGTCCTGCTCCGGCAAGAAATGCAACAGCAAGCAGCCACATCCTACTGGTATCAAGATAAACTGCTGCAATCACTGGCACGAAAAGGCTCACTATCCCGGCGTATACATCTATATTGCCAGCCGTAGAGATATAATTATAATGCTCTTCTTTAAGAAGCTCTGAGTGCAGTGAAAACACATCCACACCGATACCATGAAGAACCGCAAACAGGAAGAACGGAATGCCAGCGACTGCCAGCACAACAGCCATTTCAGATGCTGATGTACTGAGGTCCCGCATCACGACATACACGAGCAGCCCGAGGAAATATGCGATGACTCCTACGTTCCATCCCACATCGCCTGAAAAAGCAGACTCTGTATCGCCACAGAGCAGCGCAGAAATCATATATGACAGTAAGAAGGCAGCCATCGCCTTCATGATCATATTTCTGCCGTGCTTTTCTCTCGTATATCCCTTTGCATATGCGATCACATCCATGACCAGGCAGGTAACGACCGCGATCACAGCAGAGACATAGAAAGCCCGTGTCTTCGCAATTATAGTATTGAAATATCCGTCATCCATGTAGTACAGGCACATCAGCGTTATCATCGCAAAGACAGCCGTACCCACACGGGATCTGATTTTATCCATAAATGCACATCGGGGACAGGGGGACGGTTCTCCTGTCTTTTTAATTAAATTATTTTAGCCAAAAAGACAGGAGAACCGTCCCCCTGTCCCTAGAATGCAAGTAACACTCGCTGTATTCGCCGCATTGCCCCGATCACACCTTTGTTGCGCCTGCTGGCGGTACGGGCCAGACGGACATTGTCGGTGATGATCGCATCGACATTCATGTCAATCATGCGGTTCATCGTGACCTCATTGTTGACAGTCCAGACAAAAATACCCTTGTTGGATTTCTTCATATACTGGACGAATCCCGGCGTCACAAAATTCGAATCAACTGAAAATGCATCTGCATCCTTGAGTCTGGCAAGTGATCCGCCACCAACTGTCGTGGTATAGACAGTATAGATCTTCGGATTCAGCCTCTTTATCTGACTCAGAGTACCATAGTCAAATGACGTGATATCACAGTCCTTCTCATACTGATTGGCCTCTATTATCTCAAGAGTCTTCTCCACTATACCGCCATCATGGCCGGTACGTTTGATCTCGATATTCAGGTAGAGCTTGCCTTTGCAGACCTTCAGGACCTGGTCGAGCGTCGGTATCCTCGTGAACTGATACACATCACTATAGAAGCTGCCATTGTCGATATCCCTGATCTGGTCATATGTTACCTGCCAGACATTCTTATCAAGTCCTGTAGTCCGCTTCAGATTCGAATCATGAAGCACAATCACAGTACCATCTTTTGTCATCTGTACATCGAGCTCTGCCGCATCAGCTCCGTTCTCAATGGCCTTTCTGAATGCCGGTATCGTATTCTCCGGAGCGTCATGAGAATCTCCCCTGTGTGCCATGATCATTGTATTTCTGCCGCCATGCAGAAGTGACGTCTTAAGCTGCTGGTATCTCTCAGGCACGAAGAAATAGAGGCACACTGCTACACCGGCAACTACAGCTATACGCAGCCAGATTCTGTCGATTCTTCGCCCATAAGCCCTGTCAAATGATGGGATCTCATCCTTTTCTTCATAGAGCAGAACATAAAATCCCGCCTGGATCCTTGTCAGTATAAGAGGTGCTATAAACCATGTAAAGACAAGCATCACTATCGACTGGCACACAAGCGTCACTGCAGAATTGGACATGATACCCAAGGCCTGTGACGGTTCAAGCCACATCACCACAGCCTTCACCAGCAACAGTTCTAGTCCGTATGCCCCGAAGAAGACTCCTGCTATCACAGCAATCCAGCATGCAGCCGTGATCACAACTCTTATCAGATGCTTTCCCGCGAACTGGAAGCTGTTCCTCGCCGCCGGAATGAAGTTCTCCTTCTTAACCGTCATGAACGGAATGACATATATCAGACAAAGCGTCAGAAGAACAAGTATGATCATCGCTGCGATAATATACGGATAGTATTTGTCATTTCTTGTGAGACGTTCTATCAGATATCCCGGCACAGAAAAATTGCTGGCCGCCGTAAACACCTCATACAGGTCTGCTATCGGAAGAATCAGATACACATACAGCAGAAAGAGCCAGTTCCTCGGTCTGAATATGATCCCGCTTTTCCTGATACCGGCCAGAAGCATGCTCCATGCCTTGACTTTTTCATTGTGATATGAAGCATCAACTGCGTATGACAGCCCGAAGAATTCAACGGTGATCATGACTGCAACTGCAAGCAGCACCACGACAAACATGACCCATACAACAGGCGACTTCAGGACCATACGCAGATTGTAGTTGCTAAGATAGTACACTCCTGCGAGCCTTAGTGACAGCCGCTCGATCTTTTCCAGAAGAGGAAAAAAGATCAGAAACGATATGAGCTTGTACATTATCTCAAATCTCAGGAATGCACCGAAATTTCTTTTTACTAAAATAAATGTAAATCTGGTACTCTTAAATAATTTCATCAGACTTATTCTACCACATTTTGTGTAATTTTGCTTTACAGTTCTTTAAAATGTGGTAAAATAGACTGGTAGTGTACATTTTGCGTTATGAAACAGAAAACTGGGGGTTAATTAATGCAAAAAAAACTTGCATCCTTGCAGAAGTTTATTCTGTATGGATCAATAGATAGAGAAATATATGACGAGGCCCGTAAGGAGACGGATGTCACGAATCTTCGTACTGTGAAGAGGATTTCGATTCAGGGAATGCTTTTATTTTTCCTCAATGCACTGTTCTCCCTGGCAATGTACGGCAATAATCCAGGTTTCGTACTCAATATGTTTTCAGCCGGTACAACGGGGATTATAGTTTTCGTTGCTCTTGGGATTCCGGAGACACGAGCCAAGTCTTCGCTGAAGCTTGTCTATACATTTTCTACATTCTTTCTCTTCGGACTCCTGCTCATCGACGGGCTCATATATACGAGAATTCCATCGGTGTGCTTCATAGGATGTATGATTATCTTCGTGGTGGTCTTTACCGATGTACCATGGCACCTGTTTATCATATCAGGCAGCGCGTCTGTACTGCTTCTGATCTTCTCAGCAGTCAGCAAACCGCTCAATATATTCCTGGTCGATGTGATGAATGTCATAGTATTCAATCTGATTGCACTGTATCTGTGTCCGTATATGATGCAGATCAAGTTCGCTGATATCCTGACGCGAAGAAAGATTGAGAATGAGCGTGATATGGATGCGCTCACACAGCTGTACCACAAGGATGTCGTGAGACATACAGTCAATGAGACACTTGCTCTTTCGGCATTTCATGACTGTGCACTCATGTTCCTCGATGTCGACAATTTCAAGCATTTCAACGATACATTCGGACACGCTGCCGGAGATGCGATCCTCAAGTATATAGCAGACTCCATACGTCAGGGATGTCCTGATATAGCAACGATCGGCCGCTACGGCGGTGATGAATTCATAGCTTTCATTCCTGAGATTGATGATGTACAGCAGGTAAGGGATATCGCCCAGAAGATACTCGATCTCGTGACCAACAGGGAGCGATGCCTGAGGATCACAGATGTGCCTGACTGTCCGTCACTATCAATCGGAATCGCCATTTACCCGAAGGCCGGCCATTCATACAATGAGCTGGTTCAGGCCGCCGACAAGATCCTCTACGAGGTCAAGAATCACGGCAAGAACAATTACATGGTCTACGGTGATACCGGTGTCACAATGATCAAGAGAAATAAATACGGACATTATTCAAGCTGATAAAAGAGCCCCTCGCCGGGGGCTCTTCTTTTTTACATTACTGTGGCACCTGTGAGTCTGATATTCATCGGATAGATATTCTCACGTCCGAAGTACTGTGACATGAAATCCACATAATCAGATGTCTCTTCCTTCGGAAGGACAGCCTGTATCACGCCTGCGAGGCCGCCGCCATGGACACGGCAGATGCCCTTTCCGGTACGTGACAGGAACTCTTCTGAGAGAGCAAGTGCAAGCGCTATCTTCTGCTCTTTCCAGTTCTCATTGGTATATATATTCTGGAGCAGCTTGTATGAAGAATCGCCTGATGCCTTCATCAGCGTGAGGATCGAATCGAAATCCTTTCTATTCACTGCTTCAGCCATTTTTTCAACACGCTCTGTCTCATTGAAGAAATGCAGGGCACGAAGAATGGCACGGTCATTTCCGAGCTTCTCATCAATCTCATTCAGGTGCTTCAGAAGCTCTTCCTTTGTCGTATCACAGAGCCTCTCTCCTCCCAGCTCATGAGCTACTGCCTTCATCTCAAGAGGCATTGCAGAATAGCCTGCTGAAAGATCTGCATGACCCTTGCCTGTATTGATGATGACCATCTCATAGCCATAGTCACTGAATGCAAAAGGAATCGGCTCAACTGATATATCTCCCTTGAAGTCAAGGAGAATAGGTCCGCCATATGCACATGCCATCTGGTCCATCAGACCTGACGACTTGTTCCAGAAATTGTTCTCACTGTGCTGCCCGATCTTCGCATAGTCAGTCACCGGAATTCTGTCATCATTGAAAAAGTGACTGATCATCGTACAGATGAGCATCTCAAATGATGCTGAAGAGCTGACACCAGCTGCGGCAATGACATTGGTCGTCACATATGCCTTGAAGCCATGTACCTCATAGCCCATCTTTCTGGCAGCCTCTACCATACCGGCTACGAGACTGAGTGTTCCGTTCTCCTTAGGTATCTCATCAATCTTATTTGTATTGACGACTACTTTCTTGTATCCTTCACTCACGATCTCAATCGTATCATTTCCGGATTCCTTCGCAGCTCCTATCGTATCAAGGCTGATCGAACCAGCGATTACTTTCCCGCCATTATGATCGGTATGATTGCCGATAATCTCTGTACGGCCCGGGGCTGTAAAATATGTGAGTCTCTTACATCCGCCATACTCTGAGGCAAAACCCTCATCAAGATGAGCATATCTCTTCTGTGCATCCTCTGCATCTGCGCCATAGACCTTCTCAAGGTCACCGTATCTGTCCATTTTAAATCCTCTTTATATCTACACCAAAGTCCTTGTGATTTATGTAAAATACAAAAGTACCCTTTTCATTCTTTCGCACAGCCACTTCTACTCCATCAGGTACGTTACTGGCAAGGGGCTTCACGCCGCTCTCGTCAGCAACAGCACTGATCAGATCACGGTAGAATTCAGGTGTGGAGCTCGTGCCCACATACCATGAGTGTCCATTTCCATAATGGTTCTCTGAGAGTACCGTGACACCCTTGTAGAAGTCATCTGCATACGTTCCCTGCACTTCTGCATCACACGCATCATCTGATATATGATAGGCCTTGTCCTTCAAATAATCAATATCTCCAAGCGCCTTTTTATTATCCTCGATAAGCCTCTTCAGATCAGATAATGGATGGATCAGGTCACATACGATGTGAGCCTCATACTCTTTGCCATTCCAGGTGAAATGATCAGTCTTCTCAGGCGGCAGGGCATTCTGCTCTTCTACCCAGATACCGAGCGTCTCCCTGAATGGTCCCGGATATCCACCCTGATAGAACAGATAGTCCTTGTCCACAAGACCTGTCATATATGATGTCACAAAGGTACCGCCATTTTTCACATAGTCTGATACCTTTTCAGCGAAACCATCCTGAACCATCAGCATGAACGGCGCAACGACCACCCTGTACTTCGAGAGATCTGTTTCCGTACTGATCACGTCTACCGGTATATGAAGATCATAGAATGCCCTGTAATAATTGATGCACTCAGCCTTGTAATCGACGAGCTCAGTAGGACCCTGAATCACATCTATGGCCCACCAGTTCTCCCAGTCGAATACAATGGCACACTCAGCCGGGACCGTGGAGCCCAGGATATCATCCATTCCTTCGAGCTTCTCGCCAAGGGCCCTTACCTCATTGTAGACTCTCGTGCCGCCAAGGCCCACATGCTCGATCACAGCTCCGTGCATAGACTCAGCAGCACCTCTGGCCCTTCTCATCTGGAAAAACTGTACTGCATCTGCTCCATGAGCAACTGCCTCAAGGCTCTGCATAGTCAACTCTCCAGGCCTCTTGGCCGGATTGATATGCTGCCAGTTCGTGGATGAAGGACAGCTCTCCATGAGCACAAAAGGCTTCTGTCCGCCGACTCCTCTGATCAGATCATGAGCCATTGCAAGCTCTGCCGGATCTGTATCATAATGAGGATAGCAGTCCCATGATACGAAATCCATGTACTTCGACCACTTATTGTAATCGAGCCCTTCGAAGAACCACATAAAGTTGGTAGTCACTGGGATATCTGGTGTCACAGCCTTGATCGCGTCTCTTTCGAGAATGTACTCTTCGAGCATATTGTCTGAATTGAAACGCTCATAGTCAAGATATGTATCCTGTACCTGTGTGATCGGCTTGCCGCCTTCCGACATGAAATTCTCACTTCTCTTGTCCGGGATCACGATCTCATCCCAGTCATAGTATGTATGACTCCAGAATGCAGTATTCCAGGCGCGGTTCAGATTGTCCAGCGTCCCGTACTTCTTCTTCAGCCATTGGCGGAACTTCTTCTGGCAGTTGTCACAGCAGCACATGCCACCGTACTCATTGCCCACATGCCAGGCGATCAGATTGTCATAGTTCTTGTACCTCTCAGCCAGCTTGCCGGCAAGCAGAGGTGCATACTTTCTCATTGTAGGAGATGAAGGGCAGAAATTGTGTCTTGCACCATACTTTCTCTTCATTCCATCGCCATCGGTACGGAGAATATCCGGATGACGCTTTGCCATCCATGGCGGTGTAGCAGCAGTAGATGTGGCGAGCATCACGGAAAATCCATTGTCCCTTGCCATATCCATTATCCTGTCAAGCTTCGAGAAATCATAGGTGTCCTCAGATGGCTGAAGTGATGCCCATGAAAATACATTGATCGTCAGCTCATTGATATGTGCCGCCTTCAGCAGCTTCATGTCGGCTTCCCATACTTCTTCCGGCCACTGTTCCGGATTGTAGTCTCCTCCGTAGAGGAAATGTCTTGTCTTCATAAAAGTATTCTCCTGCAAAAAACAGCCAGGCCAAAGCCTGGCATCAATGCTTATCTGGTTGTATCGCGAAGCCGTATTGCAAAACTATTGGCAGCTATATCATTTACCTCTTCCTGATTGATGATACTTATCAGGGTAGCGGCTGCTGTCTGGCCCAGATATATCTCGTCATAGGCCACTGCCGTCACACTTCTGCCGCCGTCATCAAGAATGGAACTGTCATAGAGACTCGCCACAGACATCTCCTCTGGAACCATGATACCCTTCTTACGGAGTACATCGAGAGTCATGAGGGTGATCTCTTCATCCATACAGATGAGGCAGTCAACGCCACGCTTTAATGATATGTCTATATCAGATGTGACCACTCTCTCTGTCATCGAATTTGGAAAATAAAGCGGATCCTTTATCTTCTTCTCATCTATGGCCTTCTTGAAGCCCTCGTATCGCTGTGTGGTGACGAGCAGCTCACTGTCACCGCCGATAAGTGCTGGAAAAGTGGCGCCACGGCTGATCAGAAGCCTCGTCATCTCATAAGAACCGCCGGCATTGTCATTGTCAACCTGGACAGAATCCTCATCCTGAGTGCTTCCGATGACCAGATATGGCACATCCATGCTCTTCAGGCACTCGATCCTTCTGTCGTCATAATAGGTACGGGTCAGGATCACTCCGTCAGCCTTGCTGTTCTCAACAATCTGCTCGAGCTCATCTGTCCTGTTGCCCCGGTCTACAGTGATGATGACATTGTAGCCTTCCCGCTCGGCATCCTCTGTGATGCCCACAAGGCATCTGTGGAAAAATGCCAGCTCCGAGACATTGCTGTCTTGTGGGGATACAACTGCTATATTGTATGTACGCTGCTGGGCAAGGCCACGGGCCTGTACATTAGGTCTGTAGCCCTTTTCCCTGGCGTAATCCTTTATCCTCTGTCTGGTCTTCTCACTGATCCGGCCCTTACCAGACATGGCTCTCGACACTGTAGTCTTCGAGACTCCCAAGTCTGCTGCTATGTCGTCCAAAGTGATATGTCCCATAAAACACCTGCCTCTTTACTGCTCCAATTGCCCTGTTTATGCTTCGCGCAATCGGTTGCTCTATATATTAATATAAACATTTTCAGAATTACCGTCAATTGGCATTTTTACCAAAAATAGCTTTTTGTTTTTGTGCAATCTGCTTATCAGTCCTCAACATGAAGGAAGTATGCACAATGTGGTTCCATTACGAGTCCACCGCCGAAATCATGCCACTCACCGGTGATCAGGTCCCTTGCCCTGCCAGCCTGTGCATCAAAATGAGCATGATATTCATTGTCTTCAAGATTGACCGCTACCATCACACGGTCACCGTTATAGTTTCGTTCGAAAATACAGTGCTGATTTTCAAGAAGTCTCATTGTGATATCTCCGAAACAGAGTGCCGGAGACTCCCTGTGAGCCTTTGCCATGGCTGCAACTGTTGTCGTCAGATCATTCCATTCTGGTGCATCTATTGCCGGACGGAGTTCCTGATCCCCTGGCTTCTTCTCGCCCCTGATACCCCATTCAGAGCCATAGTATACCATCGGAATTCCAGGCTGACCGAAGACAAAGGCATATGCTATTGGCAGATTTCTCTCATCGTTCAGTTCTGTAGCAATACGTGCCACATCATGATTATCTACAAATGAGATCAGATGCTTTCCTCTGTACAGGCACCAGTTCTCCGGTCCGAACTGTCTCAGAAGGGAATGACATATTTCAAACAGGTTGAGTGAATTGATTGCTGAGTATATGCCCTTTCTGCATTCATAGTTGGTCACAGAATGGCACATCTCATCATTCATGATCTGATTGTAGTCTCCGCCTATCATCTCGCCTGCAAGGAAGAAGTCTTTTTTCCACTGTGATGTCTCTCTGCGCAGGCGCTTCAGGAACTCCCGGTCTACCATGTATGCGACATCGAGTCTGAGTCCGTCAATTCCGAATTCATCAATCCAGTACTTTACGGAATCCATCAGGTAGTCGGTGACTGCAGGGTTCTGCAGATTCAGCTTCACAAGGTCATTGGCACCTTCCCAGCCTTCATACCAGAAACCGTCATTATAATCGCTGTTCCCGTCGAAACTTATATGGAACCAGTCCTTATACGGTGAATCCCACTTTTTCTCCTGAACATCCTTAAAGCCGAAGAATCCCCTGCCTACATGATTGAAGACTCCATCGAGTATGGCTCTGATACCGGCATTATGAAGAGCACTGACTACGGTCTTCAGGTCATCATTCGTACCGAGTCTCACATCTACCTTGCGATAGTCTCTCGTATTGTATCCATGGGTATCACTTTCAAAAAGCGGTGAAAAATAAACTGCATTTATATTCAGTTTCTGCAGGTGTGGTATCCAGTCAAGCACCTTCAAGAGCCTGTGCTCTGGTACTCCGTCATTCTCGAACGGCGCGCCGCACATGCCTAGCGGATATATCTGATAGAATACTGCACTCTCCCACCACGGACTATTATTAAACACTTCATCTGCCATAGTAATCTCCTTTCTGTTATGATGGTTTCAAGAGGTTATTATAGCTGTTCAGAGGCTTTCTTGCAAAAAAATGATTGATTCTCCGCCAGCTTTATATCTTTGCAAGTAGGCCTGTTGACTGGAGGAAGAGAGCCACCATAATGACTGGGCAGACGAACCTGACCATGACGATGTAGAGCTGCTTTCTGTGGAATCGGACGCCGCTTGATTCCACTTCGTCTATGATCCACTTCGGCCGGACGATCCAGCCGATCAGAATTGTGGAAAGAAGTGAGATAAACGGCATCATGACTGAATTGCTGATGTAATCCATCAGATCGAGGAGCTGGCCGACTGTTCCGTTCGGTAGCGGGATCTCGCAGTAGAAGGCGCTGTATCCAAGTGCGATCACTACTGATGCTATAGTGTAAATGACTCCGAGTGCAAGCGTCGTCCTATGGCGCTGCGTATGAAATACCTCCATGCAGTTCGCTGTGATTGCTTCAAGCACCGAGATGCACGACGTAAGTGTGGCAAAGACTGCCATGATAAAGAAGGCTGCTCCGACCACATTTCCAATTACTCCCATCGAGGCAAATACCTTTGGCAGTGAGATAAACATGAGTCCAGGGCCTGCATTCATTCCATCAAGTCCTGAGAATACAAATACAGATGGGATGATTGCCATTCCTGCAAGAAGAGCTACTCCGGTATCGAATATTTCTATCTGGCTCACTGCCTTATTGAGGTCTACATCCTTTTTCACATAAGAGCCATAGGTGATCATGATGCCCATTGATACTGACAATGAAAAGAAGAGCTGGCTCATCGCATCGAGAAGCACTGCCATGAACTTTTTCACAGTAAGGCCCTTTACATTCGGTGTGATGTATACCATGAATCCCTGTGTTCCGGTCCTGCCATCGTGATGGATAAACATCGCATATACTGCGATAAATACGATGAGTACAAGAAGAACCGGCATCATGAACTTCGAGCAGGCTTCGATTCCGTTTTCTACTCCTCTGTAGATGATTACTGCTGTGATTACCATGAAAATGACTGCATAGATTACCGACTGAACCGGATCGGAAATAAACGACGAAAAATATCCATCGGCCGCTGCTGCCCTGCCCTGACCGGTCACAAAGCTCACCAGATACTTCGTGATCCAGCCTCCGATCACGGCATAGTATGTCATAATGACTACTGGCACGAAAAATGTAAGAACCCCCAGGAACTTCCACTTCGGATTCATCTCAGTATAGGCGCCTATGGCACTCTTGCCGGTCTTTCGTCCTATTGTGATATCACTCGTGAGCAGAGTGAATCCGAATGTGAGCACCAGGACCAGATAAACAATAAGGAACAGGCCTCCCCCGTCCTTCGCAGCCAGATACGGAAATCTCCATATATTTCCGACTCCTACTGCACTCCCTGCCGCAGCCAGCACAAAGCCCAGCTGCCCTGTGAACGAGCCTCTTTTAGTCTTCTTTTCCATTGTCTTTCCTTTCCTTTTATAAAAAATTTATAAAGGACATTATATCATACTTCAAAAAAAGAAGCACCCGTTTTGTGGATGCTTCTATAAAAACTCTTATCGAATTATCTCTTGCCTTTTCTTGCGGCTTCAAGTCTCGCCATTGCTCTCGCAAGCGATGCACGGGAGTGGTAATACTCCTGGATGCTCTGCTTCTGGCGCAGCTGCTCCTGGGCTCGCTCCTTCGCCTCCTCGGCACGGCGGACATCAATTTCCTCAGGCATCTCGCATGACTCGACGATTATTGTGACACGATTGTTCACCACCTCTGCAAAACCCATGCCTGCAAGGCCTGTAACCTTTGCCTGACCACCGACAGCTTCACTTGAACCTGCTCCATTTCCGGCATGGTCGGCTGGCCTTATCTCGATCTCACCTTCATCAAGCGCTATGACCATATTCTCATGATGGGACAGGATCTGCTCACGTCCGTCATGAGACTGGAATATGACTGAATCCGCAAACCCGGCGTAGAATGTCCGGTCGGCGGCAATAACTTTTAAATAAAACATAACCGGCCTCCCGATTACTTCAGGCTCTCGGCCTTTTTCTTCACGTCCTCGATAGTACCGACATTGAAGAATGCATTCTCAGGATACTCATCCATCTCACCATCAAGAATAGCCTTGAATGATCTGATCGTTTCCTCAACCGGTACATAGATTCCAGAAACACCTGTGAACTGTTCTGCTACATGGAACGGCTGTGACAGGAAACGCTGGATCTTACGGGCTCTGTACACGAGGGTCTTGTCCTCATCTGAGAGTTCTTCCATACCAAGGATTGATATGATATCCTGCAGTTCGTTATACTTCTGGAGTATTGCCTGAACTCTTCTTGCTGTATCGTAATGCTCTTCGCCGACTACATCCGGCTCGAGAATACGTGAGGTTGACTCAAGAGGATCAACGGCAGGATAGATACCCTGCTCTACGATCTTTCTTGAAAGAACTGTTGTAGCATCCAGATGAGTGAATGTAGTAGCAGGAGCCGGGTCTGTGAGGTCATCAGCAGGTACGTAAACGGCCTGAACCGATGTGACAGAACCATTCTTTGTAGATGCAATTCTCTCCTGAAGTTCACCCATTTCATTGGCAAGTGTAGGCTGATAACCTACGGCTGATGGCATACGGCCAAGAAGGGCTGAAACCTCAGATCCTGCCTGTGTAAAACGGAAGATATTATCAATGAAAAGGAGCACGTCCTTATTATCATGGTCACGGAAATACTCTGCCATTGTGAGGCCTGTCTCTGCGACTCTCATACGTGCACCAGGTGGTTCATTCATCTGTCCGAAGACCAGGGCAGTTTTCTCAAGAACTCCGCTTGCCTTCATCTCTGTCCAGAGATCATTACCTTCACGGGAACGCTCTCCGACACCAGTGAAGATTGAATATCCGCCATGCTCTGTAGCGACGTTGGAGATCAGCTCCTGGATCAGGACTGTCTTACCAACTCCAGCACCACCGAAGAGTCCGATCTTACCACCCTTGGCATATGGTGCAAGAAGATCAATGACCTTGATACCTGTCTCAAGCATCTCTGTAGCAGGCTTCTGATCCTCAAACTCAGGCGGCTCACGATGCGTCTCCCATTCAGGTGCATCTGTGATCTGCGGACCATCATCAATTGTCTCACCAAGTACATTGAAGAGTCTGCCGAGAGTCTTCTCACCGACCGGTGTCTTGATGCCGCTTCCTGTATCTGTGACCTCCATATCACGATGGAGACCCTCAGAAGCAGACAGCATGATGCATCTGACCACGTGGTTTCCCTGATGGGAAGCGACTTCCATTATGCACTTTTTCCCATTATTATCTACTGACAGGGCCTCACGGATCGGTGGTAAAGTGTCGCTGTCAAAAACGACATCCACGACCGGCCCTGAGACCTGTACGATTTTACCTGTCATATTTGTTCTCCTTGTTCTGAGAGGAAAGGGGCTAGGCCGCTATGTCCTCTGCTGTGCTCTTGCGCCAGCCACAATCTCAGTGATCTCCTGCGTGATCGCAGCCTGCCTTGCTCTGTTGTACTCTGTATTCAGGCTCTTGAGCATCTTCTCACCGGCATCTGTAGCCGACTGCATTGCAGTCATTCGCGCATGCTGCTCACAGCAGAACGACTCTACAAGAGCTCCATATACGAATCCTGTCACATATTCAGGAGCGATACGGCTCATGACCATCTCAGGTGATGGGACAAATTTGATCGACTCAACCGGAACATCTGCTGGCAGATACTGCGTTGTCTCACCGACAAAGCTTTTCCTGACGAGAGGAAGCAGCTGTCTGACCTCTGCAGTCTCAGTCATCGCATTTTCCATTCTGGTGTAGATCATCACGACCTCATCCACCTTATGTTGACGGAAATCATTGACCAGCGTCTCTGTAATCCTGCGGGCACGCGAAAGATTCGGATCCTGAACCACATAATTGAACTGGGTATCAATCTCCACACCTTTTGATTCCAGATAGTGCTTACCGATCTGTCCCATGCAGTAGACTTTTGCGTCCTTGTATTTTTCCAGCTGCTTGTCCATGATCTTCAGGACATTGTGGTTGTATGCACCAGCCAGTCCCTTATCAGCTGTGACCACGAGCAGTCCGACCTTTTTCTCTTCATCATTGGAATCCGCATCTTCAAAATACGGGCTCTTCATATCAGGCACATGACGAAGCATTCGCGTCACCGCACTCTGGAGCGAATAGAAAAAGGGCTCCGTATCCGCAAGTGACTTCTTTGCCTTCTTGAGCTTCGATGAAGAAATCAGATACATAGCATTCGTGATCTTCAACGTATCACTGACGCTTGAAATCCTGTCTTTTATCTCCTTCGTAGATGACATAGGCTATCACCTCGATGCTTTATATGCATTAGCGGCATCAATTATCCGCTTCTTTATATCATCTGTGAGCTCTTTCTTTGTCTCGAGAGCATTGACGGCATCTGCTGCAGTATCCTTTACCGCACCGAGAACATCCATCTGTACCTTCTTTACCTTGTCCCTGTCGATATCGTCGAAGAACTTCTCCTGCGCCAGTACAAGAGTGATGACCTGTGCTGACATTGACAGAGGATGGTTAAGAGGCTGCTTTAAGAGCTCCATCAGGGCATTACCATGATCAAGCTGTGCCTTCGTTGTATCATCAAGATCTGATGAAAACTGGGTGAATACCTCGAGCTCTCTGTACTGTGCCAGATCGATACGAATGGTTCCTGATGCCCTCTTCATGGCCTTGGTCTGGGCTGCACCACCTACACGGGATACTGACAGTCCGACGTTGACTGCAGGCCTCTGACCTTCGAAGAACAGATTCGTCTCAAGAAAGATCTGACCATCTGTGATTGAAATGACGTTTGTCGGAATGTATGCCGATACATCGCCATCCTGTGTCTCGATGATAGGTAGAGCTGTGATAGAACCGCCACCTTTTTCATCTGACAGACGTGCACATCTCTCAAGCAGTCTTGAATGAAGATAGAATACATCTCCTGGATATGCTTCACGTCCTGGCGATCTGCCAAGTAGAAGGGAAATTGCACGGTATGCAACTGCGTGCTTTGAGAGATCATCATAGACGATCAGTACATCTTTTCCCTGCTCCATGAAATGCTCAGCCATTGATGTAGCGGCATATGGAGCTATATACTGGCAGGCTACAGGATCGGCAGCTGTTGCTCCAACTACGATACTGTAATCCATTGCATCGAACTTCTTCAGGTTCTCAACAACTCTTGCGACTGTCGAGGCCTTCTGGCCGATTGCCGCATAGATACAGATGACATCCTTGCCCTTCTGGTTGATGATCGTATCTGTTGCGATTGATGTCTTACCTGTCTGCCTGTCCCCGATGATCAGCTCTCGCTGTCCACGTCCGATAGGGAACATTGAGTCGATAGCCAGAATTCCTGTTTCAAGAGGAGTATCTACTGACTGTCTGTCTATGATTCCAGGAGCCTCATGCTCTACAGGACGATACTCATCTTCTTTTATCTCACCTTGGCCATCGATTGGCTCACCAAGTGCATTGATTACTCTTCCAAGGAATGCATCACCTGTCGGAATACCTGCTCTCTTGCCTGTACGTGCTACACGGCTTCCTTCATGGATTCCTGTATCACGTCCGAAGAGGATGACTCCGATCTCATGCTCCTTGATATCCTGCACCATGGCCTTGACGCCGTTATCAAACACAACGACCTCGCCATACTCGGCATGATCTATACCATATATTCTCGCAATACCGTCTCCGACGCTGATGACCTCTCCGGTCTCCTTGGCTTCGAAATCGGCATCAAAATTCTCTATTTCACTTTTAATGATGGAGATAATGTCGGTAGCGCTCACTGCTGCCATGATCTTCACCTCCCGTTAATTTTATCTTCTAGTTGCTTTAACTGTCCTTTATAGCTCCTGTCGATCTCGATGTTATTGCATCTTACGAGCCAGCCGCCAATTAAGGATTCATCCTTAGTGACACAGAACCGGAAGTTCTTTCCTGGAAAAATCTTATCCAGAGCCACCTTCGCCTGCTGCTCACCGGATTCTATCTCATCGTCCTTCACATAAAAAAAATCAGCTACGAAAAGTCCTGCCTTCTCATCCTCGATCTTCACATACTCACGAAGGATATCGGGTATCAGCTTCTCATTGTGATTCCTGATCATGACGAGCAGGAAGTCTGTAAAAATTTTTGAGCCTCCGGCCCTGGCTGAAAGCTTTTTTTCTATGGCTTCCTTTTTTTTGCTGTATACGACCGGACTCATCATGAGATCCATGTATATTGGTGTCTCGTCAAGCTCACGAAGTACATCAAGCACTTCCTCACGCTCGACAGGAAGCTGTGACAGGACAAGTGCATTATTATGAATTCTTTCCTGCTGCATCTGCTTCACCGCCATTTTCAAGGATCTTCTTTGCTGCCATCATTGCCAGTGCGCTGATTGCCTCACGGCTCTCATCCAGATTTCTCTGCTTCGTATTCTCTGCATCGACCCTGGCCTTGGCTCTGATCTTGTCAGCCTCTTCAGCTGCATCTGCGATTCGCTTGTCGTGGATCCTGTCTGCCTCGATACGGGCATTCCTGATGATCTTTGCAGCTTCTTCCTCGGCAGCATCCTGCTTCTTCATATACTTTATTTTTTCTTTATGTGCATCCTCTTCACGACGCCTGACTTCGTCGTACTTTTCCTTGATGTCGTTCTTTCTCTCGGTCACGACTTTCATGACTCTTTTGAAAAGGAGCTTGTCAAGTATCCAGTAGATCACGAGGACATTGATGATCGTGAACAGGATGTTCCAGAAATTAATACTTAACATATTTTTTCTCCCGGCGCCCAGACACAGATGTCTTTTAAGCCCAAGCGCCTCTCTGTCAAATCACTGTATTATTTATTTCAGGAACAGGATTATAAGAAGGGCGATTACGAATCCGTAAATAGCGGTTGCCTCTGCGAGTGCGCATCCAAGAAGAAGTGAACTCTGAATCTTGCCGCTTGCTTCTGGCTGTCTTGCGATTGCGTCTACTGCGCTTGCTGTGGCATGACCGATTCCAAGGCCTGCGCCGATTCCTGTAAGTACTGCGATACCAGCTCCGATTGCTACAAATAATGCTGAACTCATGATGTTTCCTCCTAAAATTTATCTCGCACGGGCTAATTCGGGCATCCGCGCGATCGCTGTCGTCGCTTACGCTCCTCACGATCACACGTTGCCCTCGCGCCCGTGCTGTATTTACTTTGCAGGGTTTTACTTCATTCGCAACAAGTGGGAAAACCCCATTACCCCTTGTGCAAAATTAACTAATCTACTGATTCCTTAATAAATAGTGATGTAAGGAATACGAATACGTAAGCCTGGATCAGGCCATCGAAGATATCGAAATAGAGCGATGCGAGAGCCGGTACTACTGCCGGGATCACTAGCTTTAAGAGCTCCATGATGACATATGAACCAAGTACATTTCCGAACAGTCGCATGCACAGCGACAGCGGACGGATAAATATCTCCAGGATATTGATCGGTGTGATGACGGCCATTGGTTCCGCGAAACTATGCAGGAACTTCTTCGGCCCCTTCGCGACTACTCCGCTCGCTTCTATCAGCACGATACTCATGACTGACAGGGCTATCGTCACATTCATGTCCTTGGTCGGCGGCTTGAATCCGATGATTCCTATCAGGTTCGCACATCCAATAAAGATAAGAACCGACAGGAGATACGGCACATACCGCTTTCCATTTTCTCCGATTGTCTCTCCGAAAAAGTCATACAATTTCTCGATACTGCTCTCCAGCAGCAGCTGTCGCTTTCTCGGATGTTCCACGCTCAAATTCCTCGTCATCAGAAGACATGCTACCAGCAGCACCGCTATGATGATCCATGTCACTACCACGGATTCATAGATCGGAATACCGCCAAATATCGGTATTTTAAAAACCGTTTTGACGTTCAGGTCTTCCTTGAGCGAAGTCACAAGCGTATCCAAAAGCTGTCACTTCCTTTCACATACTCTCAATACTGTTCGGATTCTAATACAAAAGAAAAATAAAGTCAACTTAATTTTTTGTGAAGTTTGCATAAATTGTATACCTTATTTTTATGCAATATAGCCAATAAAATGGTGTAATCGAGATAATTTACTATATTTTTTACATAATTTATGAAATAACTGTGAACAAAAAAAAAGACACAAGTGAATGTTTGATGAAAATTTCCTTTTAATCCACCTGAAATTTTGATATACCTCTGGCCTTACCACTCCGATCAGTATTATCGAATGGAGGTGGATTCTGTGTAAATGATCATTACATTTCTTGTGTCTGTTCTTGCAGAAATAGTAAGCTGCTATATCTGATCTATTATTTCAGACCCTTAGTTATTGTCATCATCAATGAACTTGTCGTGTACGGCCTTCATGGCTACCTTGACATCATCAATATCAATGAGGACTGTGATACGGATCTCTGATGTCGAGATCATACGGATATTTACTCCGACATCATAGAGTGCCTCAAACATCTTGGCTGCAACGCCTGCATTTGACTGCATTCCGGCTCCTACTACTGAGAGCTTGGCTACATTTTCCTCTTCGACGATCTGCTTGAAGGTCAGACGCTCCTGATTGTCCTTGAGTACCTGTACTGCCTCCTTTGCCTGCGAATCATCGACTGTGAATGAGATATCCTTGGAATCATCACGGCCGATTGACTGAAGGATCATATCTACATTGATATTCTTCTTGGCCAGAAGATCGAATACCTTGAATGCGATTCCCGGCTCATTCCTGACTCCGATGAGTGCGATACGGTCTGCGTCCTTATCTACTGCGACTCCGCTTACGAGCATGCTTTCCACTTTTGTTACCTCCTTAACGACAGTACCTTCTGCCTTTGTCAGACTTGAACGTACCACGAGAGGTACGTTATATTTCTTTGCCATTTCTACAGATCTGTTATGAAGAACCTGCGCACCGAGTGTTGCAAGCTCGAGCATCTCATCATATGAGATCTCCTTCAGCTTCTTCGCATTCGGAACGATTCTAGGATCTGCTGTATATACACCATCAACGTCTGTGTAAATCTCGCAGGCATCTGCATTTAAGACTGCTGCAAGTGCTACTGCTGTAGTATCTGAGCCTCCACGGCCAAGTGTTGTCACATCATCATATCTGTTGACTCCCTGGAATCCTGTGACGATGACTATCTTGCCCTGATCGAGCTCGGCATTGATTCTGTCTGTATCTACCTTTTTGAATCTGGCATTCATGTGATGATGCGTCGTGTGCATGACTACCTGGAATGCATTCAGTGAAATGGCCGGTACTCCGAGCCTGGCCATTGCCATTGCCATCAGTGCTACCGATACCTGCTCTCCTGTCGAAAGAAGGGCATCCATCTCACGCTTCGGGGCATCCGGATTGATATCGTTGGCCATTGCGATCAGGTCGTCTGTCGTGTCGCCCATTGCGGAAAGGACTACGACGACTTTGTTTCCTTTTTTGTAATCTTCGATGCAGCGCTCTGCGACGTTATAAATCCTGTCCTTGTTCGCTACCGAAGTGCCACCAAATTTTTTGACTATTAACATTGTGTCTCCTATGCAAATCTTATACTATTAACAAAGCCTGGCAGAGTCTTTAAAGCTTTGTCAAAATCTGCCTGCTTTATTTCTTTCGTTACGAATCCGACTTCTCCCGGTACTATATCTGCATCGACATAGTCCACATCACCGAATGATGCCTCAATTGGTCCCTGGTCATCTGTGGTGCGGACGAAGAAACGGTACTTATCTTCTCCCGGATCTGCGAGGGCCAGCTTCTTCTCATTCCACTCGATCGGGATATTTTTATCGAGGTTCTTTGCAATCTCTACCATATCTCCGACTACAGCTGATGCTGTCGGGAGCTTGCCTGCTCCTGAACCGTAGAACATGCCATCGCCTAAGATATTGCCATGGACGAAGACTGCATTGAATACGCTTTCTACATTATATAATGGATTGTCTGGCTGAAGCAGGAAAGGTGCCACACGGCAGGCATAGGTATCGCCTGATTCCTTGCTTGTGGCGAGGAGCTTTACCCTTCTGCCAAGCTTCTTTGCATATTTTATATCTGCTGCTGATATCTTTGTGATGCCCTCTGTCGGGATATCCTGATAATCGACCTGCTGTCCTGCTACCAGGGAAGTGAGGATTGCTATCTTTCTGCAGGCATCATATCCTTCGATATCGGCTGTCGGATCTTTTTCCGCAAAGCCCTTATCCTGCGCTTCTTTGAGCACATCGTCAAAATCTGCTCCTTTTTCGGTCATCTCTGTCATCATATAGTTCGTAGTACCATTTACGATACCTGCGATATACTCGATGACATCACCTGTGAGACATGACTGAAGTGATCTGATAATAGGAATTCCGCCGCCTACCGATGCCTCAAACATGAAATTCACATTATGTTCCTTTGCAATACGAATGAGCTCTGCTCCCTTATCTGCAACAAGTGCCTTATTGGAAGTAGTGACATGCTTTCCAGCTTCAAGCATCGCCTTTACAAATGTATATGCCGGCTCTACGCCTCCCATTGTCTCTACGACTATCCTGATCTCGGGATCATTTACGATATCTTTGTAGTCATGAACTATCAGAGGCTGTATCGGATCTCCTTCGAACTCACGGACATCAAGAACCTTTGCAAGCTCTATCGGTTCTCCGACACGCTTCGCGATCACATCGTGGTTGATACGAAGTGTCTCTGCGACGCCGCTTCCAATGGTTCCATAACCCATTATCGCTGCTTTCATCTGTCTTCCTTTCTTTAAACACTTACCGGCTCTTCTGCAAGTACCTTCACATACGAGACACCGGCTATCTCTTCTATTCTTTCCGTGAACGCATTGACTTCCTTATTCTTCTGGATGTCCATTGACAGCGTGATTGCTGCAACCCCGTTCACAGGAAATGCCTGATGTATGGTCAGGATATTGGCTCCTGACTCTGCAAGCACGGCCAGAATCCTTGACAGTATGCCCGGCTCATCAAGCGTCTTGATGATGACCGTTACTGACCGTCCTTTCTGATTCTCATGATATCTGAAGATCTCATCTTTATATTTATAAAAGCTTGATCTCGATATCCCTGCTTTTTCTGCTGCTTCAGAAGCCGACAGGCATTTTCCGGACTCGAGAAGCACCTTTGCCTTTTCAACCTTCAGGAGCACCTCCGGAACTGCCTTCTCCTTCAGCACATAGTAGACTTCCTCTGCCATAATTCCCTCCTGAGTAGGCTTGCAACGAACTGTCTTTCTATGAAAAACATTTGTCTTTGCTTGGAATACTCTAGCACAACAACCGGCATGAGTCAAGGAAAAATCATATTTTTTTATTTTGTCTTTATTTTTCTCAAAAATTATGATATTATTAGTGTGTATAACTATAATTATCAGACAACAGTATTTCTTACGGACCGCAGAATGGCATTGAAGGGATTTGTAATGCCTGTCCGGCATATCATGGAAGAAAGGAGGAAATGCTCATGGCTCTGATGAACAGCTCGGTAGTATTAGGCTACCTCATGTCCACATATGGCGGAGACAAAGCATCTGCCTCCAATAAGTATGATGCCCACAAGAAGAGTGAACTCCGTGATGCCTACAACCGGATGGTCCGGTCCAATAAGAATTCCCCTATTTACAAGATCAATTATACTCCGCAGGTCGCTGAATTTGCTATTGATATCAAGGCAAAGGCCCATGATATGGAGAATATCGTTCTCCGTATGGGTGGAAGCGACGAAGGCATAGAGTCTGTCCTCAATGAGAAAAAAGCATACTCCTCCAATGAAGATGCTGTAGGCGTGGAATATGTAGGTGATCAGGATTCTGAAACTGATACGAATCAGACATTCACAGTAGATGTGAAGTCTCTTGCCACCCCTCAGATCAATGAGGGTGCCCCGCTGATTAAGGATGCTCATGATATTGATCCTGGCAGCTACAGTTTCGATCTGGATACAAATAGCGGATCATACGAATTCCAGTACAATGTCAATGACGGTGATTCGAATCTCGATATACAGAAGAAGATCATGAGGCTCATCAATACCTCTGATACAGGGCTTAATGCTGATATCAGGGACTACGGACGGATGTCATCCCTTATCGTGACATCGAAGCAGACAGGTCTGTCAAGCAATGAGAAGTATCTGTTCAATATCAGTTCCGGATCCAGCTGGAATGAGCTGCAGACTCTGGGCATCGGACGGATTACTCATCCTGCAGAGGACTCGACCTTTTATCTGAATGGCGAAGAACATCATTCTCTGTCAAATACCTTTACGATCAATCAGAGCTTTGCACTGACGCTTCTGGATACGACGAAGGATGGTGAGCCTGCAATAATCGGATTCAAGGCTGATACGGATATGATCGCCGACTCCGTCAATGATCTCGTGGATTCATACAACAGTTTCCTCGCTGTCGGAAAGAAGTACCAGAATACGCAGAGTCAGGATGGTCTCCTGAAGGAGATCACCAGCATCGGCTCAACCCTCGGTGATGAGCTATCACAGATCGGGATCACAACCGACGAATTCGGGATGCTCTCTGTAGACCGTGATGCCCTCGATCAGGCTGTATCCGGAGCTGATATGAAGAAGGCCTGTCACAACATCAATATGTTCAAGTCTGCCCTTCATCACGAAGCCAGGAAGTCTTCTACGAACCCGATGAGATATGTGAAGAAGCTCACAATAGAATACAAGAATCCGAATGCCGGAAAGAATTTCCCTGCTGTATATGCTACAAGCCCGTATTCCGGTATGCTTGTGGACCTTCAGCTATAGTTTCCCGATCAGCATTTTTATTCTGTCGACAAAGCTGTGCCCGTCACGAACGAGTGCAGCTCCTTTTTTTGCAATCTTCTCCCGTTCCGACGTATGTGTCATATAGTAGGAAGCCTTGTCAATCAGCTCCTCCTCGCAGTCAAACCAGGCCATATCTTCCCCATCATGAAAAATAAAATCCATCTCGCTCTGATGATTCGTGAGCAGGAAGCCGCCTGCCCCCAATACATCCCAGACACGAAGAGGGATTCCGGTATGAATATTTGGAATTGTAAAATTGAGATTGATCGCAGACTCTTTAAAGGCCCACGGCATCATGACACGGTAATCGACTCCGCCCATATTTTTCACTGAAAAAATGTCATCCGTATCACTCTCTGTAAAAGCACAGACGCGCTGGGTCTTTGACAGTTCGATCAGTTCTCTTTTTCTCTGGATCTGCGCGGTTTTAAAACCAAGAGAAGTAGTCTCGAATACGAATGGAAGCGTAGAAAAAGATCGGTCTGACTTGCTGAATGAAAAGATCTCCATCAGCTGTTCAGCAATGTCGCTCGTCATGATATCATCAAATATATGCTCTGTACCGAACTTCGAAGCCTCAAGCTGCATCGCACAGCTGAAATATCCCTTCAGATAGTCCGGGAGATCACGTGAAATCCTGTCATATGAATTCTTCTCATAGAGGCTCCCGACAAAGGTAAGCGATCCATGAAGCAGGTCCGTCATCTGTCTGTCAAATGGTGATGGCATTGACAGCTGTCTGTCGAGTCGCTCATGATCCACGCCTAGCGGAATGTATTCAACGTTTCCCACTCCAAGCGCCCTGAACTTCCCGACTGAATCCGCATCGAAGAGAAAGATACGGTTCACATCATTGAACACTGATTCATGATACATTGAGATCAGCGGCGCATCACAGCTGTATGATACATATGGAATCGACAGTTCTTCACATACATCTGAGATCACCGGGAAGTAATTGATCGTAAAGACAAAATCGTAGGTATCTTTTTTTATCTCGTTGCGCAGCAGCTCTGCAAATTCATCATTCACATCATAATTGTCCAGATTCTGCCTTATGATTTTCGTCTCAAATCCCAGCTTCTGAAAGGCAGCAATTACATCATCATAGTTGTATGCTTTCCAGCGGTAAATCAGTATCTTTTTCATTTCTCAAACGCCTTGTATAACAACTGCTGCATGGTGATCTCATAGGTATAATTGTTCAGAAGCTTCTCATACCCGGCACGGGCTATCTCCTCACGCTCCCTGTCATGATCCAGATAGTATGCCACCAGGTCGCATAGTTCCTCAATTGAAGAGTACATGACGATCTCCTCTCCCGGTGTAAAAAGCTCCGCAATCTCTTCCTGATAATTGGACAGGCAGAAACCTCCACAGCTCAGGATATCAAAAATACGAAGCGGCAGTCCGGTCCTGATTGCCTTCGATGTCGTATTGATATTGATCTCTGATCTGTTGAAGATAAGCGGCATTTCCAGAAGCGTATTGGCAAGACCGCAGTTATGGATATACGGCATGGCTGAAGTATCGCTTCCGGTATAGATATAGGTGTCCGTCCTGTCAGAGAGTGCCTTAAAAGTATCTGCTCTTTCCATCGCAGTGATATGATTGCCGATATAGAAAAGCGACATCAGCTTTCGATCTGTCAGAAAGCTTTCCTCCGGGATCTGATAGACCGGCAGTGATTTTTTCAGATTTGTAACTACCTCATCTGTCAGCAGATCATCTATGAAATAGTAGCCATACACCCTCTCCTGTGCACGCATTATACCATTGAGATACCCACGCGTGTAATCATCCAGATCGTGGGAATGGTCCATTGGATCCTTTTCCGAATAGAGGCTTCCAACAAAAGATAGGGGATGTGCAAAGCGGTCAGCACCCTTACCAGGATTGTCTATTATCTGCTGCCTGCTGCTCACAGAACCTGCCAGATGCAGATGGAATACGCAGTCCGGATTCAGCGGATGTATCTCATCATAAAGCGCTTTATCGAAAATAAATACGCGGTTGCAGCTGTTCGTGATCATCTTCGTATACAGCTCGAGCACCGGTGCATCTACAACCCATGTCACATATCTCAGGTGAAAAATCTGGGCAACCTCAGAGACGTGAGGAAAGAAATTGATGGAAAAAATAAAATCACACGGATGATCCATCAGAAACTTCGAAAAGTGCTTCACTGACTCTGAAGGGGTATCATCCTTTACAGTCATCTCACGTTCATACCGTACGATCTCAAGGCCGAACTCTTCAAACGTATGGATGATGTCCGGTTCAAGTATGCTTCTGTATCTGTAGAAAAGTACCTTCATACAATAACCCTCTTAAGCATCTTTTCAAGTGAATAAAACTTTTTAACCTTCTCATGGCCGTTCCGGGCTATCTCTTTTCTCTCATCATCGTGGTTCAGGTAATAAGTCACCTTGTCTGCGAGCTCTTCTTCACTCGAATAATAATCATAGTCCGCTCCCGGAATAAATGCAGCTGAACCGTCATCTGTCAGTGTATCGAGGAAGAAATCCTGCTGGTAATTCGTGAGCAGGAATCCGCCATCAGCCATGATATCAATACACCTCTGCGGGATGCCTGATGTAATGCTGCGAAGGGTAATATTCAGATTGATCCTGCTCTGATTAAATACCTGTGGCATGATGGTATTGTACTCAGCTATACCACAATTCTTAATACCCCTGAACCTGGCCTTAGCGTCAAGTGTATATAGATTCAACTCATGATCTTTCCCAAATCTGTCTCCGAGGATTGAGAGGTATCTGATCCTTTCATTGCTCGTGAGCTTCCTGTCTATGACATATGTCAGGAATCTGTAGTATGGCGGCTCGGCGCATGTCTGATCCGGGTCAAGTGGAAGTGCCTGATGCAGCTCATTCAGCACATCGGCTGTGAGCGCAGGCCGTATGATATCACTTCCATACACGAGATGCTGTGCATTCATGAGTCCTTCGAGATATCCCTTCATGTATGGAGCCAGCTTCGGTTCCATACGAGAATAGAAGTCATGCTCTTCATTATACAGAGCTCCGACAAATGAAAGATCACATGAATAGTCACCAGTCTTGGCAGGAGTATTCACATTCCCTGGCAGTACTGTATAGAAGACATTCGTGAGTCCACCCGCATTGAGTTCACGGACCCAGTCTGAGTCAAACAGATACACACGGTTCGTGTCGTACATCATCGTATATGAATACAGATAGACATACGGGCTGTCGTAATTTACAGACACATACAAAATCCCGGCCTGATGAGCCCCTTCTGCTACTGGCGGGAAGAAATTATATGAAAAAATGATATCAGGATTTTTCTCTTTTACAAAAGCAAGGAAATAATCTACAAACTCCTGTGACGTAGGATCATTATATCCTTCATGAAAAAAAGGCAGGACTTCATAGCCCTGCTCTTTCATCTCTTTCTTTGTAGCTTCTCCGTTAAAACATTTCCATTCGAGATATGCTATCTTCATTATGATACCTTAAAAGCAAATTTGCGCAGATCATGATCATTGTCGACACGCTCTATCTGTGCACCGATTCCACGAAGCTTCTCCGTGAAATCCTCATATCCTCTCTCAACGAAATGGATATCATCTACAGTAGTGATGCCATCTGCTGCAAGTCCTGCGATCACAAGAGCTGCTCCTGCACGGAGATCAGGCGCTGCCACCTGCGCTCCTGTATAGTGATCAACTCCCGTGATGATGGCGATATTGCTCTCTACACGGATGGATGCTCCCATTCTTGCAAGCTCTGCGACATACTTGAATCTGTTGTCAAAAATGCTCTCAGTAACTGTGCTGACTCCGTCTGCAAGGCCGAGAACTACTGTCATCTGTGGCTGCATATCTGTAGGGAATCCAGGATATGGAAGTGTCGTCACCTGAGTCGGCTGAAGCACTATATCCTTTGCTGATACTGTGACTGCATCATCACCCTCTGCTATACGGCATCCTGCCTCCAGCAGCTTGGCAGTAGTTGCCTCGAGATGCTTCGGGATCACATTCCTGACTGTGACCTCACCATGAGTGGCTGCTGCCGCATACATGAATGTCCCAGCCTCGATCTGGTCAGGAATTACCGAATACTCTGTGCCATGAAGACTCTCTACTCCTGTAATACGGATGAGGTCTGTTCCTGCTCCCTTGACATTGGCTCCCATGCTGTTGAGGAAATTGGCTACATCTACTACGTGCGGCTCCTTTGCTGCATTTTCGATGCTTGTCTTTCCTTCTGCGAGTACAGCTGCCATCATGATATTGATGGTGGCTCCTACTGAAACCTTGTCCAGATAGATATGTGCTCCATGAAGCTCAGTAGCCTTTGCTGAAATGAGTCCATATCCCTCATCTACTGTAGCTCCGAGCGCACGGAATCCCTTCTCATGCAGATCCATCGGACGTGCTCCGATCGCACATCCACCCGGCATTGCCACCTCTGCCTTCTTGTATTTGCCTAAAAGAGATCCGAGCAGATAGTATGATGCCCTGATCTTCTTGATATATTCATAGTCTACTGTGAGTGCTCTGATTGTTGAGCCATTGATGACTACCGTATGCTTATCGAGCCTGTCTACTCCTGCCCCGATCTCGCTGATTGCCTCGATCATCACGCGGACATCATTCACGTCCGGAAGATTGCTGATAGTGACTGGCTCATCTGCCATTATTGCCGCTGCTATTATTGCCAGTGCAGCGTTCTTTGCTCCTGATATGTCTACAGATCCGTGGAGCGGAGTTCCGCCCTTCATAACGTACTGTGCCATAAAATCCTCTTGTATTTCCTTCTTCGTAACAATTGTGTAAGATTTATTGAAAAATCTTCCTATAACATTTTATACAGGAAAAAATTTTTGTCAAGTGTTGTCGTGGCCTACTTTGCACTAAACTGACTTCTATATAATTTCGCATAATATCCGTCGCGGGCGAGCAGTTCTGAATGAGAGCCCTGCTCGAGGACGTGACCGTTTTCCATGTACAGGATCGTGTCGGCGTCACGGATGGTCTGGAGACGGTGAGCTACTACGAAGGTCGTGCGGCCTTTCATCATTTTCGCAAATGCATCCTGGATGCGCATCTCTGTCATCGTATCTATCGATGATGTCGCCTCATCAAGGATCAGCATCGGCGGGAGTGCGAGCATTAGTCGTGCTATGCACAGCAGCTGTTTCTGTCCCTGTGACAGGGTACCTCCCTCTGCAGACAGCACTGTATCATAGCCTTCCGGCAGTCGTCTGATGAATTCATGCGCATGTGCTGCCTTTGCTGCTTCTATGATCTCTTCATCCGTTGCGTCCGGTTTGCCCAGTGTCAGATTGTCCCTGATCGTTCCTGTGAACAGGAAGGTCTCCTGCAGCACCATACCGAAACGGCTTCTCAGGGCATTACGGCTGACAGTTCTTATATCCCTGCCATCCACTTTTACCGCACCTTTATTCACATCATAGAATCGCATCAGAAGGTTTATGAGAGTTGTCTTGCCGGCTCCTGTCGGTCCTACGATTGCGACCTTTTCTCCTGGATTCACCTCGAGATTCAGATGTTCGATAAGAGGCTTCTCAGGCACATAGGAAAAATATACATCTTCCATTGATACTTTTCCTTCAGGCTCTCCATTGAAGTCTCCATCGCAGTCTTCTACCTGCTTCTCATCTATGATCTCGAAAATACGGGCAGCGCAGGCCATTGCATTCTGCATCTCCGTGATGACTCCTGTGATCTCATTGAACGGCCTTGCATACTCTCTTGCATATCCGAGGAAGCTTGTGAGTTCTCCGACTGAGATACTCCCTGCGACTGCAAGAAATGCTCCGACTACCCCGACAGCTGCATATATTACTGCATTGACGAATCGTGTGCATGGGTTTGTAAGTGATGAGTAGAATGTAGCCCTGACTGCAGAACTGGTGAGACGGTTATTTTTCTCTGTGAACTCTTTCTCAGAGCGCTCAACTGCTCCGAGCTCTCCTACCAGATCTGCCTGTGAGATTCTCTCATCGAGATACTCTGTCAGGTCGCCTCTGTCCTTCGACTGCTGTCTGAACATATCATAGCTCTTCTTCGCTATGAATCTGGCAATAAGGATTGAAACCGGCGTTGCTATGATCACGACAAGTGCTATAGATGCACGAATCCTCAGCATAAATATGATTGTTCCGGCTATCGTCATTACTCCTGTGAACAGCTGCGTGAATCCGAGCAACAGTCCGTCTGTGAAAGAATCCGCATCTGTCACGATACGGCTGGCGATATCGCCATGACTCTGTGTATCTATGACCCCTACAGGAACCCGCAGGATTCTCTCGAATGCCTTCTGTCTAAGTGTCTTTGCAACTGAGTATGTCACATGGTTGTTGATCCTGTTCATTGCCCACTGGCAGATAAAAGTGGCACAGGCCACAGCTGCTATCTGCTTTAAGACTCTGAACAATCCCGGAAAATCTACGTTTCCTTTTCCTATGATATGGTCTACTGCATTACCCTCGAGTATAGGGATCATCAGAGTCGATATCACTGTTCCGAGTGCAAAGATAAGTGAGAGGATGATCCAGGCTGTATATGGTTTTAGTAATTTCAGAACTCTTCTGAATGTCGTATCTTTTTTCATGCGTCCTCCTTCAGCTCGAACTGGGTCGAGTATATCTCACGATATATAGGACAGGTCTTCAGGAGGTCTTGGGAAGTACCGATGCCTGCGCACTTTCCGCCATCGAGCACGAGGATCTGGTCACAGTTCATGACAGATGAGGCACGCTGTGAGATTGTGATAGTGGTCGGATGCCATGGAAGATCTGCAATCGCATCACGCAGATGACGTTCTGTCAGCATATCAAGTGCAGACGCTGAGTCATCGAGGATCAGTATCTGTGGCTTCTTGATGAGCGCTCTTGCAATTGTGAGTCTCTGTTTCTGACCGCCTGAGAAATTCGTGCCGTCACGCTGTACAGGCTCATCAAGACCTTTTTCTTTTTTCTCTACAATCTCTTTTGCCTGAGCAGCATCCAGTGCCTGCCACATCTCATCATCTGTGGCATCAGGCTTTGCGAGCTTAAGATTGTATCTGATCGTTCCTGCAAAAAGTTCTGCTCTCTGAGGCACGTTTCCTACAATATGAACCATATCATCATCGGAGATAGAGCAGATATCTTTTCCATCTATGGAAATAGTCCCTGCTGTGGGATCATAGGCATGCCTTATAAGACGCACCAGTGAACTCTTGCCTGATCCTGTACCACCGATGATTCCAAGCGTCTGGCCTGGCTTTACTTTAAAAGAAATATCTGAGAGTGCGTAATCACGGCTGCCCGGATATGTAAATGACAGATGATCGAATTCTATGGCAGCATCCTCATCAAGACTGTCAGTGTCTGTCTCATGAGTCCTCTCATCAGGTTCAGTCTTTAAAATCTCTTCAAGTCTTCCTGCAGATGAGACGGCACGTGTCAGGAGAAGGATCAGATTGGCGAGCTTTATGAGCTCTACAAGAATCTGCGACATGTAGTTCACGAGCGCTACTGTCTCACCCTGTGTCAGAAGGCCGAGCTGCACCTGGGTACCACTCATCCAGAGAACTGCTGCGATTCCGAGATTGATGAGTGCATATGTCACCGGATTCATGAGTGCGGATATACGTCCTGCTCCGATCTGCTGGCTGTACAGAGATGAAGTCTCATCCTTGAACCTCTTGTTCTGTGCACCCTCTACCCTGAATGCCCTGATGACTCTGACACCCTCGAGATTTTCATTGACGGTCAGGAGAATTTTTTCAAGGCCTTCCTGAATCTTCCTGAATCTCGGAAGCGTCGCACGCATCACGAGATACACAACAAGCGCAAGCACAGGGATCACTACGCAGAATACAAGTGCCGCCTTCACATCGACCGTAAAAGCCATTATCATAGCGCCGAATACGATAAACGGCGAACGCAGGAACAGACGCAGGAACATATTCATTCCGTTCTGTACCTGATTGACATCATTGGTGATACGGGTGACAAGTGAGGCAGTTCCCTCCTTTTCAAGAGTGCCACGTGAGAATTTCATGATATGAAAAAACAGGTCGCTCCGCATCCGTCCCGATGCATTGATGGCCGCCTTGGCTGAATACCACTGTGCGATGATCGCCACGGTGAGCCCTATCACAGCAAGCAGAATAAGAAGACCGCCCTGTCTCAGGATATAGCTCTTATCACTGTTTGCAATACCGATATCTATGATACGTGCCATCACAAGAGGCACTAGCAGCTCGAAGATAGCTTCGAGCATTTTAAATAAAGGAGCCAGTAATGACTCCTTTTTATAATCTGCTAAATAGTGTGCTGCGAATTTCATTTTTATTTACTTGCGTCACCGCTTGATGCCTGCTTTGCAGAAAACAGGTCTGTGAATTTTATCTGCTTCCAGAGTTTTTTATCAAGAGTAAACCTGATATTTTTCTTCCAGCTGTCCATCTGCTTGTTGAATGCTGCTTCACGTTTGTCGCTGGCAAGTGATTTCTTCTTGCTGGCTGTGGCCTCTGCATCATGAGTCTTGTCCATACGGATGACATAGTATCCTCTGTCCTTGACTTCAATGACATCTGATACTTCGCCATCAGACAGCTTCTGAGCGGCTGCGATCACCTTTTCATCCATTACACCGTCATCTGCAGGATCCTCTGCTGTGGTATATGAATATGTGGATGTATCTGCCTTTTCCGCCTTGGCTTCCTTGTCAAAATCAGATGCTGCTGCAACCTTTTCGGCCTTTGCCTTAAGCTTCGCCTTGTCAGCAGCTGACATCTCCGAATCACCTGATGATGAACTCGTGGATGAATTACTCTTCGTTGAGAAAAGAGCATAGCTAAATGTAGACTGGTTGGCTTCCTTGTCAGTAACAGTATCATCTGCCTCTGCCTCAACCTTGCTCCTTACTTTCTCATAGTAGGTCTCATACTCGAGATAATCCTCAATGTACTCCTGGGTAGCGCCGACCTGCTTAATCGCTGTATCTGTGTTATCGCTTAAGAATTTCTTTGCTGCCTGTTCTATCTTCTTTTTATCATCGGAAGTGAGCTTTACACCGGCCTTGGACGCATTCTGCTTTGCAATATACTGGCCCTGGATATTCTGATAGATATAGTCCTTGGCAGACTCTTCATTAGTCTTACTGCTGCCAGAAGAGGAGCCCGATCCTGAAGATGACGGAGACTGCGCTGTCTTACTCCAGTAATCCTTGCCCATGTACTGGATATCTACCTGATCGATTCTCGCCTGATTGTACTTGCAGACGAAATTCACATATCCATATGTGAGCTTGTCCGTCCTGCCATTATTGTCAATCGTGATTACTGCATCTGAATCCTTCGGTGCACATCCTGTAAGCGCTGTGCATGCCACAGTTGTCAGCGCTATAGCTGCTGCAACTCTGTTCCTGTACATAAAAATATTGCCTCCTTTATTTAAATGAAAAAGTATCCTTCAGTCCAAGCCACTTCTGATCCTTGTCGGATAAAACAAGTGGTGTGCCGTCATCAAGAGTATAGCCTTCTGCAGACGGGCTGCCATTATATGATCCCTTGAGTCGCGGCCATTCTATCCCGATCTCAGGATCATTCCATGCCATGCCGCCTTCGTCATTCGGATGCCAGAAATCATTTACCTTGTAGCAGAACTCTGCCACATCCGAGAGCACAAGAAATCCATGTGCAAAGCCTTCCGGAATCAGGAACTGCTTCATATTCTCATCGGACAGAATAAGGCCGTACCATTTGCCATAGGTGGATGAATTCTCACGAAGATCAACCGCCACATCATACACCTGGCCGCGCACCGCTCTTACGAGCTTGCACTGAGGGTACTGCTTCTGGAAATGGAGTCCTCTGAGAACTCCCTTCTCAGACATAGACTGATTGTCCTGAACGAAATCCACATCCAGACCTGCTTCCTTCATATCTCTTGAATTCCAGGTCTCAACGAAGTATCCTCTCTCATCTCTATGTACATTCGGTGTGATGACACAGAGGCCATCAATGCCACCGACATTTTTTTCAACGCTGATTTGCATTATTGCTCCTTTTTAAACTTAATATCTGAATCTTCCCTCAGCCACCGACTTCAAATGCTCGCCATACGGGCTCTTGCCATACTTCGATGCAGAATCAAGCAGAGTGTCTGTATCTATCCAGCCATTAATATATCCGATCTCCTCAGGTGCTGAGATCATGATTCCCTGAAGCGTCTCAACAGTACGTACAAAGCCTGCTGCCTCATGAAGGCTCTCCATCGTACCGGTATCAAGCCATGCGAAGCCACGTCCAAGGAGCTTTACCATCAGGTCATTTTTCTTAAGATACATATCGTTAAGCGAAGTGATCTCGAGCTCTCCACGTGCAGACGGCTTCACCAGATGTGCCATCTCAGCTACGCCCTTCGGGTAAAAATAAAGTCCTGTCACCGCATAATTGCTCTTCGGCTGCTTCGGCTTCTCCTCAATAGAAACGGCCTTGCCTCTCTCATCGAATTCGACAACTCCGAATCTCTCCGGATCATTGACATAGTAACCGAATACTGTGGCTCTGTCATTCTCCTCGGCATTCTTCCTCGCATCACGCATCAGTGATCCGAGACCATTTCCATAGAAAATATTGTCGCCAAGAATCATTGCACAGGAGTCATCTCCGATGAATTCCTCTCCGAGAATAAATGCCTGAGCCAGTCCGTCAGGTGACGGCTGGACCTTGTATGAGAGCGAGAGTCCGAACTGTGAACCGTCTCCCAGCAGCTCTTCGAATCTCGGAGTATCATTAGGTGTAGAGATGATCAGTATCTCTCTGATACCCGCGAGCATCAGAGTCGATAGCGGATAATATATCATCGGCTTGTCATATACCGGAAGGAGCTGTTTGCTCGTAACCATTGTCAGAGGATAGAGCCTCGTGCCGCTACCGCCGGCAAGAATTATTCCTTTCATCGTTTCTCCTTTAAGTTAAAAGTTCTTAGTTCTTAGTTATGAGTTATGAGCTTTGAACTAAGAACTTTAACTAAGAACTTTCCTGTTTCCGTACATCTTCTCATAGTAATTCATATAGTCACCTGAGATGATGTCTTCCCACCACTTCTTATTGTCCAGATACCACTGTATCGTCTTCTTTATTCCATCTGCGAACTTCGTCTCAGGCAGCCATCCGAGATCATTGTGGATCTTCGTCGGATCAATGGCATATCTCTGGTCATGACCCTTTCTGTCCTCGACATGCTCTATCAGCGAATACGGCTTGTCGAGATAGTCACAGATCAGCTTTACGATTTCAATATTGGCCATCTCATTGTGGCCGCCTATATTATAGACTTCGCCATCCTTTGCGTTCCTGATGATGAGGTCAATTGCCTTGCAGTGATCCTCTACATAGAGCCAGTCACGAACATTTTTGCCTTCACCGTATACAGGCAGAGGCTTGTCGGCAAGTGCATTGGCGATCATCAGCGGGATCAGTTTCTCAGGGAACTGGTAAGGACCGTAGTTATTCGAGCAGCGGCTGACTGTCACAGGCAGTCCGTATGTCCTGTGATATGCCATGGCCAGCAGATCAGCCGATGCCTTCGAAGTCGAATACGGACTCGATGTGTGGATCGGCGTATCCTCATGGAAAAAGAGATCAGGTCTGTCAAGCGGCAGATCTCCGTACACCTCATCTGTACTCACCTGATGGTATCTCTTAATGCCGTACTTCCTGCACGCATCCATCAGCACCGAAGTACCGATGATATTGGTCTCGAGGAAAATAGTCGGATTCTCGATAGACCTGTCGACATGTGATTCAGCAGCGAAATTCACTACGATATCCGGCTTCTCTTCTTCGAATATCCTGTAGACTGCATCCCTGTCCCTGATGTCTGTCCTGAAGAACCTGAAATTGTCCTTATCCATTACAGGCTCAAGCGTAGAGAGATTCCCGGCATATGTCAGAGAGTCCACACAGAGAATCGTATCCTCCGGATGTGCCTTCATCTCATAAAAAATAAAATTGCTTCCAATAAATCCGGCTCCGCCGGTAACTATGATTTTCATAATAAATGCTCCTCACATAAAAAATCGACTATGATATTTTATACCATAGCCGATGTTTTTTCCACTATAAATTGATTTTTTACAGGTACTTCTTAAGATCGTCGACCTTATTCAGTGCTTCCCAAGGAAGGTTAAGATCGTTTCTGCCGAAGTGGCCGTATGCTGCGGTCTGACGGTAGATAGGACGACGAAGGTCAAGCATCTTGATGATGCCAGCCGGACGAAGGTCGAAGTTCTCGCGGATGATCCGAACGAGCTTCTCCTCTGAAAGCTTTCCTGTGCCGAAGGTATCGATATTGATCGATGTAGGCTGTGCAACACCGATAGCATATGAGAGCTGGATCTCAGCCTTGTCTGCAAGGCCTGCTGCTACGATATTCTTGGCCACATAACGTGCTGCGTATGCTGCAGAACGGTCAACCTTGGTGCAGTCCTTTCCTGAGAAAGCACCGCCGCCATGACGAGCCATTCCACCGTAGGTATCTACGATGATCTTTCTTCCTGTAAGACCAGCATCACCGTGAGGTCCGCCGATTACGAAACGTCCTGTAGGATTGATGAAGAACCTGGTATTCTCATCTACCATCTCCTTCGGAAGGATTGGGTCGAATACATACTTCCTGATATCCTTGTGGATCTGCTCCTGTGTCACATCTTCATCATGCTGAGTAGAAAGAACTACAGCCTCAAGACGGGTCGGCTTGCCATTCTCATCATACTCTACTGAAACCTGAGTCTTGCCATCCGGACGAAGATACGGAAGAGTTCCGTCTTTTCTTACATCTGTAAGTCTCTTTGCAAGCTTGTGTGCAAGTGAGATAGGATATGGCATATAGTCATCTGTCTCATTTGTAGCATATCCGAACATCATTCCCTGATCTCCGGCACCTGTATCAAGATCATCCTTCAGCTCGCCTTCCTTAGCCTCGAGAGCCTTGTCAACTCCCATTGCAATATCAGGTGACTGCTTGTCAAGAGCTACCATAACTGCGCATGTATTGCCATCAAAGCCGGTCCTGGCATCGTTGTAGCCGATCTCATTGACTGTCTTACGAACGATTGCCGGAATATCAAGGTTTGCCTTGGTTGTGAGCTCTCCGGTCACAAGAACGAATCCTGTGCAGGTAGCTGTCTCGCAGGCTACACGGCTCATCGGATCCTGCTCCATGCAGGCATCAAGGATTGCATCACTTACTGCGTCGCAGACCTTGTCTGGATGTCCTTCAGTAACTGACTCTGAAGTGAATAAACGCTTTTCCATTAAAAAAGTTCCTCCTTATTGTTCGAATACTGTTCGCTCAGGATGGGCACCTTTCGACTATGCGCCGGGGTTGCCGTGGCTTCACAGGTCCATATGCCTCCACCACTCTGAATAAGAGAATTCGAAATATTTGGTTATTATTTTGTCAAAAAAATTATAGCAGTATTTCCTTTTCTGTCCATACACAAAAACACAGAAATGTATTGCATACAGGTGTCAGATAGTATTAAAATATATAGGAATTTTTTAGCGAAAGGTATAAAAAATAATGATAGAATGTGTTTCCTGCGGGAATTTATACGACGAATCACTAGATCACTGCCCGGAGTGTCTGTGCTCCGCTCATGAAGAAAATGACGATGGCGAAGAATGTGGTGGCATCTTCGAGCCAATATCAGTCTGGATCAAGGACAAAGGCCGTCCGGAGATCATCTGCCGCTGTCAGTTCTGCGGTGCTCTGAAGACTGAGCTCATAGATCATGACGACAACCCTGTGACGATCATGTCTGTCGCCACAAAGCCGCTTGCAAACCCTCCATTCCCGATTGAGAGGATTGGAGAACTGACAGATCTGATGGGCGGACAGGGAGATATGAACGGGTATTATAGGAATTAGGATTTAGGATTTAGGGGATAGGGGATAGGGGATAGGGGTTAGGATTATTGGTTAGTTTATGAATAGAGAAAATAAGAGAAGAAAATACGACAAGAATTTTTATAAAAAGAATCCGTGCACGGATTCATTTACCTGCAGGAACTGTGGGTGGCCGATAGTATCGAATGGTGCTGGGTCTGACCACAGGAACCACTGCCCGAACTGCCTGTGCTCTCTCCATGTAGATGAGACTCCGGGTGACCGTGCATCAGACTGCGGTGGCATCATGGAGCCGATCGGAGTATGGGTCAGAAGCGACGGAGAATGGGCTATAGTACATCGCTGCAAGAGATGCGGCAAGCTCTCATCTAACAGAATCGCCGCCGATGACAATCCAATGAAGCTCATGGCTATAGCAATGAAGCCTGTAGTCTGCGATTTTCTCGACAGAGACAGGCTCCGGGAAATGCTTGACTCCATGCAGAGTCAGGGCGATCTGATCTGATGGTGACTATTTTTACAGCACTGAGGCAGGAGGCCGCCGGCCTTATCAGGAAGCTTTCTCTTACAAGAGAAAATGATGATACATTTACCGGCAATAACATTCGCCTGATACTCACCGGCATTGGAAAAATAAACGCCGCAGCATCAGCCGGATACTGCCTCGGGAAATATGGTGAGAACGACTATTATGTAAATTATGGTTCAGCAGCTTCCTCAGAGAATATTGGCGAGACTTTTTTCATAGGTCAGATAACAGACAGCGCTTCAGGCGATGAAATGTTCCCTGATATTGCAGACACTGACTTTTCTCATGCTACTCTCGTCACATCAGATAAGCCGGTGAGTTCAGATGAAATCCTGCATGGCTCATCAAAGCTGATTTCAGAAGTCCCGGTTCTATACGATATGGAAGCCTCTGCCATTTATCAGGTTCTGAAAAAGGTCACAACGCCTGACAGGATGATCTTCATCAAAACCGTGACTGATAATGGAAATGCTGATTTTAAAAAGTCAATTGAACTGATAACTGAAGCTGCTACAAAGGTTGCAGAATATATAAAAACTCTGTCAGCAAAAACTTTTCCAGGAAATGATGAAAGGCCTCTGCCTGATGAGCTTTCCTCTGAACTGCACTGTTCTGAGACAATGAGGAATCAGCTCTCGCAGTATATAAAATATATGACTGCTGCTGGAAGAATTGAAGAACTCACTTCGCATATTGATTCGTTAAGGCATGACGGCCTGCTGCCTGCTCCTGACAGAAAACAAGGCAAAGCAATACTGAGCCGGATTCTCTCTAGAATATAAAAAGGGCGGCACCTTCTGGCACCGCCCGTACTCCAATCCACTTCATTCTGTGTAAAACAATCATCTGCTTTTTTCTACAACCAGCGCATTTGGCAGATAACGTCCGAGTGAGCTGACGCTCGATGGCTTTGTGATCTGCCTGCCCTTGTAGCACATAATTGCTGAACTTCCACCATCGAGATTAGTGGCCTGATAAGCATTGTAACGGGCCAGTACATCTGCACAGTCGGAAACAGTACATCCGAGGGAATATCCAACCTGACGTCCATCTACTATGAGCATCATGAAATCACCTGATTCACTCTGTCCAATGGCTGTCCTTGGCTGAATGCCCATTCCGTATGTACCGTCAACCACATTCCTGCCATCTACTATGAGAGCTGGGTAGAATTCAAGGCCCCATCTGTAATCACTGATATCAGTACTGTAATAATTGCTGATATACATCCTGCCGTCATTTTTGACACCAGCGAATTTCCAGAATCTGTTCTCCGGGGTGCCGGTCTCTTTTCCATCGAGCACACAGGCACCTCTTATCGTGCCTCCGCTGCCATGTCCTCCGACATCCCTGAATGCACTTGCATTGATCACTACCTCGGCATCATATCGCTTCGCGTAGACACCAGCAGTCTCACCGTATGATCCTATATGAGTTGAAGTCTGCACGCTGACCTGATCAATATTTTTGACTATTGCAAGCTTCCCGACATAGCCATCTCCCCTTAGGCCTATGATGATGGTATTGTTCGGAGCATCTACAGCAAGTATCTCATCACCCTTTGTGGTATAGATTGCAGCTTTATTGTCGAGATTGTCAATTGTGATATGAGCATATCCATTATCAAGCAGGTTGCTGTTTGAAGACAGATAATCCTTAAATGAATCAGAATCGAGTTCCCAGTACTTTTTAAAAAAGGTCTTCTTCCCAGTGTCTTCCTGTTCGGTTACAGGTGTCTGAACAGGCTCGGGATCGTCGTCCCAAGTACTCTCGAGCTTCTTCTGATCGGCTTCCTGTGTATCACGCTCCGACATGACCTCATCTATGATCGAATGCGGTATGAACATTGTAGCAAGCCACTTGTGCGAATTCGTAGTCATGGCAGTCTCAATGTAAATGGTTCTCCACTTTGTCACAATAGGAATCGGGCTGAAAACAAACACCAGATAGGAGGCAACAAGACACCCCAGAATTGTAAGCAGTGTGATTCTCAGCTTTCTGTGGTGCCTCCAGCGACGTCTTCTAAGGTATTTCTTTTTCAGCGCATCTATATCTTTTTCAGACATATTGTTCCCCTTCATATATATCTTTAACAACTAAGGAGAATCATAACATATTCACGCTGAATTGAACATACTAATATGGGTGCGGACGTTTTTACTTGACAGTTAACATCAGATACCGATTCTCTTTTTCAAGATCATGAACTCTGTTTTCAAGCGAGTTCAAATCTTATTCAGACATACTATTTCCCATGTAAGCCAGTATTGCCAGTTACGATAGAATAATATCATATCCGGTCCACTTTAGCTAGATATACACAAATCCAATAAATGCCATTGATTTTCACAACAGGTCAATCCGACTCATTGCAAGGCCAAAAGATTTCACTGGCTGAGCAGATATTTTCACTATAGGCCTGTACAACACACGACAGCACCAACAAAATTTTCCTGCCAGGCAGATATTTTCACTATAGGCCTGTACAATACACGACAGCACCAACAAAATTTTCCTGCCAAGCAGATATTTTCACTATAGATTCAAACCGTCTGGAATAGTACCAATAATTTTCCAGAATTTTGGTGCCGTCCGACTTTTTTCATGCGTATGGTGAAAATACCATGCACTATACTAAT
>JAQYAY010000002.1 GCA_029338735.1 Lachnospiraceae bacterium | reverse complement strand
GAAGTTGCTACTGAACTGCTTCAGGACGGAAACCATACGGTCTCGTTTATCTCAAGGATCAGCAGACTGCCGGAATCAGCGATAAGGAAGCTGGCTGCTCAGTTGCATGTTACTACGCTTTGAAATAAGGATTGTGAAATTTAAGGGGTTCCGGAAGACCGGAGCCCCTTTATAAATAGAATGTCCCGAACCTCCTTTTTCTTGATTACTTGTAAAGTAGGATCACCCACGCATAAGCGGGAAACACTGGCTCAGAGAAAACTATCAACGGCATCGCAGGGGATCACCCCCGCATACGCGGGAAACACTTGACACTGGTTTACTACAACCGAACCGTCTTTCTCGTCATCATCCACATTCCCTTTAAAGAAAAGCTTCTGCATCATAGGGTTCAGTGCTGCCTTTCCATGCTTTAACTGTATGGATAGTCTTTTTCCATAGCTTTCTGATACCTTTTCAAGCCAGCTTTCGACACGGGGAAACATACCGTTCGACGTGGCCTGTGTCGGAAGCCCGAAAAAGAGCCCGCTTCTTCCTGTCTTTGCTGCAAGCTGTTCGGCAGCAGCAAGGGCGGCCTCGGTCTTACCGCCTCCCATGGGAGCTTCTATTATTATGATCCCCGGGTCTCGGATAGTACTTATCCTGTCGTATATGACCCTCTGAAAATCTCTTGGCAGAAAACCGAACCTGTTCAGGTAAAATTCACCGCACGTCCCCGGAGCCGTAAACTCGACATGATCAACCGTATACCATTTTCTTATCCCCTCCCCGAATCGCCTGTCCGGGTCTTTTACATCTATATCCTCTACAGGGATAAGAGGGAAGTAATTCTCATTACTTGCTATCCAGTCTGCCATTATAAGAATACCAGAAAGCAGCACCTGAGACGGCTGTGAGAGCTCTGGAATATCATCCCTGCTGGTAAACCCACTTTCCTTTATTGCCCAGTCGAAGATATATTCCCTGGCTTCTTTCCATATAGCTGATACGTCAGAAAGCTTCTCCGTCTGATAGTAGTTCGCCCTGTATGCACTCATCTGATCTTGACAGACACCCTCTGACCCTACAGGCCTGCCATGATGGGCACCTATGATCGAAGAGACACCCTTGTTTACTCCCATTTCCTGGAGGATCACTTCTCCCGCAAGGGAATGATGCGTATACCCTGCGAATCTGATATCAAAGTCACTTATCCCGGTAAATCCGGCCATCTCAAGCTTATCCACAAGCTGTGCGTCCAGATCGGCTGTGTTATTATAGCCCTTCTGAGTCTGAAATGCCGGAGTGGCCTTTCCTATATCATGGATTCCGCCCAGAAATCTCACAAGCGTCTCTGCAAGGTACTCATTCCCATCCTTTATCCCTGCTATAATATCGTTTTTCTGGCCAGCACCCAGCCAGTGATCCCATAGAAACGAGCATACATCCATCGTATCACGCAGATGCCAGATCAGGGGCAGCCATACAGGCTTATCGTCTCTTATGCTTTTTTTGGCCCATAAGGCTTTTGCAACCATCTCTATCTGCATACTCTTATATCCCTCCCAGGCTCTATGCCTACAGTTTCTGCTTTCTTCCATTCGGTTTATAAACTTATCATAAATTTTATCACTTCTGCTCCAAAAGAGCCATGCGTATTTTAAACAAAGTATAAAAATCGAATTTTTCTCAAATGAATCCAAAATGTGATTTTTGTACAGGGAATTTGTATAAAGCGCCAGGGTTTTGTCTAAAATTTTAAGTATTTCTCTAAATGCTCAAGTGCCAGAAACCTGCATAAAATAAGGGATTGCCGATATTTACGGCAATCCCTTGAATCTGGAGTAGGCGGGAGTCGAACCCGCGTCCAAAAACCTATTCACTCTCCTTCTACGAGCGTAGTGATCTGTTTGGCATTCCCTCTGCCGGACGGAAGAGCACGCCCTTCCGGTTTCAGTAGCTTCATGATACGTACATCAGCTCAAAGCTTTGCAGATGCCGTGTCCCATGTGTTTGAAGCCGGTGACTGAATGCATGGGGACATTCAGGCGACTCGTTGCCCTTAGGCAGCGTATGCTAAATCGTTATCTTCAGCGTTTAAATTTAAATTGAGATTTGACGCATCATCCTGCGGCTCGCTTCTAAAGCTTCAAGATCCCTGTCGAGACCTTTACTACCCCTAAAGCTATATATACTATAGCACGCTTTCCTGGAAAATAAAAGCAAAACTGCCTGTTTTCCTTAGGATATTTCCTGTGACTACCGGTCTGTATCGATATTTTTCAATAATCAGTCAAGCCGGCTCACCTCAGATTCCTGACCTTGAAATCTCTTGCTGCTTCCCGCTCCTGATCCCGCTTTGCGATATCAGCGCGCTTGTCATAGAGCTTCTTGCCTCGTGCAAGAGCTATCTCGATCTTGACTCTTGACTCCTTGAAATATGCCTCGACCGGAACCAGGGTATAGCCCTTTTCCTTGATCTTCTGCTCGAGCTTTCTGATCTCGCTCTTATGCATCAACAGCTTTCTAGGGCGAAGCGGATCCTTGTTCATGATATTGCCCTTCTCATACGGAGCTATATGCATCTGGTAGATCCAGACCTCTCCGTTCTGAATCCTGACCCATGCTTCCTTCAGTGAACAGCCACCATTACGAAGGCTTTTCACCTCCGTTCCCACAAGTGCTATACCGCATTCAAAATATTCGTCCAGGAAATAATCATGCCTTGCCTTACGGTTAGTGGCGATTATTTTTCTTCCTGTTTTTTCCTTTGCCATATCTTCCTTTACCTCCTGAAATCTTCTTCAGGGCTCTCTCTGCCTGTCCTGACAGCTTTCCTTTATGGCCCACAGGCGCATAGCTCTTGTGTTTATCCGACTTCTTGTTGCCATGGAAATCATCAATCAGCTCGAAGTCTATAGTGCGGGCTATAGGGTTTGCATCCACAAGCTTCACCCTGAGAGGCATACCAAGGGTATAGTGCCTGTTAAAGCTCTTTCCAATGAGCTCATAGGTCTCTTCTGAAAACTCATAGAAGTCATCCGTCAACGTGCGTACCGGTATCATGCCCTCAATAGAGTTCGGTAAAGCCACATAAAGTCCCCATGAGGTGACTCCTGATATCCTGCCTGTGTATTCCTCTCCAATGTGAGGCATCATGTACTGGACCTTCTTCAGCTTTATTGCATCTCTCTCGGCATCGTCTGCTCTTCTCTCAAGAGACGATGTACGGTCAGCTATATCTGGAAGAGCTGCATTCAGCTCTGTCTTCTTTTTCCTTTTCAGCTTCTTATGGATCTCAAGCTTCAGCACACGGTGGATGAACAGATCCGGATACCTCCTGATAGGCGAGGTGAAGTGACAGTAGTACCCGGCTGCAAGTCCGAAATGCCCGCTGCAGTCAGTCGTGTATCTGGCCTGCTGCATGCTTCTGAGTGTAAGCGTCTGTATCAGACTTTCTTCCGGACTTCCCTGTACCCTGTCAAGAAGCCTCTGCAGCTCCTTTGGATGGATCTGGTTCACATTTCCTTCGAGAGTATATCCGAATCCTCCGATAAACGACTTCAGTGTATTAAGCTTCTCAGGATCCGGGAATCCATGAGTCCTGTACAGGAATGGCAGCTTGTGGTCATATGCATGCTTCGCGACAGTCTCATTGGCTGCAAGCATGAAATCCTCAATGATATGCTGTGCAAGGCCTCTGTAATACGGATGAATCTCCTTCGGCTGGCCGTTCTCATCGAGCTCTACAACCGTCTCCGGGAAATCAAAATCGATCGACCCTCTGTATGTCCTTCTGCCATGCAGGATAATGGCAAGCTCCTCCATCTGGCGAAACATCGGAACCACATCCTCATACTTATCAATCTCTGCCTCATCATCCTCTTCAAGAATCCTGTTAACAGAAGTGTATGTCATCCTGTGATTCGACCTGATGACCGACTCCACAATCCTGTGATCCTTGATCTCTCCTGTATCATCAATCCTCATGATACAGCTCATGGCAAGCCTGTCTTCACCCTCATTCAGGGAACAGATGCCATTTGACAGCTCCACAGGAAGCATCGGGATCACTCGATCCGGAAGGTACACTGATGTAGAGCGCTTCAGGGCCTCTTTATCAAGCTCCGAATCCTCAGTCACATAGTTTGACACATCGGCAATATGAACGCCCAGGATATAATCCTTTCCATCCATATGCAGTGATACAGCATCATCGAGATCCTTCGAGTCTTCACCATCAATAGTGACCATGAGCTCACTTCTCAGGTCTTCACGGCCTCTCATCTCAGACTTTCTCACCTTGCCACGTCCGGCAACTTTCTTTGCCTCGTCAAGCACAGCCTGTGGGAAATCTGTCGGGATATCGTTTTCTTTTACAATGGATAAAATATCTACGCCGGGATCACCCTTGATACCGATGACCTCTTTGATCTCGCCCGAAGGCTTCTTATTGGCAGAGCCATAATCAATGATATGACATACTACCTTGGCATTGTCAGGAGTGCCTGCCGCCTTCTGCGCCGGGATAAAGATATCGGTTGTCAGATGCCTGTCATCAGGTACCACGAATCCGAAGTTGGCCGACTTCTCGAAAGTGCCGACCACATCCGTATACTCATGCTCGAGAATCTCTACAACCTTTGCCTCGTCACGGCCATTGCCACTCTTTCCAAGTGGCTCGATACGCACAGTATCCTTGTGGAATGCCATCTGGGTATACTTCTCAGGAATGAAAAAATCCTCGTCATACCCTTCTACTGTCACGAATCCAAAGCCCTTGGTGTTGCTTGAAAAAACACCTGTCAGATATTTGTCAGCAGTGCTACGAGCGGTCCTGTCCGGCTCCTCTGAGACTTCCGGAACTTCTTTTTCCTGTTCCGGTACGGCCTCATACGAACCATCATTATTTTTCTTTACCTTCTTATCTGCTACAAGAGATGACAGGGCATTGGCAAGCTCCGTGTCATCTTCTACCAGAAGGAGCTCTTTCAGCTCATCTTCTGTCATGGGCGTGTAATTCTCATCTGAAAACAGCTGTAGCAGTGCTGCCTTCTGGTCCGCCCATCGTTCTTTCTTTGTCATATTATCACTTCCAGTCTTCTCTCCCATAAACGAAAAAGGCCACCGCCTAAGCGATGACCTTCATTCTCAAATCTTAAATGAACTCATATTGAGCAGTAATGCCAATACGAAAAATGCTGCTACAAGAATAGCTGTGACCCTGATGATCACTCCTTCACGGGAACGTCCCTTATTCTTGCTCCAGTATGTATCAAGACTCTGTCCACTAAGTGAACCAAGACCTGCATCCTCTCCCTCCTGCATCATGATGATGATCGTGAGGACGATGGATACGATGATGAACAGAACCATGAACAGATACTTTAATGCTGTCATCGTGTATTTACCTCCGAAAAATATATGTCATGTCGTAAGTCACAACTCAATAATTATAAAACTTTCATCTCTAAAATGCAAGTATTACTTTTTATTTTTAAAATATGCGTCAATACCCTTTGCAGCTGCCTTACCAGCACCCATTGCAAGAATAACTGTTGCAGCACCTGTCACGGCATCTCCACCAGCGTATACAGCGGTCTTCGATGTCTCACCGTCTTCTTCCCTGGCAACGATGCAGCCTCTCTGGTTTGTATCAAGTCCCTTTGTGGTTGATGCGATGAGAGGATTCGGAGAGGTACCAAGTGCCATTATGACTGTATCGCACGCGATCTCGTACTCACTGCCCTCTATTGGTACAGGTCTCCTGCGGCCTGAAGCATCAGGCTCGCCAAGCTCCATCTTGATCACGCGGATGCCCTTGACCCAGCCCTTGTCATCTGCAAGGATCTCAACAGGATTCTGGAGAAGGTCAAACTGGATACCCTCTTCCTTTGCATGATGTACTTCTTCTGCTCTTGCAGGAAGCTCTTTCTCGCTACGTCTGTAAACGATATGTACCTCAGCTCCGAGACGGAGTGCAGTACGTGCAGCATCCATTGCTACATTTCCACCGCCGACTACGACTACCTTCTTGCCGTGAACGATAGGAGTGTCTCCATCTTCATAGGCCTTCATGAGGTTCGATCTCGTGAGTACCTCATTAGCAGAGAATACGCCATTGCTCTGCTCTCCAGGGATTCCCATGAATCTCGGAAGTCCTGCACCTGAACCGATAAATACAGCTTCATATCCGTACTCTTCCATCAGATCATCGATGGTGAGTGACTTTCCGATGACTACGTTGGTCTCGATATCTACACCGAGTCCCTTTACATTGTCGACCTCGGCAGCTACTACCTTGTCCTTCGGGAGACGGAACTCAGGAATACCATATACGAGTACTCCGCCGGCCTTCTGAAGAGCTTCAAAGATTGTGACATCATATCCCATCTTTGCGAGGTCTCCGGCGCAGGTGAGACCTGAAGGGCCTGAACCGATGACAGCAACCTTGTGGCCGTTCTTCTCCTTCGGAGGCTGTGGATGGATTCCGTTCTCACGGGCCCAGTCAGCTACGAATCTCTCTAGCTTTCCGATTGCTACTGCATCACCCTTGATTCCTCTGATACACTGACCCTCGCACTGTGTCTCCTGCGGGCAGACACGTCCGCAGACTGCAGGCAGTGATGAGCTTTCACTTATTATCTCGTATGCTCTCTTGAAATCTCTCTCGGTCACTGCATGGATAAATGCTGGAATATTGATAGATACAGGGCATCCGCCTACGCAGCGCGGATTCTTACAGTTGAGACATCTCTTTGCCTCTTCTACTGCTTCATCCTCTGTATATCCTAAGCATACTTCGTCAAAATTATGTGCTCTTACCGCTGGCTCCTGCTCTGCGATAGGCACTCTCTTCATCATATCTGCCATTACTTGTCACCTCCGCATAAACCACAGCCGCCATGATGGGTATCTCCCTCTTCGAGCTCAAGCTTCTTACGGCCTTCCTCGGTCTTGTACTGCTGCATTCTCTCCATTGCCTTGTCAAAGTCCACGAGATGTCCGTCGAACTCAGGTCCGTCTACGCAGGCAAACTTTACTTTTCCATCGACAAGGAGACGGCAGGCACCGCACATACCTGTACCATCAACCATGATAGGGTTCATTGAAACGACAGTATGTATGCCGAGCTTCTCAGTGAGCTTGCAGACGAATTTCATCATGATCATTGGTCCGATGGCTACACACCAGTCATATCTCTTGCCCTCATCCCAGAGTGCCTGAAGTTGGTCTGTACCCATTCCATGGAAACCATATGTACCATCATCCGTACAGATATAATGATTCTTTGCTACCTGGCTGACCTTGTCAGCATAGAACAGAAGATCCTTTGATCTCGATCCCTGGATCACATCTGCATCAATTCCGTGCTCATGGAGCCACTTGACCTGTGGATACACAGGAGCAGTTCCTACACCTCCTGAGATAAATACGATATGCTTCTTCCTTGTCTCCTCGAGATTCTCCTCACGGCAGAGCTCTGAAGGCTGGCCAAGAGGTCCCACGAAGTCGTGGAAGCTGTCACCCTCATTAAGGGCTGCCATCTTCTCAGTTGATGCTCCGATTGGCTGGAACACGATTGTGACTGTCTGTGCTTCTCTGTCGTAATCACAAATGGTAAGAGGAATTCTCTCGCCATCCTCCTCTGCGATTGCGATCACGAACTGTCCCGGCAGGCACGAATGTGTGACCATAGGTGCCTTGACATCCATCTGGTAGATGTTGGCCGCAAGCTGTTCTTTCTTTACGATCTCATACATACTTTTTTCCGTTTCCTTTCTTTGTAGTGATTAGGGTATAGGGGTTAGGACAGTCCCTATCCCCTAAATCCTATCCCCTGAATCCTAATTAAAATACACCAGCTCTTCTTCCTGTGTTGCAGGCTTCTCGGCCTTCTCTATCTTCGTCGGATAGAGCACAGGTCCTTTTCCCCTGTATTCTCTTGCGAACTCATTCTTCACCTTCGCTGTCACATGAACCCAGCTCTTGTGAGTGATCTCATCAGCCTTGTCATATCTGCATGGCATTCCCAGATACTGGATATCCTGTACACAGCATGTCATTGCAAAACGTCCTGCAACGAAGGTACCTTTTCTGAGTTTTCCTTTGCCTTCTGTCGGATTGTACACGAGGCCCAGGAAGTCAACTGTCTTGCCATCGTACTTCTTCGGATTGTCCATGCAGTCCATGAACCAGAGTGCATAGTCAGCATCTGTGATATGGAGCTCATCCGCATTGATATCGAATGGCAGCTCGTCAGGTCTGTTGTCGATTGATCCGTCTTTTCTCTCATAGACGATCTGTGCACGGCGGTTCAGGCCCTTGACATTCGCACGGAACTTGGCCTTCGGTGTACTGTCATCACATCTGTTGAAAATGATGACATCTGCACGGAACATCTGCTCCTTGATCATCGTGCCCATATTCTTCATGTACATCTCGAAGGTAGTGGCATCGACTGTACACAGGCTCTGCACGATGACCCAGTCATCAGGTCCGTCCATCTCATAGAGAAGACTCGACTCCCAGGTACCATTATACTCTATAAAAATGGCCTGCGGGTCATATTCTTCCTGAAGAGACTGCATTTTCTCAAGAGTAAAATCTTTCTTGTCATCGATCTCGACGAAATCAATTCCTGCGTTCTTCAGTTCATCCTCATCATACTCTTCATCTCCGTCTTCACAGGCGATGAGAAGACATCTGTCAAAATCATCTGCAAAACCATTGTCGAAAAGTGTCTCTTTCACGAGTGTGGTCTTGCCTGAATCCATGAAGCCGAAGAAAACGTATACGGGGATCTCACCGTCTGTTTCTTCTGTATTCATTATATCTCCTGTAAGGGACTAGGGGCCAGGGGCCAGGGGCTAGGGGCCAGTGACAGCCCTATACCCTATCCCCTATCCCCTATATCCTATATCCTTAAAGTCCAAACAACTCCTCTACTTTATCCTCTTTCACATCAGTTCCAATGACTACGAGCTTTCCTGTGACATCAGGATCACCTGTACGGATTTCATACTCGCCGTCTACAAGGTCGAAGTAGATCCAGGTGCCGTCCTTTGCTGGAACGATGCCCTTGGAACGGACGATATATCCGTAGTCATCACTGTCTGCAAGAGTCTTAAGAGCGTTCTCGATTGTCTCCTTCGTGAACTTGTGAGGAGTCTCGCGTCCCCAGGTAGTGAAGATGTCATCTGCATGATGATGGTGGTGATGCTCATGGCCCTCGTGGTCGTGATCATGTGCGTCTGCGTCATGATTGTGTTCATGCTCATCGTGATCCTCATGATCGTGGTCATGGTGATGATGATGGTGCTCAGCCTCTTCCTCTTCATGATGCTTTGTAGCAAGCTCGAATACCTCGAGATTGTCCTTGCCCATGATTGCATCAAGGATCTGCTTTCCAGAGAGATCATCCCAAGGAGTAGTGATCACAACAGCCTTGTCATTAAGGGCCTTGATCTCTTTTACTACATCCTCCAGCTTGTCCTGATCCATCTTCTGTGTTCTTGAAAGAACTACAGCTGTAGCATGCTCGATCTGGTCCTTGAAGAATTCGCCGAATGCCTTCATCTGCTTCTTTGCCTTCAGGGCATTTACGATAGTGACGAGTGCACCGATCTTTATATCCTCCGTCTTTCCTACATCAAGAACTGAAACCTCGATATCAGACAGCTTTGCAACACCTGATGGCTCAACGAGGATCCTGTCTGGATGATATGTCTTGATCACCTCGTGCAGATTCTTTGTGAAATCTCCTACGAGTGTGCAGCATACGCATCCACCATTGATCTCTGATACCTGAATTCCTGTATCCTTGAGAAATCCTGAATCGATTCCGATCTCACCAAACTCATTTTCTACAATAACTACTTTTTCATCCTGAAATGCCTCAGCGACAAGCTTTTTCATGAATGTCGTCTTGCCGGCGCCAAGGAATCCGGATATAATATCTACTTCAGTCATGCCTACCTCCTTGTATGTGAGTTTTTACTACATTCTCTCTGGTGCTTCGAATCCCAAGAGATGAGTACCAGTCTCTAAGACATTAAGCGTCAGTGAAAGAAGAGACATATAGCTCTTCTGTTTATCGCTATCTTCGCATGAGAGAATCTTTGTCTCATGGTAAAAGTGATTGAACGCATTTGATAATTCGTAAATATACTGGCAGATACGGTTCGGCATATTGTCTTCATATGCAGAACGTACCGAATCCTGGAATGGAGCCAGAGCAAGCAGCAGGCTTCTCTCACTCTCAGTCTCAGGCGGAAGAATATTTACAGAATCAAGCTTCTTCCCGGCTGCCTCATATTTACGTATAATAGACTTCATACGGACGACGGTATACAGGATATATGGCCCAGTATTGCCCTCGAATGAAGTGAATTTGTCTATGTCAAAAATATAGTCCTTCGACGGCTGATTCGACAGATCGCCATACTTAATGGCTGCAAGGGCTACAATATTGGCTGTCTTCTTAGCCTCGTCTTCTGGGAGCTCATTATTTTCCCTGATCTTCTCATACATCTTCTCATCGACATCAGCAATGAGTGTAGACAGACGCATGACTCCACCCTCACGGGTCTTGAATGGCTTGCCATCCTTGCCGTTCATCGTACCGAATCCGATGAAATCGAGATCGCATGAATCAGGGACTATATCACACTTGCGTGCACAGCGGAAACACTGGATGAAATGAAGCTCCTGACGCTTGTCTACGATGTAGGCTATCTTATCAGGATTATAATCCTTCACACGCCAGATCATAGTGGCAAGATCTGTCGTATTGTAAAGAGCAGCACCATCAGACTTCAGGATCATGCATGGAGGAATCTCCTTCTTATCAGAGTCTTCCTTCACATCGACTACGAGTGCTCCATCACTCTCATATGCATAGCCCTTGGCCTTCATATCAGCTACCATATCAGGAATATATGGTGCTGCATCTGACTCACCCTTCCACAGGTCGAATGAGACATTGAGCTTCTCATAATTCTTCTTCAGGTCGGTGACACTCACATTCATGATATGCTTCAGGAGAGCTCTGTATCCGCGTTTGCCCTTCTGCAGCTCATTCGTAGCCTCAAGTGCCTTCTCATGATAGCTCTCATCCTCTTTGCTCTTTCCTGAAGCGCATGGGTAAATCTCCTCAAGCTCTGAAATAGTAAAAGGAGGTTCTTCCGGATACTCACCCGTATAGCTCTCATCGAAATAAACGAGATCAGGCTTTCTCTCATGAAGCTCTGTGATGATGAGTCCCATCTGCAGGCCCCAGTCTCCGAGATGCACATCACCATATACGGTGTGTCCCATGTAGCGGGAAATCCTCTTGATTGACTCGCCGATGACTGCTGAGCGGAGATGACCTACATGGAGTGGCTTTGCCACATTCGGGCCACCATAATCGAGAATTATGGTAAGCGGCTTCTCCGGAGCATCAAGTCCGAACTTCTCACTTGAAGCCATCCCATTGGCGTATTCAGATAAAAATGACGGATTCAGGTCAAAGTTGAGAAATCCAGGCTTTAGGGCCTCGACCTTTGAAAATACCCTGCTGTCCTGCAGCTGCTCTGCAACTGCCTCTGCCATGATGATAGGTGGCTTGTGGTACTGCTTAGCAGCGGCCATGGCGCCATTACACTGGTATTCACAGAGATCAGGACGGTTACTTACCGTCACCTTTCCATAAGACGAGTCTAAGCCGGCCTTTTCAAAGCCGGCTCTAACCTCGTCAGTTATTAGTTCTATAAGTTCTTTCATTTATCAGTAATCCTTTGTGTCTCTTTCACGGGAAAGAGTGTATTTCTATATCTTCCGAGAATTTTCCTGAGTGCGAAACCGAAGCCGAATACAGATATGGCTTCACCTGCTCCTACTGTAAGTACAAGGAACGGATATGCTGTACGTACTCCGTATGCCAGTATCAGGACAACCGGTACTCCAAGTGCATTGAAAAGTACAGGCGGTACTGTATAGATGAACTTTCTGTTGCGAAGCAGCCTTGTGACTACTGCTGCCGCAAGTGTGATCAGGCTGCCGAATACTACATCATAGATAGCTGAACCTGTGATCAGATTCGCAATCAGACATCCGATGAAAAGTCCCGGAACTGCAGCAGGCGTGAACACAGGAAGAACCGTTAGTGCTTCCGAAATACGTACCTGCACTGCCCCGCTCGCCAGGTCAAATCCTGCTGCAAATACCGTCAGCACCACATAAAGCGCTGCGATAATACCTGCCTGAGCTACAAAAAGCGCACTACCATTTCTCTTTGATGACATAATTTACCTCCAGTTTTCTTCGATGCAGAAGCTATATCACCTTGCTTCTGTTTAACGTGTGGGTGGTCTTCGACCACACGATGCTATAAATAATGTTACAGTGCCTTATTTTAACATAGATTGCGTACAATTCAAAGTTGTGCTATGTACTTAATTCAATACAGATTCGATTACATCAACCATCTGGTCAACGTACTTCGCACACAGCTCCTTGGTATCAGCCTCTGCCATAACCCTGATCACAGGCTCTGTACCACTGGCACGTAAGAGTATGCGTCCGTTGCCCTTGAGCTCTGCTTCGATCTCATCCTTGCACTTCTGTACCTTTTCATTATTGAGGATGGCATCCTTGTCATCAACCTTCACATTCTTCAGGAGCTGTGGATACTTCTTCATGCCGCTCGCAAGTGTATGAAGTGAGGTCTTCTCTTCCATGATGACTTCCATGATCATGATGGCTGTCAGGATTCCGTCACCGGTCGTAGCATGCTTTGAAAAAATAATATGACCCGACTGCTCTCCTCCGAGCACGTAGCCATGCTTTACCATATCCTCATTGACATATTTGTCACCGACTGTTGTCACATCGTACTCGATGTCATTTTTCTCAAGAGCCTTGAACAGGCCGAGATTAGCCATGATCGTAGCTACGACATGGTTGCCGTCGAGCCTTCCATGCTTCTTTAGATATGTGCCACAGATATAGATGATATAGTCGCCATCGATCACCTGGCCTGTCTCGTCAACAGCAATACATCTGTCTGCATCACCGTCGAAGGCAAATCCGCAGTCAAGCTCTTTTTCTTTTACCAGATTTACAAGATTATCAATATGAGTAGAACCGCAGTTCAGATTGATATTGAGTCCGTTCGGCTCATTGCCTACCACATATGTCTTGGCACCGAGAGCATCAAATACGCTCTTCGCGATATTGAATGTAGAACCATTAGCACAGTCGAGGCCGATTCTCTTGCCCTTGTATGAACGGGTGGCAAGGGAGATCAGATAGCCGATGTATCTGTTTCTTCCAATAGCATAGTCGATGGCAACACCGATATTCTCACCGACTGCAAATGGGACATCATCAGTTTTTCCATCGAGATAGTCCTCAATCTGGCTCTCAACAGCAGCTGACATCTTGTGACCATTGCCGTCCATCAGCTTGATCCCGTTGTCTGAATATGGATTGTGACTCGCGCTTACCATGACTCCGCAGTCGAAGTCCTCGGTACGTACCACATACGCAACAGACGGAGTCGTCGTCACATGCAGCAAATAAGCATCTGATCCTGATGAAATGATTCCTGCAACGAGAGCATACTCAAACATATAGCTCGACCGTCTCGTATCCTTCCCGATGACAATCCTGCCACGCTTCTCCCTGCCATAGTACCAGCCGAGATAACGGCCGATCCTGTACGCATGATCTGAAGTCAGGACCTTGCCTGCTTCTCCTCTGAATCCGTCTGTTCCGAAATACTTCATTTGTCCTCTTTTTCCTCCTTGGTGCTCTCTGACCTCGTGTCAGCCTGTGTCGATGTGGCTGTTGTGTTCTCTTTCTGCTCAGAAGCTTTCTTGTCAGCTTCCTGCTCCATCCTGATTATATCCAGATCGTCCTGAATGGCGTTCTTGATCATCTTCGCATACTTTTTCTGTCCATCCGGTTTCAGATGGATGCCATCGTGATAGAACCAGCTGTCATGACCCTTGGCATATTCATGCCAGTTGATCAGAGTCACGTTCTCATTCTTGTCACACAGCTTCTTGATCACCTTATTTGAATCGTCTTCCCATTGGATGGAATCTCCGAATACATTGACCCAGTAGATATGACGGTCTTCACCGATCATATCTATGAGCTCCTGGCCGGCATCTTCTTTGAACACACCATTGGTGCCCAGAGCGATGACTACGATCTTGCCAAGCTTATTTTTCTTCTTATAATCCTTTATTATATCCTTTGCATCCCAGAGCTGTCTGGACTCATGAGCATTCACTATCGACTTGTCAGGAAGGACCTTCAGCAGTTCTGGTGAAGCACCGAGCATTACTGAATCACCTATTGCCGTTACAGGAACCTTAGTCTCCGCAGTGAGATCATCCTGTTTTTCAGTATCCTCAGTCGAGGATGATGATGTAGCGGCTGTTGATGAAGTTGCAGCAGAGTTCGATGCAGATGAACTGTTCACTGCCGATGATGTAGAGGACGACGACTCACTCTCCTGCTGTTCAAGCATCTTCTGATTAGCGGCCAGCTGCTGTTCCAGCTCCTTCGTATCGGTATTCTTTTTCCCGGAGAAAATAGTCGCAATGATTCCCACCACGATAAATACTGTAGCGGCTACTGTTGCTATAAAGAAAAGTGTGGCCTTCCACTTCCTGGTGATGTACAGTTTTCTCTTTATGATCCAGCCTACCATCTCGTGCTCCCAGATTGCCAGAAGCATGATGATTGCGATCTGTATCAGTGGTGCGTATGGTATCCTGGTCCACTTCTTCACATTGAAAAGGAAGATGACCGGATACATGAACAGGTACATCTCATAGCTTCTCTTGCCAATGAAGTCGAGCACCGGATTCTCAAGAACCCGTCCGAACGGCAGAGTCGGCTCAGCAGTGATGATCACGAGAACGAGAAGTACAACTGTGACGAGCTGCATCATACCTGTATACGTGGAATCAGCCATTCCATCAACAAAGATAAATGATATCACCAGGAAGATCATGCTGATCACAAAGACTGGCAGCGATGCCTTCCGTGCGGTCTCACTCCTGAACAGTCTGAACTCATCGGTCCCTACACCTGCAAATCCGAGCATGACTCCGAGCGTCAGTGCATAGAGCCTCGTATCAGTACCATAGTATACTCTCGTCGCATCAGTACCATAAGGGAGCAGAACCCCCATCAGGATAGCTGAGATAGACGATATGATAAGGATGAACAGAATTCCTCTCTTTTTTCTGCCACGATTCGCAAGAATCAGATATATAAAATACAGCACTGGCCAGATCACATAGAACTGCAGCTCAACAGCGAGCGACCAGATATGTGTGAATGGAGTCGCATTGGCTATCTTCGTAAAATATGACGAATTCTGCGCGATCTGCCACCAGTTATTATATCCCAGAAGAATTGAGATGACCTCGTTCCTGACGCCTTCTACAGCCTTCGGATAGATGAAATGAAAAGCTCCGACAGTGACAAATACAGTGAGGATCACCGGCGGATATATCCTTGTGAGTCTCTTCAGATAGAAACCACCGACAGAAAAGCATCTACTGCGCCTGCTCTTCTCACTCGTCAGAGCGATCAGATATCCTGATAACACGAAAAACAGCGAAACTCCGAGGAATCCGCCCTTGATCGTGTATGGAAACATATGATAAAAAATGACCCCGATAATTGCTATTGCGCGAAGCCCGTCGAGGCCATAGACGTGCCCGCTCTTCCCTGCTGTGCCTGTTGCATTTCTATTAACAGTCAATTTAAAAACTCCTTCTACATAGTCCTGTAATAGTTAAACATTTTTCGGGCGCAGTTTCAAGTTCTTTCTTTCGAAATATATGAAACATTATTTTAACAACTCACTTTACCTTCACGCTCTTCACACCAGACCATGAACCGTAGGTCTTCTTACCATTTGTACCGGTATAATATGTTCTCACCTTGAAGTAGTATTTCTTACCCTTCGTGAGAGACTTCATGGTATATGATGTCTTCGTGGTATTCTTCGTCTTAGTCCCCTTAGTCACAGCCTTGTTCGTACCGGCCTTCACCTGATAACCGCTGATACCGGAGACTTTCTTGTACCTCACAGTGGCCTTGCGCTTGCCGGCAGTCAACTTTGTGATCGATGTCTTCTTAGGCATGATCTTGTAAGTAGCTGTGATAGTACCGGTATAATTGCCCTTGAATGTCAGGGTGACTGAAGCGGTACCCGGATTCTTGTTGTTCGAATCAGATCTGGTATAGTCAGTACCTGACACAAGCTCAGTGCCGAGCTCATTGTCAATCACCGAAATAGCAGGTTTTCTCGACTTGCCATTGTATGTCAGAGTCTTGAGACCAGTCACCGAAATACCATTATCCTTCTTGTACAGCTTCGAAGCATCTTTTGCCTCAATGGTGTAGCTCTCGGTACGGACACCAGTATTGGAACCGGATGTAGTCGTATTCGTCGTACCCGTGCTCTGAGTAGCTGTACCACTGAAATTGTTGATACCGGTAATAGTAAAGCTGTATGTGCCGGCATTTACAGAATCAGGAAAGGCCGAAATCGTGTAATCAGTACCCTGCTGCAGAGTATTATTTCCGATCTGGACCACCACAACAGACGGATACTGTCTCTGTCCGTTATAGGTGTATGGGGATGCCGGAGTCAGAGTCACCTTGGCCTTGGAAATATTGCCCTGCGTGATCTCAAAATTCTGTGAAGCCGTACCTGTGTAGTTGCCCTTGCCTGTTACAGTGACTGTTGCTCCAGTACCTATCGCCCTGTTATTTGCGTATGAATAGGTAAAATCAGTACCAGCCTTTAGCGTGGTCGTACCTACCTTTACAGTCGGCTGCGGTGTGATATTGGCTCCTGTGTATGAATATGCAGGCCTTGCAGTGCTGGCTGTCGTCCCGCTCGTTGCTGTACCCGAGCTGTTGTCTGAATCTGTAAAAGAAAATGTAGCCGTAGACAGATCTGCAGGTGTGATATCAAATGTAGTTCTGGCACTGCCTGAATACTGCTTCACAGTGCCTGACCCTGACGAAGTGCCTGTTGATGCCACTGCCTTGGCAGTCACTGTGACAGTCATCTTGCCGGCATTGATATTGTTCGAATAAGCCACATCATATGCAGATGACGGAACCTCATTGTCCTTGTATGTCACTATCACCTTTGGCTTCTTCTCTTTGCCATCATAGACTATCGGAGTCTTCTCAGACGGATCCAGAGTGATCTTCGTGGCACCTGCCTCTGACAGATTGCCACCGGTAGATGGCATTATTGTAAAATTGAGTGTCTTCGTACCTGTATAGTTGCCCTGACCTGTAGCAGTGATCGTAGCTGTCTGATTCGCAGTGATCGTGGCTGCAGCATTATTATTTGCATATGTGAGCTTGTAGTCGGTACCCTCGGTCAGAGTCCTGGTCGAACCGCCGACATTCATCGTGATGTTGACCCGCGGAGTGATAGCCTTGCCTGTAGCATAGTAGTTTGTAGAAGGCTCGGTGAGAGTCATTGTAGCGTTTGCGAGGTCACCCTTGGTGACCTCGACAGGGATGGTGAAGGTCTTCTGCTCATTTGCAATCGTAGCTGTATAGCTGAGCGATGATGTACCGACAGCCTTGCCGGAAACTGTATTGCCCGAAGTAGAAATGTATGAATCATTTACAGAAGTAAGCGAAGCACTGACACCTGTCACAGGGAAAGTATAGTCAGAAGAAGATGTCCTGATCCCATAAGTGACTGTAGGAACGCTTCTCGTACTTCCCAGAGTAAGACTCATTTTATCACTGCAGGTCGCATTATTATTTGTGAAGACTGTACTGCCAGACTGACCTGAGCCATCGTTGAAATTGTAGACTGCGTAGATACCACTGATATTATCCTTTATGATATTCCTGGTTACGTCTGAAGGTACGGTCAGTCCCGTGTCAGGGGTGCCTGCAGCGTCATCTGAATTTCCAAGTGCAAGGCAGTAATAATCCTTGCTATTAAACTTCACATGACCTATACCTGCTGCATTATATTTTGAAGTATCAACAGTCCAGTTCGGGGTCTTGTCTGCAATCTCCTGCTGCTCAATTGTTTTTGTATCTCCAGTACTGCCATCATCTTTAATCCGTGTTCCTGACTTTCCGTCAGGTCTAACGTCATTATAATAAAGTGCAAGATCCTTGGCTCTCTCTACTGCCAGCTTTTCAAGAGCACTATTATACTTAAGAGAGGCTGAACTACCGGAAGTAGTGCTGGAACCAGAGCCAGTATTAATATTTGCAAATATCCCTGCCACATCTTCCTGATACACCTGTACATGATATGTGACCTGAATTGTATCTGTATCCGCAGCCTCAGCCTGAATTCCCGTGCTGTTCTGTACTATATATGGCACCGAAGTGAACGCAAATGCACATCCAAGCGCAAATGCCACAACCCTTTTTGCCAATCTCTTCTTCATCAAAAATCCTCCATGACTAATTTCATGACGTTATTTCTAGTATAACACAAACCCCTTGATTATGGAATCGGATTTTCATACAATATATACATGAAAAAAATAGAGCATACCTACAATATAAAGGAAATGATTAAATATCCTGAACTTTTCTCCAGGTATTCAAAAGACGGCGATACTTATCTCACAATCGAGACAACAGGACTCTCACCGGAAAGGCATAGGATCATCTCGATCTCTGTCGGGACTATCTCAGATGATATAATCGGGATCACGACATTTTTCTCAGACAATAAGGATGATGAACTCACGATCATTGAAAAAGGACTGGATTCATTAGAGAACTCAGGCCGCGTCATCACGTGGAACGGCGACAGCTTTGACTTCAGATTCCTGTCCAGGCGTGGTGAAGAATATGGTAAAAAGATACCAGCCATCACATCCTATGACCTGCGACGGATTCTTTCACCTCTTAAGAGACTCCTGCCTGATGACAGCTTTTCTCTATATGAATTGCTTGAAAAAATGGATATCACAGACTCATCAATACCAGACGGCAGGACTCTCGTGACCCTGTACAAGACCTATATAGAGACGGGCGCAGACAGGTATTCTGCCCCGATTGAGAAGCACAGCATCTACAAGCTCACCGGCATCATGAACCTGATGTGCCTGCAGAACTGCCTGAAACTAAATAAAGCCTCACCGGTGATAGAGGATATCTCCGCCACCAATGAGGCTTTAAATGTAAAAGGCACGACTGACCTGTTCTTCCCGATAGAAATCACGGTCAGTCTTCCCGGTATTCGTATTAATTTTTCAAAGAATTCATTCAGTGGATCATTCACCACATATGATGGCCGGATCAGAATGTATTTCCCGGATCCATCATCGTATGTGCGTCTGAAGGCAGACAGTTCACTGATCCCGAAAGAGCTCTCGAAATCCATGTCCAGATCCGACTATGAATCCGTGACAAAAGAAAACTGCTTCTCTCTCGTGAAGATACCACGAGAGAAAAAACAGCTAGAAAACTATATCAGAAGTCTTGAGAAAATGTGATCACACCTTCTCATAGAAGAATGAGCTCCTTCTCTTGTAACCGAAGTCACGGTAATCCATGATCTGCTCGGTGCTCCCAATGAAAAGGAGACCGCCCTGCTTCAGCGAATTGTTGAACTTGCGGTAGATCTCATTTTTTGCTTCGTCAGTGAAATAGATCACGACGTTGCGGCACAGGATCAGGTCCAGGTTCGAAGGGTACAAATCCTTCAGGAGATTGCTCTCGCGGAACTCAACACACCTCTTGATATCCTCAGATATCTGGTATGATGAACCGACCTTCCTGAAATACCTGGTCTTCAGATCGTCAGGCACAGCCTTGATACTCTTGTCATTGTACAGGCCGACCTTGGCCTTGGCGATGACCTGCTTGTCGAGATCAGTGGCTATGATATGGATCCTGTCCAGAGGCACATGCTTTGACAGACACATCACGAGCGAATATGGCTCATCTCCTGTAGAACAGGCAGCGCTCCAGATATTGAGTCTCTGACCGAACCTGTCAATGAGATACGGGAAATACTCGGTGTCTAACAGCTTCCACTGATCAGGATTCCTGTAAAACTCAGACACATTGATAGTCAGGAAATTGACAAACTCATCAAAAGCATCATGATCACTTCTCAGCAGCTGCACGTACGCATCATATGATGTGAGCTTGTGCTTCGTGATCAGTGAATCGATTCTCCTGCGCATCTGCTTCTCTTTGTAAGAAGACAGATCTATTTTTGTCAGAGAATAGACCTGAGTCTTGAACTGTTCATATCCCTCCATATGAAAACCTCCATATATCAAAAATGCCAGGCAACATGTGCCTGGCACCTATTATCTGGTATAATCTGTCGATTACTCAGCGTCCGAATCGTTCTTGCCGTCGTCCATAGCCTTGATTGAAAGGCTGATCTTGTGGTCTGCCTCTCTGAACTCTACAACCTTGGCATCAATCTCCTGACCAACCTTCAGAACATCTGATGGCTTGTCAACATGATCCTTGGAGATCTGTGATACATGAAGGAGAGCATCAACTCCAGGTGCAAGCTCGATGAATGCACCGAAGTCTGTCATACGTGCAACCTTGCCGTGTACGATATTGCCAACTGCATACTTCTCAGCTGCATTGTTCCAAGGGTTCTCATCCGGGAACTTCATTGAAAGTGCGATCTTGTGATCGTGGATATCCTTGATGAATACCTTGGTCTTGTCTCCAACCTTGAATACCTTGCCAGGATTGTCGATTCTGCCCCAGCTCATCTCTGAGATGTGGAGAAGTCCGTCGATTCCGCCGAGATCGATGAATGCACCGAAGTTCGTAACGTTCTTGACAGTTCCCTCGATGACATCGCCAACCTTGAGATTAGCAAGCAGGTCTTCCTGTCTCTTCTGCTTCTCTTCAACAAGGAGAACCTTTCTATTTCCGATGATACGGCGCTTGTGAGGATTGAACTCTGTGATTATGAACTCAATCTCCTGGCCTTCATATTTGCTCAGATCCTTCTCATAAGTATCTGAAACAAGGCTTGCCGGGATGAATACCCTTGCCTCGTCCACTACTACTGAGAGACCGCCCTTTAATACCTTGACTACCTTGCCCTTGAGAGTCTCTTTGTTGTTGTAGGCCTCTTCGAGCTTCTTATTGCCTCTCTCCTGTGCGAGACGTCTGCATGACAGTGTGACCTGTCCTTCAACCTCGCTGTATTTGACTACTACAGCCTCCATCTTGGAACCTACAGAAGTAACTGTGGTAAGGTCGAGATTCGAATCAGCTGAATACTCGCTTCTTGTGATCACTCCGTCTGCCTTCGTGCCGATATTGAGGATTATCTCATCAGGCTTCACGGAAATAACCGTTCCTTCTACCACATCTCCTGCATGGACCGTCTTGAATGACGCATCCAGCATTTCGTCAAAACTCATTTCTGACATCTACCAATGACCTCCTGAATAATATTCGCTGGGGTGGATGCTCCGGCTGTAATACCGACAACATCAGCATTGCTGATCATATCAGGATCCAGGTCATCCGCAGTCTCAATGAAGTATGTCCTCTCACACTTCTCTCTGCAGATCTCATACAGCTTGTGCGTATTCGAACTGTTCCTGCCGCCGATCACAAGACACACGTCCACTTCCCCAGCGATACGTGCTGCTTCCTCCTGGCGTTCCTCTGTTGCATTACAGATCGTATTCAGAGCATTAATATCATACCCTTTTTTATCAAGGATTTCAACTATATCCTGAAATTTCTTGTAATTAAATGTAGTCTGCGACAGGATCAGTACTTTCTGTTTCTCATTTTTCAGAGAAAAACTCTCTGCCCCCTCTGCAGTCTGGATCACAGTGTAGTCATGGCCCTCAATCCAGCCTGTAACCCCCTGAATCTCGGGATGTTTCGGGTCTCCGATGATGATAATGTACTCTCCCCTCTGCGAAGCTTCTCTCGCGAGATTGTGAATCTTCTTCACAAATGGACAGGTCGCGTCAATTGCAACATGCCCGGCAGTCTCAATTTCATCTTGTATTTTTTTTGATACACCGTGTGAACGCAGTATCACAGTGCCCTTCTGGTACTCAGAAGGATCCCTGTTCTCATCCATCACATCGACGCCTCTGGCCTTCAGATCATTGACCACAGACTCATTGTGAATGATCGGACCGTAGGTATATATCGGACCGCCACTATTCTGTTCTATCTGCTCCTCCACCATAGTGATGGCACGTTTTACGCCGAAGCAGAAGCCGGCGCTTTTTGCCAGGATTATTTTCATAAAAATTTATGCCTGCCTTTCTCAATTATCACTAGATTTTATCTCATTTCGCTCATTTGTAAAGCTCTTTAGTTCCTTAAACAAGCTTATCACGATCAGAATCATCACAATTCCAATCGGAAATGCGGCTATGATACTCACACTCTGAATATTGCTCATAGAGCTGTCGCTGAACAGAAGCGCAATCGGAAGGATAATCAGAAGGATGCACCACATGAATTCAATCTTCTTCGATGGCTGCTGTCCCTCCTCCAGCTTCTTGTAACTATAGCAGCTTCCGATCAGTGCGATCGAATCAAAGCTGGTGGCATAAAAGGCAACCATTGTACAAATGAGCCAGATAAGCACAACCGGAACGAGTGGCATCGTCCTGATCATGGAAATGATCAGATCATACGTATTAGCTCCTGCCTGATACTGTGCGATAAAATCTGCTGCGCCGGACATCTGCTTACCCATTGAGTAATTGCCTAGTACAATAAAGCTGACACAAGTACTGCCTACACCAAAGATATAACCGCCACAGATTGTCTGCCGGATTGTCCGCCCCTGGCTGATCTGTCCGATGAAGAACGGAGCCGCTATACTCCATACCATCCAGTATGCCCAGTAATATATCGTCCAGTTCTGTGGAAAATGTGAAGTGCGAAGAGGATCGGTAAAGGTAGCCAGATCCACAAAATGATTGATCATCCGGCCGAACGATTCGAGTCCTGTCTCAAGTATGTACTTTGTCTCGCCACCAAAGAGGAGAACAAAAATCAGTAATCCGAAGAACAGATACATGCAGACATTGGCCAGATGGCTGATTCCCCTGATGCCATGAAGCAGGCTGTATGTGTAGATCACACAGGTGATGATGAGAATGATAATCGTCACTATCGTTCTGTTGACCGTGATCCCAGACAATGCCTCTATAGCCGCTGCCATAAGTGGTGTCGCTACTGAGAATGTGGTTGCTGTACCTGCAAGAAGTGCGAATACCGCCAGCAGGTCGATGATCCTCCCAGCCCATCCATCAGTGTGCTTCCCCAGGACAGGACGGCAGGCTTCGGAAAATTTCTGTCGATTGCGCTTTCTCACATGAAGCATAAAGCCAAAAGCAACGGCAAGAACCAGATAAAATGCCCATGGGATAAAACTCCAATGAAACAGTGGGAACACACCTGCCCAGTCCTGGACTGAACCAAGCTCTGCAATATGAGGATCTGCTGCATACATGACCCACTCTGCAAATGAATAGAACAGGATATCGGCTGCGAGGCCACAGGTGAACATCATTGAACCCCACACCCAGAATGAATATTTCGGCTTCTCGTTCTGCCCGCCAAGGATAATATTTCCATACTTCGATGCAGCCAGATAGATCGATACCAGCAGAATCCCCAGTCCGATGATCAGATAGTATACTCCAAAGGTGTCGCCAAAAACATATCGAATCTGTCCAACTACCTGATTTGACTGTTCCGGGAATGCAAAAAACAATGATGCCAGGGACAGAATCAGAATCAACGGAACCAGTGTGATAACCCAATCGATCTGTCCTGAGGCCTTTTCTTTTTTTCTTTTCATGATCTTATCCTTTCTTGCTTTGTTCGTGTTCTCTATATATTTCCTTTTCGTGAACATCAAGGGTAAAAAACCTCTATCTAATTAAAATTAAGAGACTGGAAACCTAATCTCTCAATCCTCCATCATACAGATACGAATAATGATGCCCGCTTACATCAAAAGTAAAACCAATTGCTTCTGTTGATTTGGCATCCTTCAAACAATTGATATGAACAATATCTGCTTCTGTCACCCCAAGTTTCGATGCCAGATCCTTCAAGATGCGTGAATGCGTGTTGTTGATATAGCTTTTGTCAAATATCCGCAGCTCATCAAGCGTATCAAACTCAAAAATGAAATCATCCGGATACTTCCGCATCTTCATATGGAGCTGATCCAGATGCTCAATATAAATGGTCTCCCATAGCTTGTCCGCTGTCTCCGGCTCATCATAAACAGCATCAAGTATCTGCCTGAATGCATGTGAAAACTTCTCATCCCAGAACGTATGCCCCAGCATATACCAGGCATGGCTTCCACCAACCGTTACTGAGGTGATCCAGCCATCCTTGTCTGTCTCCATACACCATTCATCAGTTGGGCCATTACTGTAAACAGCTGCATAATAGGCACTATCGACTTCTGATTCAAATGGATTCTGGTCGAAATAATTATCTGCAGAACACACATAGGTATTTGAAAGGATATCCTCTACTGCCCTGATGCTCGCGTTATTATTTCTAGTATCGTAATATGGATTATGAACCAGCTTCACAGCAAATTTATCCGCAAGATATTGAAACTCCTCTGCCTTGTAACCGGTCACGATATAGATTTCAGGAACCCCAGCCTCCTTGAGCTGGCGAATCTGACGCTCTATAAGCACTTCTCCCTTTACCGTAATCAGCCCCTTCGGCTTCTCATATGAGAGCGGAGCGAATCTTGAACTGGTGCCTGCTGCCATGATGACAGCATTATCTGCTTTATACATATCCTGCCTTATTCTCTTTATGATCATCTATTTCATTCGTTCTATTGCGTAACGGTAATAATCCTTAGCAAACCGATACTGCCTGAGGCTGTACTCACCAAACTCTACACCAAGATGCGCCTTGTATTCACACCAGTTGGACCAGAGCAGACCGCAGGATGCGATATAGCAGTATATCTTCGTACGCACATCTTCCGGACAATTGCCTTCAAAATAGATATCAATCAGATGGTCCACCTGTTCCTTATCATACAGACTATATATACAGAACATTGCGATATCCACATGCGGATCCTGCATTCCGGCATATTCCCAGTCGGTCAGCTGCAGTTGCTCTTCATCAGATCCAGCCTCTTTATAAAAAAGAAAATTGTCCGGTACCGCATCAATATGCGTCAGGCACCAGTCTCTCTGCTGGCTGTCAATGAAATCCTTCAGGCTGAATACATTCTCTGTGGTCTTCGCATGATCTCCGTACATTGATGCTGCGCCACCCCACAGGCTGTTATAAAACATGATCTGACCGAAAATATTGAATTCATGACCGACCCTGATCTTCATAGCATGAAAGCTTCTCAGTCTATCCATAGCTCTTGTCAGATCATGGTCATCATAAGGATCACAGGTCCTCACACCATCAAGGAATCTCGTGATCTTGTAGCCGTTCTTTGGATTCATATAAATCGGATCATCACAAAGGCCCTTTCCACTGATAGCATCGTATACATCAGCTTCATTAGACCTGTTGATCAACTTCTCAGTTCCTTCACCAGGAATTCGCATGATATATTTTTCTTTGCCATTGCTATTCGCACTGGAAGATGGAACTTCAAACATGAAAGAACGGTTCGTCATGCCCTTCTTCAGGACCGTGATACCAGTAATCTCACTCTTATCACATTTGAACACTTCGCTGATGGTATCAATAGCATCAGAATGTAGTTCTGAACTCTCATCATCAAGATCTCTAAGCTGTTCATAGGTGTTGATCTCAACCACATCTGAGCTGTGAACAACCTTTGCCTGTACGATCATCCGGTCAGCAGGTTCTCCATCTTCAGCTCTACCATATAGTGTTTCTTCCCAGAATGAGTCCTTGTACTGCAGTTCTCTTGTGAACTCATTGAGCCGTTTTCTCACGGATCCAGCTGCGTCACCACACAGATAGGAGATTCCAACCATAGCATTTCCTGCACTATTGCCAACACGGACCAGTTCATTCTTGCGATTGACCCGTACATCAGAATCATCGTCAATCTCGTCGCTGACCATGTACCAGCTATACAGCTCCTCGGAGCTGAATGGATTCTGGTCACACCAGACATCAGAAGGAATCACATAGGCATTGTCCAGATACCTGGAAGCCAGAACCAGCGATGATATATTATTATGACTAGCATAGTCTGAATTAACAATCAGGTTCACACCGAACTTGTCCATGAGATACTCAAACTTCTCCTTCATGAATCCAACTACAATCTGGATATGTGAACCTGTGATACCAACAGCATTTAACTGCCTGATCTGCCGCTCTATAAGCCGTTCTCCATTTACTGTAAGTAGTGCTTTCGGCGTCTCACGATTGATCGGTACCATACGCATTCCAAAGCCAGCCGCAAGTATGATTGCAGACTTTGGCCTATATGAATTAAGAAGATTCTTAGCCTGTGCTGTTGATTTAAAGCTCGTATCTCCGTATGAATCTGTCGATATATCTACATAGCCAGCGTCCTGCAGAGCACGGATGGCCTTATTCACCATTCCGAGTGCATGACCAGTGAATCTGGCTATTTCACGCTGCGAATAAAAGTGTTTCTTTGTGAGTGCTATCAGAATATCTGATTCCTGGGTTGTTAAAGTCATTCCTGTTTTTCCTTTGAAACCCTATGTACTATTTTTGTGTTCATGAACATAATATCATATTGTTGTCATGAACGCAAGTGGAAATAAAAATCCCTGTTGGAATATATAAAACCAACAGGGTAGTGTCATCAAAACTTAATCTTCACAGGATTATGCTTGCATACTCTCTCTTTTATAGGGGGCAACTTCATATAATCTCCATAAAAAATTCTAAGCATTTCATCATATCCAGAGTAAATAGGAAATTGTCTGTTTTCAAAACTTACTGCTATCACATCAATAGTTAACCTCATTCATTTTTTATGAAATCCAACTCATCAACATCGTATTTTTTCTTTTCTTCTGCAGTCAGCCTTTTATACCAATTTTCAAACCCCTCACGCTCCCAGGGCATCGCTCTTTTAAAATGAAATCTCCAAGGATAGATCTTTTCTCCATTTTTATTTTTCATCTCTCGAACATCTCTCAGTTGCTTTGCTGGATTTCCAACGACAAGTGCATAGTCTCCTACATCTTTTGTAACATTAGAACTTGCCCCAATCAATGCATCTCTCCCAATTTCAACTCCTGGTAATAAAACACTTCCTGTAGAAATCAAAGCAAATTTATGAATATGCACACCTTCGAATCCATAATCATCTGAGGGTGGTGTAGGGTCATTTGTAAGAACCACATATGGAAATATCCAAACGTAATTATCTATCATAGAAAGCTGCCCTATATGTACATTACTATGCATCCGAACATAATCACCGATCCTGCAATTTCCCTGAATATCTGAGAGTGTTCCTATGCTACAATGAGAACCAATTTTACTCTTTTCACGAATGGTTACTCGATGTCCTGTTTGAAAATGATCTCCAATGTCAGATTCTGTATAAATAATAGAACCACTACGTAAAAGCGCATTATTGCCGATCGTCAGCTTGTGATTATGGGGTCGCCTGTCAAGGCAGAAATCCATCAGATATTCACCGATGATACAATTAGAACCTATAAAGCTATTCTCTCCTATTATTGTTCCGTTTCGAATAATCGTATTACTATCTATGTAGCAATTATCGCCTATTCTAACATTGTCTTCAACAATACAATTTCCATTAAATATGACATTAGTTCCTATAATCGAATTATTTGAAATATTATTTATCATACGATTCACCAATATTTGCCCTATAAATCACTTCTTAATTGCGTGACACAGTTGCTTTATATCATTCTTATAAAGCAAGCAAAACATTCCTGATGTAATAGCGGCACATACTGTTCCTATTCCTACTCTGTTCGGAATGAGTTGTCTCCAGAGAATAAAATATACTGTCATCAATATACTGCAATAAATAAACCTCTTGGAAATCACCATAAGCTTCATCTTAAGAAGGACTATGCAACATATCACATCTGATACAACATACCCAATAAGTGTAGCTATGGAAGCGCCTTCAATACCAACACGAGGTATCATAACGAAATTCAAGATAATATTGACTATAGCCCCACTTCCTAGAATAAACATGTTGGGCCATGTTTTTTTTACAACTAAGAACTGATTAGCAATTACCTGAAACAACATCTGCAGCAAAGGAGCGAGGAATAAATACGGAGAAATAATGTAACCTCTCACATAATCACCTGTAAATAACAACTTATAAATCCCGTAGCTCCAAGCGCAAATAAAGGTTGTTGCCGCAAAGCTTACTATACCAAGATATTCAAAAATGCGGCTATTGCTTTCTACCTGATCATCTTCCTTCATGGTCTTGAAAGCAAAGTACTGCCAACCTCCGGCAAAAGCAGTATATATCAGCTGACTGGCTAACCCTAATTTAGATCCCACACTATATATTCCGGCTTCTCCAACATTGAGAAGATTTGAAATCATCACACGGTCAGAAGAATTGAATACCCAATAAATAAGAAAGTTCGGCATCAATGGTATCGCAATAGCCAAAAGTTGTTTTAAAAAGCCTTTATTAAAGCGATTGAATTCAAACCAAGAATGGTTAAGAATATAAAAAACGAGTTCCATTGTTGCACCGCTGATAGCATATGCAAGCGGTAAAGCAATAAGATAATGTCCCTGTAAAATCAAAGGAATAGAAATCGAATAAGAAAGGATCGGACTAACAGTATTCGTTATTAAAAAAATCTTTCTCTGATTCTGCATCCTTGTTGGAGCAGAAATAATGCAATTTGTTGCACTAACAAGAGTAGTCACTGCACAAATATAAACCAAATTTTCATACTGACGATTGCCATAAAAAAGTTGTGCAATAGGCCTTTTAAATATGACCATCAATATTGAAACTACAATTGATGCACCTAATGTGTATGTGATTGTTGTAGAACAAATATCCTTCTTATATCCTTTCTCTTCTTTCTCGAAGAACATTCTATACATAGCATCGTACATGCCCATCACAGCAATAGCGGATGCCAATGAAATGATCGTATTAGAAAGATCACT
>JAQYAY010000001.1 GCA_029338735.1 Lachnospiraceae bacterium | reverse complement strand
GTAGTGAAGCTGAACAGGGCCTCAGTGGGAGAGTTCAATCTGTACAATGGGCCTGAGCTCGGGAAATACAGGCTTTTTACAGATGAAGAGATGAAGATAGCAGAAAAGTATAAGAACCAGTAATCATACGACCGTCTGTACGTGGTACAGGCGGTATTATTATGCCCGGATATGTGGATAAAGTTATATACGAAATCCACAAGATTAATTAAAAAACAGCAATATAAGATTAATAAAATACTGCCTAGATTTTATAAACTGGTTGACTGACGAATAAACTTGCTTAAAACCTTCTTTATCCACATTACTCACGTGAGTAAATCAGATGGTTTTTCCACCGGTTTCAACAGATTTTTGTGGAAAAGATATTGGATTTTTAGCTGGTGAAAAGTTTTTCAACGGACTTATCCATTTTATCCACAAATCATGGGTGTATAGATTTGGTTGACTCATAAATCATAGTTAAAATCAAGGCAAAAACTGTCCGGCAAGAAAGAAATGTTAAAAGTTCTGTTGATAAGTTGTGGATATTTTGCACTTGAAATATTGGTGCGAATCCTGTATCATAGTAGAAGTTGTCAGATGACAGCACTGATTCACGTAAATACGGGACCGAATACCAGTCCCTGATTACTTCATAAGGAATAAGTATGGCAGAAGAAAAGAACACACAGAATGTACCGGAGAATCAGGGGGCAGATACAAGAGAAGCAGAGATCAAAGAGTTCAGGGAGCATCTTGGAATCAAGGATCAGCAGGAAGAGGAGCCTCTGTTCGGCAAGATGGAGCAGGTGCTCGACAAGTTCGCAGATGTGGACACAGACGCACTGCTGAATGCACTGAACAGCCTGTCCGATGATGACGACTGAGCAGGCATGAACACGCAGCGAATACGGTTACTGACTGATTATGGCCGAGGCGCCGCGTTGTGATCATAGGCGGATATGGCGGAATTGGCAGACGCGCTAGATTTAGGTTCTAGTGGGAGACCGTGCAGGTTCAAGTCCTGTTATCCGCACTACATTAATTATAGGGACGCATTGGCACCGTCCGGTGCAGAGGCGTCTCTTATTTTTTTCCAAAGAAAGGAATGCTATGGAGAAGATTACGAGTTTTACGATCAATCATCTGAAGCTTCTTCCAGGAGTATATGTATCCAGGAAAGATAAGTATGGCGATGCAGTAATTACCACCTTTGACCTTAGAATGACAGCTCCGAACAGGGAGCCAGTCATGAATACGGCAGAGGTGCATACGATAGAGCATCTGGGGGCAACTTTCCTCAGGAATCATAAGGATTTCGGAGACAGGACAGTATATTTCGGACCAATGGGCTGCAGGACAGGATTCTACATGCTTCTGGCAGGCGACTATGACTCGAAGGATGTGCTGCCACTTGTCATAGAGATGTTTGAATTCATCAGGGATTTCGAGGGAGATATCCCGGGAGCAGCGCCAAGGGATTGTGGCAATTATCTCGATCAGAATCTGAATATGGCACATTACCTGGCAAAGAAGTACCTCGAAGTGCTTTATCACGCAACTGACGAAAACCTGGTATATCCAGAGTGATTTTAGCGGCTGCCTTCTGAAGCGAAAAAGTTCATATATAGATTAAGTAAGGACGGAACAGCACAGTAGTTTCGAGTGGCAATAGCGTGACGCCGGCGCTTAGCGGCTGTTTTTTAGCCGCTTATGCGGCCGCTGCGTCTAAGCATTAGCGAGAGCGGCCACGAGAAACTGACTGTGCTGTGACGTCCGTAATGTATAAAGGAAAGGATATAAAGGAAAGGAACATATATGAAAGTAGGAATTATTGGAGCAATGGAAGTCGAGGTCGATCACCTCAAGTCAGAGATGCAGACGGAGCGCACAATCGAGCGTGCCGGAATGAATTTCTTCGAGGGAAAGATCGGAGATACAGATGTCGTGGTAGTACAGTGCGGAATCGGCAAGGTAAATGCCGGAGCCTGTGTACAGATTCTCTGTGACTGTTTCGATGTGACTCATGTGATCAATACCGGAGTAGCCGGATCAATGGACAACCGCATAGATATAGGAGATATCGTAGTATCAGAAGATGCCATCTATCATGATTTCGATGTGACACCACTCGGATACAAGCCAGGCGAGGTTCCGGGAGTAGGAACAGTCAGCTTCCCTGCAGACAAGTATCTTCATGACTGCGCAGTCAAGGCAGTACAGGAAGCAGCACCTGACATCCATGTATTCTCAGGAAGAGTCGTTTCAGGCGACCAGTTCATCGCAGGCAATGACAAGAAGCAGGCTATCCATGATCTCGTAGGCGGAATGTGCACAGAGATGGAAGGTACAGCAATCGCCCAGGTGGCTTACCTCAACAAGGTACCGTTCGTAATCATCCGTGCCATTTCTGACAAGGCAGACAACTCAGGATCAGAGGATTACCCTTCATTTGAAAAGAAAGCTGCCAGACATTGTGCTGCAGTCGTAGAGTATATGCTGAAGCATATCTGATTTCTTGACAGTCCGGGAAAGGTTGTGTACAATGAAATAGTGCTTTATTTTTAAAGGTGCAATCTTTTCTGACTGGAGAAATAGTATTATGGAAGATAATAAGTATGAATGTCTGGAGCTCAAGAACCAGCTGTGCTTTCCACTGTATGCCTGTGCAAAGGAAGTAGTCAGAGCATACAAGCCATATCTGTCGGCACTCGATCTGACATACACCCAGTACATCACGATGATGGTACTCTGGGAGAAGAAGCAGATGAATGTCAAGGAGATAGGCAGGTGTCTGTATCTCGATTCGGGGACACTGACACCGCTTCTGAAGAAGCTCGAATCCAAAGGATATATCAAGCGGCACAGAAGCAGAAAAGACGAGAGGAATCTGCTGATTTCTATTACGGATGAGGGCATGAAGCTCAGAGACAGGGCCCTCGAGGTACCTGCGCAGATGTCGAAATGCGTCCGTCTCGATGATGATGAGGCAAAAGAGCTCTACAGGCTTCTGTACAAGTTTCTGGACAATAACTGTTGTAGTGATAAAAAATGATCAGGCCGCTGGAAACAGCGGCTTTTTTGGACATAGGCGGTCAGCTTATGGATATACTAAGGAGAAGTAATGGCAAAATGGATGTGCCTGATGAAAAGGGCAGATTTCAAGGGAATAGCTGCAGAGCACGGAATTGATCAGGTGACAGCAAGGGTGCTTATCAACAGGCATGTAAAGGATGATGAGATTGACGCTTTTCTGGATCCGGATCTCAGTGTCTTGCATGATCCGCATGAGATGGCTGATCTGGACAGGGCAGCTGACCTTATTCTTTCTCTTATAAAAGATAAGAAAAAGATCCGTGTGTTTGGAGACTATGATGCAGATGGCATCTGTTCTACATATATTCTTGTAGATGCTTTAAGAAAATGCGGCGCTGATGCGGACTTTACCCTGCCAGACAGGATAAAGGATGGTTACGGGCTGAATCCTGATATGGTGGAGACCGCTGAAGAGGACGGCGTAGAGGCTGTCATAACCTGTGATAATGGAATTGCAGCGACAGAAGCTGTGGCCCTTGCAAAAGAAAAGGGTATGACGGTTATAGTTACCGATCACCATGAAATCCCTTTCAGCAAGCCTGTGGACGGAGATGAAGATCTGCCTTGTGCCTTTGATACAGCAGACGGTATCTATGATTCTTATTACAATGACAAGGCCTATCATCTGCCTCATGCAGACTGTGTAGTAGATCCGCACAGGCATGATGACGGATATGCATTCAAAGGCATCTGCGGAGCAGTCGTGGCCTGGAAACTGGTACAGGTATTATTTGAAAAGGCTGGAAACGGCCTTGATTATATGCATTACCTGCCAGAAGCTGCTTTTGCAACGGTGACAGATATCATGGAACTGATCGATGAGAACCGTGTCATCGTATGGCATGGACTAAGGAAAATGGCTGATTCCGGAAATGCCGGACTTGACGCGCTGATCGAGGCATCGGGACTCAAAAAGGACATGATCAGTGCATACAATGTGGGATTCGTTCTCGGACCTTGCTTCAATGCTTCGGGACGTATCGATACCGCAGAGACTGCAGTTGAACTGCTTCTTGAGACAGATAAGGAAAAAGCAGCGTCAATTGCCCACAAGCTCGTCAAGCTCAATGAACAGCGTAAGTTCATGACCACTATGGGTGTCAACAAAGCATTTGCTCTTCTCAGTGAAAAGACAGAGCTCCCAAAGGTTCTTGTGGTTTATATGGAGGATCTGCATGAGAGTCTGTGCGGACTCGTAGCCGGCAAGCTCAAAGAAAAGTACAACCGTCCAACATTTGTCCTGTGCAAGACAGAGAATGGTGATGTCAAGGGAAGCGGCCGCAGCATTGAGATGTATTCGATGTATGAAAAGATGGTCGAAGCCAACGAAGCCTATGCAGAGGAGAACCCTGACAAGGGCGGCGTATTTACAAAGTTCGGAGGTCATCCAATGGCAGCAGGCCTTTCGATGAGAGAGGAAGATGTAGAGTGGCTCGATGAATTTTTAAATGAGCACTGTGATCTTGACGACTCGGATCTCGAGAAGCGGATAGTAATAGATGTTCCGATGCCTCTCTGGTATGTAAAGATTCCGCTCATAGAAGAGCTCTCAAGGCTTGAACCGTTCGGCAGCGGCAATCCGAAGCCTGTCTTTGCAGAAAACGGAGTGTCGGTCGTCTCATACAGACTCATCGGAAAAGAGCAGCAGTACAGGAAACTGCGTCTGTCATCTCATGGAAAAGTAGTCGAAGCGCTGTATTTCGGGGAAGGTGCCGGGATGGATGATGAGATCAGGAATGCATATGGCAAGGCACAGCTCGACAAGGCAATTGCCGGACTGCCAAATAATATAAAGCTTGACATTACATATTATCCTGATATAAATGAATATATGGGAAACAGGAGTGTTGAAGCGAAGATTTCGGGGTTCCGTATCAGAAAGTGATTTTAGGAGGAAATGAAAATGGTAAAGGAGATTTTTTCAATCAGGTCAAAGGACGATGTGGGAACACCACTTCACTGTGTGGAATGGAAGGCTGATGGGGATGCGAAGCCTGTCGGGGTACTGCAGCTTGTCCACGGCATGATAGAGTATATCGAGAGATATGAGGAGTTCGCCGACTACATGACACAGAAGGGATTTGTAGTGATAGGCCATGATCATATCGGGCATGGTCATTCGGTGCCGAAGAATGATCCGGCTGAGCTTGGCGTCATGCATTCGAAAGAGCCGGATGCGACGATGTGTGAGGATATGCTCTCTGTATATCAGTATGGAAAGAAGAAATTTCCTGATGTGCCGTATTTCATCCTCGGTCATTCGATGGGAAGCTTCATGCTCCGCAGATTCCTGGCTGTATATAATGACAAGCTGAAGGAACTGAGTGGCGCGATTATCGTAGGGACTGGCACTACTCCGAATGCAGCGATCCATATTGCCAGATTTGTACTCAAGGTCACGGCACTTTTCCATGGATGGGATTACAAGAGCAAAGGTGTGTCTGACTTCATGTTTGCAGGCGACTATCACAAGTTCAATATGGATGGCACGGTTCCTCGGGACAGCTGGCTGTCGAAGAATGCCTGGAGCGTGAAGAAATATTACAAGGATCCTTTTGATACCTTCCTGTTCTCAATTAATGGATACAGGGCCATTACATCTGCAATGCTGTTTGATAACTCTGTGAAAAATGTCAGGCTGATCCGGAAGGATCTTCCAATCCTTTTTGCATCTGGAGCAGATGATCCGGTGGGATCAATGAGCAAGGGCGTGAAGACTGCTTTTGAAAAATTCAGACAGGCCGGAATAAAGGATCTGACGCTGAAGCTTTTTGAAGGCGACAGACATGAGATCCTGAACGAGACAGACAGAGCTTTGGTTTACGCCTTCATGTACGACTGGATAAAGAAACATGTGTGATGCATATACTTCGTTTGCTGAAGTCTACGATCTGTTCATGGACAATGTGCCATATGACAGATGGGCAGACGGGCTTGACTCTCTATTAAAAAAATATCTGCCATCTGGAATTGATGGGAAGCCGTTAGTTTTAGATATGGGCTGTGGCACAGGACAGATCACCAGACGCCTGAGAGATCTGGGCTACGATATGACTGGAGTAGACGGATCTGATGAGATGCTTGATATTGCCAGATCTCATGAGACTGACGACTCTATTCTGTACATTTGTCAGGATATGCGTGAGCTGGACCTGTTCGGGACATATCATGCTGTGGTGAGCGTCTGTGACTGTATCAATTACATCACGGACAGGGATGATCTGTTCGAGGTCTTTAACAGGGTCAATAACTTTCTCGATCCGGGCGGAATATTTATCTTTGATATCAATACTCTCTACAAATATGAGAAAGAGCTGGCAGACAATACATTCGCAGAGAACCGTGACGAGGGAAGCTTCATCTGGGAGAATGGATATGATCCTGATACGAAGCTCAATATCTACGATCTGACGCTTTTTATCAGAGAAAAAGATGGCCGTTACAATAAGTTCTTTGAGCAGCATGTGCAGAGAGGGTACTCACGGGAGGACATTGAGGCACTGCTTAAAGAATCCGGACTCGAGCTGATCGAAGCGCTTGACACGGATACGCTGTCAGAACCACGTGATGACTCGGAGAAGCTCACATTTATTGCAAGAGAATATCTTAAAGATCCCGAAAGGCCGGGATATTATAAAGATGGTAGAAAACAAGGAGATCATTAACGTTATGAACGATTACATGGTGAGAGCCATCGCTGCTCACGACCAGATACGCGCATTTGCAATTTCAGACAGAGATGTAGTTGAGACTGCAAGAAAGGATCATGATACGTGGCCTGTCATCACGGCAGCACTTGGAAGGACGCTTAGCGCCGGCCTCATGATGGGATTCATGATGGATGGAGATAATGACGAGATCACTCTCCAGCTCATCGGAGACGGTCCTGCTGGCGGAGTTACTGTGACTGCGGACCCGCATGGCCATGCCAAGGGGTTTGCGAACAACCCGCATGTAGATCTGCCTGAGAAGTCAAATGGACATCTCGACGTCGGCGGGGCTATAGGCCATGGATATCTGCGTGTGATCAAGGACATGGGCCTCAAGGAGCCATACAGCGGTTCCATCAATCTCGTATCGGGCGAGGTTGCAGAGGATCTGACATACTACTATGCAGAAAGTGAGCAGGTGCCGTCATCGGTCGGTCTCGGAGTACTGGTAGACACTGACCTCACTGTAAAGCAGGCTGGCGGATTCATTGTACAGCTGATGCCTGGCACTGATGATGAGACGATTGACAGGCTAAGCGACAATATTTCTCATATTGATTCAGTCACAGATATGCTTGAGAAAGGCTATAGGCCTGAAGACATCCTGAAGGCTGTTCTTGACGGTTTTGATATAGAGTTCACAGAGAAGCAGGACGTGGAGTTCTACTGCGACTGCAGCCATGACAAGTTCGCTGCGAAGCTTAAGACTCTGTCACAGCAGGATAAAAATGACCTGACATCTGACGGTGAGCCAATCGAAGTCGTATGCAGATTTTGTGGGAAAAAGTATACATTTACACCGGAGGAGATACTCTAATGGCACATGGATTCATAAGGGTTGCTGCTATCACACCGGATACGGTGGTTGCAGATACAAAGGCTAATGCAAAGAGCATTATAGACTGGTCACAGAAAGCCGCTGATGACGGGGCACAGATTATAGCCTTCCCTGAACTCTGCATCACGGGATATACGTGTGGCGAACTGTTTTTTCAGGATACTTTGCAGGAGGGCGCAATACAGGCGCTCAGACTCATTGCTGAGAAGACAAAGGCACTTGACGCGATCATCTTCGCAGGTCTGCCGGTCTTCTATGCCGGACATCTGAGAAATGTCGCTGCCGCTATCAACAGAGGGCATGTATTAGGATTCGTCCCTAAGCTTAATCTCCCGAACTACAGTGAGTTCTATGAGGCCAGGTATTTTGCACCGGGACCACAGTACTCAGAGACGATTGCACTTCCGAATGGTGAGATTCCGATTGGAAGCAACCTTATTTTTTCATGTGACAGTATTCCGGGAGTTGATATTGCTGCAGAGCTCTGTGAGGATCTGTGGGTTCCGGATTCTCCGTCTACCCACGCCGCACTTTCTGGTGCCAGTATCATAGTCAATCTCTCTGCTTCAGATGAGCTCACGGGCAAGGCTTCATACAGGAGGCAACTCGTGGCGATGCAGTCTGCAAAGACATATACGAGCTATATCTATGCAAATGCCGGTATTGGTGAATCTACTCAGGATGTCGTATATTCAGGACACGGCATCATTGCAGAGAATGGCCGTGTGCTTGCTGAGACGAGGCCATTTGAGGGTCAGATGACGATTACAGAGATTGATGTATCTGAATCTATAAAGCGCCGCGACCAGATGACTACCTATGTGCCCGAAGATGATTATGAGCGTATCCCATTCAGGCTGACTCCGAAAAAGGTGAGTCTTACAAGGCCCCTGGATCCGCATCCTTTCGTGCCTTCAGATGAATCACACCTGAGGGAACGCTGTGAGGAGATTCTGAATATCCAGGCCTATGGACTTCGCAAGAGGCTTGAACATACGCATTCCAGGACTGCCGTGATAGGCATTTCTGGAGGACTTGATTCAACGCTTGCACTTCTTGTGACTGTCCGCGCTTTTGATATCTTAGGACTCGACAGGAAGGGCATCATCGGAGTCACAATGCCTGGTTTCGGCACGACTGACAGGACATACGAGAATGCAGTCACCATGATAGAGACGCTCGGCGTGACCTTCCGTGAGATCAGTATCAGCAAGGCAGTCAGACAGCATTTCTCCGATATAGGTCAGGATGAGAATGTCCATGATGTGACATATGAGAATTCACAGGCCAGGGAGAGAACCCAGATCCTGATGGATATAGCGAATAAAGAGGGCGGTCTCGTGATCGGAACAGGAGACCTCTCAGAGCTGGCACTTGGCTGGGCTACCTACAATGGAGACCACATGTCAATGTATGCCGTGAACTGTTCGGTACCGAAGACTCTGGTCCGTCATCTGGTCCGCTTCTATGCAGACTATTATGGAAAAGATGATGAGAAGCTGAGAAAGGTCCTGCTCGATGTGCTCGATACGCCTGTCTCTCCAGAACTCCTGCCGCCTGAAAAGAACGGTCAGATTGCCCAGAAGACAGAAGACCTCGTCGGACCTTACGAACTGCATGATTTTTACCTGTATTATCTGCTGAGATACGGATTTTCTCCGGAGAAAATATATATCCTTGCAAGGACTGCATTTAAGGATACTTATGATGATGAGACGATAAAGAAGTGGCTGAAGGTATTCTACAGAAGGTTCTTCACACAGCAGTTCAAGAGAAGCGCGATTCCTGACGGGCCGAAGGTGGGTACTGTCGCACTCTCACCGCGCGGCGATCTGCGTATGCCGTCAGATGCATCGGCGCGTATCTGGCTCGATGAGATAGAGGATCTATAGAGTGGTGGCAGGCTCGCTGAATAGTGCCGGCAGTCTGAAGCGCCTGGTAAAGAAGAAACGGTAGAATGCCAGGTACATCACGAATGCGCCAATGATATCGGCTATCGTATGCTGCTTGATGAATACGGTCGAGAGGATGATCATGATGCAGCAGAAGAGCGACAGGCCGCGGAGTGCATGATGCTTCCCGGCCTCAGGACTTCTCCAGATGCCGGTGTTGATGACCAGTGCATTGTAGACATGAATCGACGGCATGATATTCGTCGGTGTATCAGAAGCATAGATGTTTGCGATCATTTTTGAAAAAATATCATCACCGAGGTGCGCAGGACGCAGATTCTGCATATTCGGGAAGATAAACGATACTATTATGAATACCGTCATTCCTGAGAACAGCGCAAATGCTATCCGGTAGTATTCAGTGCTGTCCTCATGGAGAAATGCCGGGAGCATTCCCCATACATGGTATACAAACCAGAAATAGTATGCCAGCACAAACTGCGGAATAAACGGAATTGCGCGGTCGATTGGGGTGTCGAGCACGAAGTAATGACGGTTGACAAAGACATGCTCGACCAGATAGAAACATATAATGTAAATTACGAAATACAGCAGGATAAGAATTCTTTTTTTCCTTTTAGATAAAAAGCTATTTACTAATATACGCATGAAAGGTATTCTATCATAAAGTACGATTGAAAAAAAGAGGCTTTTGTAGTACGATAGGCACGTTAGGAAAAATATTATGAAAAAAAAGATTGTAATACCAATAGCCGTTGTGACGGCTGTTGCGGCGGTATATGCCGGAGGATGCGCATACTTCGGAAGCCATATGATGCCAGATACCAGGCTCGTCGGTGAGAAAGCCTCATATAAGGACAAGGATGGCATAATGGAGATCCTTGATGAGGACGCCGATTCATACAGCCTTGAGATCGACGGTGACAATACTACAGATACCATATATGGCAGGGAAGTCGGCCTGAAGCTTGATGAGAATGCCAGAGAGAAGGCTGCTGATCAGATACTGTCATCACAGAAGGTTGCTGAATGGCCCCTTTCTTTTTTCAGACAAAAGAAGGAAGTCAGGGTACCACAGCTCAGCGCCACCTTTGATGAGACAGCACTTGACTCAGAGATAGCAGGACTAAATGCAACTACAGCAGAGGCAGAAAAGTCACAGAATGCGACCTATGAGCTCTCGGGCGACAAATTCGTGGTAGTGCCGGAGGTCTACGGTACTCAGATCAAGGCTGCTACACTGAAGGAGAATATCGTTAATTCCCTCACGACACTTTCAGATTCCATGAACCTTCGTGACAGTGGCTGCTACAAGGATCCGACTGTTAAAAAGGACAATGCCACCCTTAAGAAGACTGTAAAAAATCTCAATAAATATATGAAGCCTACGATCACCTATGACCTCGGAAATGGCAAGACATACAAGGTCTCCAAAGAGGATCAGTCAAAGTGGTTCAAGGTGAGCAAAAAGGGCAAGGTATCATTCGACGATGATGCTCTGTCTGCTTTTGTGAGGAAATGCGGATACAATTACAATACCTTCGGTCTGCCAAGGAAGCTTCTGACCCAGTATGGCAAGACCGTCACTGTAAAGGGCGGCGACTATGGCTGGTGGATCAATTATGATGCCGAGATGAGGCAGCTGAAGGCAGATGTCAAGGCTGGCAAGGATGTGGAGCGTGACTTCATCTACCACAGTGAGGCTGCCAATCACGGTCCTGCGGCTTCTGACTATGGAGATACCTATGCAGAGGTCAATCTGGCTGAGCAGCATATGTTTCTCATTGTAAAAGGAAAGAAAGTCCTCGAGTCCGATTTCGTCTCA